>CAYYGO010000038.1:30768-41439 GCA_964471635.1 uncultured Hyphomicrobium sp.
TCCCCGGCCAACCCACTCTCGTGTTCCTGCTGGCCACGGTGCTCACCTTCGCCATCCTGCTGCCGCTTGCCGAGCTCGCCTATCGGTTCGTGGAGGCGCCCGGCATCCGACTCGGCGGGCGGATCGCCAAGTGGATCGACGCGCGGCATGCCGCCGAAGCGGCGGCGCAGTGGAGCGAGATGGGACCCGTTGCGCGGGCCAAGGACGACGGGCGGGACAAGCCGGTCTCGCAGAGTTCGGAAACGTGAGTTCGTCCACCATGCCCAACGACGCAGCGCGGCGCGTTCACGGGCTTGATTCCTTGCGCGGCCTCGCCGCCGTCGGTGTGGCGCTGCACCACATTCCTCTGTTTGCCCAGGTGGAAACCGGGCCTTGGCTGCGGTTCGTCAAGGATTACCTTCACCTCGGCGTGCCGCTGTTCTTCTGCATCAGCGCCTACACGATGTACCATGTCTACGCGGATGCGACGTATCAGCGGGCATTCGAGCAGCGCTTCCTCGTCAAGCGCTATGCGCGGCTGCTGCCGATGTACGCCGTGTCGTTCGCACTGCTCTACGGGCTCGCGAATGCAGTCTACGGCGTGCGCGTGCCGCATGGGCCGTTGGAGCTGTTTGTGCTCTTCGCGCTGCTGTTCTCGATCGTCCCGTCGCTTACCGTCGGAGGAGCTCCGGCCTCCTGGTCGATCGGGGTCGAAATGATGTTTTACGTCATTTTTCCGGTGATGGTGCGGCTGTTCCGGACGCCGTTGGCTCTGGGCGCCGGGTTGTTGGTCAGTCTCGCAGTATCGTATGCGTTTCAGGCGTCGGTGGGCCGCATCGCAGGCCTGCCACCGCTCTACCACGCCATCAATCCGGTGCTCTATGGACCCTGCTTTTTCCTCGGCGCGTTGCTCTGGTCGATCGTGGGCCGCAGACCCGAGAGGGCACACGAGGGACTGGCAGCATCGGCGGCCATTCTCGCACTGCTCTATGCTTTTCACGTTTTTTCTCAGTGGAAGGCGAGGCTGGGTATCGGTGACGTGGCGATCAGCTATTGGCTGACCATACAAGTTGCCGCACTCGTATTCACAGCGATCATCTACCTGCAGCTCCGGTCGCGGCCGCAGCTTTTCGAGAACGCCATCACGCGCTATCTGGGCCGCCTGAGCTACAGCATCTATCTGTTGCACTTCATAGTCATCCAGTTCGCCGTCCGGCCTTTGGTGCCGACTATCAAGCGGCTGCTGGGAGAGGAGCCGACAATGGTGTTCGTCGCCTGCGGCGTGGTTCTCATGGCCGTCGTCCTTCCGCTTGCCGAGCTCGCCTATCGGTTCGTGGAGGCGCCCGGCATCCGCCTCGGCGGGCGGATCGCCAGGTGGATCGACGCGCGGCATGCCGCGGAAGTGGTGGCGGAAGCGAGGCGCGAGACGAGCTCATTCGCTGTTCCACCCGGTGCCCCGCCGGCTGCCCGATCCGTCGGCACCCCCGAGCCCGGAGCACAGCGATGAGCACCGAACAGCGCCCGGCCCCGGCGGGCGATCCGCGCGCCCTCTATGTCGATCTTCTGATCCGATGCATCGCGAACACGATCTATCGCGACCCTTCGCTCCCGGTGACCGGCGGCGGCTACGACGAGGAAAGCCGGCGGGTCGGCCGCGACTGGCCGTCGCGCGCCCACAGCATGGCAGGAGAGGTGAGGTTGCGGAACCTCGCCGACCTCACGCAGCGGGTCATCGACGACGGGATCGCAGGCGATCTCATCGAGACCGGAGTCTGGCGCGGGGGCTGCTGCATTCTGATGAAGGGCGTGCTCGCGGCCAATGCCGACACGACGCGCCGCGTTCTCGTCTGCGACAGCTTCGACGGACTACCGCCGCCCGACGCCGCCGCCTACCCGGCCGACGCTGGTCTCGATCTCAGCGTCTACCGGGAACTGGCCGTCTCGGAGGCGGAGGTCCGGTCGAACTTTGCAAGCTATGGCCTGCTCGACGATCGGGTGGTGACCGTGCCGGGCTTCTTCCGCGACACGCTGCCAGGGCTCGCCGTCGACCGCCTCGCCCTGATGCGGCTCGACGGCGATCTCTACGAATCGACCATCCTCGCCCTCGATGCCCTCTACCCGCGTCTGTCGCCGGGCGGCATGGTGATCGTCGACGACTACGGCTGTCTTGCCCAGTGCGCGAGCGCGGTCGACGACTTCCGGACGGTCCACGGTATTGCTGCGCCGATCGAGACGATCGACTGGACCGGGGTCTATTGGCGCAAGCCCGACGAGTGACGTCGCGCCGCTGTTGCACCATCGCAACGACCTCGCATCCGTGGTGCTCGCCAGCGGCGGCAGGGCTGCCCCGCACAGCACGCGCCATTGACCGCGTGCCGCGCATCAGTCAGAAATCCACAGGGTAGGCGCCATTGAGCAGTCGTGTCTCTGGCGCGCGGTCCGTTCCACAAAACCGAGCAACTCTCCCGGCGCACCCGGCGAGGAACAACTTATGCGCGTCTCGCGCGAGTGGGCGTCCGTGTGCGCCAAGGTGCAGATCGGATTGCCGTCATGACGTTTTCCTCGTCGCATTTTCGCTCGTTATCGGCCGGCCCGATCGTCATGCTGGCCATTGCCGCCAGCCTGATCTCCGCCAGCCCGATCTCCGATCCCGTCACGGCCGGGGAGCCGACCACCGGCGGGCGGCCGTTCGTGATCCTCGCGACCGGGCAGAGCAACATGGCGCTGACGCCCGGTCCCTATGTTTGGGCGCCGCCACTCAATCTCGTCGAATGGAACTGGGATCGCACTGCGGCCAGCACCGGCACGGCCTTCCTTCCGCCCGGCACGACCGAGATCGGTACCGCCCGCGCCTTCGCCGCACGCATTGCGGAGGCGATGCCCGACCGCCCGGTGCATCTCGTCAACATCTCCTGGGGCGGCATGCCGATTACGCATTGGCTGCCTGGCGCGCCGGAGCCCGATCTGTACGCCGCCATTTCCCGCAATGTGTCGTCGGCGTTGGTCAAAAGCGATGTTCCCGCCGTCGACCTGCTGCTGTGGTGGCAGGGCGAGAGCGACGCGGCCGCCGGCCAGAGCGGCGCCTGGCCCGCCCGCTTCGAGGCGGTTCTGCGGCGTCTGGGGCATGCGGCATGGTTCCCGGCCGGGACGCCCGTGGTCATGTTCGGCGTCACGAGCCGTATCGACGGTAGTCCCGAGCTCCGCGCCCGCCTCGCTCAGTTCTCCGATGTCGTCCGCGCGCGGGCCGCGGCCGAGCCCGACCGCCGTACCTACGTCCACACGGCCGATATCGACGAGTGGTCGGGCGGACCCAACCTCCATGTCCACATGACGCCGCGCGGCTACGACATTGTCGGTCGGCAAGCGGCGGAGGCGTGGCTCGGGCGCGAGCGCGGCGACCCTGCGGCGCGGACCGTTGCGTCGGGCGCGGCCCGTCCCCCGCTACGGCGCGTCAATACGGCCAGCGCCGAGCGAGACGAGTAATCCCGCGGCAGGCTGCCGCAGCTGGTTAGCGGTGTACCGGTGTTGTTCCAACTTGCGGCTTCCATCGGTCGTCGAGACGCACTAGAGCCTGTGTCAACTCCGCGACTTGCCTGCTCGGACCGGTGCGCAGCGCCGAGCGGTGCAATTGAGCTCACGAGGACGCCGGACAGGTGGACAGCAGCACGACCCGCATCGTCTCCGGCGTGAGCTACGCCACGGCACTCCGCGACATCGGCGATGCCTTTCGTGCGCGCACACTGTGGCTCACGCTCGCCCAGTGGGACATCCGGCGCATGTACCGTCGCTCGGTGCTCGGACCGCTTTGGCACACCATTTCGGCGGCCGTGCTGGTGGCCGGCATCGGCTTCCTCTACGGCGGCCTTCTCGATCAGCCGCTCGACGTCTATCTGCCTCATGTCGCCATCGGGTTCGTCATCTGGCAATTCATCGCCGGGACGCTGACCGCCGGAACGGGGGCGCTCGTACACGAAGGCGCGATTCTGAAGCAGGTCGCGGTCGGCCCGCTGGTCGTTATTCTCCGCGTGTGGTGGCGGTACATCGTCATCGCCGCCTATCAATCCATCGTTCCGCTCGCCGTGCTTCTGATCTATCCACGGCTGCCAGGGATTCCGGCGTTATGGGCGCTGCCCGGGCTTACTCTGCTCCTCGTCAACGTCGCCTGGATGGCGGCTGCATTGGCCATACTGTCGGCCCGCTTCCGCGACGTGCCCCCGATCGTGGCCAGTGTGCTGCAGATCGCCTTTTTCCTGACGCCCGTCATATGGCTGAAGAGCAAGCTGCCAGCGCATCTTTGGGTCTTGGAGCTGAACCCGTTCACGCACCTGATCGAGATTGTGCGGGCGCCGCTCGAGGGCGCACCGGTGCCTGCGGTCTCGCTTCTGGCCTGCTCGCTCCTTGCGGTGCTCGGTCTGCTTGCGACATTCGTCCTCATCGCGCAAACGCGCCGCCGCCTAGTCTATTGGCTTTGAGGCTAGCATGGCCAAGCTCATCCTCGACGACGTC
This sequence comes from uncultured Hyphomicrobium sp., assembly GCA_964471635.1. GTDB lineage: Bacteria > Pseudomonadota > Alphaproteobacteria > Rhizobiales > Hyphomicrobiaceae > JAKAML01. Next base: position 35,254 of record CAYYGO010000038.1, read on the forward strand.
AGCGTTAGCTTTCCGGTCTACGGTCACTCGAGCCAGTCGCTGAAGAAGCAGTTGATCGGCTCGATGGTGGGCGGCCGGTTGCGGCTTGACGACGGCGTGCCGACCGTCGTGCAGGCGCTGAGCGGCGTTTCGATGGAGCTTGTCGATGGCGATCGCCTCGGGCTCATCGGCCACAACGGTGCGGGCAAAACCACGTTGCTGCGTGTGATCGCCGGCATCTACCCGCCCGAAAGCGGCGCCATTGTCATCCAGGGCCGCGTCACGCCGCTGATCGACACCCGCCTCGGGCTCGAGATGGACGGCACCGGCTTTGAGAACATTCTCCTGCGCGGGCTCTACCTCGGCCACCGCACGGCCGACATCGAGGCGGCCGTGGCCGACATCGCCGAGTTCAGCGAGCTCGGGGACTACCTCAATCTGCCGGTCCGGACCTACTCGTCCGGCATGCTGTCGCGCCTGCTGTTTGCGATCTCCACGGCCTTCGAGCCGGAAATCCTCGTGCTCGACGAAGGCATTGGAACTGGCGATGCGGCCTTCATGAGCCGCATCAAGCAGCGCACGGGCAAATTCATGAAGGCGGCGTCGATCGTCGTCATGGCGTCGCACTCGAACGCCTTCCTCGAGGAGCACTGTAACATCGGCGCCGTGATGGAGCGCGGGCGTGTCGTGAGCTTCGGGGCGGTCCGAGAGCAGATCAAGCTGTATCAAGCGGGCGGGCGAAAGTAGCGCGGCGGTGCGCCCGGTGCCCCTACCATTCGGTGCCCGCGAGATGATCGGCGATCTCGGCTTCGCTGGCGCGGCGATATTCCCAGATGTCGCCAAGCCGTCGCCGCATGACGAGCCCGGTCAGGACCTCACCGTCGTGGCTTGCGACATCGGTCAAACCGGCGTCGTGGCAATGCCAGCCGCGCGGGCCGGCAAAAGCTGCCGCGATGTGGCTCTGAGCGCGCAGGACCGCGTTCCCGAGGCGCGTTGTCAGCGCCGGTCGATCAAGCGTGTCGAATGTGAGCGCCATGGCTCCGGTCCCCGAGAGAAGTTGTGGAAAACTAACTGATTCGGGGGCTTTACAGCTAGCTTAACAACTGCCCGCGATTCCTTTTTCGCCTCGCTGGAGTGGGGCTGATGAGCGGCATCCGGTGGTTGCGCGGCGCGCCAGACATTTGGACTTGCGACCCGCGGCGCGGGACAACAGTTGTCCTGAAAGGGCGGCTTGTCGCGGCTTTTCGATCCTGAACGCCAGCTAAATCCATCATTCAGATCGAGTTCAAGCCGGCGCTGGCATCGTGCCGGCCATTGGATCAACGCCCGAGCCGGACCACGGACGGGCCAACCTGATGGAGACCACGATGTCGAAGACGCACGTCCTTGCACTCGGTGCCGCGATTGCCCTCGCGGCCACCGCCGGCGCCGCCTCGGCTCACAGCACCAAGCAGATCGATCGCATCCAGGAGCGTCAGTTCGAAGCCATCGAGGACGCTCGCCTCAAGGGTGACCTCACCAAGCGCGAGTACCGCCAGCTGCTCGAGGATCAGAACCGGATCGCCGATCTCGAGCGGGCCGCCAAGTCCGACGGCAAGGTCACGGGACGCGAGGTGCGCGTCATAAAGGAAGCCCAGCAGGAGGCACGCGAGCACATCGCAAGCGAAGCCAATGACGGCCAGAAGGCGTGGCTGCGCCGCTGGCTCTACCGGACGCGCTGAACGGCGCCGCTCCTTCGCGCTCTCTCAATCAGTCATCCCCCCGGCTCCGGTTGGGAAGCGGAAGAATGGGTCGCCCTCGCGGGCGGCCCATTTCCATTTTGTGCGCCGCGGACGGCTCGTCGTCGAAGCTGAACGTACGCTGCACCTCGCATTCAGAGCCGGTTCAAGGCCGCTCGGGCAATCTCGGTCTCAACCTCGACGCGGCCTTCTGCCGCCACGGGCATGGACAGGAGACCAAACGCCATGAAGACCACCGTTTTGAGCCTTGTTGCCGCTGGTGCTGCCGCGACGCTGCTCGCCGCCCCCGCCAGCGCGGATCGCGTCGACGCACGCCAGGACCGCCAGGAGGTCCGCATCCAGCAGGGTCTGCGCGACGGCTCGCTGACCCGCCGCGAGGCCGCCGCGCTCGAAGCCGAGCAGGCGCGCATCCGCGCCCTCGAGCGTGCCGCCGAGCGCGACGGGCATCTGTCGCGGGAGGAGAAGCGCCGCCTCGAGGAGGCCCAGGATCGCGCCAGCCGTCATATCCGCGCAGAGCGTCACGACGAGGAGACGCGCGGCAGCGGCCGCGGCGGCAATAGGTGGAGCTACTGGGGTCGCCGCAACAGCTACAGCGAGATCGACCGCGGCGTGCCGCGCCCGTGGTACCGCCGCTGGTATTGAGCAAGGCCCTCCCTGGCGCGCTTCCTTCCGCCAGGGACCGAGCCGAGCGGAGCCGCCCCCTCGTGTGTTGAAGGTCGCGACGTTCGTACAGTGCTTGTCAAAGCACCGGGCGGGCGTCTCGATCGCGGCACGAGCCGGGCGGCTCCCTCTCTCGGCGGACGCGCAGCATGTCCGGCGCGGCGTCCGCTACTCGCGTCCGAGCCCCGTCCCGGTCGGCAGCTCGACGAGCCGGTTGTGTCTTTCGCGCCACGTAGCCGCGTTTGGCCAAACTGCGTTCGACGTGCTTAGCACTTCGTAAAGGGTGCGGCGCCTAGCCTCGGGCACATCAACATTTGCCGGGGCAGTTGCACAACATGGATCGCCTTGAAGCGCTTCCCATCGCGGATATCCGCACCCGAGGCTCCATCCGCGACCAGGATGTCGCACTGTTGCGCCAGCGCATCATGATCGAGGGGCGGTCGGGTTCCGACTTGGCCGAGACGCTGCTCGCGCTGCATCGCACCTGCCCGGTGCAGGGTCCGGCGTGGGCGCCGTTCCTGATCGACGCCATCTGCAACCACATCATCGACGATGTCGCGCCCGAGGGCTACCTCACCGCCGCGAACACGGAGTGGCTGCTGGCCGCGATTCAGCCGCAGGGCCGCATCGACACCAAGGCCGAGCTCGATCTACTGCTAATGGCACTGGACCGAGCGCGCTGGGCTCCGGTCACGCTCGTGCGCACTGCGCTCGAGCAGGTGTGCCGCGCGGTCGAGACCGGGGCCGGCCCACTGCGTGCAACGTCGCCGATGCCGGCCGGTGCCATCGCCGAGACCGAGGTCGAGCTCGTCCGCCGCATCCTCTACGCGTTCGGAGCGGATGGCCGGGTGGCCATCACCCGCGACGAGGCCGAGGTCCTGTTCGCGATCAACGATGCGGTGGCCGCCAGCGGCCCCAATCCCGCATGGACCGACCTTTTCGTAAAGGCGATCGCGAATGTCGTCATGAGCGCGTCGGGCTATGAGATCCCCTCGCGCGAGGCCGCTCTCGCGCCGTCGTCGGTTGCGGTGGAGGTGACCGAGGCGCCGTCCGCCACCGCCTATATGCTGTCCGCGCTGACCTCCCGCTACGGCGATGTGATCGAGCGCTATGTCGAGCAGACGCCCGAGGAGCGCGCACTGGCGCGGCTCGAGCGGCAGCGTATCGAGATCATCACCGGCTCCGGGATGAGCGGCCAGGAGGCGGACTGGCTTTCAGAGCGACTTGGGCGCGACGGTGTCGTCTCCCTCGCCGAGGCGGCGCTGGTCGGCTATCTGAGGCGCGCGAGCCGACGCATGCACCCGGCGCTGGCCGACAAGGTCGCGCAACTTGCCCTCCGGACAGCCTGAGACCCGGGCAACGCCTGGTGTGGTCGCCTAATTCCGTGCACAGAGGTGCTTGCTCCCGAGGCCGGTGTTGCTCCGCCGTCCGACCCGAATCGTGCGACGACGTCCTACTCGACGTCTTTGCGCCAAGGGCCTTGAGCGGGAGAGCACGATGGAACGTCCAAGCCTCAGCACACAGGCTCGCGAGTTGCTTCTGGTCGCGGGGCCCGCGGCGCTCGTCTGTATCGCGGCCTTCTGGCTGGCCCTCCAATTCGTGCAGCCGGCGCCGCCGAAGTCGATCCGGATGACGGCGGGTGGCGTCAGTGGCGCCTACTACGGCTTCGGGCAGACGTACGCCGCCCGGCTCAAGAAGGCGGGCATCGATCTCGATGTCGCGCCGTCGGCCGGCTCGATCGAGAACGTTCAGCGCCTTCAGGACCCCGCGTCGGGCTACCACCTTGCGCTCGTGCAGGGCGGTATCGCGAGTGCGGCCACGGCGCCGGATCTGGTTTCGCTCGGCCGCGTGTTCCTCGAGCCGTTGTGGGTGTTCCATCGCAATCCGGTACGGCTCACCCGGCTGGCCGAGCTCAGGGGCCAGAAGCTTGCGGTTGCGGGCGAGGGGAGCGGCACGCGCAAGCTCGCGGAGGCGCTGCTGTCAGCCAATGGCGTCACCGCGGAGACCGCGACGCTTCTGCCGCTCAGCGGGCAGCCTGCGGTCGATGCTCTACGTGCAGGCAGCGTAGACGCGATCTTCCTGGCGGTGGCGCCCGAGGCGCCCGTCATCCAAGAGCTGCTGCGCGATCCGGCGGTCAAGATCATGAGCCTGTCGCAGGCGGAGGCCTATACGCGCCGCTTCCCCTACCTGACCCGCGTCGTGCTGCCGAAGGGTGTCGTCGATCTGGCCGCAAACGTGCCGTCGGAGGACGTCGAGCTCGTGGCTGCCCAGGCCGCCGTCGTCGCCCGCAAGGACATCCACCCCGCGCTCGCGGGTCTGATGGTGGACGTGCTCGCCGACGTTCACTCCGGCGGCGGCATGTTCCACCGCATTGCCGAGTTCCCGAAGGGCGTCGATCCCGAGTACCCGGTGTCGGAGGACGCCGAGCGCATCTACAAGAACGGCCAGCCGTTCTTCCAGCGCTTCCTGCCGTTCTGGCTGGCCAATTTCATAGAGAGAATGCTGGTCATGGTGGTGCCGTTCGCCACCATCCTGATCCCGCTCGCCAAGCTCGTGCCGTGGCTCTACGACTGGCGCATCCGGCAGCGGCTGCTCTATTGGTACGCGCAACTCAAGGCGCTGGAGACGCGGATCGGGCCCGCGCGGCAGTCCGGCGCGATCGCCGAGCACCGTGCCGAGATCGAGCGCATCGAGGCGGCGGTGAGTCACATTCCGGTCCCGCTGCAGTATTCGGATCGGCTCTACGAGCTGCGTGGGGCCATCGACCTGGTTCGCAGCCGCATTTCCCCCGCCTGAGACCGCCCGTCGTCCCCGTCCGGCGCGCTTGCCGCCGTCCGTGTCTGCCACCTGGCCAACCAGGGTATCCTTTCGTTGCCCGCGACCAGTGTTGTCGTCTCGGCGACACACGTCTAGAAGAGCCGATGGGCCGTCTGCGGCCCCCTTTCCTCGACAACGGGACCGAGCGACGCGATGTTCAAGAAGATCCTGATTGCCAATCGCGGTGAGATCGCATGCCGCGTGATGAAGACCGCCCGCAAGATGGGTATCAAGACCGTTGCGGTCTATTCCGATGCCGACCGTGATGCGATGCACGTCGAGATGGCCGACGAGGCCGTCCATATCGGCCCTCCGCCTGCCGCTCAGTCATACCTGTTCATCGACAAGATCGTCGCGGCGTGCCTCGAGACCGGTGCCGAGGCCGTTCACCCTGGTTACGGATTCCTGTCCGAGCGCGAGGCGTTCCCGATCGCGCTCGAGAAGGCGGGCATCGTCTTCATCGGTCCGAATCCCAAGGCGATCGCCGCCATGGGCGACAAGATCGAGAGCAAAAAGGCGGCAGCGGCCGCCAAGGTATCGACCGTGCCGGGCTTCCTCGGCGAGATCGCCGATGCCGCCCACGCGGTGAGGATCGCCGACGAGATCGGCTACCCGGTGATGATCAAGGCGTCTGCTGGCGGCGGCGGCAAGGGCATGCGCATCGCCTGGAACCGCGAGGAGGTTGCGGACGGCTTTTCGTCGTCGCGCAACGAGGCCAAGGCGTCGTTCGGCGACGACCGCATGTTCGTCGAGAAGTTCATCGTCAATCCGCGCCACATCGAGATCCAGCTCATCGGCGACAAGCACGGCAACATCGTCTACCTCGGCGAGCGCGAGTGCTCGATCCAGCGCCGCAACCAGAAGGTGATCGAGGAGGCGCCGTCGCCGCTGCTCGACGAGAAGACGCGCAAAGCCATGGGCGAGCAGGCCGTCGCACTGGCGCGCGCCGTCGGCTACGACAGCGCCGGCACCGTCGAGTTCGTCGCCGGGC
>CAYYGO010000039.1:0-40662 GCA_964471635.1 uncultured Hyphomicrobium sp.
CGCTCGCCACCGACATGGGCGCGCTGCAGGAGCGCATCACCACCACGCAGAAGGGCTCTATCACGTCGGTGCAGGCGATCTACGTCCCTGCCGACGACTTGACGGACCCGGCACCGGCCGCTTCGTTCGCTCACTTGGACGCAACGACGGTGTTGTCGCGCGCCATCGCCGAGAAGGGCATCTACCCGGCCGTAGATCCGCTCGACTCGACCTCGCGCATGCTCGACCCGCGTGTGGTCGGCGAGGAGCACTACGCGGTCGCCCGCAGGGTCCAGTCGGTACTGCAGAAGTACAAGTCGCTGCAGGACATCATCGCCATTCTCGGTATGGACGAGCTCAGTGAGGACGACAAGATGACCGTCGCCCGCGCGCGCAAGATCGAGCGCTTCATGTCGCAGCCGTTCCACGTCGCCGAGGTGTTCACCGGCTCGCCCGGCAAGCTCGTCTCGCTTGCCGACACGATCAAGGGCTTCAAGGGTCTCTGTGCTGGCGACTACGACCACCTTCCCGAACAGGCATTCTACATGGTCGGCACCATCGACGAGGCGATCGCAAAGGCTGAGAAGCTGGCCGAGGCGGCATGACCGGGATGCAAGCCCGACATCACCGCGCGCCGGGCTAATCGGCGGCGGCACGGTGCTCGCGGAATGGGGATCGAGGGAGACGGGGATGGCAAGCGAGACCAGTGGCAGCGCCGCCGGCACGGACGTCAAGTTCGGGAGCTGTTGCCCGGAGCTCAAGGACGCCATGAGCGGAGAGGAGTTCGAGCCGCTCATCACTGTGTCGGAGGACGGAATCCTCTACATGTCCGTCGGTCTCGTCGATCTCGACGAGGATGAACCGGGTATGGTCGACCATCCGGTGTTCTTCTGCCCGTTTTGCGGAACGCGCGTTCAGAGCGTCGAAGAGGTTCGTGCCCGATCGGGCGACGAGGCCGCGGTCTGAGGGCAGGTGGGCCTCCCGAGCCGATATTCGGTGGCCGGTTTTCCCGAAGAATGTAGGTAATCCGAGACATTGAGGACAGCACATGGCTGGCACGTTCAAGTTCGAGCTGGTTTCCCCCGAGCGCATCCTGATGTCGGTCGATGCCGACGAAGCCATGCTGCCGGGCGCCGACGGCGACATGACCGTGCTGGCGGGGCATGCCCCTGTCGTGACCAACCTTCGCCCCGGTGTCTTGGCGGTCAAAGCGCAGGGCACCACGAAGCGGATCTATGTCAAGGGCGGGTTTGCCGATGTGCAGGCTCAGATGGTGACGGTGCTTGCGCCAAGTGCGGCGGATGTGGCCGAGCTTACCGGTGCGCGACTTACGTCCGAGATCGAGGCCGCGGAGACGAGTTTCCGCGATGCCAAGGACGACGAGTTGAAGCGTATGGCGTACGACGCCATCGAGGCGCTGAAGGCTCTTCAGGGCGGCAAGGCGGCTTGAGCGGCGCCACTCGGTCCAGAGGTTCGGCGGCGGTCGCGCGGGGCTGTAATATCACACCCGCGGCGCAAACTCCGCGACCACGGCGGCGTAGACGTTCCGTTTGAAGTAGATCGGCAGCGTCGGGAGCTCGCGCATCTCTGCCCATCGCCACGCGTCGAACTCGGCTTTCTGGCCCTTGCGGCCGCCGATATCGATCTCGTCGTCCGAGCCAAGGAAGCGCATCGCGAACCATCGCTGCACTTGGCCGCGGTAGCGGCCTTTCAGGGCCACGCCGATGAGGTCCTCTGGGAGTTCGTAAGTGAGCCACTGCGGCGCCTCGTGAAGAATTTCGACGCTGCGCGCTCCTGTTTCCTCGGCAAGCTCGCGGAGTGCGGCGGCCCGCGGCTCCTCGTCCCGCTCGATGCCGCCCTGCGGCATCTGCCAGACGTATGCCGATGGGTCGCCGAGCCACTTCGGCCGGCGGCGCCCGACCCAAACCTGTCCTGCGCGATTGACGAGCATGATCCCGACGCACGGCCGCAGCGGCAGAGGCGCGATCACTGTTCCGACGAGTGGCGCAACGGTCTTCATGAGAGTTGGGATCCCAGGGCCAGATTGAGGGGGCGTCGCTGGCCGCGACCGCATGCCGATGCGGAACTCCACCTAAGGTTGCCCGTCAGCCAGTGAATAACATGATTTGCATCAAAGCACTATGACGGTCCCAGCACCGCCGTGGTGCTGGTGATCGAGGTCAGCCTGCCGGGGGTCCAGCCAGCGATCCAAGCTCACCCAGCACCGCGCGATAGACATCGCGCTTGAATGGCACGATCAGCTCCAGCACGTCCTCTAAGCTCGCCCAACGCCAGTCGTCGAATTCGATCTGGTGCCCCTGCTCAGGCGTGATGTTGACCTCGCTGTCGGGGCCGAGAAACCGGACGGCGAACCATTTCTGCCGCTGGCCGCGATAGCGGCCTCCCCATGCCTTGCCGACCAGTTCCGGCGGCAAGTCGTAGACGTGCCAGTCGCGGCTTTCGCCGATGAACTCGATCGAGCGGATGCCGGTCTCCTCGAACAGCTCCCGCCGCGCCGCCTCGCGCGGGTCCTCTGCGTCGTCGATGCCGCCCTGAGGCATCTGCCACCAGGAGCCGCGGCCTTCGGCGTCGAGCGGCGCGTCTGCGCGCCGGCCGATCCAGACGCGGCCCTCGCGGTTGACGACGAGGATGCCGACGCAGGGACGATAGCCGGGGGCGGTGTCGGGTTGCTTGATCATGGGCGGTTTCGCTCCGGTGGTCGGACGGGTCGCTCGCGTGCCGTGCAAAGCGCGCGAGGACGGACGGCGGGTCAAAAGGAATGGGCGCCGCTGGGGCGCCCATTCGCAGTTCTGAAGGTAGAGGCAAGGAGGCGGCTGCGGTATGTCGAGGACCTTTCGGACCTCAGTTCGGCACACTCTTCCTCTCGCCACCATCCGGCGTTGCGGCCGGAGCTGGCGTCGCGGTCTCCTGCGGCTGACCGCGGAGCATGCGCAATGCATACTGGAGCTGCGAATCCTTCTCGGGTTCCTTTGGCACGTAGGCCGACGAGCCGGACTGCTCCTTCTCCTCTTTTCCGTCGGCACTTTCCTTGGCATCTTTCCCGTCCTTGGCAGGATCCTTGCCGGTCTTGGACTTGGTGTCGGGGTTGCGGAGGTGTCCGCGCAGGCTCGCCTCGCCGCGTGTCGTTCGTTCGGCTGCGCTCTTGCTTTTCAGCTCCTCCGGCAGCTCCTGCTCGACCAGCACGTCGGGATCGATACCTTTGGCTTGGATCGAGCGGTTCGAGGGCGTGTAGTAGCGCGCCGTGGTCAGCCGGATGGCGCCGTTGGCACCGAGCGGAATGATCGTCTGCACAGAGCCCTTGCCGAACGAGCGGGTTCCAATGACGGTTGCGCGCTTGTGGTCCTGCAGTGCCCCGGCCACGATCTCGGATGCGGAGGCAGAGCCGCCGTTGATGAGGATCGCCAGCTTCTTCCCGTCGGTGATATCGCCAGGCCGGGCCTGGCTCCGCTGCGTCTCCTCGTTGTTGCGGCCTTTGGTCAGCACGATGGCGCCGCGCTCGAGGAGGTCGTCCGTCACGGCGATGGCCTGGTCGAGGAGGCCACCCGGGTTGTTCCTGAGATCAATGATATAGCCCTTGAGGCTGGGGCCGATCTGCTTCTTCAGGGTCTCGACCGACTTCACCAGGTTGGCATGCGTCTGCTCGTTGAACGTTGTCACCTTGATGTAGGCGACGTCGCCCTCGGCCCGCGCCTTAACGGCGTTGATGCGGATCACGTCGCGCACCACCTTGATCTCCAGGGGGTCGTCCCGGCCCTTGCGTACGACGGTCAGCAGGATCGGCGTGTTGACCGGGCCGCGCATCTTCTCGACCGCCTGCTCAAGCGTCAGACCCACGATCTGCTCGTTGTCGAGGTGCGTGATGAGGTCGTTCGCCTGCACGCCAGCCTTGAACGCAGGCGTGTCGTCGATGGGCGCGACGACCTTGACGACGCCGTTCTCCATCGTGACCTCGATGCCGAGGCCGCCGAACTCGCCACGCGTCTGCACCTGCATGTCGCGGAAATGCTTTGGCGACAGGTAGGCCGAATGCGGATCGAGCGCGGCCAGCATGCCGTTGATCGCGTTCTCGATAAGCTGTGTGTCGTCGGGCTTCTCGACATAGTCGGAGCGCACCCGCTCGAGCACGTCGCCGAACAGGTCGAGCTGGCGGTAGAGATCCGAGTTCTGCCCCGTCGCCGACATGGTCTGGCTGACGTTGAGCACGGTGGTCGCCGCAGCGAGGCCGGTCATCGTCAGGAACGTCCAGAACGCGAAGTCTGTCTTTCGCATCAGCCTTGTACCTTCTGCTGTCCGTCTTCTTGTGCCTTGCGCCCTGTTTCGACCCACCAGGGATCTGGATCTACGGGCCGACCGTCTTTTCGGAACTCGATGTACAGCACGGGGGCGGACTTCGACGCCGAAGCCTGCGAAGCCGAAGCTTGCGACGCCGCACCCTGCGCCGACCGGGGTGCGCCGCTCATGGTGCCAACGGGCTCTGCTGCCAGAACGAATTGGCCGGGCTGAACGTCGATCTGAGATAGCCCGGCAAGTAGAATATGATAGCCCCCTCCGGGGTTGATTATCAAGAGTTGCCCATAGCTGCGGAACTCGCCCGCATACACCACCCAGCCGTCGGTCGGCGACGTGACCTGGCCGCCATGGCGCGTCTCGAGGACCATGCCCTTCGACTGTCCGCCGTAATGGGTCTTCTCCCCGAACGAGAGCACGCGGCGGCCCTGCGCCGGCAGTGGCAGGCGTGCCTTCGCCAGCTCGAACGGTTGCGCGGGCTTGATGCGACCCGGATCGCGCGGCACCATCGCCGCGGCTCCGGCCGGCACCAGCTCGATGATGCGTCCGGGTGGCCTCGACGGTGTTGGCGGGTTCAGCACCGCGACCTTCGTCTCCTTGGCGGGAGCTGCGCCGGCGGGCGAGGTCGGTGCGGTCTGCGCCTCGTTGGCGATCGCCACGGCCGGCGTCGGTGCCTGCGCGGTCTGGGCCTGCGCGGTCTGGGCCTGTGGTGCGTTGTCGGCTCCTACTCCTGCAGGATCCGATTGGGCCGCAGCCTTATACTGGCGGTTTTCCTCCTCGTAGGCCGCGAGCGCGGTGTTCTTTGTCACGGCCTGGTCCAAGCGCGAGATCAGCTCGCCGAGATCGGTGACGTTCCGCGAGATCTCGGCAGCGGCCTTGCGAACCTTCTCGAGCTCGACTTGGCGCTCGGTGATCGTCTGTTTCTTGGCTTCCATGAGGCCCGCGAGCCGCGTCTGGGCGTCTGCGAGGCGCTGGGTCTCGGCCCTCAGGCGCTCGCTCTCCGATCGCACCTCGGTCATCACGCGAACCAGCTCGTTGAGGCGCCCGACCAGCGCCAGTGCCTGGCCGCGCAGCTCGGGGAAAGCTGCCGCCAGCAGCATCGCACTGCGAACCATGCGCAGCGCGTCCTCACGCTGGGTGATCATCACCGGCGGCGGATTGCGGCCCATGCGCAGCAACGCCGAGAGCAGCTTGGCGATCTGGTCGTGGCGCTGCTCGAGCGAGCCCCGCAGCAGCTTCTCCTGTACCTCGAGCTCGCCGACCCGCGCCTCGATGGCACTCATCCGGCCTTCGCTCGACTGGATCAGCGCCGCAGTCTCGACGAGCCGCTCGTTGAGCTTGCGGCGCTCCTCGTCAAGCGACTTGACGTCGGTCTCGAGCAGGCGTGCGCGCTGCTTGGTCTGCTCGAGCTCGGTGCGTTTGCTATCGAGCACCCGCGCCGCCTCAGCAGGTGCGGTTGGGGCTGCGACCTGGGCGTCCACTGGTGCAGGAAACACGGCGCCGCAGCAGGCGAGCATCGCGGCAAGCTGGCGCGGCGAGGGGGATCGCAGGATCTTACTCGCGGCCGCCGGCAGAGCGGTGGACGTCCCGCTGCCGCGGTCGTCGAGATCACCTCTGGTTCTGTCTCGGGCTCGGCTCAACGGAGGTCCAGATCGAAGTGCGGCCAGGTGACGGGGTGGCTCGAGGCCACGTGTCGCGATAAGCTTTCGGCGAGATGCTCTTGACGACGGCTTCGGTTCTGATGTGAACGATCAAAGGCAGCGCAGCGCCTGGTGGTTATGGCTCGCTTGGCGCCAGCACGGTCCGGCGCCTGTGCCCTGGACGGACACCCTCGTCTCAAACCCGCCTGGCCCCGACTTTCGTGAACGAAGACGACCGTCCCCATCGTTGCCGGAATTCAAGTCCGACGCTGCGTAACGTCCATGTGTCACCAACCGCGACGCAAACTCCACCGCAGGATTACGGCAATTCTATCGCGTCGCAACGGTAAACCGCGACCGGCATTGCGTTCGCGCAGGACACGACGTTAAGTGGAGGCTCGAACCAGGGGAACTCCGCCGCTATGCAGGTTGCGCTCTACCATCTGACCACGATTGCCGTGCTCGCTGTGCTGGGGGTCCTCGTTCTCGGACTAGCGACGCTGCTCAAGGGCAAGAGCCCCAATCTCAGCCAGAAACTCATGCGGTGGCGGATCGGGCTGCAGTTTGCCGCGATCCTCATCATCATGGGTTTCGTGCTGCTGCAGCGCGTCTGACGGGCGCCGAGGAACGGATCGGCACGATGGTCAAGCTCAACAAGATCTACACGCGCACCGGCGACGACGGCACGACAGGGTTGGGCACGGGCGAGCGCGTCAAGAAGTTCGATCTGCGCATCGAGGCCTACGGTACCGTTGACGAGGCCAATTCCGCGATCGGCGTTGCGCGTCTGCATCTCGTCGGGCTGCCCGGTCTCGACGGAAAGCTGATGCGGATCCAGAACGATCTCTTCGACCTCGGCGCCGATCTCTGCGTGCCTGACCGTGGGGAAGCGCTGCCCTACGAGCCGTTGAGGATCGCCGCCGCTCAGGTGGACCGTCTCGAGCACGAGATCGACGAGATGAACGCCGAAATGAAGCCGCTCAAGTCGTTCGTTCTTCCTGGGGGGGCACCTGCCGCGGCCCACCTTCATGTGGCGCGCACGGTCTGCCGCCGCGCCGAGCGGCTGACGGTCGAGCTGGCAGCCACGCCAAACGAGCCGGTCTCGCCGGCGGTCGTCAAATATCTGAACAGATTGTCTGATTTCCTGTTCGTCTCGAGCCGCTACGTCAATGACCGCGGTCGAAGCGACGTGCTGTGGGTGCCCGGTCAGAATCGCTGATCGTGCGTCCTGTGCGGATCTGAGTGCGGCGAGTGCAGGCGGGCCGGCCTGGCCCGCGTGGGAGCGAGGAGCGGTAGCCGTGTTCATCCCGATCCAGGACGAGAACACTCTGAAGTCGATACCGTTTCAGTACGTCACGATCGGACTCATCGCGCTCAACGTGATCGTTTTCCTGATCGAATCGGCGGGGCTCGACCAGGGTGTCGTCGCAAGCTTCGCGATCGTGCCGAACGAGCTGCTGCGCGCGGGTGTGCTCGGCGGTGCCGCGGCTCAGGGGCCGCTCGACGCGATCGCCGTGCCGGAGCGCGTCACGCTGCTCAGCTACATGTTCTTCCACGGCGATGCGATGCACCTCTTGGGCAACATGCTGTTCTTGTGGGTCTTTGGCGACAACGTCGAGGACGCGATGGGGCACGCGAGGTTCCTGCTGTTCTATCTTCTCTGCGGCGTCCTGGCTGGCCTGACGCATGCCTTCGTGGCGCCCACTTCGGGCATCCCGCTGATCGGCGCGAGTGGCGCAGTTGCGGGCGTGATCGCCGCCTATCTGATGCTTCATCCCCGGGTCCGGGTGTGGGTCCTGGCGCTCAAAGTGTTGCCATTGCGCATCTCGGCGGCTTTCGTTCTCGGGATCTGGATCCTGACCCAGATCATTATGGTCGTGCTACCTGAGACAGGGCCTGTGGCCTGGTGGGCACACATCGGTGGGTTGATCGCTGGGGCACTGCTGGTGCTCGTCATGCGGCGCCCCGGCGTGCCCCTGTTCGACAAGGGCCTCGACCTATCCTGACCTACTTTCAGCAATGGCCCGAGCGGACACACCGGCATTCACGCCGTTGTCACAATCTCTGGTTTGTTCAGAAATGAGTTTTCCGCCGCGTGAGGGCCACCACCGCCCGGCTCCCAATTGACTTGCCAGCGGCCCGCTCGTAACTTTCATCTCGCAACTGCGAAGGTCGGGAGAGGGGCGCAATCGCGTGATGCGGGCTGCGCCGGCGTTGGTTTCCGCGCGCGCCGCACAATTCGGACTGCTATGCCGGAACGCTAGATGGCGCCGGGTCAACAGAAGAATCGCCAGCTTGGAGCGATCGTCGACATGAAGATACTGGTGCCCGTCAAGCGGGTGGTTGACTACAACGTCAAGATCCGAGTGAAGCCGGACGGAACCGGCATCGAGCTCGCCAACGTGAAGATGTCGATGAACCCCTTCGACGAGATCGCCGTCGAGGAGGCCGTGCGCATCAAGGAGAGGGGCGGCGCCACCGAGATCGTCGTCGTCTCGATCGGTCCGGCCAAGGCACAAGAAATCCTCCGCACGGCCCTCGCGATCGGTGCTGATCGCGGCATTCTTGTGGAGACGGCTGAAGGTGCGAGCGTCGAGCCGCTGGCGGTCGCCAAGATCTTGAAGGCCATCGCCGAAATCGAGAAGCCCGACCTCGTCGTCATGGGCAAGCAGGCGATCGACGACGATTGCAATCAGACGGGTCAGATGCTTGCCGCGCTGCTCGGTTGGCCGCAGGGCACATTCGCCTCGAAGGTGGCGCTCGGGGCCGGTCGCGTCGCTGTCACGCGCGAGGTCGATAGCGGCCTCGAGACGGTTTCGCTCGCGATGCCGGCCGTCGTGACGACGGACCTGCGCCTCAACGAGCCGCGCTATCCCTCGCTGCCGAACATCATGAAGGCAAAGAAGAAACCGCTCGACATGAAAAAGCCCGCCGATTTCGGCGTCGATATCACGCCGCGGCTCGCCATCCTCAAGACGGCCGAGCCCGCCACGCGCAAGGCTGGTGTCAAGGTCGCAAGCGTCGCCGAGCTCGTCCAGCGGCTCAAGTCCGAGGCGGGGGTGCTCTAATGGCTGTCCTCGTTCTCGCAGAGCACACGAATAGGTCCTTGAACGGCGCCACTCACAAGGCGGTGACGGCGGCAAAGGGCCTCGGCGGCGAAGTTCATGTCCTGGTGGCCGGCCACGGCTGCCGCCCCGCGGCCGAAGCGGCATCGCGCATAGCCGGCGTCTCGAAGATCCTTCATGCGGACGCGCCCCACCTTGCCAACGGTCTGGCCGAGGAGATGGCGCCGCTGCTCACGGCGCTCGCGGCCAACTACGCGGCGCTGGTGGCGCCAGCAACGGCTGCTGGAAAGAACGTGATGCCGCGCGTCGCGGCAATGCTCGACGTGATGCAGATTTCCGACATCACCAAGGTGCTGGCGCCCGACACGTTCGAGCGTCCGATCTACGCAGGCAACGCCATCCAGACCGTGCAGTCGAATGAAGCCGTGAAGATCGTCACTGTCCGCACGGCTGCGTTCGCGGCCGCGCCCGAGGGTGGTTCTGCGCCGGTCGAGAGTATCGCTGCGCCCGCGGCTGCCGGTGTCTCGGCCTTCGAGAGCGCCGAGCTGAGCAAGTCCGACCGTCCCGATCTCGGCGCCGCGCGGATCGTCGTCTCGGGTGGCCGCGGCATGGGCAGCGGAGCCAACTTCAAAACCTACATCGAGCCCGTAGCCGACAAGCTCGGCGCGGCGATGGGTGCCTCCCGTGCGGCGGTCGATGCCGGGTTCGTGCCGAACGACATGCAGGTCGGCCAGACAGGCAAAGTCGTGGCGCCAGAGCTTTACGTCGCGGTGGGCATCTCGGGCGCCATCCAGCACCTGGCCGGAATGAAGGACTCGAAAGTCATCGTCGCGATCAACAAGGACGGCGAGGCGCCGATCTTCCAGGTCGCGGACTATGGCCTCGTCGCCGATCTCTTCCAGGCCCTGCCCGAGCTGGCGGCGGAGCTGGACAAAGCCAAGACATGAGCAAGCCAAGGGCATCCGGCGGCACCGGGGCCTATGCGGACAAGGGGAATGTAGCAATGGACGCAGCGGTGAAGACGATGGCGGGCTCCGGAACAGCAGCCCGATCGACGATCAAGAAAGTGGGTGTGATCGGCGCGGGCCAGATGGGCAACGGCATCGCCCACGTGATCGCGCTGGCCGGCTACGACGTCGCGATGAACGACCTCAAAAAGGAGGCCGTCGAGAAGGCGCTGTCGATCATCGACAAGAACATGACGCGTCAGGTGTCGAAGGGCCTCATCGAGGACAAGCTGAAGGTCGTGGCCCTGAAGCGCATCACCTACGCACCGAGCTACGAGGCGCTCGGCGATTGCGATCTGGTCATCGAGGCCGCTACCGAGGACGAAAGCGTCAAGCGCCGCATTTTCACCGACCTCTGTCCCAAGCTGAAGAAGGGCGCGCTCCTCGCCTCCAATACGTCCTCGATCTCGATCACCCGGCTCGCGTCGACGACCGATCGCGCCGAGGACTTCATCGGCATGCACTTCATGAATCCGGTGCCCGTGATGGAGCTCGTCGAGCTGATCCGCGGCATCGCCACCGAGGACGAGACGTTTGCCACCGCACGCGCCTTCGTCGATAGCCTCGGCAAGAAGACCGCCGTCAGCGAGGATTTTCCGGCGTTCATCGTCAACCGCATCCTGCTGCCGATGATCAACGAGGCCGTCTACACGCTATACGAGGGCGTCGGCACAGTGGAGGCGATCGACAAAGCGATGAAGCTCGGCGCGCATCATCCAATGGGTCCGCTCGAGCTTGCCGATTTCATCGGCCTCGACACCTGCCTATCGGTGATGCAGGTCCTCTATGAGGGTCTGTCGGACTCCAAGTACCGCCCCTGTCCGCTGCTCGTGAAGTACGTCGAGGCCGGATGGCTCGGCCGCAAGACGCAACGCGGCTTCTACGACTACCGCGGCGAGAAACCGGTGCCGACCCGCTGAAGGAAACCTTGGGCGGACGTAGCGCCCTATATGTGCACTGAGATTACGAACGGGCGGTCCACGGGCCGCCCGTTCGCAATTCCCCCGTCGCGGGCCGGTCGATCCGGGTCAGGTGAGCTTAGTTCTGACTCGAACGGGCGTTCGAAGTAGCAGTCGGAACGAGGCGCGCCGCGCCGAGCGATCGTCAGTCAGTTGACCGGCGTGTCGCCGATGTCGAGTGCGGTCTCGATGTCAAGGCCCGCGAGAAAACCCGTAAGATCCTCGGTCATGTGGTGGATGTGCGCGGGCAGGGCAGTCCAGCGCTTCATCTCGGCCTGCACCGGATGATCGAGGTAGCTCGAATGCACGAGCACGGTCGCCATCCCAAGCGCGTGCGGCGCCTCGAGGTTGTGTGGCATGTCCTCGAACATCGCCGCCTCGCGCGCGTCCACTCCGTGGCGCCGGATCATGCGGTCGAACGCAACGGCCTCAGGTTTCGGCACGAACTCGCACGCGGCGATGTCGCAGATGTCCTCGAAAAGATCGAGCACGCCAAGCTTGCCGGCGACGTTCTCCGCGTGGCGCCGCGAGCCGTTTGTGAAGATGAGCCGGCGACCAGGCAGTCGCTCGATCTCGGTTCTAAGCGCCGGCAGCTCCGGCAACACCGAAAGATCAATGTCGTGCACGTAGTCGAGAAAGGTGTGGGGATCTAGGTTGTGGACCTTCATCAGTCCTGAGAGCGTGGTGCCGAACTGGCGATAGTAGCTCTTCTGCAGATGCCGCGCCTGCGGATAGGGCACGCCGAGGTAGCGGGCGATGAACTCGCCCATGCGGTGGTCAACTTGGGCGAACAGGTTGCACTCGGCCGGATAGAGCGTGTTGTCGAGATCGAAAATCCACACCCGCGTTCGGGCCAGCGCGAGTGACGCTGCGGCGCCCCCCGCCTTCGTGGCCAGGGGGCCTAGGCGGCCGTTGCTGTTGTCGCTGCCAGATGTAGCCACCGTGATCCTCTGTCTACCGATGCCGCCTCACTAAGCAGGCTTGGCGCCACCGCGCAAGCAAAGCCACTGGCCGGCCCGACAGACCGGCAGCTCGACGCCACTGCTTGCCCGGCGGCTCGTCGGAACGTCATGCGCCGGCCTCGGCCAGCAGGGCCGCGAGGTCGAGCGGTTCCGTGACCATCGCGAGGTTGCCTGCGGCGTCGAGCGGCCAGCTCGCTTCGTCGCGGTCGCGATAGAACTCGAGCCCGTTTCCGTCCGGGTCCGAGAGGTAGATGGCCTCGCTGACGCCGTGGTCGCTCGCGCCTTCGATCTGCACACCCGCCGCAATGAGCCGGCGAAGGGCGTCGGCCAGATCGCGCCGCGTCGGATAGAGAATCGCGACGTGAAACAGTCCCGTGGTGCCGCGCGGCGGCGGGCGCCCGCCTTTGCTCGTCCAGGTGTTGAGCCCGATGTGGTGGTGATAGCCGCCGGCGGACACGAATGCCGCCTCGCGGCCGTAGCGCTGCTTCAACTCGAAACCGAGAACGCCGCAGTAGAACGCCAGTGCCCGCTCGAGATCGGCGACCTTGAGATGAACGTGTCCGATACGCACGCCGGCGGCGATGGTTTGCGCCGTTGCCGCCTCGCCGCTCGAGGGCGCGTCGATCTTGTCGCTGTCGTCGAATTTGATCATGTCGTGCGCCTCCGGTGTCAGGCCCGCGCCGATGCGATGCGGGTGCCGCGTTCGCCGCGGACCAGGGCATGCGCTCCGTCGCCGAGCAGGGCTTGCACGACGAGCAGCGCCGTCCACAGAGCCGGGAACTCCCAACCGCCTTTCGGGCTCGAGAACAGCCACCCGTTCGGCACGTGCTGTAGCGTCGCGCCGATCATCACGGGCACGAGCGCCAGCGCGACCCAGCGGGTGTAGACGCCGCCGATCAGCAGAAGGCCGCCGCCAATCTCAGCTGCAATGACGAGGTAGGCGAAGAAACCCGGATAACCAATGCTCTGAAAGTAGGCGACTGTGCCGGGGATCGTGAATACGAGGACCTTGAGCAGGCCGTGGGCAACGAACAGCGAGCCCATCGCGACGCGCAGCAGCAGCGCGGCGTAGGGGGCGGTGCGGTGGTCGATCATCGATCTTCTCCTGAGTTTGTTCTGAGTTGGCCGAGCCGCCGCGCCCGGCTCGACCGGGGAGTGTTGGTGGCGGCTCACTTGAGACAAGGCGTACTGAAAAACTTGATTGGCATAATCAGCTATTTCAGAGACATATTGTGCAACCAGGTTGAACAATAGAGATGGTCCCAGCATGAACGTGCTCGAGTCGATGCGCGTCTACGCCGAGATCGCCGATCTCGGCAGCTACACGGCCGCCGCGAGCCGCCTCGGCATCTCGCGCGCCATGGCCAGCAAGCATGTCGCCGACCTCGAAGCGCGGCTCGGCGCCCGCCTCATCAACCGCACCACCCGCAGGCTCGGTCTCACCGAGGCTGGCCTCGAGTACCTCGCCCGCTGCCGCGACATTCTCGAAGCCGTCGAGGAGGCGGAGCAGTCGGCGGCGCTCGCGGCGGCGAGCGCGTCTGGCGTACTACGGGTCAGCGCGCCAATGTCGTTCGGCATCTCGGACCTCGCGCCGCTGGTCGAGCGCTATCTGAAGGCCAACCCGCTGGCCCGGCTCGATCTCGTCCTGAATGACCGCTTTGTCGATCTCGTCGAGGAGGGTTTCGACATGGCCGTGCGCATCGGCCGACTGGCTCCGAGCTCGCTCGTCGCGCGCAGGATCGGAGCAACTCGGCTCATACTATGCGCGGCACCTGCCTATCTCGCGCGCGCCGGCACGCCGGCCCGGCTCGCGGATCTCGCGGGCCACGAATGTCTTGGCTACGCACAGGAGGGAGGCGGCACTGTCTGGCGGTTCGGCGAGGGTGCCGGGGCCACCACGTTGACTGTGCGCTCGCGCGTCACCTGCAACAATGGCGACGCCCTGACGCGGATGGCGCTCGACGGGGCTGGACTGGTGCTGCAGCCGGGCTTCGTGGTGGGCCGCTTCATCGCCGAAGGTCGGCTGGTCGAGGTGCTGCCGCGCGAGGCTGTGCACGAGCTGTCGATCCACGCGGTGCATCCCGGCGGCCGCTATGTACCGCGTAAGGTGCGCGCCTTCATCGACTACTTGGCCGACGCGATGAACATTACGAGCCGGCGCGGTACGCCTCGCAACTGATCTTGCCTTGCGGCGAGCCCGCCCCGGCTCAGCCCCGGCCTTCGTAGGGCATCTCGGTGGCCTTGATCGTCATGAACAGAACGTTCGATTCGAGCGGCAGGTTCGCCATGAACAACACTGCCCGCGCCACGTCCGCGACATCCATGCGCGGCTCCACGATCGTTTGCCCTCCGGGCTGGCGGATGCCCGCCGCCATCGGCGCCGTCATCTCGGTTGCGGCATTGCCGATGTCGATCTGCGAGCAGGCGATGCGGTGGCCGCGACCGTCGAGCGCGATGGCCTTCGTCAGTCCCGTGATGGCATGCTTCGTCGCCGTGTAAGGGCCGGAGTTCGGGCGCGGCGTGTGGGCCGAAATCGAGCCGTTGTTTATGATGCGCCCGCCCTTGGGATCCTGAGACTTCATAAGCTTCAAGGCCTCCTGGCAACACAGGAAAACGCCCGTCAAGTTGACATCGACCACTTGCCGCCAGGTATCTGCCGACAGCTCCTCGAGCGGCACCGGCGGCGCGCCGAGACCGGCGTTGTTGAAAAGAACGTCGAGCCGGCCGAACGCGTCGCGCGTCCGTGCGAACAT
Source organism: uncultured Hyphomicrobium sp. (assembly GCA_964471635.1). Lineage (GTDB taxonomy): Bacteria > Pseudomonadota > Alphaproteobacteria > Rhizobiales > Hyphomicrobiaceae > JAKAML01. The sequence continues at coordinate 14,674 of CAYYGO010000039.1, forward strand.
CGTTCGAACGGCAAGCTGGTCGGTGACGTCGCACGCAATGGCGAGCAGCCGTCCGCCGTTTGGCGCGGCCATCGCGGTCGTGCGCTCGAGCTCTGCCGCTCGGCGCCCGGCCAACACAATGTCGTAGCCGTCGCCCTGGAGCGCCAGGGCTGCAGCGCGCCCGATGCCGGAGCCCGCGCCCGTGACAAGCGCAACCCGATTTGCCGTACTCATTGTTTCGGATCTCCGTTCGTCCCGCTGCCGCGAACCATAGAACATTTTCCTGCGAAGCGGAGGCCGGCTCGTCGAATGTCACAGCGGCATGACAACGATCTAACCTGGATGCGCCCGAACGGCCAGTGCCCTGCTCGTGTTGCGTCACTGACGCTTGGTTCCCGAGTGCTGCCGGGTGATCTGCCAAGCGTCGGTGACCAAGCAACACGAGAATCATGGAGTTGCTAGTGTTCCTAGTGTCTCAGACATTTGCTCGGAACCGAGCCGGAATGGGAAGCAAATGTCTGAGACGGAATACTAGTCCCCCTCTCCGCCCCGATTGCCGCCGCGCGCGCGACGGCGGGGTTCCCTCTCGCCGCGAAGGTCACTAGGAGATATGCGGCGTAGGGAGTGCGATCAGTGTCCAACTCTCCCTGACGGATCAAGGCGGAGCCAACCATGTCTGTGACGGACGTCGAGCGCGGTCTGCTCGCGCGCTATCTGCAGCGCGTGCTGAGCCGCCCAGAGCTGCCGCTGCGCTCGGCTCGCCAGCTCCTGTCATGGCTTCACGAGCGGGCTGACACACTCGGGCTGCCGTTGCCCGTGGCGCTTGCCGAGGTCGTCGGCACGTACTATGTGCCCGGAGCTCCGTCCGCGCAGTTCGAGACCGTCTACACGAGGCACCGCGCCGAACTCGTCGATACGCTCGAGCGCGCTGCCCTCGAGACGCCGCGGCCCGAGCCGCTGGCCACGAATATAGAGTGGCTCAAAGAGGCGCTCGATCTGCCGCCCGAGACGTTGAAGATCGTCGGGCTCATCGCCTGCTACAGCCGCTTCGATCTGATCATGTATCTGACCAACGCGGTGGTCGAGGCGGCACGGCCGATGCCGCGCGCGATCGCCTATCTGGTGGGCGAGCCCGCGCGCCGCGTCGAAGAGTTGCTCGCGCCATCGAGCGACATCGTGATCTCGGGCCTGGTGCAGCTTCGCGACGGCGACATGGTCGCGGGCCATGGCGGACGCTATGCGATCCCGTTTCGCGTCAACTCGCGCCTCGATCAGACCTACAAGAGCTTTGCCGAGATGCGCAACGCGCTGCTCGGCGATCCGCTCGAGAGCGAGATGCGGGCGACCGACTACGACCATGTCGCGGCCGATCGCGACCTCTTGACCGGAGTTCTGAACGGGGCGGCGCGCGAGAGCGTGCGCGGTGTCAACATTCTGATCTATGGCCCGCCCGGATCGGGCAAGACCGAGCTGGCGAAGGTGGCCGCGGCCGAGGCTGGGCTCACCCTGTTCGCCGCCGGCGAGGATAGCCCCCACGATGGTGGTGAGGCCGACCGCAGCGGCCGGCTGGCCGATCTCGTGTTCTTCGAGCGGCTCTTATCGGAGCAAAGGTGCACAGGAATTCTTTTCGACGAGATGGAGGACGTTGCCGTCCATCTCATCCGCCGCGGCGGCTCGAAGGTTTATCTCAACCGACTGCTCGAGACCAATCCGGTGCCGACGCTGTGGACCTCGAACGACATCAGCAACATCGACCCGGCGCTGCTGAGGCGAATGACGCTGGCGATCGAGTTGAAGCGACCGCCCGCGGCACAGCGGCGACGCATCCTGATGCAGCAGGTCAGGCGGATCGGTGTCGCGCTGAGCGACGCCGAGGTCGATCGTCTGGCACTGCGCCTCGATGCAACGCCGGCGATCCTCGAGAATGCGCTGAGGGCGGCAAGGCTGTCGGGCGGCGGCGCGTCTGCGGTGGAGCGCGCGGCGCTCGGCATTCTGCGCGCGGTTTCCGGTCACCCCACCCGCCAGCCCGGCGTGATACCCGAATTCGATCCACTGCTGACGCGGGCGAGCCTCGATCTCGTGGCGCTCGCCGATCAACTCGTCGCCGGCGAAAGCCGCGCGTTTTCGCTCTGCCTGTCTGGCCCGCCTGGCACCGGCAAGTCCGCCTACGCGCGCTATCTTGCTCGCCGCCTCGGTCTCGAGATCCTGCAGAAGCGCGCTTCCGACATTTTCGGTCCCTACGTGGGGCAGACAGAGCGGCAAACCGCGGACGCCTTCGAGGAGGCGCGCGACGCCGGTGCGTTCCTGGTGTTCGACGAGGCCGACAGTCTGCTGAGCGATCGTCGCGACGCGCTGCGCTCATGGGAAATCAGCCAGGTCAACGAGATGCTGACTTGGATGGAGGAGCATCCGCTGCCGGTCGCATTCACCACCAACCTGATGGAGCGGATCGATACCGCCTCGCTGCGCCGCTTCACCTTCCATGTCGAGCTCGGCTGCCTCGACAAGGTTGCACTGGCCCGCGCCTGGAACTTGTTCCTCGGCATCGAGCGGGCACCGGCGGCAGGCCTCGCGTTCGAGAACCTCACGCCGGGCGATTTCACCAAGGCACGCAAGCAGGCGCAGGTGCTTGGCGTGCTGGGCGAACCCGCCCGCCTCGTCGACCTGCTGGTCGAGATCAGCCGTGCCAAGCCCGACGCGAGGGGCGGGCTCGGCTTCGTCACCTGACGCCATGCGAACCGGGCGTACTGGCACCAGATCATCGCCTGCAACGCCGTGCAGCGCGCCAATCTGTAGGCGGAACCCGACCTGCCCGACCGCCGGGATCCTCATCGTCACCGACGGTTTCGACGCTCCGACGTCATCCCGGATCGCGAGATCGCGACTGCATCGCCTCGGCGGAGCAGAGATGCGAAGCGCCGCACCGCCGCGAGCCCGACCGCCACGCATCCGGCGGTTGGTCCGAAATCATCCCGCGCGACGTGCAAAAAGACGGCACTGCCGCGGCCTTGGATGCGCGGTCTATCGTTGTGCCCGAGGACGACCACGATATCGTAGAGGCGGTCGCTGCGCCACATCCGCTCGGCGCTCGCGGCATATGGGTGACGCACGGGGCGGTTGTAGTTGCGATCGCCGACGGCATCGCACCAGCCGTCATCGGGCCGGATCTGGTCGATGCGAATGCCCCCGCCGGGCGGTCGGGCGATGCGGTCGGCCCGGTAGAGAATGCGACGGACCTGCCATACGCCGATTGGTGTCGCCCCGTCCCCCTCACGCTTCAGCGCCCGAAGCCCGCCTTTTCCAAGCGCACAGGGCATTCCGCCTCGTCCCCCGCTCCGCGCGGGTGCGGAAATCCAGCCGCGGGTCGCCGCCGCCGACAGCGCGCGGACATGGAACAGGCGGCGGGGGGGGACTCGACTCGTCGCGTTCACACGTTCACCTTGGTCCGGACAGGTTCGCGGTCCGGGGATCACGACACTATGTTATCGGCCCGCCGGATGCTAGAAGCGGAACAATCTCCAGTGCCTGCCGGACACCTCTGCGGAGCAAGACAATATGAGCGCGTCGCGCAGAATTCTCATTGTGGACGACGACGAGGATCTGCGGTCGTCGATCAAGGATCAGCTTGCGCTGCACGACGAGTTCGAGGTGACGATCGCGGGCACCGCCAGCAAGGGAATCGAGACAGCACGGGGCGACCATTTCGACCTGGTGTTATTCGATGTCGGGCTGCCGGATATGGACGGCCGCGAAGCGGTGCGACTTTTGCGGAAGTCCGGGTTCAAGAGCCCGATCGTCATGCTGACGGCCAACGATTCCGATGCGGACCAGATCCTCGGTCTCGATGCGGGCGCCAACGATTACGTGACCAAGCCGTTCAAGTTCGCCGTGCTGCTCGCCCGCATACGCGCCCAGCTCCGACAGCACGAGCAGAGCGAGGACGCGGTCTTCGCCATCGGTCCCTACACTTTCAAGCCGGCGTCCAAGCTCTTGCTCGACGAGCGCGGACAGAAGATCAGGCTGACCGAGAAGGAAACGTCGATCCTCAAGTACCTCTATCGCGCGGGTGAAAAGGTCGTGACGCGCGATGTGCTGCTACACGAGGTTTGGGGCTACAACGCCGGCGTGACGACACACACGCTCGAAACGCACATCTACCGACTGCGACAGAAGATCGAGAAGGACCCGTCCAGCGCGGAGATCCTGGTGACCGACGCGGGCGGTTACAAGCTCGTGCCATAGGCGAGGGTTACGGTCCGTCGTCTGTCAGTTGTCCCCATGTCATCCCCAGGTCCGCCGGTACCTGCCGTGTTCAGCTGGACCCGCCCCAGGGAATCAGCGGACTTTGCCTCCGAGCGCGGCGGGGCAAAACGTTGGTCCCGAAGATGAGCGTCAACCGGGATCTCGCGGGCGGGGAATAAGGCGATGGCAATCGACGCTTTGGTTCGGCCATTACTTCAAGTCGAGCTTTTCCGCGGGTTGCGGCCGTTGCAGATCACCGAGATCGCCCGGCGCGCGGACCGCATCGTTTATCGGCCGGGCGATGTGATCATCGCAGAGGATGCCCCGGGCGACGCCGCCGTGTTGATCGTGGCCGGCGAGGCAGAACGCATTCAGGGGCCGGGGATCAGCGAGCGCGAGCCCGTGGCAGCAGGGTCGCTGGTCGGCGAGATGGCCATGCTGATCGACACCACCCACAGCTCCACGGTGGTCGCGAAGGGCGCCGTGCGGGCTCTTCGCATCGCCCGCAGCGAGCTTCATCAGCAGATGGAAGCCGATCCCGCCCTTGCCGAGCATTTCGTTGCGTGCATAAGCGGTCGCCTCGGCCGTCTCGCCCAGCACCTGAGGGACATCGATAGCGCGCTCGAGCCTGACGCGGTGGCGGCCAACGCGGCCCTGGGGCCCTCGAAGCTGCACTGAGGCGGCACTGACGGGGCGGCCCTGGGCGGATTTGTTGGATCTGTGATCGAGAGAGCGTCAGCGAGCCCACCGACGAGGCCGTATTGCGGCCCGCAGGAAGACGCCCTTTAGAACATGGTCCGCAATGGACCGCGCTTGATCGATATCCACCACCAAAATTGAAAAGGCGCCCAACCCCGGGGGGAGAGGTTGGGCGCCGGAGCGCTTTCGCGCGTGGTGCCGGGAGGGAAACCGGCACCTCAGACGGTGTCTTCGGCTAGACGGGGGGCACTACCGAATACAGGGGTGCACCGTCTGACTGAGAAACATTTAAGCGCAGATCCGGGGAATACAATAGAGCTTGACATTAATCATCACGAAAACGTTACCGGTTGTCCACAGCGCTAGGCTTGCTTGCGGCCGAACAGCCACATCGTGGTGCGATCGGCACGATCCGCAGTGCTCGCAGCATCGGGCGGGATTGCTGCCGACCGCAGGACGGAAGGCCAAGATCGCAAGCCAAGTTCCGTGTAGTGCCCCTCTGGCGACAGGACGTGTCCGCGACCGCAATGCGTCGCATGGGGCCGCGCAGACTAGTGCGGCGTCGACTTACTGAGGCCGACGGGCTGGATCTTGAACAGCCCCACGTCGACGTCGTCGGACTTGGACAGGTCCGATATCTCGACACGTGTATCGAGCCCCTGGGCGTCTGTAGTGACCCATTCCCGCAACTCGACGGAGGGCTTCGTCGCCAGGAATAGCTTGATACGGCCCGGAGTTTCGGGGTCCTTGTCCTGGATGGCCACGATCATCAGGTCGTCGGCCTCCTGGGCCTCGATGATGCGTGCGTCGCGGATGAGATCGACGTCTTTGCGGACCAGCAATCGGAAAGGCGTCTGGTCGAGAGCCACCCTATCCTCGTTGTTGAGGTCGAGGTCCTGAATGGCCAGATACTGGCCGTCGGAGATGATGATCTGCTTCGAGGGTAGGGCGTAGTCGAACCGGAAGCGGCCGGGCCGCTTCACGAAGAACTTGCCCTTCATGCGCTTCTTGTCGGCGCCGGTCTGGACGAACGCACCCTTGAGGCTGCTGAGCTCGTTGAAGTAGCTGTTCACGCGCTTGACGATGGCGGTCTGCTTCTCGTCGAGCGTGAGGCCCCCTGCGCCTGTGGCGGCACTGCCTGCGACCTTGGCATCCCAGGTTCCTGCCGCTCCCCCAGCCGGCTGGGCGACCGGGGCCGCTGCTGGTGGCGTCGCCTGGGTGGCCTGAGCAGGTGCGGCCTGAGCGAGCGTGGCCTGAGCGAGCGTGGCTTGAGCGTGCACCGGCTGGCTGACCGCGAGCCCCCCGGACGCCAGCATGCCTGCCGCAAGTACTGCCGCGAGCCTCGAGTTCATGCGCTTCCCCTTGCAATCCGTTGATCGGCACCGCTTTGCCGGCGCCGTTCGCCCCACCTCGTTTTCACATTCCTGAACATTGCGACCAGATCTGGGCGGGCGAGGTGGTGCGGCCCCGCGCCCGGCTGAGGCGTGTTCGGGCGATCACGGCTCCGACGCGCGGCGCTCGTGTGCTGCGCGGTATGGGCAAGCGTCAGGCGGCGTCCGCGCCGGAGATGCCGCCAGCCAGAATCTCGCGCTTGCCGACAGCATTGGCCGCGCTGATGAGCCCCTCGCGCTCCATCCGCTCTATCAGGTCGGCGGCGCGGTTGTAGCCGATGGACAGCCTCCGCTGGAGGTAGCTTGTCGACGCCTTCCGGTCGCGCACGACGATGGCAACGGCGCGGTCGAACAGATCGTCCTCGCCGACCGGCGCCGTCTGATCGGCGCCGCCCTCGGCCTTGGCCTCGACGTCGGTGATGCCCTCGACATAGCGCGGCACGCCCTGGCCGCGGAGATAAGTGGCGATCGCCTCGACCTCGTCGTCGGCGACGAAGGCGCCGTGCACGCGAACGGGCTGGCCCCCCCCCGAGCCGAGGTAGAGCATGTCGCCCTGGCCGAGCAGTTGCTCGGCGCCCTGGTCGTTCAGAATGGTGCGGCTGTCGATCTTGGAGGCCACCTTGAACGAGATGCGGGTCGGGAAGTTCGCCTTGATCGTTCCGGTCACGATGTCGACCGATGGGCGCTGGGTCGCCATCACGAGGTGGATGCCGGCGGCCCGCGCCATCTGGGCCAGTCGCTGAACGGTCGCCTCGATGTCCTTGCCGGCGACCACCATCAGGTCCGCGAACTCGTCGACCACGACGACGATGTAAGGCATCGGCTCGAGCGCCAACGTCTCCTTCTCGAAGATCGCCTGGCCGGTGCGCTTGTCGAACCCTGTCTGCACGGTGCGCGATATCAACTCGCCCCGCTTTCGTGCATTGCGCACGCGGTTGTTGAACACCTCGATGTTGCGAACCGACAGCTGCGCCATGCGCTTGTAGCGCTCCTCCATTTCGCGCACCGCCCAGTTCAGCGCCGCCACGGCTTTGGACGGATCGGTGACGACGGGCGCGAGCAGATGCGGAATGCCATTGTAGACGCTGAGCTCGAGCATCTTCGGGTCGATCATCAGGAAGCGGCACTCGTCGGGGGTGTGCCGGAACAGCAGCGACAATATAAGTGTATTGACGCCGACCGACTTGCCCGAGCCCGTTGTCCCGGCCACCAGCAGATGTGGCATGCGGGCCAGATCCGCCGTCACCGGCTCGCCCCCGATCGACTTGCCCAGCACCACCGGCAGCGCAGCGTCGGCCGAGCGCCAGGTCTCGGTGTCGAGGATCTCGCGGAGCAGTACGGTCTCGCGTCGCTGGTTCGGAAGCTCGATGCCGATCGCGTTGCGGCCGGGCACGATCGCGACACGAACCGCCGTCGCGCTCATGGAGCGGGCGATGTCGTCGGCCAAGCCGATCACACGCGAGGACTTCGTGCCGCGCGCCGGCTCGAACTCGTACAGTGTCACCACGGGACCGGGCCGGATGTCCTTGATCTCGCCCTTGACGCCGAAATCCACGAGCACGTCCTCGAGCAGCCGCGCCGTGCCGCGCAGCACCGCGGGCGTCAGTTCGGTGCCCGCTTTGGCCGGGACGCTGCGCTTCAGAAGATTCAGCGAGGGGCGCTTGTATTGCGACGCGTCCGGGCGACGGAAGCCGAGACCGCCGAGAAGTCCGCCTTGTGGCGGGCGCCCGGTCGGCCCGTGGTCGACCGCGTAGGGAGGCACATGGGTCTGTGCGGGTGCGGCACGATGGCCGGTTCCTGTCGGATGAGACCGGGATGTCGGGTGGGAATGTGGGAAGGCTTGCTCCTGGCCCTGTGACCCCGTGACAGCAAATCTTGTCTGCGGTGCGTTCGCCAGCGCAAGCGCCGGTCCGTCGGCTGGCTGACCGCGTGGGGCAGCCGGGCGGCCACCCGGCGCAAAGCGCTCGGCGATGGCGCGGCTGGCCGCATCCGTGTGCGCGTCGAAGCCCGGCTCGCGAGGCACGATGTGGGCGTCCGGACGCGGCCCGCCCGCCAGCGCCTCGGGCTCGATCGACAGGCGCGGGTCGACGCTGCGCAAGGGTTGTCCCGACATCGGGTGCGGTGCCCAGCCGGCGCCTGTCCAGACCATCCCGTCTGCTGTGCCCAACGTCGCCGGATAGGGCACGGCGGCATAATAGGCACCCGCATCGGGATGGCCGGCAAAGGCTGTCGTCTCCGGGCCGGGATGCGGATGGTGGGCGCCTGCCTCGGGGTGGGCGTGCGGATGCTGGGCAGGCCATCCGTTCTGCCATTGCGCTTGGTGGTGCCACGCTGCGGCGGACGGATCGTGGGTGGCGGCGTCCGGTCGCGCTCGCCCGAGCAAGCGGCGCATCGCAGCAGCGAGGCGGCCGGCCGACATCTCCGGGGCGGCGTGAGCGCCGTCGGCGTCGGGCGAGCCGTAGGTGTCGGCGGCGCCGTCCCGTGTTGCCGCATCGTCGGAAGGGTCCCTTTGGCCGGCAATGGCGGGGTCATCTTGCCGCGAGCGGAGGCGCTCGGCGCGCTGGCCGATGGCCTCGATCACGTCGACAACCTCGACCCCAATTGACGCAGAAAGCGCGGCGAAGCCGGCGGCGAACAGCAACAATCCCGCGGCCAGGCCCGCGCGATCCGCGTTGATCGGCGTGAGCAGGCTGGTGGCCAGCCCATAGATGGCATCGCCGAGGATGCCGCCGTAGCCGTGGTTGAAGGGCCAGGCGGAAGCCACCGGCAGGGCGGAAAGGCCCGCGGCCAACACCAGTACGGCGATCGGATAGAACGTGAGCTTGGGGCGCGCCCCGGCGACCTTTTCGGAAGCGGCCAGCTCGAGGGCCCACAGCATCGGCGCCATCAGCGCGAACAGCGCGCCGAGGCCGAGCGTCTGCAGCATGAGATCGGAGATCACGGCGCCTGGCCAGCCGAGCGCATTGCGCACGGCGCCTCCGGTGGCGTGAGTGAGGCTCGGGTCGGATACGGTCCAGGTGGCGAGGCTCAGCCACGCAGCGAGGAGTGCGAGCAGGAGCGCCATGCCGCCGGCTCGGCCGAGCCAGCCGACCAGGCGGTCCTCGAGCGCCGACGGCAACAGCCGCTGCTCGCTTGACTCTGGACGCTCGATCGACATGGGCTTCGTGTGCTCTTACGCAACAACGCTGACAATACGCTCCATCGCCTCCCTGACGGTCGCCGCGCTCTGCACCAGAGCGATGCGGACATGGGCCGCACCGGGGTTCTGACCGTTGCGGTCGGGCTGCGCCAGGAAGGCACCGGGAACCACCCTGACACCTGCGCGTTTCCATAAGGTTAGCGCCGCGTCACTGCCGCCGCCGACTTGGCTCATATCGAGCCAAAGAAAGAAACCGCCGGCGGGGCGCCGGTAGCCCAGGCGGTCGCCCAGCACCTCGTCGCAGATGTCGAACTTCTGCCGATAGGCAAGTCGGTTCGCCGCAACGTGCTGCTCCTCCGCCCAGACCGCTGCAGAGGCATGTTGCGTCGGCCCCGGGACCTGCGGCCCGATCAGATTGCGCACCTCGAACAACACGTCCATGAACGCCGCATCTCCGGCTGCAAAGCCGCTCCTCAGTCCCGGGAGGTTCGATCGCTTGGAGAGGGAGTTGAATACGACGACATTGGCGAAACGCTCGGGCGTCGCTGCTGCAACCTCGAGGCCCCCGGGGGGCGGCTCACCCGAGTAGAGCTCGGAATAGCACTCGTCCAGAAACAACATGAAGTCGTGCCGGCGGGCGAGGTCGAGGGCGCGACGGAGGTAGCGGGCGTCGGCAACGGCACCCTGAGGGTTCGCGGGCGAGCAGAGGTAGAAGGCGACCGTGCGGGCGAGCAGTGCGGGCTCTTCTTCGAGCGCGTCGAGGTCGGGCAGGTGCCCCGTTGCCGCGGTGGCGTTGAGGTAGACCGGCTCGGCACCCGTCGTCAGCGCCGCCCCGATGTAGGCCTGGTAGTAGGGGTTGACGATGAGGATCGCGGGTCGTCCCGCGACGCGTTTGCGCCCGACGGCCGGCAAGCCCGCATAGTAGAGCCCCTCGCGGGAGCCGTTGAGAGGCAGGATCTCGCGGGCCGGATCGACGGCGGCGGCTCCGGCGAGGCGATAGCGGCGGGCTAGCCAGTCGGCAATCGCCGAGCGCAACTCGTCCGTGCCACGAATGGGCGGGTACTTTGCGAACAGAGATTCCGCCTCGCGAATCTTGTCCGCTACGAAGCCCGGCATCGTCTCGCGCGGCTCGCCGAGCGTCAGGTCGATGGGCCGCTCGTGGCCCGGCGCCTGGCCGTCGAGCAGCGTCCTGAGCCGCGAGAACGGCGACAGAATGGCGCCCGACGTCAGTGCCTCGAGGCCGGAGTAGGGGCTTGGATCGGTCATCGCGCTGCTGCATCCTCCCTGGGCGGGAGAGGCATAGTGCGATCCGCCGCCGCACGCAAAGAGCATGTCCGACGGCGGCGCGAGGGCGATCTCAGAGCCGGCCCATCCTCACGTCGTCCTCGGGGTTCGCGCCGATCTTGTGGATGGCGAGGTCGGCGCCCTCGCGCTCCGCCTCGGGCGACAGTCGGAAGCCCATGACGAGGTCGACCAGACCGTAGATCAGAATGCCGCAGAGCAGTCCGAATCCGGCGCCCGCGAGGCTTCCGGCGAGCTGGGCAGCAAAGGTCACGCCGCCGAGCCCGCCGAGCGCCTTGGCGCCGAAGATGCCACATGCGATGCCGCCCCAGAGACCGCACAACCCGTGCAACGCCCATACGCCGAGCACGTCGTCGATGCGCCAGCGGCCGGTCGAAAGCTGGAACATCTGGACGAAAACGACGCCAGCCACTGCGCCGGTCGCCAGCGCACCGACGGGATGCATGATGTCCGAGCCCGCGCAGACCGCGACAAGGCCAGCCAGGGCGCCGTTGTGGACGAAGCCCGGGTCGTTGCGCCCGGCGACAAGTGCCGACAGGATCCCGCCCGCCATGGCCATCAGCGAGTTGATCGCGACTAGACCGGAGACGCCCTTGAGCGACTGTGCGCTCATGACGTTGAAGCCGAACCAGCCGACGCACAGCATCCACGAGCCCATTGCGAGCCACGGGATCGAGGACGGAGGGGTAGCCAGGGGACGGCTCTTGTCGTAGCGGCCGAGGCGGGGTCCGAGCCGCCAAATGGCGCCGAGCGCCACCCATCCGCCGAATGCGTGCACGACGATGGAGCCGGCGAAGTCCTTCAGCTCGGCGCCGAGAAGGGGTGCAAAAACAGCTGTCTGCAACCCGAAGTTCTTGTTCCAGACGGCGCCCTCGATGAGCGGATAGGCAAGTCCGACGAGGGCGGCGGTGGCCGCGCACTGGGGCGCGAACCTCGCCCGCTCGGCGATGCCGCCCGACACGATGGCCGGGATCGCGGCGGCAAACGTGCAGAGAAAAAAGAACTTCACCAGCGACAGACCTTGCGGGTCGAAGCCCGCGGCACCGCCGGAGATTGCTTCGGCGCTGGCCAGGAAGGTCACGCCGTAGGCGAGGCTGTATCCGATGAAGAAGTAGGCAACGGTGGAGATCGCAAAGTCGACCAGGATCTTCACCAGCGCGTTGACCTGGTTCTTGTGGCGGACCGTCCCGACCTCAAGGAAAGCGAACCCGCCGTGCATTGCAAAAACGAGGATCGCGCCCATCAGGAGGAAGAAGACCTCCGCACCCGGCTGACTCTGCTCCATACATACCCCTTTTGACTGTTTTTTGAGCAATAGCCCACTGAAAGGGCCTCTTGCCTTTTTCTCAGGCGTTAACAACAAGAATCGTGCCACTCATGCGAGTATGAATAAATATCTGATTTGCATTGATTTTGCTCCATTTCCTGGAAGCTCCGAATTCATGAGCGCACAAATTGTGTGCTGTGTACTCGGGATTCTGATTATTTTTTATGCAGCAGGGCCGCATCGGTGTCTGGCGGAGGTCTGTTGCACTCCGACTTTCGGTCGCGCGGCTCGGGGCTTTGACGCTGATCAAATGTCCCTGCGGTATTGGCTGCCAAGCGTCTCTCGGGCGCAGCGCTCGGCGCGGCTTGGTAGTCGGAAGGGGCCAATAGGATGCGGGATTTCGGGAAAGCGATGTGGGGAGCGCTGGCCGCTGCCGCGTTCGGACTGGCGTCTGCGGGCGCAGCGCTGGCGCTCACGCCGGCGGGCCAAGAGGCCGCAGAAAAGGCGGGCCATGTGATGTTCGAGCATCGCTGCCGCTCGTGCCATGCGGATGATCCCGCACTCAAATCGTATGGCCCGACGCTTGTCGGCATCGTAGGCCGCAAGGCCGGCACGATCGAGGGTTTCGCCTACTCGGACGCCATGAAGGCGGCGGGCATCGTGTGGACCGAACACGCCCTGCGCGCCTGGATCGCGGACAACAAGGCGGTGCTTCCGGGGACGCGCATGCGCCATATCGGCGTCACCGACACGACCGAGCAGGACTTCCTAATCCAGTATCTCAAGACGTTGAAATAGAAACGTATTCTTGTCGCGTGGCACAACGCCGCTCTGCACGCGCATGTTCGCACCCCATTCGACATGAGGCTGACATGCGGGCAGCTTGTAGCCGCGCCGGCCGGTTCGGCTTGGCGCCGGCGTCGTTTCGGATAGGATGCGGCCGCAGCCCTACCGATGCGAGCCCTCGATGACCGCCAATCCCCGCCTCCTGTTCGTCGCCGGTTCCGCTCGCGAGGCCTCGGTCAACAAAAGGTTGGCGCGACTGGGAGCGACGATCGCCGAGGCCAACGGCATCGCAGCCACCTTCGCCGACCTCGGCGACTATCCGATGCCGCTCTACGACGGCGAGATCGAAAGCCGCGAGGGGCCGCCTGACAACGCGCTGAAGCTCGAGGCGCTGATGCGCGTCCACACGGGCATCTTCCTGGCCTGCCCCGAGTACAACGCTTCGATCACACCGCTGCTCAAGAACGCGCTCGACTGGGTCAGCCGCGTGCGCACCGAGGACAACCGCCAGACCGACGTCTTCAAGACCCGCGTGTTTGCGCTCGGCTCGTCATCGCCCGGCGGCATGGGCGGCCTTCGCGGCCTCAACGCCGTTCGCGCGGTCCTCGAGCTTGGCCTCGGCGCGCTGGTGCTGCCGGACCAGGTAGCGGTCCCGCGCGCGCACGACGCCTACGACGAGCACGGCCACTTGAAGATCAAGGACACTCAGGAGAGCCTCAAGGCGCTGATCCAGAAGCTTGCGCGCGCGGCTCACGTGCTGCATGGCTAAACCGTGGGTCGACTGTCGGAGGTCAGCGCTCGCCGCCGGCCTGCCGCGAGCCCCACGCCGCACCCGGGCCGGTCTTGCTCCCGACGATGCAGTCAGCGACGCACCACCCGGCCGCTCACGGCCAGACTCGGAACGACCCACATGCCTCACTCCACCGTGAAGGATCGCCTTATCGTCGCGCTCGACATGCCGGACATCGAGGAGGCTCAGCGCCTCATCGCGCGGCTGGACGACAGCGTCACGTTCTACAAGGTCGGACTCGAGCTGCTGTTCGCCGGCGGGCTCGATCTGGCCCGCTCGCTCAAGGTGCAGGGCAAGCGTGTGTTCCTCGACATGAAGCTGCTCGACATCGGCAATACGGTCGAGCGCGCCGTCGCGAACGCCGCCGAGCTCAAGCTCGATTTCCTGACCGTCCACGGCCACGACCTCAAGACGCTTCGTGCCGCCGTCGCGGGTCGCGGCGCGGGCCGCATGAAACTCCTGGCTGTCACCGTCCTCACCAACCTCACCGATGACGACCTTCGCCAGCAGGGCTCGTCGCTCTCGCCCGCCGATCTGGTGCTGGCGCGGGCCGCTATGGCGCGCGAGGCCGGCTTTGACGGCGTCATCGCCTCGGGACAGGAGGCAAAACGCATCCGGTCGGCGGTCGGCTCGGGCTTTCTCATCGTGACGCCCGGCATAAGGCTTGCCGGAAGCGCCTCCGACGACCAGGAGCGTATCACGACGCCCGAGAGCGCGATCCGCCACGGCGCCGACCACATCGTCATTGGCCGGCCCATTACCCAAGCCGACGACCCGCGGGCTGCCGCCGAGACGTTTCATCACCACATCCGCGAGGCGCTTCATGCCGGCCGCTCATGAGCCGTGGAGGCCGCTCCAGACCGCCTCACCACACCGCGGAAACCGCACTGTCAGACCGATCAACACCACCGCCACGGAGAGACAATGCCAAAGGGTTATGTGATCGCGCACGCCGTCGTGACGGATGCCGAGAAGTGGGGTCAGTACGTCGCCAAGTCGAAAATCGCGCTCGACAAGTTCGAGGGCCGGCCGATTGTGCGCGGCGGACGGTGTGAGATCGTCGAGGGTAACGGCGTGCAGCGCAACGTGGTGCTCGAATTCCCGAGCTACGAGCATGCGCTGGGCTATGCCCGCTCGCCCGAGTACGCCGCGGCCAAGGCGCTGCGGCAGGGCGCGGGCACCATCGACATCGTGGTGGTGGAGGGGGTCTAGCTCCCTCGCCCCGTCCTTGCGGGGAGAGGGTCGGGATGAGGGGCGGTTGCTTGCACTGGAAGGCGTGGCCGCCCCTCACCCTGTCCGTCTCCCCAAGGCCCAGCTTCTGTCCCCCTCCCCCTCGCATGTCAGCAGAGGGGCCTCGGGGAGAGGGAAACGGTGGCGATGCCCCACATCCCGACACCCCACATCCCGACGCCCGACGGACGCCCGCCCTGGCGCGCGCACGTCCTGACGCTGTTCCCCGAGATGTTTCCGGGACCGCTCGCGGTGTCCCTGGTCGGGCAGGCGCTCGGCACGGGGCTCTGGTCGCTCGGCACCACGCAAATCCGCGACTTCGGCATCGGGCGCCACCGTGCCGTCGACGACACGCCGGCCGGGGGTGGGGCCGGCATGGTGCTCCGCGCGGACGTGGTGGCAGCGGCCATCGACCGGGCGCGCGAGAGTGATGCGGCTTCCCCGGTGATCTATTTGTCGCCGCGCGGGGCACCGCTCGATCAGGCGCGGGTGCGTGCGCTGTCCGCCGGTCCGGGCGTGATCCTCATCGCCGGCCGGTTCGAGGGCATCGATCAGCGCGTGCTCGACGCGCGCAGCGTGCAAGAGGTTTCGATCGGCGACTACGTGCTGTCGGGAGGCGAGATCGCAGCGATGGTGCTGATCGACGCTTGCGTCCGGCTGCTGCCCGGCGTGCTTGGTGCGGCCGAAAGCCTCGAGACGGAGAGTTTCGAGGGCGGGCTGCTCGAGCATCCGCATTACACCAAGCCGCGCGTCTGGGAGGGCCGAGAGACGCCCGAGGTGCTGCTGTCGGGCGACCACAAGCGGATTGCCGCGTGGCGCCGCGCCGAGGCCGAGCGGCTGACCGCCGAGCGGCGGCCCGATCTGGTCGGGCCGGTGGGGTCGGTGGTCAAGCGCTCGACCAGACGCTCCTGACGGGCGGCAGCGACAGCGGGTTCGGCGGCTCGGCGGCCATCTACTCGCCCAACGAAACGCCGCTGGCGCGAGATCGCCCGACGAGGTCATGTCGGATCGGCATTGGACGACGTTCGGATGCCCCCCTATGCGATCCTCGAAGTCCAAATCCGACCCGACCTCGAGGAGAGCATCATGATTCAGCTGTTCGCGGCGGCCACGCTCGCCGCCGCCACGGTTCTGCTGCCGGCCGCAGCATCGGCGGCCGAGACCGCGTCGGGGTCGAGCCCCGCCTGCGAAATCGCCGGCCCTCAGACGCCGCGCGACATCTCGAGCAAGGAGGGCACGCAGCCGGCGACGTGGCCGCTGGCTTCCGGGTCGGACCAGATGAACCTCTGCAACATCCATTTTCACGTCAACGCCGAGCACAAGGGACCTGGGTTTTCCATAGACGCCGGTCAGGGCGAGCACGGCGGCTTCAAGTGCAACGAGACGACGAAGCTGACCCCGGCCGAGTTGAAGCCCGACGAAGCGCACGAGCAGGGCCATGGTGGCCACGCTGGTGCCTGCCACGGCGTGAAGCCAGGCGATACGATCGAGGTGCACTGGGTATTCTCCTCGTGCAGCGTTGCCCCGGGCGAGGGCCTCGGTGCCTGCTCGTCGCCGAGCTGCACAAATCCGACGCTCCGCGTCGAGTCGCAGGTGTTTCTCGTGGTCAACGACGCCGCATCTTCGGAAAAAGCATTGAAATTCAGTGACTTCGATTATTCCGGCAAGGCCGCGCACGGGCTGCATCAGCCGCGAGCGCTGCCGGCAACATCGAAGCCCGTCGTCTTCCGTGGATCGACGACCGGACCCAAATACTCCGAAACGGCTTGCTCGCCGCTGCAGGCAACGTGGAGCGTGCGGCCAGAGTGCGCCAAGCTCAGCGTCGCGTCCCTGCACAAGTGGTGCGCAGACAACGTATTCAAGGAGAACCACGGGCACGGCGTGCGGCTACTCGTCAAATCGCCGGCGCGGCTCGACAGGATCCAGTGACTTGGGTCGGTTCGAGACCGCCGGCCGTTGGTTGCCGGCCGCAATCGACGCGCAACCACGCTCCGGGGGCGTGCCGGGCGTGCATGGCGTGCTGGGCGCGACGGAGAGCGGCGCGGCTGCCGCTCTCGACAAACCCTCTAGCTCTCGACAGAGCCCGGCCTATCGGCTAAAGGAGCGTCTTCTTTACCCATCGCATTGGGTCGCATGAGCTGTGCTCGCCCCTCACGGGTCGGCGGCGCCGCTCCTCTGCTTTGCTGTCGAGCAACAGGACAAACAACAATGAATATCATTCAGCAGATCGAGCGCGAGCAGATGGATGCCGTGCTCATGAAGCGCGGCGTGCCGGAGTTCGGCCCCGGCGACACCGTGAAGGTGATGGTGAAGGTCATCGAGGTCGCCGACGTCGATCCGAAGGACAAGAAGAAGAAGGCCGCTGCGGGTCCGAAGACGACCGAGCGCCTGCAGGCCTACGAGGGCGTCGTGATCGCCCGCTCCGGCGCCGGGCTCAACGAGAGCTTCACGGTGCGCAAGATCTCCTACGGGGAGGGCGTGGAGCGCGTGTTCCCGGTCTACTCGCCGTTTATCGCCGAGATTGAGGTTCTCCGCCGCGGCAAGGTGCGCCGCGCGAAGCTCTATTATCTCCGAGGCCGCCGCGGCAAGGCTGCGCGCATCGTCGAGCGCTCGGACGCGCGCGCACGCCGTCTCAATGCCGCATGGAAGGGCTTCAAGAAGCCGAAGGGCGAGCCCGAGGATCTGACGCGGATCACCGGCATCGACGCCGATCTCGCGGCCCGTCTGAAGCAGCTCAACTGCTACAAGATCGAGCAGATCGCCAACCTGTCGGACGACGACATGGCGAACATCGAGGAGGCGCTCAACCTCAGCGGCCGCATCGAGAAGCAGGACTGGATCGGGCAGGCGCAGAAGCTTGTCGCCGAGATGACGGTAGGCGAGGTTCCGGCCGAGGACGCCAAGGCCTGAGCCGGCGACGCCTGACGATACGGACGGACGTGCAAGCCCCGTCGGATCGCGGTCCGCCGGGGCTTTTTGTCGAGGGGCGAGGGGCGAGGGGCGGAGCGGGTCGATCGGTGTCAGGGGCAGGCGCGCGCCGGCATGCCTCGCTCCCGACTGGGTCGGGAAACCCCTTGCACTCGCTGGTTCGAGCGACTAGACATGGCGCCTTGTTGCGATGCGGCGGCCCCTCCGTCGCCGCCTGCTGCCAGGCAGGCCCGCAACCGGCAAGCGCCCGTAGCTCAGCTGGATAGAGCACCAGACTACGAATCTGGGGGTCAGAGGTTCGAATCCTTTCGGGCGCGCCACACCGGTACTGTATAGCCCGGACACATGGGTGACGGTTTGTACCTAAGACATGGGTAACAACCTCGTGCCGAACGGGTTGTCGAGGGGCTGCAGGGTTCGGAGGGTGTCCCTCCGGGCGGGTTGAGGCCGGCAGCCCTCATCGCGCCGCAGGGCGCGAGTTGGCCTGAGGCAGAGGGAAAGGCATGAAAGTAATCCCCGCCTGCTGAAACTGCCTCATCGTCCTCCGGCGATCGCCGCGCCCGAGGATGAACGTGCCGAGCAAGACCTTCGACCAACTGCTCGACGAAGCCCGGCTGTTGGTTCTCGACATCCGATGGCGCATCGCGACGCGGCGCGTTCAACACGCGCTTAAACGACTTGCCGGGCTGGCTCACAAGGCCGGCTTCAATCCAGCGCAGACGCGCGTGCCTACTGGCAATCCCGACGGAGGCCAGTGGACAGGCGGCGGCGGGGCGGTTGGCGGCCTCGTCCATCAGGTCGGCGCGCGCGGCGATCGGCTACAACTTCGCGAGGTTGCTGGCTTGGTTGAGGGCGCTTTGGCGCGCGCTTATGGCGTGCTTGGCGGTGCTCATGCCAATCGTCTACGCTTGCCCGCGCACCTCACCCGCATCTGCCCGCAGCCTGAAGCGCTATTCTTCAGGGGCGACTCACTCCTTCGGAGCTATCCGCTTGGCCAACTCCATCGCGCGGCGATGCACTGCCTGGGTCCCCTGCGCGGTCGATGCTTCGCTGCTGTCGGGTCCGATCTTCACATGCTCTCCCCGGCCGTACTTCCGATTAATGAGCAGTGAGGCTGCGAAACCGCCAAACATGCCCGCGAGGAAGTACAATCCACGGGAGATCCAATTGGCCCAAGAACCGGCAGCGGCCTGAACTTGTATCTTCTTCACCTGATCGGCGACGGCCTTGAGCTTGTCGGCATACTCTGGCTCCGCGGTCGTCGTGCGAAGCGCGTCGATCTGCTTGGCCAAGTCGGCCAGAGCGGCCGCAAGTTCTGTCTCTGTCACTGCAAGTCTCCGGCGGACGTGGTTTTGAATATCAAGGGCTCGAAGGAGGCCTCGTAGTCCTCTATCGTCCGCTGATAGCGATCCAAGGTCGCGACGCGCATCGCAAGCACCGCGGCTTGCGTATCTGACTTAGCTGTCACACAGTCGCGCAACTCCTGCGCAGCATGCGAATAGCGTCGTCGATACATCCAGAACAGCGACGCCAAGCTCGCGAGCCCAAAGATCAGCCCGCCGTCGATCGGCGCAGACACGAGATAGGCGGCCGAGTTGCTTGCGATCTGACTGAGGGCGTTCTCTGCCAGTAATGTGGCGCCGCCTGCGGAAACGCCGGCCGCCGCTCCAGCACGATCGGCAAAGTCATCCTGCCGACGGGCCTGCTTGAGGCGCTCGGCCGCGTCAGGACCACCGGCATCCTCGGCTTTCCAATGCTCATCGAGGCGGAACAGCGACTGCTCCAGAAACCGCCTCACGTATATCGACAGGTATAGAAGAAAGCCAAAATGGTTGCGGTCCTTCAGGAAAGCTACAATCCCTTCCAACGCACCATCCGACAGAAGGGCTTCCTCGATATCGGCGTCAGAGAACGGCAACGGCTCGCCGAAATAGTATTCCTGGATCAGAGCCTGCATCAGGGTCGGGATCGCGAGCATCGAGCCAATCTATGAATGATATGAACTAGCATGCGCGCCAAAAAGCAGTCATCTTGAGTAGCACGCCGCGACGACGGCTGAGTGACAACGCGGTCGCTGTAGGCGCAGGGGCACTTGGATAAGCGCTGAGCCCCGAACCGCACCACCGCATATCACGCCAACCTTCGTGCAATAACCGCGACCCAGCTCGTTCCCGAATTCGGTCAACGACGGTGGACTTCTGCGACTTGAAGGTCTCGAAGGCACCGACCACTTGCCACCAGGGAGTGGCCGCAAGGACATCGAGCTTTCGATGTGGGGCAATCCCGAGCTTGGCGTGCTCCGGCAGTGCGCGCGCTACGGCGGCGGCGTGCCGCAGCTGGAGTGGTTCTTCAAGAGCGACATTAGCAGGATCAGGCGGTGGGTGCGCTCGCTACATGGTGACCCGTTGCCCTATTCATCCCCTTCGATCAGGCATGGCTGGCCGTGAAGGAGTTCATGGAGACGGAGGGCCAATTGCCGACCAGTATCGAGTGGGTGAGCAGCGACGACCTGCCCGACAACACCTTCCCCGATCCGACCGTGCGCCTGCTCGGCGAGCACGACAACGGCTGGCCACCTTTAAAAATATGATATGTCAATCACATAAGAGTTCGCACTTTTATCGTGTACGGGGCGCCAAGTTGCTATCAACATGATAGCGTGCATTCTTATCAAAAAGAGTAGACCCATCTGCGATCTGCGCGCCATCCAGGCCGTGGAGCACAATGTTGCCGCTTGCTAGTGTGTATCAAATTTGATACATAATAAGGATGCATGCCGCAACGAGTGAACCGTCTACCGGTCGTCTTCTATGCCAACAGCGCCGGCACCGAACCCGTGCGAGAATGGCTGCAGGAACTCGACAGGGACGATCGGCGCGAGATCGGCTCGGACATCCTTGCGGTGCAGCAGGGTTGGCCACTCGGGCTGCCACTTTGCCGCTCGCTCGGCAAAGGATTGTGGGAAGTGCGCTCGTCGCTGCCCGGCGGACGTATCGCCCGCGTTATCTTCGCCTTCGACGGCGGGTCGATCGTGCTGCTCAATGGGTTCATCAAGAAGTCGCGTAAGACGCCGCTGGCCGAGATCGACCTCGCGCTCAAGCGTCTCAAGGAGATGACATCATGACCCGGAATAAGCATCACGGATCGAGCTTCGAATCTTTTCTGGCCGAGGATGGACTCCTTGAGGAGGCGTCGCTCGCCGCGACTAAGAAGGTCATCGCCGCCCAGATCGCCGATGCCATGAAGAAGAAGGGGCTCACCAAGTCCGCCATGGCGGTCGAGATGGAGACGACCCGGGCGCAACTCGACCGCCTGCTCGACCCCGATAACGACAGTGTCACGCTCGCCACGTTGAAGCGCGCCGCCAAGGCTCTCGGCAAGACGCTCAGGCTGGAGTTGGCTTGACGGCGGCCGGAAGGATCATGCCGCAATATGGATTCGAGGGCTTATCCATCATGCAGCAAGGTTCGTTACAGGTTGTTGGGCTGCTCCTCGATTTGTTGGGCTGCTCCTCGATTTCGCTGGCGTCGTACTTCTCGCGTACGAGTGGCTTGTGAGTTTCATTTCAGAGCGCCGAGATGAGAAGGCCCTTTCGAAGGAGCGGAAGTGGACCAAGGATTATGCAATGGCCGAGGCAAGCGGTTTGGAGGGGCCAGCGATGGCTCACTACAAGTACTTGGCGATGCAGTCTGAAGACGAGGCGCTGCGGGAACACAATGAACTCGCCAAGAAAGACAACAAGATCAGGCTACCCGTCTTCATCATCGCGATGACCATGATTGCAGCTGGCTTCCTGCTGCAAGTGCCAGGGACTTGGCTAGGCGGGATAGGCGTTCTCAATATCCGGCCGTAGATGAGATGGGTATGCCCGCAAGTTGACGAGGAGGATTGGAAAGGCATTTCAACGATATAAGTGTTCGCACATTTATCCACTACGGCGCGCCACAACACGATCCCTCCTTGTGACCGGCAGATGCGGCGACGCGTAGACCTGATGAGCGACGGCAGTGTTCGCCGCGCACCCGAACGCCGATTGGACGACGGCCGGTCGTCGGCGCCGCCGGGGGCAAGCGAACCGGCAGCCGGAGCCGGTCACGTGCGCCGCGATTGCCCGCTCACTTCTGCCACGGGAGTTGCTCTCGGCCGGGCGAGGACGGTGCGGACGGAGGAGCCGGTCCGGGTGCGGCCCTGCCGGGTGGCGGGCCCGGCGGGATTGCCTCGCCCTCCCCGTCCCCGTCATAGCCGTGCGCCGACAGCGCGTCGCGGCACGGCGGCGCGAGGCTCGCGTGGTTGTCCATCAGGCAGCCGAGCGCGCGGCCCGTGCCGGTCGGGACGCCGGGACACAGTCGCTCGTAGTCAGGGCGGCAGAGCCGCAGCACGGCGGCGAACGCGAGCCCGTGCTCGGCCAGCGCCTGGAAGCACTGCTGCGACAGCTTCTCGGCCTGCGCGTTGAGGCAGACGATGATGCGGCCGCCTCCCGGCCGGACCCCGGGGCAGAGCCGCTGATAATCGCTCAAGCACGCGGCAACGGGGCCCTGGCGAAACCCCTGCCGGCGGCCTTGCGCCCAGGCCGCGTCCATGGAGGCGAGTGCCAGGACGGCAACCGCACCCAAGGCCAAGGCGGTGGGTACTAGACGGCGCATCGGACAAGGCTACCTCAGAGCTCTCGGACGGCAAGGCGGATAGCACACAAAATGTGTCTCCGCTCGACGTCCTGCAGCAACCAGGGTCTTGCAGCAACGAGGCCTCCGATGCGCCGCACTACTTCAGCGGGGCGTCGTCGAGATCGGGTGGCTCGTAGGCGTAGGGCGGCTCGGGTCGCGGCTCGACGTCGCTGTCATGGTAGCCACGTCGCGGCGCCCGCTCGGCGAACAGACGCGGCGCGACCTCGGACAGCGCTCTGTCGCAACGCGCGGAGATGCGGTCGCGGTTGCCGGCCAGACACGACAGGCCACGGCCGGCTCCGGGCGGCACTCCGGCGCAGTGGCGGTGGTAGTCCGGGGCGCAGACCTCGATCGTCGCCACGAGCTTCAAGTGCCGCAGGCAGCGGTGGCTGATCCGGTCGTGCCGGTCGGACAGGCAGCGCAGGGCCGGCCGGTCGTAGAGGTCGACGGTGTGGCAATACCGCGCGTGATCGGCGCCACAAGCCCATTCGAGCAATCTCGGCGCAATGGGCGCGTGCCGCGCCAGCGGCTCGCCGGTTGCGCCCGACGCGGATGCGAGGAGGGCGGCCGCGACGACTGCGGCTCTGGCGTGGGCTATCGCGCGGGCTCCGATCGGCAAATGCGTTCCTCGCGGCATGGGTGTCTCCATAGCGACTGTGGGCGGACGGCGCGGGATTCGCGAACGGCCCGCGAGAGTGCGCTTCGGTGAGGCTCCTCGATGAGGGCCGGACGGCACTGGCGCGGATGGGCAAGAGCCGGGGCGATGCCGCCACTCCGAATGGGGGCGCGTGGTTCGGCATCGCCCCGGAGCCGCAGAGGACCCCGGGTGCGGAGAGATGAGGTCACACCGCGGCAACCGAGCTTTCAGCCGTTACCAGCGGCAATGGCGAACGCCGTAGCGGTCGACGAAGCAGCGTCCGGGGTACGCCGCACGCGGAGCGCAGGCGATGACGCGGCAGGCGGCGCCATGCCGGTGCCAACGCAGCACGGGGCCCCACTCGCAGGAGCGGTGACAGCCGTGGACCTGTTGGACAACGCTGTCCGGAGCAGCGGGCGCGGCCGGGGCGACCGGCATCGAGACGGCGTTTGCCGCCCCGAGAAACGTGGAGAGCACGAGGGCGGCAGCGGCGGGAAGGACGGCACGTGACATCGGGAAGCTCCATCGTGTTTGGCTGGTGTCGGGGAAACTGCGTCTGGCCGGGGGGCGTCCGGCAAGCGGGACTCTGCGGTGCCTGCCCTGGGTGCCTGCCGGGGGTGCCTGGTGGTGGTGGCTCGGAGCCTGGCGAGCTTCGCGGTCGGCGTCAGGACGCCAATGCGCAGGGCCGCCGATACGCCGGGCCACCATGGCGCGAGGCTCGGGGCAGACGGTCAGGGATTGACGGTCGACGAGCCGCTGTAGGTGCCGTTGCCTCCGTTCGGCCCAGTGACGGTACCGCTGACCGTGCACGATCCGCCCGAGCAGGTGCGTGTGCCCTCTCGCGTCGCGGTGCCGCCGTTGGGCCCGGTTACGGTCGTCGAGACCGAGGCGTTGCCCTGACCGTCGCGGGTGACCGTCTTCTCGCGCGTCGCGCTCTTGCCGCCCGGCCCGGTCACGGTGGTGCTGCCGGTGCAGGTGCCGCCGGTGCACGACTTGCTGCCCTGGTAGGTGGACGTGTTGCCCTTGGGGCCCGTGATCGTGCCCTGGGTCGTGACCTGGCCATTGCCGTAGGTGGCGGTGCCCTGGCGCGTCACGGTTCCGCCGGCCGGGCCGGTGTAGGTGGCGTTGCCAGTGCAGGAGCCGCCGGAGCAGGTGCGCGCCGACTCGAAGGTGCGCGTCTTGCCCGCGGGTCCAGTGGCGCTCCACGAGCGCGAGCAACTGCCGCCGGCACACCCGCTCTGGCCCTGGAACGTCGTGGTGCCGCGCGGTCCGGTAAAGCTGCCGCTGCCGCCGCGGCCGCGCGCGTCGGCCACGGATGCCGATGCGACAACCGCGATCGCCGTGGTCAGGACAAAGGCTTTCAACATGGAGTTGGCTCCTTGCGTGGTTTTGGTACATCCCGTTCGCAGGAGCCAATCTGGCGTCCATATCTCACGCCCGTTTCCCGGGGCGGTAACGTGTGTCGACGCCGTTTGACATCGTGTAACAAAGTGTAACTGTCGGGTGCTGCCACTTGTGCCGAAGCGCTCTCGTTTCCTATCGTGACGCCATGGCCGACCAAGAACAGCTCACCATCGCCCTGGTCGAGGACGACGCCGAGATCCGGCGTCTGGTCTCCGATCTGCTGACCCAGGAGGGTTACGCGGTCGAAAGCGCTGTGACGGGCGCCGATCTCGACGGCATCATGGGTCGGCTGCGTCCCGATCTCGTGATCCTCGACCTGATGCTGCCCGGAGAGGACGGACTGTCGATCTGCCGCCGACTGCGCGCGCGGAGCGGAGCACTGCCGATCCTGATGCTGACCGCGAAGAGCGACGCCGTCGATCGCGTGGTCGGGCTCGAGATGGGCGCCGACGACTATCTCGCCAAGCCGTTCAACCCGCGCGAGCTGCTCGCCCGCGTGCGGGCCATCCTGCGGCGTGCGCGCGGCGTCGACGACGTGGAGGCGTCGAGGCGCTTTGGCTTCGCGGGCCTTGTCATCGACCTCGACGCGCGCACGCTCGAGACCGACGCCGGCGAGCCGGTGCTGCTGACGAGCGCGGAGTTCGAGCTGCTGTCGTGCTTCGTCATGCGTCCGCGGCGCGTGCTCTCGCGCGAGCAGCTGCTCGACTGGACGCGCGGGCGCGACGCGGACCCGTTCGACCGCGCCATCGACATGACCATCTCGCGGCTCAGGAAGAAGATCGAGGCTGCGGCGCCGGGGCTCAATCTCATCACCACGGTGCGCAACAACGGCTATCTGTTCGTCGCCAAGCTGAAGCAGCTCTCGCCATGATCAGGCTCGGCTTCGCCACACGCCTGTTCGTGATCTTCCTGTCGAGCCTCCTGGCACTGCAACTGCTGGCCGTGGTGTCGTTCATGCTGCAACGCAGCCGCGCCACCGAGGCGGGCATCCGGCTGCCGCTGCCCGATCAGGCGGCGGCACTCGTCGAGTTGCTGGAGGGCATGCCGAAGGACCAGTGGCCGAAGCTTCTCAGGGCGGCCAACAGCTCCGACCTGAGTGTCACCATTACCGAGACGCGTCCGGTGGCGCGGGAGCCGGCATGGTACGAGGCGCCCGTCGTGGATCTGATCGTCCGCCGCTACCTCGGAGCGCTCGGCGACCGCGAGGTGCGCGTGCGGGTCGAGCCGTCGTCGGAGTTCCGCGACGGTCCGCTGCGCATCCTGTCCTGGGTGTCTCCGGGTGCCGTAGAGATCGAGATCGGGCTCAGGAGCGGGGAGACCTTGATCGTCGCGGCCGGCGGTGTGCTGAGCCTCGGCGTCCTCGGGCTGCCGCCGGGCTTCTGGGCCGGCATCCTCGGCGTCGGGGTCGCGGCGTTCGCGCTCTATCTTCTGCGCCGCGAGGCGACCCCCTTGCGCGATCTCGCCGAGGCGGTCGACCGGGTTCACGGCCGGGAGCATAGACCGGATAGGTGCGAAGATCTTCGACGGGAAG
>CAYYGO010000040.1:0-36375 GCA_964471635.1 uncultured Hyphomicrobium sp.
GCCACACGCGCGAGGATTTGTAGGAGCAGTGCTCGCTCCACATGACCGAGAAGATGCCGAGCTCGGTCATCGTCGGCTCGCGGCCGAGGATCTTCAACAGCCGCGGATACTCGTCACCCTTGAAGCCGTGGGCCGCCACGATCTCGGGTGTGATTGAGGAGGGGGCGGGTGCGCTCGTCGTCTTCGCGTCCATCTCGGGCTTTCTGGGCTCCTGGCGCGGGCCGTGTGCGGCCCGGATTGGCAGACGGCCCCCTCTATAGCCGCCGTCTCCGCGTTTGTCGTCGGCTGGCTTCGCCGGTCCAGAGGCCCGGTGACGCGGCAGGAGCCGCCCCGCCGCACCTCTGGCCACACCCCGCTCGGGTGGGCCCGCCCGCCGGGTCCCGGCCGCGCGACGCGGTGAACAGGCGCGCTCTCGCCTACCCGTTCGGGCTGTGGCGGTTCCGCGCTGCAATCCGCGCATTGCTGCGCTGCGATAGTTCCGCTTTTCCTTGAGGAACCAGTGGCCTATCCACTCTTCGGCGGCTTCGATCGGGAACACCCGACGCGGTCGCCACGTCCACCGCCAGCCGGCGGGCGTTCCCTGCAATGGGGTGATCTACAGGAGCATCTGCCATGACCTATCGCATCGCCACTGCCGCCGCCGTCGTCGCGTTGTCCGTGTCCCTCTCCGGTCGTTTGGCACTGGCCGACGAGCCGACGCTCGCAACGCTGAAGCCGCGCCAGGGCATCTCGCTCGACGTCGGCGCCAAGCGCGCGGTAGCCTACTTCCTGTCGGACGCCCGCATCTGCAACCTGACGCTGCTCGTAGCCGATCGTCTCGACGAGGTCACCGGCATGATCCCCGGCGTCGCAACGCGGCTTCGGTTCGATGTCGCGGCCGGCTCGGACGTCAAGGTCGACACGGGTGCCGGCAAGTCGCTCGCGTTCGCATGCGCCACCGACGCAGCCAGCATGACGGTCAAGGCGCTGTCGCAGGTCGCGGTCTACGTGCCCGGCAAGTGATCTGCCATCGCACAACGCAAGAAGGCGGCCGTCGGGCGCCTGACGCGCTGTGAGCCCTCTGATCTGGCGCGGGAGCCTGGAGCGATCCGGCTCCCGCCGTCGTTGGAGCCGCGCGGCTCGACGCGCGCAGTCCCCTATGCGGTCGCAAGGCTCGCGACGGCACTCTCGAACACAAGCCGGCCGTCGCTGCCGCCAAGCGCATCCTCGAACAGACGCTCGGGATGCGGCATCATGCCGAGCACGCGGCGGTTCGGGCTGACAATGCCGGCGATGTTGCGCTGTGCCCCGTTGGGGCAGGTGTCGGCGGCAACCCTACCCGTCGCATCGGCATAGCGGAAGGCAACGCGGCCCTCGCCCTCGAGCCGGTCGAGCGTCGCCTGGTCCGCGAAGTAGTTGCCCTCGGCGTGGGCAATCGGAATGCGGATCACCTGACCCCTGGCGTAGGCGCGCGTGAAGAAGGTGTCCGTCGTTTCGACCTTCAGCCACACGTCGCGGCAGATGAAGCGCAGCGAGGCGTTGCGCATGAGTACGCCCGGCAGTAGCCCCGACTCGCACAGGATCTGGAAGCCGTTGCAAATGCCGAGCACAGGTGTGCCGGCGTTGGCCCTCTTGATAACGTCCTTCATGATCGGCGAGTGCGCGGCCATGGCGCCGCAGCGCAGATAATCGCCGTAGGAGAACCCGCCCGGCAGCACGATCAGATCGGAGGCCGGCACCTCCGCGTCGCCATGCCAGACCATCTGCGCCGGCTTGCCGATGACGCGCTCGAGCGCGACCTTGACGTCGCGGTCGCAGTTGGAGCCGGGGAACACGATGACGGATGCGCGCATGGGGGAGGCCTCCTGTGGGATCGGCGTACCAGACGAGAGCCGGCGGTGACAAGTCGCTACACAATCGCCCCATGTGGCGTAGCCAGAACGCTTGGTTAGGGTCGCTCGGCTAACTTTGTCGGACTTGGGCGTCCGACAGATCTGAGCGGGGCAGAAACGTGTGGGACGATAAACATCTATCGGACGAGTCCAATTTGAAACTGGGGCGGGTCTTCTCGTGGCTCGGGCGCTGGGGTCTGGTCGCGGCGATGCTGTCTGGTCTCGGTACAGCGGCTGGGGTTGCGTTGGCGACTAGGGGCTCCGCCGAGGTGACGCGCGCGGTCGAGTGTCGTGGACACGGGAAGTACCGGACCTGTCCGCTGACGCTCGCGTTGGAGGTCGCGCCTGGCCTCCGCGTTCTCCGCGACGTCGATCTCGGCCGGCCGCAGCGCGTCGGCGACCGGATCAACGTCCTCTACCTGGAGACCCGTCCGCGCAGTTTCGTGGTGCGGTCATGGGGAGGGATGTTCGCCATTCCCATCATCCTCCTGTACATCGGATCGCTTCTATCGCTAGCTGGCTGGACCAGCGAAGTGACTGCATCGCACCGAATTCGCATCAGGCAGGCCCAAGGTCGCACAGGCCGGAACTCCTGAAGCGTCAGAACCGAGCCGCAACGTACAGCCCGGACGTGCGCATCACGGCGAAACTTTCTTGCAGCGCCCCTCTTCCAGGGCCTCGATCTGGGGGCCCTTGAACGTCGAGGCGCGGAGTGTGGCGTCGGCGCGGATCACGGCGAGGAGGAGGACCTCGCCCTCCTTGAGCGCATCGAGCAATTTGGGGGCCGGCGCCCATAGTTGAATGTCGCCGCCGACGCCGAGCGTCAAGGGGCAGCCCGGCGCGCAGGAATTCTGCTGTGTCGCGGCGAGCGAAGCCTTGTGCGGGGCGTCTACGCTCACGACGGACCAGCGGCCTTGTGGCTTCTGCTCGCCTTCGGCACGTTCCAGCTTGAGCGCAAGCGCGCCCTTGGTTGCCGCAGGCGCGCCCTCGGCGACGACGACGGCCTTGGTCTCGCAGGCGATCTCGGCGGGCTTCCCCGGCTCGAGGATGAACGCGGGTCTGTTCTCCCCCTCCCCTCCGGGAGAGGGCTGGGGTGAGGGGGCTGGCTCGCCCTCGGCCTGTACGGCCACGGGAATGAGACAGGCGAGGCTCGCCAGGAGGTGTCTCATTTGAGCGTCAGCACGACCGCGATCAGCGCCGCCAGGAGCGGCACCAGGATGAAGATCGCGGCTTTGACCAGCAGGAAGCGGATGGCGCGACCGGCGTCCGCCTGCTCGCGCGCCCGGATCTCAGCCACGGACAGACCCGAGGAGGGTGGGGTTGCCGTATGGTGCGAGCCCGCTGTCATCGCCTGCACTCAGCGCACCAGCTCGTAGCTGTAGTTCTCGATGACCGTGTTGGCCAACAGCTCGCGGCACATGCGCTCGACGGCGGCCTTGGCCCTCTGCTCGTCGGTCTCGGCGAGTGCAACCTCGATGAACTTGCCCTGGCGCACCTCGTCTACGCCGACGATGCCAAGCGCGCCTACCGCGTTCTGGATGGCTTTGCCCTGCGGGTCCAGGACGCCGGTCTTGAGGGTGATTTTGATCAGGGCTTTCATGTGATATCCACGTTCCCCCTCTCCCCCTGCGCCTTCCGATAGGACGAGGGCCGGAGTGAGCGTCCGCCGCCGACGCCGGCCGCGACCCCGCACCCTGACCCTCTCCCCGCGCGGGGAGAAGGAAAGATTGTCAGTTCGGCTTGCCGGTGGGGTTCGATGCGACCAGCACCGGCCCGGCACCCTTCGGGCGCGGCGTCTCGTTCAGCACGCCGAGACGCTTGGCGACCTCCTGGTAGGCCTCGAGCACGCCGCCGAGATCGCGGCGGAAACGGTCCTTGTCGAGTTTGTCGCCCGACTGGATGTCCCACAGACGGCAGCAGTCGGGGCTGATCTCGTCGGCGAGCACGATGCGCATCTGCTGGTCGTTGTCCCACAGCCGCCCGAACTCGACCTTGAAATCGACGAGCCGGATGCCGATGCCGAGGAACAGGCCGACGAGGAAGTCGTTGACGCGCAGCGCGAGCTGCATGATCTCGTCGATCTCCTGCGGCGTCGCCCAGCCGAATGCGGTGATGTGCTCCTCGGACACCATCGGATCGTTGAGCTTGTCGTTCTTATAGTAGAACTCGACGATCGAGCGCGGCAGCTGCGTGCCCTCGTCGAGGCCGAGGCGCGTCGACAGCGAGCCCGCCGCGACATTTCGCACCACGACCTCGAGCGGGACGATCTCGACCTCGCGAATCAACTGCTCGCGCATGTTGATGCGGCGGATGAAGTGCGTCGGGACGCCGATCTCGCCGAGCTTGACGAACACGTACTCGGAGATGCGGTTGTTGAGCACGCCCTTGCCCTCGATCAGCGCGTGCTTCTTCGCGTTGAACGCCGTGGCATCGTCCTTGAAGTGCTGGATCAGCGTGCCGGGCTCGGGGCCTTCGTAGAGCACCTTGGCCTTGCCCTCATAGACGCGCCGCCGCTTGTTCATCCCGGGACCCCTGACGATCTGGTTCATATGACCTTCGATTTTTGAGAGGCTCGTGGCGGCGCATCGTGCGGGCTGTTGAAACTGCGAAGTTTTTCGAGCTTCATGCGGCGCTTGCCTGAGCCTCGGACGCAACCGTTTTCAGCGGTGGACACTAGCGGAACGAGGGGGGCGAGACAATGTTAACGATCGGCGAGGCTGCCACCTTGGGTAATGCCCATCGCAAGCCGTTGATTTGGCTCACACCCCGGGATATGCCTCGCGCGACACAGATTGACGCAGGCGGCTGCAACCCAACGCGGCGTATGCAACCAGAAGTTGGCCAACGGGAGACCGGAATGACCCAGTTCGACGACCGAGAGAAGGCGTTTGAGAAGAAGTTCGCGCACGATGCCGACCTGAAGTTCAAGGCCGAGTCGCGGCGCAACAAGGCGCTGGCGGAGTGGGCGGGCGCGAAGCTGGGTCTCTCCGGTGCCGAACTCGAAGATTACGTCAAGGCCGTGCGCAAGGCGGACCTGGCCGAGAAGGGCGACGACGACGTGTTCCGCAAGGTCAAAGCCGACCTCGAGGCCAAGGGGCAGGGCGTCGCGGACACCGAGCTGCGCAAGGTGATGGGCGATCTTCTGGCCAAGGCTGTGGCCGAGGTCGAGAGCAGCCGGTAGCCCGGGCCTGGTGCGAGCACTACGTTTCAGCAATGGGGCGGGGCCTGCGGGCCTCGCCCCATTGCTGTTTGTCTGTCCACTCGGAAGCTCGCGCGGCGCATATTGCTGCACTTTCTACGGGTCACGCGCCTTTCAGCAGCCTCGCGCCGCGGATGGCACTTCCACAAGCCGGTTTTCTCGCCAACGTTCGATTGACGTCGCGCCGGCGCCATGGCCTCCTCGGGGCTCCACCCGAGGGGTGGACGTTCGTTTGTCGGGGCCTTGAACCCCTTCCAATGGAGCCAAGCATGATCTCACACCACTCGTGGCGGGCGACCGCCGTCGTCGTCGCTGCCGCTCTGGCGGCGGCCGTTCTGGCGGCGCCGTCGGCCGCTTTCGCCTCCAGCCCCGTCAAGGGGGCGCAGGCGGCGGGCGAGAAGACAAAGCACTACGAGGCTGCTCCACCTGCGACGCGGCAGGAGGCGCTCGCTCTGCTCGAGACCGGCATGTCGAAAATCGACGAGGCGCTGGCAGCTGCCGACACCGGTGCATTGCACGCGGCAACCTACGGGGTCGAGGCTGCGATCGCGCGGCTGTCGAGCGATAAGGGCTATGACGGGCTCACTGTCACCGTCGCGCCGCGGCTCGAGATCGTGCACCTCGCCTCGGAGCTCGGCGACATCGACACGCTCAAGGCAGCAGTTCCCGCGCTGAAGAAGGCGCTTAAGGACAGCCTCGTTCCGCCGAATTGAGGCTCGCCCGGGCGGCGCCACCCCGGTGGTTGGCGCCCCCCGTTGCTTGGCGCCCCGGACTTGGCAGGCCGCGGCTACGCACCCGTCGAAAGACCCTTGAGGAAGCTGCCGAACCGCAGCAGCCCCTCGGGCCAGGGGCCGTGGCCCGAGGCCGTATTGATGTGCCCGACCTCGCCCGCCTCGACGAGAGCCGCTCCCCATGCGCCTGCGAGCGCGCGCGCGCGGGCAAGCGTGCAGTAGGGGTCGTTGGACGAGGCGACCAGAAGCGCTCGGAACGGCAGCGAGACCCGCGGTGCGGGTGCGAAGCCGGTCGCCTCCGCGTCGAGGCGGTAGCCGTCCGTGACCGGCCAGTCCGCCGCGTTGTCGACGTCGGCAGGGGCAACGAGAAAGGCGCCGGCGACGAGCCCGGCGGGCAGCTTCGCGCCGGCGTGCGCGACCGCCGCGCAGCCGAGGCTGTGCGCGACCAGCACCGGCGGCCGGGTGCACTTGGCAACCGCCGCCGCGATGCGCGCGACCCACTTCTCGCGGTCCGGATTGTACCAGTCGTCCTGCTCAACGCGCTGCGCCGTGGTCAGGCTGCGCTGCCAGCGGGTCTGCCAATGGTCTGGCCCCGAGCTCGACCAGCCGGGAACGATCAGGATGTCGACGTCGGATGTGCGCATGGCGGCGGTTGATAGCCGAGGCGGAGCGCGCGGGAAACTCAAAAACGCCGGTGTGCGCCCGCGAGCGAGGTCCGGTGCCAAGGTCTCGGCCGCTCGGTGGGGCCGGCGCCGGCGCGGTCAGGCTCGCCCGAACACGCGGCGGAAGATCGTGTCGACGTGCCGCAAGTGATAGCCGAGGTCGAACATCGCTTCGAGCTCGGCGGCGGGCACCAGCGCCGTCACCGCCCCGTCGGCCTTGAGCTCGGCCAGGAAGTCGGCGCCCCGCTCCCAGGTCTTCATGGCATTCCGCTGCACCATTGCGTACGCGTCCTCGCGGCTCGCGCCGGCCTGTGTCAGCGCCAGCAGAACCCGCTGGGAGTTATGCAGGCCGCCGAGTCTGTCGAGGTTCTTCTGCATGTTTTCGGGATAGACGACCAGGCGCTCCACCACGCCGGCCAGCCGGCTCAGCGCGAAGTCGAGCGTGATCGTCGCATCGGGCCCGATGTAGCGCTCCACCGAGGAGTGCGAGATATCGCGCTCGTGCCATAGCGCCACGTTTTCCATCGCCGGCAGCGCATACGCGCGGACCATTCGCGCAAGCCCCGTCAGGTTCTCGGTCAGCACCGGGTTGCGCTTGTGGGGCATCGCGGACGATCCCTTCTGCCCCGGCGAGAAGTACTCCTCGGCCTCGAGCACCTCGGTCCGCTGCAGGTGCCGGATCTCGACCGCGAGCCGCTCCATCGACGAGGCCACGACGGCAAGCGTCGCGAACAGCATGGCGTGCCGGTCGCGCGGGATGATCTGCGTCGAGACCGGCTCGGGCACGAGCCCGAGCTTGGCGGCCACGTATGCCTCGACGCGCGGGTCGATGTTGGCGAACGTGCCGACAGCACCGGAGATGGCGCAGGTCGCGACCTCGGCCCGGGCAGCGAGCAGCCGCGCGCGTGCGCGCTGGAACTCGGCGTGGGCGTAGGCCAGCTTGACGCCGAAGGTCGTCGGCTCGGCGTGGATGCCGTGGCTGCGGCCGATGGTCGGTGTCGTCTTGTGCTCGAAGGCGCGCGCCTCGAGCGCCGCCAGCAGTCGGTCGACATCGGCAACGAGGATGTCAGTGGCGCGCACGAGTTGCACATTGAGGCAGGTGTCGAGCACGTCGGACGAGGTCATCCCCTGGTGCACGAAGCGGGCCTCGGGCCCGACATGCTCGGCCAGATGCGTCAGGAACGCGATCACGTCGTGCTTCGTTACCGCCTCGATCTCGTCGATGCGGGCTACGTCGAAGTCCGCCTTTGCGCCCTTTGCCCATACGGTGTCGGCGGCCTCCTTCGGGATCATGCCGATCTCGGCCATGGCGGTTGCCGCGTGGGCCTCGATCTCGAACCAGATGCGAAAGCGCGTCGCGGGCTCCCAGATCTTCATCATCTCGGGACGGGCGTAGCGCGGGATCATGGCAGCCTCTCGGGTGGGCGGTGCGGTCGGATCGGCGCCTGGAGGGCGGCGGTCGAAGGCGGGGAGGGGTAGCAGAGGCGCCCGCCCGCTTCAACGGCGAGGCTTTGGCCGATCTTCGGGGCGCTCGCCCTCGGTGCCGTCGCCGAGCGTCAAATGCGCTCGATGCTGCGTCTCAGAATGATCGGCGCGACAGCGGGCGTGCACCGCCAGATCGCGAGCGAGAAGCGACCGCCTTCTGCCGCGCAGCGCTGCGTCTCGTAGGTAAGGATGCCCGACAGAGCCAGCACCACGGCTGCGGCAGCGATCAGCGCCGTGCGCACTCTCCCCGTGGGCGTCATGTGTGGGCCTCCGGGAATCGTGTGCGGTGGGCGGGTGGTCCGAGCCACCCGGGTGGCACCGGAGCCGCCCAATAGACCGCCCGGGCGACCGCGCGGGCCAGGCAATCGGCCGCTGCGGCGCCGAGCGCTGCGAGCTCGTAGGCGGTCAGAGAGCCAGGCCGCGCGGCGGTCGATAGCGCGAACACCGTGTCGCCGTCGAGCGGCGTGTGCACTGGATAGACGGCGCGCGCGAGGCCCGACTGCGCCATCACCGCGAGGCGCAGGCACTCCGGCTTGCTCAAGGCGGCATCGGTCGCCACCACGGCGATCGTCGTGTTGGTCGGCTCGGCGCCTTTGAGCCGCAGCGCCAGCGCATGGTCGGGCCAGCGCTCGGGGATTCCGAGGCCACCCGCCTCGCGTCCCTGCTCGAACGGCGCCGCCCAGAACTCGGGCCGCTCGCCGACGGTGACGCTGCCGAGCGGGTTCGCGGCCACGATCGCGCCGACAGTGGTCCCGTCGTCCAGGCGCAGCGAGGCGCTGCCGAGCCCGCCGCGCAGTGTTGCGGTGGTGGCGCCAAATCCGGCCCCCGCGCTGCCGATCTCGAACATGGCTGCCGCCGCCTCGCACGCCTCGACGCCGAGGCGTCGGTAGGGCGGGTCGGCGCCCCAGGCCTTGTCGCCACCATTCAGCAGATCGAAGAGGATGGCCTGCGGCACGATCGGGACGCGGGCGGTACGCACGGCGAACCCGATCCCGCGTGCGGCAAGCCAGCCCTGTACACCGCCGGCCGCATCGAGCCCGAATGCCGATCCGCCGGAGAGCACGACGGCGTGCACCGCGTCGACCACGCCGGCGAGGCCCAGCGCGTCGGTTTCGCGCGTGCCCGGTGCGCCGCCGCGCACGTCGACCGCCGCGACCGCGCCTTGGTCGGGCAACAGCACCGTGACGCCCGACATCGCGCGCGGGTCGTGAGCATTCCCGACCCTCAGCCCCGGGACGTCGGTGATGAGGTTGAGTGGCCCCGGCCCGGCCATGGTGTCCCCGCGATTACGTTGATCGGCTCGGTCGCGAGACAAACCCGGCTCCGCGGCGCCGTCAATTGCGGGCTGCGCGGCATGGTCGCAGGGATAGCGCCGTGCGGCTGCCCTGATCCGGCCAGGATCGGGGAGCATCAGACCGCCCGCTTCGCTCACCGGGCGCCCGGCCGATCCGGCTCGAGAGCGAAGTGGGACTGAGCAGATGCAGTATAGATACCGCAATGCAACGAGTTCGTTGTGCACCACAAAATGGATAAGCGGATCTTGCGAGCAACGCGTTGCAATTGAGTATTGGCTCCGCGTGCAGCGGCTAAGCGAGTGCTGCAGCGCGTCACGACTGAGCTGTGAGCACTTTGACGCAACCTTCATGAATTCTTGGATGGCGACTTGAAGTTGGTGGAGGCTGCACCCCACTATAGTCGGTATCAGCGCCACGTGGCGCCGAAGCGGCGGGCTCCGATACGCGTTTGCTCATGTCCAGCGCGTACGGATGGCGCCAGTACGGCCTGAGCCGGGGCAATGTCACGGCAACCAGAGCCGAGTGAAAAAAGAAGCGAGAGGAATCGATGCCAAACCAAGCGGGCCTTCAAGTTGCGGAGCAGATGCAGGCCGAGATCGCAGAGCTCAACGGACAGATCGCCGACCTCGACGACCCCAGGCGCGGTTGGGCGCTGGTGCGCGAGCGGATGGAACTCTATCGCCGTGCGGGCTGGGCGATCCCGGAGGATCTCGCGCACATCGAGAAGCAGCTCCAGACCGAGTGCATGCTCGCTTCGCAGGGCCGCTGACGGCGGGGCTACGGCGTCGCATCGCGGCGGCGACACGAGACGATGCGGCGATCACCCCGGAAGACGACGGGACGCCTCTATTCGTTCGGATCGGGGCTTCGTAGGCGCGTCGCGGCGAACCACGAACGACATCGAGGCGTTGGTCGCGTTATTCCGACCGGCGCCCCCGGGCGTCATCGTGACGGGCGTCATCGTGACGGGCGTCATCGTGACGGGCTAGGATGCGCCGGTTCCGGACGTGTTGCGCTCGTCCGTGGCTCGATCGACAACTGCTTCTGGCCCGGACGCCGTTTTGCCACGCGCTCCGGGTCCCCCTCCCGCACTGACGGAAGCGGCGGTATGAGTGCGCCCAGCACCCACCGCCCGTCGTGGAATCGCGCTACGCCGTACGACGCGACCTCCGCGTCACCGTTCGGCGCAAAGCGGATTGGCCCCGCCACCGTTGCCAGCGCCGATCCACCCAGCCGCGTCCGTAGCGCCGTGTCGCGAGCTTCGGTCGCGGCGATGGCGCCGGTGCCCTGTTCGCCTTCTGCGACGGCCGCCCGCGCCGCCGCCCACACCTCCAGCGCCGCGGCGAAATCGCGAGCGTCCACGCGCGACGGCCAACGGGGTGTCTCGCCCAACCCGACCGACAGCGTCACGCTTATACCGAGCCCCAGGCGCGACATTTCCTCCCCGAGGGCGTCCGTGGCGAGTGCGTCCGGCCCGACGAGGTGCGGCTTCAGGCCTGCGGCAGCCAAGTGCCGGGCAACCGACATGGCCTCGGTCGGGAACCCCGCGATGTAGACGATCTCCGCCCGCGCGGCTGCCAGCGCTTTGACGGCGGCCGAGAAATCCTTGTCGGCTGCCACGATCCCGACCTCGGCTATCGGTGATGCCCCGGCTGTCGCGAGGCCTATTCTGAGGCCATCGGCGAGGCCGCGCGCATAGCGCGTGCGGTCGTGGACAATGGCAACCCGCGCTCCGGGGCTTTTTGCGGCGATGTAGCGCCCGGCTGCCGGGCCTTGCTCGTCGTCCCGCCCGGCGAGGCGGAAGATGGACGGTCCCGCGCGGCGCCGGGTGAGCTCCGGGTGTCGGGGTCCCGTCGCAATGAAGAGAATGCCGGCCGCGGCATAGACGGGTGCCGCTGCGGTCGCTGCGGCCGGGCAGGGGTGGCCGATCACGAGGGCCACGCGTTCCGCCACGATCCGTCGTGCCGCGTCAACGGCTCGAGCCGCGGCGCAGCCGTCGTCGTGGACCGCGACGTCGATGGCCGGGAAAGCCGGGCCGGCCCGGGTGCCGATCGCCAGCGCAGCATCGCGCACCGCGCGCTCTGCCGCGGCGGTCTCGGTCGTGCGCGCCCCGCTCAGCGGTAGCACCAGCGCCACCCTGTCGCTGGCGTCCGCACGGGTCGCGGCCCCGAGCAGCAGCGCCAGGACCGCCGCGCCGAGCCGCAGAAAAGGCCGGCACGGCAGCCGGCCTCCCTGGTGTCGCCTGTCGTCTGCTCTGTCGAGCCGGGACGTGTCCGTCACGTGATCCGCCAGCGGCTCACGGCACGCCGCCCGTCGCGGGCGCTGTGCCGTGCTGTGCCTCAGTTCTGTACGTAGGTGATCTTCCCGTCGGCGCCCTTCTTCCACGTGTAGAGCACGTAGTCGGGGCGGGTGATGTCACCCTTCTTGTCGAAGCCGATGTCGCCGATCACGGTCTTGAACGGCTTGCCGGCGCGGATCACCTCGGCGGCCTTCTTGCCGTCGTTGGCCTTGGCCTCGTTGGCTGCGGCAGCGATGATCTGAAGCGCGGCGTAGCTGTAGAGCGTGTAGGCCTCGGGCTTGAACTTCTTCTCGTCGAACTTCTTGATCACGGCCTGCGCCTCGGGCCGCTTCTGCGGATCGGGAGCGAACGTCATCAGCGTGCCTTCGGCGCCCGGGCCGGCAATGGCCGCGAACTCGTCTGTGGCAATGCCATCCGCGCCTATCAGCACGGTCGCGACGCCCGCGTCGCGCATCTGGCGCACGATGAGGCCGCCCTCGGTGTGCAGGCCACCCCAGTAGAGGTAGTCGGCACCCGACGCCTTGATCTTGCCGACCAGCGCCGAGAAGTCCTTCTCGCCCGTATTGACGCCCTCGTAGAGGACCTCGGTCACGCCCTTCGCGTTCATCGCCTTCTTGGTCTCGTCGGCGAGGCCTTTGCCGTAGGTCGTCTTGTCGTGGACCACGGCGATCTTCTTGCCCTTGAGCGCGGTAGCGATGTACTCGCCCGCGACGCCGCCCTGCTGGTCGTCGCGACCGCAGGTGCGGAACGTATTCCACAAGCCGCGCTCGGTGAACTTCGGATTGGTCGAGGCCGGCGTGATCTGCAGGATGCCGTTCTCGGCCAGAACCTCGGACGCCGGTATCGACACGCCCGAGTTGAAGTGGCCGACGACGAACTTGACGCCCTCGGCCGCGAATTTGTTGGCCACCGACACGCCCTGCTTCGGATCGGAGACGTCGTCGCCGAGCACGATCTCGATCTTCTGGCCGTTGATGCCACCGGCGGCGTTGATGTCCGCCGCAGCCTGCTCGGCTCCCATCTTGATCTGGGCGCCGAACGCGGCATTGGGCCCCGTCAGAGGTCCGCCGACGCCGACCTTGACCTGCGCCTCGGCGGCAGTCGCCAGCCCCAACGCGGCTGCGAGCGCGAGCGCCGTCAACGAAATCTGTCTCATGAATATCTCCCTGGTGATGAACCCGGCGCCCGCGCCGCGGCGCATGCGCGCGGGCCGAGGGCGGCTCTCGCAGTCGGCGGAAAGCCCGCTGTGGGCTCCCCGGCCTGCCGGAGCCGGCGCATGTTCCACGGAAACAGGGCAAAAGTTAAGGGGAATTGCTGCCTTGTCTTCGGGCAGTTGCGGTGTCGAGGCGAGCCCGCCAGCCGAACATGCCGTTGCGCTCGAAGGCGAAGCCGTACTGCGCCGCCATCTGGCCCGCACGCGTGGCCCGGTAGCTCGCAAGCCCGATCGCGATCAGGATCAGTGCGTCGATGAGCAGTGCCCCGGGCGCGAGCAGCGGCTGGTGGAATAGGGCGTACTGGAGAAAGCGGGCCACGGCTGCCAGCAGGAGCCCATAGGCCAGGACCTGTCCGGCCGGCCGCCACGTTGCGGCTATGGCGCGTCCCGTGGCCCAGGCCGCCGAGCCGCCCATCGCCATCGTGACGAGCAGGAAAACCCCGAGCCCGTAGCCGCCGCTTGTCGGATAGATCGCATCCATCATTGCCTGCACCCCCGCTCCCTGGCCCCGCCTTGCTGCCGGGGCAACGCCCAGATCAATGCTTGCCCCCTTCGAGGTAGGCGGCGCGGATCTCCGGCCGGTGCAAAAGCTCGTGTCCGCCCCCGCTCATGGTCACGCGGCCGTTGACCAGGACATAGCCTCGATGCGCCAGCCGCAGCGCGTGATAGGCGTTCTGCTCGACCAGGAACACCGTCATGCCCTGCTTCTGATTGAGTTCGCGGATCGCCTCGAAGATCTGCTTCACCACAAGCGGGGCGAGGCCGAGCGACGGCTCGTCGAGCAGCAGCAGCTTCGGTCGACTCATCAATGCGCGTGCGATCGCCAGCATCTGTTGCTCGCCGCCCGACAGCGTGCCGCCCCGCTGGTCGATGCGCTCGGCGAGCCGCGGAAACAGCCGCGTCACGTGCGCCAGATCCTCGTCGAAGTGGACGAGATCGAGCAATTGCGCGCCCATCTGCAGGTTCTCGCGCACCGTCATGCGCGGGAAGATGCGCCGCCCCTCCGGTGCCTGCGCGATCGACAGGCGGGCGATCTCGTGCGTTGCGAGCCGCGTGATGTCGCGCCCGTCGAAGATGATGCGGCCGGAGGAGGCGCGCGGGCTGCCGCAGATCGTCATCATCAGCGTCGACTTGCCGGCCCCGTTGGCGCCGATGAGGGTCACGATCTCGCCCGGCATCACCTCGATGTCGACGCCCTTCAGGGCGATGATGCTGCCGTAGTGCGCTGTAACGCCCTCGACCGACAGGAGCGGCTTCGGAGCGGCGCTCATGCCTCGATCTCCGCTTCGGCCGCATCGACCTCGTCGTCCTCGACACCGAGATAGGCGGCGACCACCTTGGGATCGGCGCGCACGCTCTCCGGCGTCCCGTCCGAGATCTTGATGCCGTACTCCAGCACCACGACGTGGTCAGAGATCTCCATCACAACGCTCATGTCGTGCTCGATGAGCAGGATCGCCACGCCGTCGCGGTCGCGGATGTCGCGCAGCAGCGCCGCGAGCGATGCGCTCTCGCGCGGGTTGAGCCCCGCTGCCGGCTCGTCGAGGCAAAGCAGGCGCGGCCCGGTCAGCATGGCGCGTGCGATCTCGAGCCGGCGCTGGTCGCCGTACGGCAGATCGCCCGCCGGGTCGTCGGCACGCTCCGTCAGTCCGATCCGCTCGAGCCAGCCTGCCGCCCGCTCGATCGCCGCATCCTCCGCTCGCCGCCAGGAGGGCGCGCCGACGAGTCCGAGGATCGAGTAGCCCGAGGCGCGCATCAGCGCATTGTGCTGAGCGACGAGCAGGTTCTCGAGGCAGGTCATGCCCGAGAACAGACGGATGTTCTGGAACGTCCGGGCGACGCGTGCCAGCGCGGTGATCTCGTGGCCCGGCATCCGCTCGAGCAGAAAGAGGTCGTGGCCGGCATCCGCCAGGTGGCGCTCGCTCGAGGCGGTCAGCCGCTGCACGGCCGCTGCGGGAAGGCTCGGCGCCGTCGACAGGAGGATGCGGCCCTCGGTCGGACGGTAGAAGCCGGTGATGCAGTTGAAGACCGTTGTCTTGCCGGCACCGTTGGGGCCGATCAGGGCGGTGATCTCGCCACGCCGCGCCACGAACGAAAGGTCGCTGACGGCTACGAGGCCGCCGAAGCGCATCGACAGATGGTCGACCGCGAGCAGCGGCGCGCCCGGACGCTGTGAGCCGGCCGCCATCAGCCGTGTCCCTCGGCGACGAGATTGCCCGAGATCGACTTCTTCTCGCGCAGCGCCACCGTCGGCTCGCGCATCGAGATTAGCCCGCGCGGTTTCCAGATCATGATGACCACCATCGCGAGGCCGAACAGCAGCATGCGATACTGTGTCGGGTCGAACTCGTTGCCGAAGATCCGCTTCAGCCACTCGAGCTCGCGCAACAGCTCCGTGCCTCCGATCATCGCCACCGCGGCGATGGCCACCCCGAGCTGACTTCCCATGCCCCCGAGCACGACGATCGCGAGGATCACCGCGCTTTCCATGAACACGAACATCTCCGGGCTGATGAAGGCCTGGCGTGCGGCGATGAAGGCACCGGCGAAGCCGCCGAACATGGCCCCGATGGCGAACGCCGTGAGCTTCGTGGTCACCGTGTCGATGCCGAGCGAGCGGGCGGCGATCTCGTCCTCGCGCAGTGCCTCCCAGGCGCGTCCGATCGGCAACCGGCGCAGCCGGATCGCGACCCAGTTGGTGAGCAGGGCCAGGGCCAGGATCAGGTAGAAGAGAAAGAACAGCCGGTGCAGCGGCGTGAACGCAAGCCCGAAGGTCGCGGCGAACCCCTGCTCGCTGGCGTTGAACGGCAGTCCGAAGAACGTTGGGCGCGGAATCGACGAGATGCCGGCGTAGCCGCCGGTGAAGTCGACCCAATTGATGAGCACGAGACGGATGATCTCGCCGAACGCCAGCGTGACGATGGCGAGATAGTCGCCGCGAAGGCGCAACACCGGGAAGCCGAGCAGG
Source organism: uncultured Hyphomicrobium sp. (assembly GCA_964471635.1). GTDB lineage: Bacteria > Pseudomonadota > Alphaproteobacteria > Rhizobiales > Hyphomicrobiaceae > JAKAML01. Next base: position 15,724 of record CAYYGO010000040.1, read on the forward strand.
ATGCCCCAGAGCGCGGCGAATATGCCGGCGAGCGGCAGGCATAGCCAGAACGAGAGCCCGAGCTTGGTCGAGAGGAGCGCCGTCGAGTAGGCCCCGACCGCGTAGAACGCGACGTAGCCGAGATCGAGCAGGCCGGCGAGCCCGACCACGATGTTGAGCCCCCAGCCCAGCATCACGTAGATCAGGATCTGGATGCCGAAATTGTCGATCCATTTGATCGCGCCGGCATGGCCTGTGAGCCAGACGGCGAGGAATGGATAGACGAGAACCACCGCGAGCGCCGCCCGCGCGATCCACGGCGCGGCCTTGGCCATGAGCGGCGAGGGGGGGCGGGCGGCGCGCGCTGCGCCGGCCCGCGCCGGCCGGCTGTGCTGCGCCAGTCCCCAGGTGAGGCGGGTCACGAACGCGATCGCAGCCGCGATGCCGGCCAGCTCCCAGCGGGGCTCGAGCGCGAGCTTGTTCGAAAAGTCCTGCACCGTCCTGTAGGCGAGGATCGGGAACGACAGTCCGAGCACGACGAGCGCTGTGACAGCGGCGTCGCGCAGCACGTCGGCCAGAGGCTCGGAAGGAGCCTCCCTCGGGGCGGCAGCCCGGTCGGATGCCAGGTCGGATGCCGGGTCGGACGCTTGTGCGGGCTGCTCCGCTGCTGCGGCGGGGGGCTCCGGACGCGTCATTTCGCGATCCCCCGCCATGGCCTCAGACCTTCTCGACGTCCGGCTTGCCGAGCAGGCCCGAGGGCATGAAGACGAGCACGACGGCGAGGATGGAGAAGGCGGCGACGTCCTTGTAGTCGATCGAGAAATAAGCCGACCACAGCGTCTCGATGAGGCCGATGAGGAGGCCGCCCAGTACCGCACCCGGCAGCGACCCGATCCCGCCCAGCACTGCGGCCGTGAAGGCCTTGACCCCCGGCACGAAACCGTCCGCGAAGTTCACCACGCCGTACTGCACCACGTACATGACGCCAGCCACGGCGGCGAGTGCGGCGCCCAACACAAACGTCACCGACACCGTGCGGTCGACGTCGATACCGAGCAGTGCTGCCATCTTGCGGTCCTGCTCGCAGGCGCGCTGCGCGCGTCCGAGCGCGGTCCGCTGCACCACGTACCAGAAGGCCGCGAGCAGCGCCGCCGTCACCACCATGATGAAGATCTGCTTCAGCGCGATGGTGATGCTGCCGGTGCCGACAGGGATCGTGTAGACGTCCGTCAGCAGCGGCGGCACCGACTTGTTGCGTGGGCCCTGCACGACCTGCACGAAGTTCATCAGGAAGATCGACATGCCGATCGCCGAGATCAGCGGCGCCAGCCGGAACGATCCGCGCAGCGGCCGGTAGGCGACACGCTCGATCGCCCAGTTCCACAGCGCCGTCAGCAGCATGGCCGCGATCAGCACGAGCAGCAGCGCGAGCGCGATAGACGTGACGCCCAGTACTGTCGTCAGGATCAGCAGCACGATGACGGAGATGAAGGTCGACAGCATGAACACGTCGCCGTGGGCGAAGTTCACCATGCCGATGATGCCGAAAACCATCGTGTAGCCGATGGCGATGAGGCCGTAGATCGAGCCGAGCGTCACCCCGTTCACGAATTGCTGCAGAAAATAGTCCATGATCCCCCGTCGCACGCGCTGCGGCCGGAACGGCCGCGACTTGGCGGATGCGCCATGAAGCGATCTTAACGGCAGTTCGCCGTCCAATTGAAGCTGCAAATTGCGTCCGCGAGCACCGGCGGGTGGGCGGACGGCGGTCGATTGTCGGCGCCGATCAGGAAAGGGGGCACTCCGGGAGGTGCTGAGCCCCGTCCTCGGACGGTGTCAGATGATGACGGCGTCAGATGATGTTGTGGGAGCCGTCGCAGAACGGCTCGTCGCCGCTAGCCTTGCAGCCGCAGAGGTTGTGTGTGCCGGTGCTCGGCGCCACGAACCTCATCGGTTCGATGCCGGTGCCCTTGTGGGCGCCGTCGCAGAAGGGTTGCTTCGCCGAGCGTCCGCAGCGGCAATAGAAGTACGGCTTGCCCTCCTCGAGCTCGACCTGATAGGGGCCCTTCTGGGCGACGACGGGTTCCTCGGCCATCTCGATCTCCATCCGGCAAGCGCGTCCCGCGCAGGGCGCGGCAGCCGGCCAACGCCTAGCCTCTTCGGCATCCCCGGGCAAGGGCGCAGATAGAACGAAAGACCGCTCTACGGTGGCCGTCGGGCTGCGGCGCGCTTTCGTGCCGTCTGCCCCGGCGCCACAGGTGTCAGGCCGGCTGCAGGACGGCCCGCTCTACGGTACGCACGCCCGCGTCGTCGATCCAGATCGCCTGCAACTCTCCCGCGTCCGGCACGCGCAGATGGAAGGCGATATAGGGGTTGGCCGAGATGCACGGCGTCAGTTCGGCGCGGAATACCTCGCGGCCGTCGAGGCGAGCTATGAAGGTATGGACGATGTTTCTCGGCACCGGGCGCCCATCCTCGCCGTTCCTCAGTCCTGTCTCCATGACGTGCAGGATCAGCGCGCGGATCTCGATGACCTCGCCGGCCTTGTAGCTCTCGGGCAACTTGATGCGGGGCTTATTGGACATGCATGGCCCCCATGCCGCCGCCGACGTCGCTGCCGTGCCCGTCCGATGTCATGGCTCCCCTCAACCGCTGCTGCAACCGCCGATCACGACCGCGATCGCCTTGCGTGCCACGCGCATCGTGCCGTCCGACATCTCTGCAACGGTCACGACCTCCTGCGCCCGCGCCAGCCGCAGACGGCTCGACACCGAGGCTCTGCCCGATAGCAGCGACAGTCGGAAAGTGCCGACGATCGCCTCCGGGTTGTCGGTCGCCAGCACATGGATGGCGCGGACGTGCTCGGCATCCGACATGGGGCTGTCCACGGTCACTGTGAAGGGCACTGTGTTACCGTTTTCCACCTGCATCGGCAGTTCGAGCACGATGCCGTCCTGCAAGGTCTTGGCGCCGCCCGTCAGCCGGGCGAACGCCGCCTCGAACCCGGCCGCGCCGCCAGCCGGAACGCTGCTGCCCAGCGCGCCGACTCCTGTTGCCGTGCCCGCGCCGCCCACCGCCACCAGCGCCACTCCGACACTGGCGCCGGCCATGAACGTTCTGCGACTGCACGCTCGCGCCTGGCTCCAAGTCCGGTCCCGGCTCGATGGGCCGTCCTCAGTGTCTGAATTTGTCGGGATCGATGAGTCTGTCGACATGCTCTCTGCAGAACCCTCTCCGCTCGTGCGCCGCGCTCTCCGGATCGATCCGGCAAGGCTGCACATGCCCGCCGCAGAGCCGCGTAGAACGCCTGACGGGTCCGGGCACAAGGCCGAGCGGCATTCGCCGTCAGCCCTCCCGGCGACCTTGGCACTGCTGGCGAACCAGGGCGCTCGAACGACGCCAGCGACCCGCCCGCGCGTCTCGCCGCCGGACATTGCCGAACGATCCTGACGCCTGTCGACGCGGCGGCCCACGTCGCGCCATCGCTGTCGCCCGCATTTTGGCGCTTTCCACCCAGCACTCCCCACATCGCGAACCCTAGCGCCGATGTGCGCTCATGGCCATACCCGTATGCGTTGCAATCGTGCGTGCGCCATGTCCCACGGACATGCTCCGAGCAGATCGCAGGGCATTGGACATAACGTCGCAGTTGTTGCATGGTCAGGGCTGTCGGGTCTTGTCTCTGCCTTTACGTTGACGTAAACGTCATTGGCCGATAGTCGATGATCCCGATACGTGCTATACGTTCCGCGACGGGATCGCCGGAGTGGAATGTTGTTCGCCAGATCAGATCGGGCTGTCCGAGCGGGCCAGCCGACGAGGTCTGCCAATCGCGTTGGAGGTCCACCTCAGGATGCTGCGGGTTCGGTGATTGGCGCCCTTCGACGTGAGGCGACTGCTCATGTGGACGGGCCGTCGCAGCAAGCCGGTCATCAGACGGATGTCCGCATCGGTTAAGCCTTCGGACCAGTCGCACACTCGGCGCTTACCAGGCGCACACAAGGCGCACTCAAGGCACACAGGGGCCGTTGAGCGCCGCTGCCGGGGCGGGCTCCGGCTCTGAGGCGCACAACGATCCCGGAGGCCCTGTTACGACCGGCCGGCCAATGAAGCAGGGCGCAGGCCGCGCCGACCTCGACCTAATGACTGCCAAACGGCCGCTCGGGCGGCCGACATCGAAAAGCGGGCAAGACGGCGAACAACGCCGATCAGAGGAGACGTCACGATGGCAACCCTCGTTTTCATCCTGTTGGTGCTGGCTGGGGCGATCGCGCTCGCAATGAGCGAGGCGCGTCTTTGGATGTGGGCCGGTGCGGTCGGTCTGGCGACCGTTCTCTGGCAAACGGGTCTTGTGCAACTCGGGGAGCCCACGTCGACCTGGTCGGCGCTGTCCGTGCTGGCTTGGGCGCCGGCTGCCATGCTTGCCGCTCTGGCGGTGCCGCCCATCCGGCGCCTGCTCGTCGTTCAGCCCGTGTTCCGCATGGTTCAGAGCATTCTTCCTAAGGTGTCCGACACCGAGCGCCAGGCGCTCGAAGCCGGCAGCGTCGGCTTCGACGCCGAGCTGTTCGCCGGCAAGCCCGACTGGGACAAGCTCCGCGCCGTGCCGCCCGTCGTGCTGACCCCCGAGGAGCAGGCGTTCCTCGATGGCCCGACGGAGGAGCTCTGCCGCATGATCGACGACTGGCAGATCCGCGCTCGCACCAAGGAGATCCCGCGGCATATCTGGAGCTTTGTCGGGCGCCACGGCTTTCTCGGCATGCTGATCTCGAAGGAGCACGGCGGCCTCGGTTTCTCGGCCCAGGCGCAGTCGCTGATCCTCGGCAAGATCGCCTCGCGCTCGCCGGACGTGTCGATCATCGTCATGGTGCCGAACTCGCTCGGACCGGGTGAGCTGATCGAGAAGTACGGCACGGACGCGCAAAAGCACCACTACCTGCCGCGCCTCGCCAAGGGCGAGGAGATCCCGTGCTTCGCGCTCACCGGCCCGACGTCGGGCTCGGATGCCGCGACGATGCGGGATATCGGAATCGTGGCCAAGGGCCAGTGGCAAGGTACCGAGACGATCGGCATCCGGCTGACCTGGGACAAGCGCTACATCACGCTCGCTCCGGAAGCGACGCTGGTCGGTGTCGCCTTCCGCCTCGCCGATCCCGATAACCTGCTCGGCCGCGGCGCCGACGTCGGCATTACCCTGGCCCTCATTCCCGCGAGCCACCCCGGCGTCGACATCGGCCGCCGTCACCTTCCTTCGGGCGCTGCGTTCCCGAACGGTCCGACCAGCGGCCGCGACGTCTTCATACCGCTCGACTGGATCATCGGCGGCGACAAGATGGCCGGCCACGGCTGGCGCATGCTGATGGAGTGCCTCGCTGCCGGCCGCGCCATCTCGCTGCCGTCCTCGTCGGCCGCCGCGGCCAAGACCGTGTTCCGCTCGACCTCGGCCTATGCCCGCATCCGCCGCCAGTTCGGCCTGCCGATCTCGCGCATGGAAGGCATCGAGGAGGCGCTCGGACGCATGGCCGAGACCGCCTATGTGATCGAGGCCGGACGCGCCGTGACCTCCGCCATGGTTGCCCGCGGCGAGAAGCCGTCGGTCATCTCGGCCATCATGAAGTATCAGACCACCGAGCGTATGCGCCGCACCGTCAACGACGCCATGGACATCCACGGCGGCCGTGCAATCTGCGATGGGCCGGCGAACTACCTCCAGTCCGCCTACCAGATGGTGCCGGTCGGTATCACGGTCGAAGGCGCCAACATCCTCACCCGCACGCTGATCACGTTCGCGCAGGGCGCGCTGCGCTCGCATCCGTTCCTGTACAGTGAGATCCAGGCGGCCGAGAACCCGAACCGCGCTGCCGGGCTGAAGGCTTTCGAGGCTGCGTTCTCCGCGCATGTGGGCTACGCCGTCTCCAACGCGGCCGGAGCGCTGTTCCACAACCTGACCGGCGGTCTGTTTGCCCGCGCGCCCGACAGCGCCTTCGCGACCGGCGAATGGTATCGTCAGCTGTCGCGTCAGAGCCGCAACTTCGCACTCGTCTCCGATCTGACGGTTGCGACCCTCGGTGGAGGACTGAAGACCCGCCAGCGGATATGCGGGCGTATGGCGGACGCGTTGTCCGAGCTCTACCTGCTGTCGTGCGTCTTGAAGCGTTACGAAGACGACGGCAAGCCCGCCGGCGACCGTCTGCTGGTCGAGATGTGCGCAAGAAACGGCCTCGCTCGCTTCGAGGATGCGCTGACGGGCGTCATCGACAACTTCCCGTCCTTGCCGGCGCGCGTGCTTCTCCGCGCACTGGTGCATCCGCTCGGCCGCCACTACCGGCCCGCGGGGGACGGCCTGACCGCCAAGGTCGTCCGGCTCGCGGTCGAGCCCGGCGAGCTGCGCGACCGGCTGACCCGCTTCATCCACGTCTCGACCGACGTCGACAACCCGACCGGGCTGCTCGAGGTGACGCTGCAGAAGACGATCGCCGCCGAAGAAGCCGAGCGCAAGCTGGAGCGGGCGATTCGTCTCGGCACCGTGAGCCGGAACCACGGGAACGACTGGTTCGGCGAAGCCGTCGCCAAGGGTGTGCTGACGGAGAGCGAGGGTCAGCAGCTCCGCGAGCTGGAAGCGCTTGTCGCGCGCGCCATCGCGGTGGATCACTTCGACCCTGCGGAGGTGCGTCCGAGCTTCGGCGCGGCACCGGTCGACGGTTCCGATGCCGGACGCAAGGGTGGACAGGGGACTGGACTTCCCCCGTCGAGCATCGCTGCCGAGTAGGCGCTCTGCGCACCGGCACCATCTCAGTGCAGTCAATGCCGGGCTCGATGCGGGCCCGGTCCCACATCACGAGGTATAGGCCATGACCGAGACCACTCCAGCGGCCCCCGAGGCACCGGCGGCGGCGCCGGGCGCCATCACGGCTGCCATGAAGCCGCTGGCGCTGCGCGACTGGCGGTTCTCCGTCGATCGCGAGGGCATCGCGTGGGCCATCTTCGACCGCGAAGGCGAAAACGCCAATGCGCTCGGGCGGCGGCCGCTCGAGGAGTTGATGGCGATCGTCGAGCGGGTCGACGAGGGCGCGCGCGACGGCTCGATTGTCGGCCTGGTGCTGATGGGCGGCAAGGACAAGGGCTTCATCGTCGGCGCCGACATCCGCGAGTTCGACCTGCTCGAGACCGAGCAGCAGGTGATCGAGGCGCTGCGCCCGGTCAACGGCATGCTCGACCGCATCGAGCGCCTTAAGGTGCCCGTGGTTGCGGCCTGGCATGGCGTGTGCGTCGGCGGCGGCCTCGAGCTGGTGCTTGCCTGCCACTGGCGCATTGCAACGCGCGACGACAGCACGCGCGTCGGCTTCCCCGAGGTCAAGCTCGGTATCTTCCCGGGCTTCAACGGCACGGTACGCTCGATCCGCCAGGCAGGCCCCGTCGGCGCGATGCAGAACATGCTGACCGGCGGCATGATCCGCGCCTCCGCGGCGCGCGGCATGGGTCTCATCGACGAACTGGTTGCAAGCCCCGGCGCGCTGCGCTGGGCGGCGCGCAAGGCGGTGATGCAGAAGCGACGCTCGAAGCCCGCGGGCACCACCAAGGCGCTGCTTGCCAAGTGGCCGGCACGCTCGTTCCTGGCCGGCAAGATGCGCGAGGAAGCGCGGAAGAAGGCTCGCGAGGACCACTACCCGGCGCCTTTCCGGCTGATCGACCTCTTCGAGTACTACGGCGGTGAGCCCGAGGAGATGAAGGTCCAGGAGACCAAGGCGTTCGCGCCGCTGATGGTGTCGGAGACCTCGCGCAACCTGCGCCGCGTGTTCCGCCTGTCCGAGCAGCTCAAGGCCCAGGCTCCAAAGGGGCTCGGCTGGAAGCCGGTGCGCGTGCACGTGATCGGCGCCGGCACCATGGGCGCCGACATCGCCGGCGTATGCGTCGCGGCCGGCATGGAGGTTACGCTGCAGGATCTCTCGAAAGAGCAGATCGAGAAGGGCATGAAGGCCCAGTCGAAGCTCTTCGCGAGGAAGTTCCGCACCAAGGCCGCGCGGGACGCGGCTAAATCGCGCTTCATCGCCGACCCCGAGGGCCGCGGGATCGGTCGCGCCGACGTCGTCATCGAGGCGATCGTCGAGAAACTGGAGGTCAAGCAGAAGCTCTTCGCCGACCTCGAGACCAAGCTCAAGCCCGGCGCGATCATGGCCACCAACACATCGTCGCTGAAGCTCGAGGACATCGCGCGCCCGCTCGCCGACCCGGGGCGGCTCGTTGGTCTGCACTTCTTCTCGCCCGTGCCTATGATGCCGCTGGTCGAGGTGGTGCGTGGCGCTGCCACGCGCGAGGACGAGGTCAAGAAAGGAGCGGCCTTCGTCGTCGCCATCGACAAGTTCCCCCTCATCACCCGCGACGTGCCGGGCTTCCTGGTCAACAAGGTGCTGACCCCCTACATGTTCGCGGCGTTCCAGCGCCTCGAGGCGGGCGAGGACAAGCAGAAGATCGACGAGGCGGCGCGCACCTTCGGCATGCCGATGGGGCCGATCGAGCTCGCCGACAGCGTCGGTCTCGACGTCTGCTTGCACGTCGCCAAGATCCTCGGCGGCAGCAGCGGCAGCGGCGAGGGCTCTAAGCTCGAGCGGCTGGTGCAATCGGGCCGGCTCGGCAAAAAGACCGGCGAGGGCTTTTACGCGTGGAAGGACGGCAAGCCCGAGAAGGCGGTTGCCTCCTACCCGGCGGATGAGCTCGCGCGGCTTGGCCGCGATCTCATCGCGCCGCTCATCGTCGAGGCGCGTCGCGCTCTCGAGGAGGGCGTCGTCGAAAACGCGGACCTGGTCGATGCCGGCCTCATCTTCGGCACCGGCTTCGCTCCGTTCCGCGGCGGTCCGTTGCACTACGCCGCAAAGCATATGCCCGCCACCGCGTCGGGCGCCGCATCGAAGAGCGCCGCCGCCGAGTAGCCGAGTAGGCTGCGTCCGCCTCCCACCCTGACGACAATCCAGATTGGCGCCAATCGCCGGAGCTTCACATGACCCAGACCCTGCGCCGCGTAGCCGTGATCGGCGGTGTCCGCATCCCGTTCTGCCGCTCGAACACGCTGTACGCCGACCTCTCCAACCTCGACATGATGACGGCGACGCTCAACGGGCTCGTCGAGCGCTACAACCTCAAAGGTGTCCACGTCGACGAGGTGGTCGGGGGCGCGGTCGTCACGCACTCCAAGGACTTCAATCTGGCGCGGGAAGCGGTGCTCGGCACCCGGCTCGCGACCTCGACGCCCGGCATCACGCTGATGCAGGCGTGCGGCACGTCGCTTCAGGCGGCGATGGGATCGGCGGCGAAGATCGCCTCGGGTCAGATCGAGAGCGCGATCGCGGTCGGCTCCGATACCACCTCCGATCCGCCGATCGTCTTTACGAAGAAGCTCGCGACCCGGCTGCGCGACGTCGGGCTGCAGAAGACCACGATGGACAAGCTCAAGGTGTTCAAGGACTTCTCGCCGCGCGAGCTGGCGCCGCTGCCGCCGTCTGTCAGCGAGCCGCGCACCGGATTGTCGATGGGTCAGCATTGCGAGCTGATGGCGAAGGAGTGGAGCATTCCCCGCGCCGAGCAGGACCAGCTCGCACTGGAGAGCCACCGGAAGGCGGCCGCCGCGTACGCCTCGGGCTGGATGGACGACCTCATCGTGCCCTGTGCAGGTGTCTACCGCGACAACAACATGCGCGAGGACGTCACGCTCGAGAAGCTCGCCACGTTGAAGTCGGCCTTCGACAAGGGGCCGCGCGGCACGTTATCGGCCGGCAACTCGACGCCGCTCACGGACGGCGCCTCCTCGGTGCTGCTCGCGTCCGAGGAATGGGCGGCGCGCCGTGGCCTGCCGGTTCTGGCCTATCTCACCTATGCGCAGCACTCCGCCAACGATTTCGTCGCCGGCGAGGGCCTGCTCATGGCGCCGACCATCGCCGTGTCGAAAATGCTCGACCGCGCCGGCCTGACGCTGCAGGACTTCGACTTCTACGAGATCCACGAGGCGTTTGCCGCGCAGGTGCTGGCGACACTCAAGGCCTGGGAGGACCCGGCCTACTGCTCGCGCGCACTCGGCAAGGACCGGCCGCTCGGCTCCATCGACCGCGCGAAGCTCAACGTGAAGGGCTCCTCGCTCGCGGTGGGCCATCCGTTCGCGGCAACCGGCGCGCGCATCGTCGCAAATCTTGCGAAGTTGCTCTCGGTGCACGGCGGACGCGGGTTGATCTCTGTCTGCACCGCGGGCGGCATGGGCGTCGCCGCGATCATGGAGAGCGCCAAGGCCGGCGAGATGCGCAAGGCGGCGTGACGCGCGGCGGCCATGGCAGCATCGGGCCGACACTGTTGGTCGACACTTGGGGTCCGAAACTGGGGGGCCGACACTGGGGGGGCCGACACTGGGGGGGCACTACTGGGCCACGCACAGCGTCGCGGCACATGGCGTAAGCCCATGCCGCGTCGTATCGGTGACGTTGGCCACCCGGCTGCTGCCGCCGCTGCCTGACAACGCCACGCCGTTCTCGGTAGACGTGGCGGAGGTCCAGCCCACGGCGCATTTCCATTTTGCCGAGTGATGCGCTATCCCTCCGCCGCGCGAACATGAGGACAGGGATGGCCGAAACCACGTCGGAGAAGCAGCTCGCGTCCGCGCGGTCGCTGATAGCCAATCTGGCGAAGCATCTCGACCTGGACGCTGCGGTCAGGTTGTGGGACGGCTCGCGCCACCCGCTGGGCGGGACCGTCACGAGTCCCCTCGAGATCGTCATCGCCGATCCCGGTGTCATCGCCTCGACGCTGCGCCGGCCGTCGCTCGACACCATCATCCGCCACTACGTCGACAAGCGCATCGACCTGACGGGGGGCACCCTGTTCGACCTCGGCGCCGGTCTCGAGCGGCGCGGCAAGTCGATGCGCATCGGCCCCTCCGACGCCCTGCGGCTGGCGGGCCGCCTTTCGCCGTTTCTCTTCGCCAAGGGCGACGCACCGGAGGAGAAGGGCGCGTTCGACGGCGAGATCACCGGCAAGCGCCGCAAGACCGCCGACAACAAGGACTTCATCCAGTTCCACTACGACCTGTCGAACGACTTCTACGCGCTCTTTCTCGATCCGGAGATGGTCTATTCCTGCGCCTACTACACCGACTGGTCGAACGACGTCGCGACGGCCCAGCGCGACAAGCTCGAGATGATCTGCCGCAAGCTCAGGCTGAAACCCGGCGACCGCATGCTCGACATCGGCTCGGGTTGGGGCGGGCTCGTCTGCCACGCGGCGCGCGCGTACGGCGTGAAAGCGCATGGCATCACACTGAGCGAGGAGCAGCTTCGGTTCGCGCGCGAGAAGGCGCGACGGCTCGGCCTCGAGGGACAGGTGACCTTCGAGCTGACCGACTACTCCGAGGTCAAAGGCACCTACGATAAGATCGCCTCGATCGGCATGTACGAGCACATCGGGCTGAAGAACATCCCGCTCTACATGCGCAAGGTGCGCGGGCTGCTCGCCGAGGACGGTCTGTTCCTCAATCACGCCATCTCGCGCCGCGCGCCGAAGCCCTCGCTGCTCGGGCGGCGGCTGCGGCCCGAGCAGCGGGCGATCGCGAAGTACATCTTCCCGGGAGGCGAGCTCGACGACATCGGGCATACTGTCGTCGCGATGGAGCGCGCCGGCTTCGAGGTGCACGATGTCGAGGCGTGGCGCCTGCACTACGCCCGCACGTGCCGGCTGTGGTGCGAGCGTCTGACCGCAGAGCGCGCGACGGCGATCCGGTTGGTCGGAGAGGCGAAGTATCGGATCTGGGTTGCCTACCTCGCCGGCGTCGGCCTCGCCTTCCAACGCGGAACGCTGCGGCTGTTCCAGACGCTCGCTTCGAAGAGTGCGAAGCGACCGCCGAAGCTGCCGCCGACGCGCCAGGATCTCTACCGTTAGTGTTCCGTCTCAGACATTTGCTTCCCATTCCGGCTAGGTTCCGAGCAAATGTCTGAGACACAAGGAACACTAGCAACTCCATGATTCGAGTGTTGCTTGGTCACTGACGCTTGGCAGATCACCCGGCAGCACTCGGGAACCAAGCGTCAGTGACGCAACACTAGCGTCCGATCGACGTCTCATTGGCGCCGCTTCAGCAGCGCGGTCCGCAACGTTCAATAGCTCTGCTCAGCGTCGTCCTGCATGCGGGCGCGAGTAGCGATAGCCGTGCCTAGTCCGCATCCTCGGGCGGGAGCCCGCCGCCCTTCGGCAGTCGGCGCAGGTGCTCGACGCAGCGGGCGCGGATCTCCTTCAGGTCACGCATCGTGCGATCGATGTCCGCGCGCTTCATCTTGAGGCCTGAGACCGCCTCGTCGACCTTGTCCAGCAGCAGCCGCGTCTGCGCCTCCTGGGTCGGATCGGCGTCGTAGAGCGCGAGATAGTCGGCGATGTCCTCGAGCGAGAAGCCGAGGTTCTTGCCGCGCAGGATCAATGTCAGCCGCGCCTTGTCGCGCCGCGTGTAGCTTCGGTTGGCGCCGACGCGGCGCGGTGCCAGAAGGCCGCGCGCCTCGTAGAAGCGGATCGCGCGCGTCGTGATGGCGAAATGATCGGCCAACTCGCCGATGGTCAGCGCGCCGCCATCCTCGCAATCTTCGTCGCCGTCGTCGTGCGCCAGATCCGCATAGACCGCCGACGCCTCGTCCTCCGTCGTCGGCGGCCGGGCTCGCGCGGCCTCGGCGGGCGGGCGCGGCTCGGCCTGACGGAGCGCGCGCTCGGGTGGGATGCGCGGTGGGACGGTGCTCATCAGGTGTTCCGATGCTTCAACGCTTCCTCGGCCTTGAGCTCCTTCTTCGAAAGCTTGCCGATCATCGTCTTCGGCAGGCTGTCGCGGAACTCGATCTCGGCCGGCATCTCGAGCTTCGAGATCTTCGCCTCGAGGTGACCCATTAGATCCGCGACGCCAGCAGTCTGGCCGGACTTGAGCTTCACGAAAGCCTTCGGTGCCTCGCCCCGGTAGGCGTCCTTGATGCCGATGACCGTCACCTCCTCGACCGCCGGATGCTCGTAGAGCGCCTCCTCGATGCGGCGCGGATAGACGTTGTAGCCCGAGCAGATGATGAGGTCCTTGATGCGGTCGACGATATAGAAGAAGCCGTCCGCGTCCATCACCGCGACGTCGCCGGTGCGCAGGAACGTGCCGACGAACTGGTCGGCCGTCTCCTTCGGCCGCTTGTAGTAGCCCTTCATCACCTGCGGCCCGGCGATGCAGACCTCGCCCCTCTCGCCGTGCGCCACCTCGCGCGTCGGATCGGACAGGTCGCGCAGCGAGATCACGGTGCCCGGCAGCGGTAACCCGATCGAGGCTTCGCGCACCGGACCGTCGATCGGATTGCACGACGCCACCGGCGACGTCTCCGACAACCCGTAGCCCTCGACAAGCTTGCAGCCCGTCGCGGCCTCGAAGCCGTGCTTCACCTCGAGCGGAAGTGCCGCGCCGCCCGACAGGCAGAACTTCAGCGTCGACAGATCGAACGACTTGATGCGCGGATGGTTCAGGATGGCATTGAACAGCGTCGGCACGCCCGGCATCACCGTCGGCTTGGTCTTGTCGATGAGCTTCAAGGCGTCGTCGAGCACGAACCGCGGCATGATGATGATCTCGGCCGCTTTCGCGATACCGAAGTTCATGACCACGGTCATCGCGAAGACGTGGAAGAACGGCAGCACGCCCATCACCCGCTCGTCGCCGTCGACGAGATCGGGCGCCCAAGACACCACCTGCACCACGTTTGAGTACACGTTGGCGTGGGTCAGCATGGCACCCTTCGGCGTTCCCGTCGTGCCCCCCGTGTACTGGAGCACCGCGATGTCGGCCTCGGGATCGATCGCCACCGGCGTCAGCACGGGATTGCCGGCGCCGACGTCGGTGTGCGACACGACTCGGTCGGCAACCTTGGAGCCCCGCGGGTTGGCGAGCTGCTTCGACTTGAACAGACGGAACAGCACCGATTTGGTGCCCGGCAGCAGCGCCGGGAACGAGGCGACGATGGACCGCTCTAGCGTGCCGTTCGCCATCAGTGCCTCGACCTTGTCGAACAGCACCGAGAGATCGAGCGTCACCATGAGGTGGGTATCGCTGTCCTTGACCTGGAACGTCAGCTCCTCGACCGTGTAGAGTGGGTTGAAGTTCACCACTGTCCCGCCCGCCTTCAGGATCGCGAAGTAGTAGACGATGAAGGTCGGGCAGTTGGGCAGGAACAGGCCGACCTTGGTGCCCTTCGCAACGCCCATGCGCTGCAGGCCCGCGGCGACGCGGTCGACCTCCGCGCCAATGCTGCGGTAGCTCGTCCGCCGGCCGAGGAAGTTGGTGCAGGTCTTCGTGCCGAACCTTGCGACCGACTGGTCGAGCAAAGCGTAGAGCGGCTTCGGCACGATCCGGGCATCCCAGGCGATTCCGGCCGGGTACGACTTGAGCCACAGCGGGCCGTCCGCAGCGTGCGGGGCAAGAGACGACGGAGCCGGCGCACTGGCCTCGGCTCGCCGGTGTTGATCAATCATGGGCCCTCCCTGGGGCTATCCGGCCCGGGCCTGCTGGCCGGGCGCTTTGGCTTGGCGGGCATGGGGCGGTGCCGCAGACCGGACGGGGGCTGCGCGGCACCGCTCGCCCGCTCGCGTATTGAACACTTTTTCAATGGGATGCGCCAGCGTGCCGCGTGCTGTTCCAGTGCACCGCGAGGTTTGCGGACCGGTAATCTTGTGGCGCTAAGGAGTCCTCCAGATGATCGCCGCAATCATCCGGCCTCACGTCTGGCAACGCGGCGATGTCCGTAGGGCATGAGCAAGATTAGACGTTCGACCTAAGTACCCGGAATCTGTCGGAAACCGGCCCCCTGGTTGCTTTTGACGCGGGGCCGCTGCTGGACTTGCCAGCCGCTTAAGGATATGCGACGGCTCAGCTTGTGATGCTCTGGTGCCTGCTCTAGTTAGAAAACGGTAGCTTGGACCCCCTTGCCCGACAGTGCGGGGGTGGGAGATGGACATGGACGAAGTCGCGACGAAGATCATCGACATCCTGAAGAAGCACATGAAGGAGCCGAGGGACGACATCTCGCTCACGACTGCGCTTACGGATCTCAAGATCGAGTCGCTCGATCTCGCAATGATCGTGTTCGACATCGAGGATACGTTCGGGATCGAGATCCCCTACAACGCCAACGAGGATGTCGAGGACTTCAAGACCGTCGGCTCCGTCGTCGATCGAGTTAAGAAGCTCATTGCAGCCGGGCCGCAGACCGCGGGCGCGAAGGCCTGAGAAGTTGGCCGAGTCGTGCGGCGCGGTTCGTCCGGGACGGTGCCTTCCGGCGAATGGGCCGCGGACTGCTGCACCAATGGCCGGTGTCGTGATCCGGCTTTGTGAGCCGGCGGGTTGCGCCTCTCAGATGGGCTGGACGTCTGGGCGCCGGAGCCAGGCAAGTCACGACAGCGGAAGCTCGCTATCGATCGAGGCTCCGACCGGGGCCATCTGGAACGTGGGGTCTGCCGGTCGGGCGGGCCCCGCAGCGTAGAGGTGTGCAGCATGTCTAAGATCGGCGCCGGACGTCGTGTGGTCGTAACCGGGCTCGGGGCGGTGACTTCCATCGGCCTGAACGTCGAGGAATTCTGGTCGTCGCTCAAGGCCGGAACGTGCGGTGTCGGCCGGATCGAGAACTTTCCGCTCGAGGACCTCTACATCCATATCGCGGGCGAGATCAAAGGCTTCGAGCCGGCCAAGCACGTCAAGAGCCGCAAAATCCAGTATGGCGAGCGCTACTCCTGGTTCGCGGGCCGGGCCGCCGACGAGGCCTGGCAGCAGTCCGGACTGCCGACGCCCTACCCGAACCCCTACAAGTCGGCCTGCATCATCGGCTCGGGTGCCGGCGGCTACTCGACGGTCGAGAACGCCTACCGCGACCTCTTCATTCATAACAAGCGGGCGACGAACCCGCTGACGCTTCTGCGCATCATCGGCTCGTCGGCCGCCGCTCACGTCGGCATCGAGTACGGCATCAAGGGTCCGACCTTCGCCACCTGCTCGGCCTGCTCCACGGCCACCCATGCCATCGGCCTGGTGCTCGACTACATCCGTAACGGCGTTGTCGACGTCGGCGTCGCGGGCGCCTCCGAAGCAGTGCTGACTTATGGCTCGATGCGCACCTGGCAGGCGATGCGCGTTCTGTCGCCCGATGGCTGCTTCCCGTTCTCGAAGAACCGCAACGGCACCGTTCTCGCCGAAGGCGCAGGCATCCTGGTGCTCGAGGAACTCGAGCACGCGCAGCGGCGCGGCGCCAAGATTCTTGCCGAGATCAAGGGCTTCGGTATGTCCTCCGACGCCAAGGACATGGTCAACCCGGACGTCGACGGTCCGCGCACGGCGATGCAGTTCGCGCTCGACGACGCCGGCCTCGACCCGAACGAGATCGACTATCTCAACGCCCACGGCACGGCCACCAAGCTCAACGACGAGAACGAGACCAACGCCATCAAGCTGGTGTTCGGAGATCATGCGAAAAAGCTCGCGATCTCCTCGACGAAGTCCATGCACGGGCATCTCTTGGGTGCTGGTGGCGGTGTCGAGGCGGTGGCCTGCATCAAGGCCATGGAGGAGGGCTTCGTGCCTCCGACGGTCGGGTACAAGGAGCCCGATCCGGCGTGCGACCTCGACTACGTGCCGAACGTCGGACGCCGCCAGAAGGTCCGCTACGCGATGTCGAACTCGTTTGCGTTCGGCGGCCTCAACGCCGTCATCGTGTTCGGCCCGCCCCCCGCGTGACGTCCCGCCGGTAGTGGTCGCAGCGAGCGAGCGGCGGCCGGGGCCTTGATCCGGCCCTCGGCTGGCGGTCTATTGGCGGCATGCCCACCAATGTCCTCCGAGACCGCCCCCGCCCCGCCGCAGGCCGCTCCAAGGCGCCCGACCGGAGCCAGCGCCGCATAGCGATCAAGGCCGGCCGGGTCACCATCCGCGCCGAGGTTCTCGACACCGCCACCGCCGACCGTGTCCTCGCTGCGCTGCCGCTCCACTCGACCGCCGAGACCTGGGGCAGCGCCGTCCACTTCGAGGTGCCGGTCGAAACCGGGCGCGAGCGCGGCGCGCGGATCAACGCCGCGGTCGGCGACATCTGCTTCTGGAGCGAGGACGACCGCATCATCATCGCGTTCGGCCCGACCCCGATCTCGCGGCCCGGCGAGATGCGTCTGCCGCGACCGTGCAACGTATGGGCGCACGCCATTGACGACGTGACGCTCTTGAAGGCCGTGCGTCCGGGTGAGAAGGTATCGGTCAGCCTCGTTCGGGATGGCGAGGCGTGAAGCGTTGTCCGGAGCGGTGGGGTTCGGGATGCGTGAGGTTCTGATCCGCGCGGGCACGGTCGCCATACGCGCCCGGCTCCTGGAGACGCCGACCGCCGACCGCGTGTGGGCGGCGCTTCCGATCTATGGTCTGGCCCAGACCTGGGGCTCCGAGATCTACTTCAAGACCGAGATCTCGGCCGACCGCGAGGCCGGCGCGCGCGACGTTGTCCGCGCCGGCGAGATCGCATTCTGGCCGGACGGCGATGCGATTGCCATCGGCTTCGGCCCGACGCCCGTCTCGAAGAGCGGCGAGATCCGTCTTGCGAGCCCCTGCAACGTGTGGGCGCTGGCGCTCGATGATGTCCGCCAGCTCAAGGCCGTCTATGCGGGCGAGCGGGTCGCCGTCATCGAGGCCGACAGTTGACCGATTGCGCTGCGCGCCGTCGACGCTCGGCTGGCTGTCCTAAGCTTCGCAACCGCGCGGAAAGCCGTGGTGGGCCCGGCAGGACTCGAACCTGCAACCAAGCGGTTATGAGCCGCCGGCTCTGACCATTGAGCTACGGGCCCGGCACGTCACCGGGCGGGTTCTATACCAGATGTGGCGGCGGACGGGCAGGGGCAGGCTCGCCGGCGCAGGCATACGGGGGACATGCCTCCGGCAGCCGACGTCACCGGCGCGGCCGAGGTCCTGTGCCGGGCCGGGACATCCCTTAGGCCATCGCAAACGGTCACCGCCGCACCCCGCGCAGCGTTCAGAGAATATTCGTACTCAGATCACGTAATCGGTGCAGTCCGGATCAATCCGCCGAGCGTGCCACATGACTGGGACGAGCAAGCAATCGATGTGGAATTTGTCCAGGCTCTGGCTGCGTCTGCAGACCTTGCCGCAAGCCTGCAGCGGCAACATGTCGGTGCTGTTCGGCTTCATGCTGATCCCGGTGCTCGGTCTCGCTGGCGTTGCGGTCGACCACAGCCGCGCCATCAGTGCACGCCAGGCGCTGCAGATGGCGGCGGACGCGGCCGTGCTCGCCTCGCGCCAGGGCGGCCTCAAGGACGAGGCCGCCATCATCGACCAGACGCGGGCCTTCTTCCAGCAGAACGCCCAGAAGCTTCACGATGCGGTGCTGAAGGACGTCGCCGTCACGCTGTCGGGCAACTCGGTCGAAGTACTGGCGCGGGCGGAGATGCCGGCTACGCTCACCGCCGTCCTCGGCCAGACCATGTTCGAGATCGTGGCCAAATCGAAGGCCGCCGCGGCTGCCGAGGACGTCGAGATTGCGCTCGTTCTCGACAATACAGGCTCCATGCGCGACTACATGGACGACCTCAAGACCGGCGCGCGCGATCTCGTCGAGGCCGTCTACAACGCGAGCTCAAATCCGTCGAAGGTCAAGGTGGCCGTGGTCCCGTACGTGGGCGCCGTCAACATCGGCCGCGGCCCGACCCAGATGGCGTGGATGGATACGACGGCCGATGCCGGCTGGCATGCCTCCCATCTCGAGCAATGGGCGTTCGGATACGAGCCCGGGTGTGTCACGGGCGGCGGCGGGGGCGGCGGGCCCGGACCCGGTGTCGGCACTACGGGATCGCTCGACGGCCGGCTGCCGACCTTCGCTTCTCTCGGCCATTGGCTGCTCGGCATCGGGGACGCCCGCGCCGCGAGCGCGTCCGATGTGCCCTCGCCGTTCATCTTCGGCGCACCCTGCTACATACTCAACCCCGCGAAGATCAACCTGTTCGATCTCTTCGCTCGCATTCCGAACGCCGAGTGGAAGGGATGCGTGATGGCGCGCGCCGAGCCGTACGACGTCGACGACACGCCGCCCGGCGACGGCGACGCCAATACCAAGTTCGTGCCCTGGCTCTGGCCCGACCAGCCCGACGCGGCCGCGATCGCGGCTCAGGGTGGCGGCTGGATCTCGGCCAACGATTATCTGCCCGACCGCCTCGACCTGACCCCCGCCCCGTTCAACGACGGCTGGTTCGGCTGGGCGCACTGGACGACCCTCAAGTACAACAACACCGTGGCACTCATCGACGAGGTCGGCCCCGACACGCTCGGCCCCAACAAGAGCTGCCCCGATCCCATCCTGCCGCTCACCAACAGCAAGTCCGATGTCACCGACGCCATCGACCGGATGACGCACTGGAACGGCTCCGGCACCAACGTCGCCGAGGGCCTGGCGTGGGGCTGGCGCGTGCTCTCGCCCGGCGAGCCGTTCACCGAGGGCGCGCCCTACGGCAAGATCCGCAAGATCATGGTGCTCATGACCGACGGCGTGAACAACATCGATCCCTCGCCGGATGGCTCGATCTCGTCGGACTTCTCGGCCTACGGCTACCTCGGCAATCGCTCGCCGTTCTCGTTCGACGGCTTCCGGCAGTTCACCGACGCACGCATGGAGCTGGTCTGCCAGAACGCCAAGGATGCGGGCATCACGGTCTACACGGTGGCATTTGGGATCACCAATGCCGACACCCTGGCCAAGCTCGAGCGCTGTGCCACCAAACCGCCCTATGCCTACGCACCCGGCACGGCCGACGAGCTGGTACAGGCGTTCAACGCCATCGGCGCAAGCCTGACCGAGTTGCGTCTCACGGAGTAGTGCCGGGCGAACCCGTCCCGGCGCTTACGCAATCGGAACGTTGGCTGCGGCCGCCTTGCGCCGCTCGATTTCGGCCGCGAGATGGGCGCGGAAGGCCGGCATCGTCATCGACAGCGCGCCGCCCGGATCGTTCTTGCGCTTCGGCGAAACCTCATCGTGGCCGACCACGTACTTGAGTTTGAAGACATCGGGCTTGCGTCCGTGCATCCACAGGATGAGATCGACAAGTGCCGCCTCCTGCTCCGGCGAGTAGCGCAGGTAATAGCCCGCTTCGCAGATGTTCGCGGACAACGACACGAGCCGCACCTCGTCGGCGGTGTAGTAGGTGTTCTTCGTGCCGCCCGCTTTGTTCCAGTCGGGCTCGAAGCCGCGCTCTGTCTTCTTCACGCGACCGGCGTTGCAGACCTCGATGCCGACGATCTTCTGGTGCACGTAGTTGCCTAGTCCGGTCCAGTAGCTCTTGCCGGAGTGGTAGCCCCAGCGATCGAGAGGTGCTGTCTGGTACACGCGACCCGTGCGCGAGATGCAGAAGTAGCTGTGGCTCTGTGTCGCGCCGTAGCGCGCGGTGGCGGCGGCGTCGGGGTCGCCTCGCTCGCAGCGACCCGCGGTGAAGTGGACCAGCGCCCCGACCGGGTAACCCGCCGCGTAGCGCCCTACGGTCGGCATGGCGACGGATCGATCGGCCTTCGGGTACCAGAGGTCGGCCGGGTCGCCGAGCGATTCATGATGCTGTGACGGCGGGTCTCCCAGCCCCGGAAGATCGCGCCAACCGCCGGCTGAAGGCGGATCC
>CAYYGO010000041.1:0-36363 GCA_964471635.1 uncultured Hyphomicrobium sp.
ATGCAGCGCTCGGTCAAAGGCGAGGTCATCTCGTCCACGTTCGACGAGCCGCCGTCGCGGCACGTCCAGGTGTCGGAGATGGTGATCGAGAAGGCCAAGCGGCTGGTTGAGCACAAGCGCGACGTGGTGATCCTGCTCGACAGCATCACCCGCCTCGGCCGCGCCTACAACACCGTGGTCCCATCGTCCGGCAAGGTGCTGACGGGCGGCGTCGATTCCAACGCGTTGCAGCGGCCGAAGCGCTTCTTCGGCGCGGCCCGCAACATCGAGGAGGGCGGCTCGCTGACGATCATCGCCACCGCGCTCATCGACACCGGCTCGCGCATGGACGAGGTCATCTTCGAGGAGTTCAAGGGCACCGGCAACTCGGAGATCATTCTCGACCGCAAGCTCTCGGACAAGCGCGTGTTCCCGGCGATCGACGTGGCTCGCTCGGGCACTCGCAAGGAGGATCTCCTCGTGCCACGCGACCAGTTGAAGAAGGTCTACGTGCTCCGCCGCATCCTGAACCCGATGGGTACCATGGACGCCACCGAGTTCCTGATCGACAAGCTGAAGAGCACCAAGACCAATGGCGAGTTCTTCCAGTCGATGAATACATGAGAGCTGCGGTTCTCTCGGGGAGGACACTGCGTCGGCGATCTCGGGCCACGGCTCACAGACAAGCAAAAAAGGCCGCTCCTTCGGGGCGGCCTTTTTGGTAATTTTTCCCGACGCAAGCGCCAGCCCCTTGGGCGACCCTTCGGCCGTCCTGCCGCCGTTCACTCGGCCGGGTGCATCCGCCTCGCGTCCGCACGGGCCTCGCCACGGGCCTCAACCCGGTCGCTCGCATCGCGGGGCTCCGCCGGCCGTCCGGTCGGGAACTCCTGCACCCCGCTGCCGGGCTTATAGGTGAAAGGGAACAGCAGCTGCTGCCAGTACGACGTCGGGAAGCGCGGCACCTCGTCGATCCCGAGATCGTCCGAATGAATGGCGCGCGGCGGCTCCGGATGGAACGTGCCCAGCATCCGGTCCCATAACGTCGTGAACAGGCCGAAATTGCAGTCGCCGTCCTTGCCCCAATTGACGTGATGCAGGTGGTGGATGGCGCCGATCGACATCGTGTTCCGGAACGGTCCCAGCTCGTAGGACACGTTCGAGTGCTGCACGATAAGTTGTATGGAAATTGCAAGACCGAGCAGCACCGCCACGTCGGCCGGCATTCCGGCCAGCGCAAGCGGCAGCATCCCGACGATCATGTCGAGCGTCTGATGCAACGGATGGCGCACCAGCCCGTTGAAGCCGTACATGCGCGGCACGCCGTGATGCACCGCATGCAACCGCCACAGCAGCGGATAGCGGTGGCTCAGATAATGCACCATCGTGAAAGCCAGGTCGGCGAACACGAGGGCCGCCAGAAACTGCGCGAACAGCGGCCAGTGGTGCGGCCACACGCCCTGCCATGGCACCAGCCAGGCGATCAGCGGCAACAGCAGCACGCCGTTGATGCTCGAGATCTCGTAGACCACGGCATGAAGCGTGTTAGCGGGCTCGTCGCCGTGGGACTTGTTCCACGATTGATGACACGGCGAGATGCGTTCGGCGGCGAAGGCCAGTCCGATTGCAGTGGCTAGGATGAGGGCGAGCCAACCGTAGCCATGCCCGCCAGCGATCACATAGTAGCCAGCGCCGTTGAGGCCCAGGATCATGAACGGTGCGTAGCCGAAGCGCACGACAGGTTTCAGTGACTGCATAACCAACTCCGTTCGCGCGCCGAGAGGGAAGCACACTCGCGGGTCCATCGCCAAGATCAAATTCGTGATCTAGCTCAGATAGGTAAACGCCTCGAGTAGACCGCCCTCGGAACGGTCGGTTTGCCCCGGCGGATGCGCGCTCACCTTTGCGGTCCCGCCCGGCCCGAGGTCCGTATACCGCGCAACTCGCCGGCCAGCACGTCGCGGTCCTCGATCGGTGCGGAGCATATCTCGCCGACGCACACATAAGCGGCTGTTCGCTCCGCGCCCGTCTTGCCGGCCAGCAGCGGCGCGGTCGACGTGCCGCCCGAGGCCCCTGGTGCCATCGACATCACGTACTCGAGGGCGCCCGGCACGGACATGGCGTGGAGTGCCGCCGTGAGTTCGCGTGCGCGCGCGCCACTGGTGTCTCCGGTCGCCCCGCCGATCACGATGCTCGCCACACCCTCGAGATCCAGAAGCGCTGCCACCATCCCGCAGTGGCCAGCCGGGCTTCGCGCAACGTCGCCGGAGAAAGCCCGCACGATCTCGGCTGCACGGTCGGCGAAACGCCCTTCACCCGTGATCGTCGCGAGCTGCACGAGGTTCGAAATCATCGTCGCGTTCGCATTGGGAACCGCGTCGTCGTGCGCCGTCACCAGCCGCACCACGACGTCCGACGTGTCGTCAGCGCTCGTGGCGTAGCCGCCCGCTTCTCCGTCCCAGAAGTGGCGATCGAGCGTGTCCGTCCAGGTGCGCGCGAGAACCAAGTACCGATCGTCCTGCGTCGCCTCGTGCAGGCGCAGCGCGGCCCGGATCATGTTCGCGTAGTCGCTGGATACGCCGGCCGCGCTCGTGCTGCCGTTGCGGCTCGCGTGAGCCAGTCGGTCGCCCGCCGTCATGCGGGCGACAATGCAATCGAAAGCGCGCCGCGCAAGTTCGAGCCACTCCGGATGCTGCATCACGCTCGACGCGCGCGCCAGAGTCGCGATCATGAGCCCGTTCCAGTCGGCGAGGACCTTGTCGTCCCATCCTGGCCGCACGCGGCCCGACCGCCGCTCGAGAAGTCGCGCGCGCATCGCAGCGAGCGCCTGCTCCTCGTTGTCGCTGCCGAGCATGAGCCGCGAGAGCCGGTTCAAGATCGTATGCCCTTCCCAATTCCCACCCGTTGTCACGTCGTAAACGCGACCGAATTGCATGGCGTCTTGAGCGCCAAGGACGTCCGCGATCTCTGCCGCCGTCCAGACGTAGAACTTGCCCTCCTCGCCCTCGCTGTCGGCGTCGAGCGAAGCCGCAAACGCCCCGCCGTCGGCGATCATCTCGCGCTCCAGCCAGCCGATCGTCTCGGCGATGCGGACCTTGAACAGCGGGTTCCCAGTCTCGCGCCAGGCTTCGGTGAGCAGGTCGATCAGCAGCGCGTTGTCGTAGAGCATCTTCTCGAAGTGCGGCACCAGCCACCGCTCGTCGACCGAGTACCGCGCGAATCCGCCGGCGAGGTGGTCGTAGATCCCGCCCTGGCAGATGTTCTCGAGCGTCGTCAGCACGGCCTGCCGCGCGCGTGCGTTCTCCTGGCCGATGGCGCCCCGCCACAACAGCCAGAACACGCTCCACTGCGGAAACTTGGGTGCTCCCTCGAGCCCGCCATGAGTGAGATCGCAGGCCTGTGCCAACCGGTCGATCATTTCGGCGACGAAGTCGCGACCGAACCGCGCCGATGGCGACGGCGCCGCGCGCGCACCTACGGCTGCCAGGATTACGTCGGCGTTGTGCGCGACCTTCGCCGGCTCGTCACGGTGCACCGTGTGCACCATCTTGAGCACGTCGACGAACGCTGCTCTGCCCCAGCGGGCTTCTTTTGGAAAGTAGGTGCCGCCCCAGAAGGGCCGCGCGTCCGTGTCGAGGAACATCGTCAGCGGCCAGCCGCCCTGCTGGCCGAGCTTGTGCAGGGCTCCCATATAGATCGCGTCGATGTCGGGCCGCTCCTCGCGATCCACCTTGATGTTGACGAACAGCTCGTTCATCACCTCGGCTGTCGCTGCGTCCTCGAAGCTTTCGTGCGCCATCACGTGGCACCAGTGGCAGGCCGCATAGCCGACCGAGAGCAGGATCGGCTTGCCGGTGCGCCGGGCTTCCGCGAGCGCCTCGGGACCCCACGCCCACCAGTCGACGGGGTTGTCCTGGTGCTGCAATAGATAGGGGCTCGTCTCACGGCTCAGGCGGTTCAGCGGCATCGGCAAGTCCCCCGGATGATCCCGGGCGCGACGGTTCGTGGCCCGCGGTATAGAGCGCAATATAGGCGAGCGTGATCGCAATCGAATGGTCGCGTGCCGTTTCTCCGTCCGCCCAGGGCCACATTCATGTCAGCCGTCGCATGAGCTCCGCATCCGCTGACCACCGCACCATCCACGCTCTTTCGAGCGGCCGCGGCCGTGCCGGCGTTGCTGTGATCCGCATCTCGGGTCCGGCCGCCGGCGCGGTTCTCGATCGCATGGCACCGCCGCGCCCGCGGCCGCGCGTCGCTGCATTCCGCACCATTCGCCATCCTGCGACAGGCGAGCCGCTCGATCAGGCGCTGGTGCTGTACTTTGCCGGGCCCCGCTCGGAGACGGGCGAGGACATGGCCGAGCTGCAGGTCCACGGCGGGCCGGCCGTGGTCGCTGCGGTATTAGATGCCCTCTCCGGCATTGGCGGTTGCCGCTTGGCCGAGCCGGGCGAGTTCGCGCGCCGGGCATTCGAGAACGGCAAGCTCGATCTGACAGCCGCCGAAGGTCTCGCCGACCTCGTCGACGCCGAGACCGAGGCGCAGCGGCGCCAGGCGTTGCGCCAGGCGGGCGGTGAGCTGGCACGGCTCTACGACGGCTGGCGGTCCCGCCTGCTCGATGCGATGGCCACAGCGGAGGCGGCGATCGACTTCTCGGACGAGGCCGACGTCGGCGCGGCCGCGACCGCCGAGGGCTCCCGCATCGTGAATGCGCTAGCGGGCGAGATCGCGGACCACCTCACTCGAGGCCGGCGGGGCGAGATCGTGCGCGACGGTTTCCGCGTGGCGATCGTCGGGCCCCCGAACGCGGGCAAGTCCTCGCTCTTGAATGCCTTGGCACGTCGGGACGCGGCCATCGTGTCGGACGAGCCCGGCACGACGCGCGACGTTGTCGAAGTACGCCTGGACCTCGATGGGCTGGCGGTCGTGGTCGCAGATACCGCGGGTCTCAGAGACACTGCCGGAGCTGTCGAGCAGGAGGGCATGCGCCGGGCGCGTGCCGCCGCCGCCGCCGCCGACCTCGTGATTTGGCTGGTGGATGCGGCCAGCCCGGTCTGGCCACCCGCCGCCGATCTCCCAGGCTTGGACGGCCGGCTTCTGGTCGTGCTCAACAAGTGCGACCTCTCGGCCGCCCAGGGCCTCCAGCCGCCGAGCGGAGTCCAGGAGGGGCCGCGCGTCTCGGCGCGCGACGGCACTGGCATCGACGCGCTGACCGACCACCTGTCGGCCCTCGCCGCCGCCGCAACCGCCGTCGATCGCGAGGCTCCCGTGCTCAGCCGGGCGCGCCATCGCGAGCACCTTGCGGCGTGCCTCGAAGCCTTGAACCGCTTCTCCTCTGGGGACTCCGCGGATGTGGAGCTGCGGGCCGAGGATCTCCGCCGAGCGGCTCATGAACTCGGCCGCCTGACCGGCCGTGTCGACGTCGAGGACGTGCTGGATCGGGTCTTTGGCCGCTTCTGTATCGGAAAATGACGGCTGAAACCCACCCAGCGTCTATGATTTCCGGTTTCACGTGAAACATCAGTAACTTTCTGCCCGATTGCAGGTCGTCGGCCAGCGGCGCATCGCGGCGCCGTCTTGTGCAGGCCCACCAGAACCTGGAAGCGATTCCATAACGGTCCAACCTGCTCTAGGGTTCGCCCGACGCGCAGCGGCTGGTTCGGGCCAAAATTGAAGTAACGGCACACGGGATGGGCCAGGGTAGCGATAGCTTCGACGTGATCGTCGTCGGGGGCGGCCACGCCGGATGCGAGGCTGCCGCCGCTGCCGCGCGCATGGGTGCCGCGACGGCGCTCGTGACCCATCGCTTCGCGACCATTGGCGAGATGTCGTGCAACCCCGCCATCGGTGGGCTCGGCAAGGGCCACCTAGTGCGCGAGGTCGATGCCCTCGACGGCCTGATGGGCCGCGTCGCGGACGCTGCCGGCATCCAGTTTCGCCTTCTGAACCGCTCGAAGGGTCCGGCGGTCCAGGGGCCCCGATGCCAGGCCGACAGGGCGCTTTACCGGGCGGCGATGCAGAGGGCGATCCGCGCCACCCGGGGTCTCGTGGTGGTCGAGGGCGCGGTCGAGGATCTGCTGGTCGAGCCCGGTCCGGCGCCCCGAGCCCGAGGCATCGTCTTGGCGGACGGTCGGCCGATCCGGGCTGGTGCAGTCGTGCTCACCACCGGCACTTTCCTCAACGGCCTCATCCATCTGGGCGAGACAAGAATCCCTGCCGGGCGCGTCGGGGAGCCGCCTGCACGGCGGATCTCCGACCGACTTGGCGCCCTCGGCCTGGCATTGGGCCGGCTCAAGACGGGGACGCCCGCCCGCCTCGACGGCCGCACCATCGACTGGTCGTCCCTCGAGATGCAGCCAGGCGACACCGAACCCGTGCCGTTTTCCTCCCTGACCACGGCGATAACTACCCCCCAGGTCTCGTGCGGCATTACGTTCACCAACGAGCGGACGCACGACATCATTCGCCAGAATCTGGCCCGGTCCCCGATGTACTCCGGCCAGATCACAAGCACAGGCCCGCGCTACTGCCCCTCGATCGAGGACAAGGTGGTGCGCTTCGCGGACCGCGTCGCTCATCAGGTGTTTCTCGAGCCCGAGGGCTTGGACGACCCGACGATCTATCCCAACGGCGTTTCCACCTCGCTGCCGGAGGACGTCCAGGCGGCGATGCTGCGGACCATGCGGGGCCTCGAGCGCGTGCGCATTCTTCGGCCCGGCTACGCGATCGAGTATGACCACATCGATCCCCGCGAGCTTACGCCGACGCTCGAGGTTCGCCGCCTGCCGGGGTTGCATCTCGCGGGCCAGATCAATGGCACCACCGGTTACGAGGAAGCCGCCGCGCAGGGTATTGCGGCCGGCATGAACGCCGCTTTGGCCGCTGGTGGGGGAGAAAAATCCTTCGTGGTCTCCCGCGCCGATGCTTACCTCGGCGTCATGATCGACGATCTCGTGACGCGCGGCGTCACGGAGCCCTACCGCATGTTCACGTCGCGCGCAGAGTACCGGCTGCGGTTGCGGGCCGACAACGCCGACCAGCGCCTGACGCCGCTCGGCATCGTCGCCGGAGTGGTGGGATCGGTGCGGCAAGCGGCGTTCGCGACGCGCGCACGGGCGCTCGAGGCGGCTGCGGCGCTGCTCGGCAGCTTGATGCTGAGCCCCAGCGAGGCCGCCCGCCACGGTATCGAGATCAACCGCGACGGCCGCCGCCGGACCGCGTTCGAGCTGTTGAGCTTTCCGGGTGTGACGTTGGACCGGCTGAGCGCGGTCTGGCCCGAGATCGGGCGCATTCCGCCCTCGATCCGTAGCCAGGTCGAGATCGACGGCCGATATGCCGAGTACGTCCGTCGTCAGGCGGCCGACATCGAGGCTCTGCGCCGCGACGAAGGCCTCGTTCTCCCGCCCGACATAGAGTTTTCCTCGCTGCCGGGGCTACCCGCCGAGGCCCGCCAGAAACTCGAGCGCCATCGTCCGGCGACCATTGCGCAAGCCGGCCGGATCGATGGCATTACGCCGGCGGCACTGATGCTTCTGGCTGGTGCGGTGCGGGCTCGCGCTCGGCGGACCGGCGCGTCATGACCCCTGGCACCGCCGGCTCGGACGGTCCTCGATCCTTCGCGCGCCGCTTCGCCGTTTCACGTGAAACTCTAGTTCTATTAGAGGTTTATGCCGAGCTGCTCATAAAATGGCAGCGGACGATCAATCTCGTCGCGCCCAGCACGCTGGCAGATGTCTGGGGGCGGCACTTCGGCGATTCGGCGCAGCTTCTCGCACTGGCGCCGGCCGCATCTCTGAAGTGGCTGGACCTCGGCTCCGGCGCAGGATTCCCGGGGCTCGTGCTCGGCATCATGTTGCGCGAGCGGCCAGGCGCACGCGTCACGCTGGTCGAGAGCGACCAGCGGAAGGCGGCATTTCTCGGGGCGGTGGCGCGGGCTACCGGCGCACCTGTGGACATCCTGTGCACGCGTATAGAGAACGTCTCGACTCAGGCTAGAATCGGAGCAGTGGACGTGATCACCGCGCGCGCTCTGGCGCCTCTGCCACGCTTGCTGGGCTACTCGGCACCATTTTTCGGACCCGGTACGGTGGCGTTGCTGCTCAAGGGACGCGAAGTCGACGCGGAGCTCGCGGCGGCAGGCAAGGATTGGTCGTTCGCGTGCGAGCTGGTGGTCAGCATGTCCGATGACGAGGCCCGCATCGCGGTCGTCCGCGACGTGAGGTCGAAGCCGAGAGGATGAGTGCCGTGACAGGATCCGCGACTGGCCGCCAGGGGCTCCGCGTGCTCTCGATCGCCAACCAGAAGGGCGGCGTCGGCAAGACCACGACCGCGATAAACCTCGGCACCGCTCTGGCGGCCGTCGGCGAAAGGGTGCTTGTCGTCGACCTCGACCCGCAGGGCAACGCGTCGACCGGGCTCGGCATCGCCAGCGATGTCCGCGCCCGCACCTCCTACGACGTCCTTCGCGGGGCGGCCTCGCTGCTCGACGTGGCGCAGGCAACCGCCGTGCCGGGGCTCTCGGTGGTGCCGGCAAACTCCGATCTCGTCGGTCTCGAGAGTGAGGTTCAGAACGACCCGTCGCGGCCTTTCCGGCTGCGGGATGCGGTGGCCGCACTCATAGGCCAGCAGCGGACGCTGCCACCTGATCGGACCTTCAACTATGTTCTGATCGATTGTCCGCCGTCTCTCAACCTGCTGACGCTCAACGCCATGGCCGCGGCCAACGCCGTGCTGGTCCCGGTGCAGTGCGAATTCTTCGCACTCGAGGGCATCTCGCAGTTGAAGGAGACGATCGACCAGATCCGCGCCACGCTGAACCCCTCGCTCGAGATCCAGGGCGTCGTGCTGACCATGCACGACGCGCGGACCACGCTGTCGAAGGAGGTTGCGGCGAACGTCCGCGAGTTCTTCGGCGCCAAGGTCTACGACACCATGATCCCGCGCAACACGCGGGTCGCCGAGGCGCCCTCGCACGGCAAACCGATCCTGCTCTACGACTACGACTGTGCCGGCAGCCAGGCCTACATTCGCCTTGCCACCGAGATCATCGAGCGCGAACGCATGATCAAGGCCGCCTGACCGGAGCCTGTCCCGCCCGGCCATAGAACGAAGACCGACGCCAGAGGAAACGACGACCGTGATGAACTCATCGCTGCCCAAGAGCCGGCTCGGCCGGGGACTTGCCTCGCTCATCGGCGAGCCCGTGCAGGCCCAGCCGCGACTGCCGGCCGAGGGCGAGCAGCGTGTGGTTCCGATCGATCTTTTGAAGGGTGGCAGGTTCAACCCGCGGAAGGATTTTCGCGACGACGAGCTGGCGGAGCTGGCAGACTCGATCCGCACGAAGGGCCTCGTCCAGCCCATCATCGTCCGCCCCGACACGGCAACAGGCGGCTACGAGATCGTCGCCGGCGAGCGACGCTGGCGCGCCAGTCAGAAGGCCGGGCTGCATGCGGTGCCGGTGATCGTGCGCGACCTCTCGGACAAAGAGGTGCTCGAGCTTGCGATCATCGAGAACGTCCAGCGCGCCGACCTCAACCCGCTCGAGGAGGCGGCCGGTTACCGCGATCTCATCGAGCGTTTCGAGTACAGCCAGGAACAGGTTTCCGAGATCATCGGCAAGAGCCGCAGCCACGTTGCCAACACGCTGCGATTGCTGAAGCTGCCCGACAGCATCCAGGCCATGGTCCAGGACGGTAGGTTGACCGCTGGGCATGCCCGCGCGCTGATCGGCCATCCAGATGCCGAGGCGCTGGCGCAGCGGATCGTCGACCAGGCGCTCAACGTGCGCGAGGTCGAGGCGCTGGTGCAGCAGCAGCCGATCGGGCAGGAGGGGTCCACAGGACGCCGCGTTCGCGAGAAGGATCCCGACACGCGCGCCTTCGAGAAGGAGCTGACCGACACACTCGGTCTCAAGGTCGAGATCAAGCGGGGCTCGGGCGAAAGCGGCCACCTCGTCATCAAGTATGGCAACTTCGACCAACTCGACTACATCCGGATGCGTCTGGCCCCCGGCGACGGGACCTAGGACGACCGCTGGGGCACCTTCGGGGGCCATAGCGTCAGCCGCGTTTTGTGTGCGTAGCCCTCTATCGACGACTGGGTCCGGGTTCCCTTCCCGGGCCCTTTTCGTTGCCCTCGGCCCGCGAAGCCCTTGACGCGCCTTGCCGTCCGGCGACAAAACTCCTGCTCCGAGGCCGACCGGCGCCCCGGGCCGCGTCTGTGCGGGAGCCCCGACCTCGGAGAGTGCATCCGATGAGCGACGACGTACTGGCCCGGCTGGCGGCGACGATCCGTGCGCGCCGTACCGAGACGGCCGAGCGGTCCTACACGCGTCAATTGCTCGACGCGGGCCCGGCGCGCTGCGCGAAGAAGCTCGGCGAGGAGGCGGTCGAGACGGTGATCGCCGCTGTGGGTCAAGGCGAAGCCGAACTCAAGGCCGAGGCCGCCGATCTCGTCTACCACCTCCTGGTGCTGCTCGAGAGCCGCAACATCGCTCTTGGCGACGTACTTGCTGCGCTCGAGCAGCGCATGGGAACCTCGGGTCTGGCCGAGAAAGCGGCTCGCAAGGAGCGGTGATGCCAGCCATGTCCGAGCGGATTTTCATTGCCGATCCGATGGGCTTGTCGCGCTCGGGTCTGCAGTTCTCGCCCTACCAGGTCTTCTCGCGCGAGGAGTGGGCGAGGCTGCGCGAGGATACACCGATGACGCTCGTGCTGCGGGAGCTCGAGCAGCTCTCTGGCATCATGGAGGAGCTTTCGGTCGCCGAGGTCGAGCAGATCTATCTGCCGCTCTCGCGATTGTTGAACCTCTACGTCGCCGCCTCCCAAGAGCTTGATCTCGTCACCTCGAAGTTCCTCTCCCGTAACGAGGTCAAAGTTCCGTTCATCCTCGGCGTCGCGGGTTCGGTTGCCGTGGGCAAGAGCACAACCGCACGCGTCCTGCGAGCTCTCCTCGCCCGCTGGCCGGATCATCCGCGCGTCGATCTCATCACCACCGACGGCTTTCTTCTTCCCAATGCCGAACTCGAGCGGCTCGGGCTCATGAACCGCAAGGGCTTCCCGGAGAGCTTCGACACGGCGCGGCTGTTGAACTTCCTGGCCAACGTGAAGTCGGGTGCTGCGCGCGTCGAGGCGCCCGTCTACTCGCATTTCCACTACGACATCATCCCCGGCCAGACGACCGTGATCGAGCGTCCCGACATCCTCATAGTCGAGGGCCTCAATGTGCTGCAGCCGGCGCGGTTGCCGAAGGACGGCAGCGGCATCCCGTTCGTGTCGGACTTCTTCGACTTCTCGATCTACATCGATGCCGAGCCGAAGGTGATCGAGGACTGGTACGTCGCCCGCTTCCTGAAGCTTCGCGCCACCGCCTTCCGCGATCCGGCGGCTTATTTCCACCGCTACGCGGCGCTGTCGCACGAGGCGAGCGTCGCGCGCGCGCTCGAGCTCTGGCGCACGATCAACCTCAAGAACCTCGAGGAGAATATTCTGCCGACCCGCCAGCGGGCGCGGCTGATCCTCGGCAAGGCGGCGGACCACCGGGTGGTCGAGGTCGCGCTGCG
Organism: uncultured Hyphomicrobium sp.; assembly: GCA_964471635.1. Taxonomy (GTDB): domain Bacteria; phylum Pseudomonadota; class Alphaproteobacteria; order Rhizobiales; family Hyphomicrobiaceae; genus JAKAML01. The sequence continues at coordinate 11,534 of CAYYGO010000041.1, forward strand.
CAAGCTGTGAGCCCTTCGGCGGGCGCCTCCGGCACGAAAAAGGGGCCGCTTGGGGAGCGGCCCGAAGTGCTCGTTGATGCTCTTGGCGCGGCTCTGTCGGAAGGCGAACATCGCTTCGCGCCCGTGGCCCTGAAACGGGACCGGAGTAGAGCCCGGACCTCGCGCGCTCAGTCCCGGCGCCCGCCGAAGGCGATCGCGGTCCGGTGCGGGTCGAGGGCGAGCGCCATCTCGTTGAAGGCGATCTGCTGGCGCAGGGCGAGAGACACCATGGGCGAGCGCATCACGGTGTCGGCGATGGCGGCCTGCGTGGCGACCAGGGTCGAGAAGGCCTGGATGCCGATACCGAGCCACAACGCCATGAGGTCGCTCGGTGCTGCAGCCAGCGAGGCAGGCCTGCGTGCACTTGCTGCCGGTGAGCCGCTGGCCGAAGGGACATCGGCCACGGTGCTCTTCGAGGTGGCGGTCGTCTCGGGTGCGGCGGTCACCCTGGACTCGACGGCGGGCGCCTTCTGGGTGCGTGCATAGGCGCTGTCCTTCACCGCGGCCGCAACGACGCGGGGTGGGGTGGCAGCGGCCCGGGGCGGTGCAGGGGAATGATCCAGGGGGGCGTTCGCGACACCGTCGCCATCGATGGCCGCTCCGGCGGCAAAGGCGTTGAACTTGTCGCGAAGACGCCGGATCACCGACGGGTCGGTGACGCCGAGAGCCTTTATCGCGGTGGTCGGCTTGAGGGCGGGGTCGGCGGCAATCAGCTCGGCGATTTTCTGCAATTGTGGACTATCGTCAATTCCGGTGCCTTTCGGGCGACCGCGGCGGATGGCGTCGGGCTGCATGGCATGACCTTGAAACAGCGAAACAGCGATTCGGTAAGAAACAGTGTGTGGAAGCGAGGCGAGTGCATCCAGGGAATTTAAATCGGGAGCAGAAAAAATCCTTTTAACGCAGATACATCTGTTGCCGAATTACGATCTCGAATTGCATACGCGGCAAATACCACGGCAATTGCTGGCGAAATAGCGCGTACAACGCGAGTGGCAATGGCGGTTGCACCGGCGCCAACAGCCCAACGTAGTTGGCGCGCGTTGTGCACACCAAAAAACCGCAGAATTGCGCCGGTCGAGGCCGGTCAGGTCAGCAGCCCGGCTTCGCGCGCAAGACGCTCGAGGGGCACCTCCGGCCGGGCCCCGATATGGCTGATGATCTCCGCCGCGGCGAGGCTGCCGAGCCGCCCTGCGGTGGCCAGCGGCAGTCCGCGCGACAGGCCGAACAGCACGCCGGCTGCATAGAGGTCGCCGGCGCCCGTCGTGTCGACGACCTGCTTCACCGGATGGACCGGCACCTCGGTCACGGCGCCGTTTTGAAGGATCACCGAGCCCTTTGCGCTGCGGGTGAGAGCGGCGAGTTGTGTGTCGCGGGCGGTCGCTGCGGCCGCGAGTTCGAAGCTCTTGGTCTCGTAGAGCGCCGTGATCTCGTCCTCGTTGGCGAACAGGATGTCGACGCCGGTCCGGATCAGATCAAGGAACTCGGCGCGGTGGCGGGCAACGCAGAATCCGTCCGACAGCGTGAGCGCCACGCGGCGCCCGGCCGCCTTCGCGATCGAGGCGGCCTGCCTGAATGCGGCCTTTGCCTCGGGCCGGTCGAAAAGATAGCCCTCGAGGTAGACGATGTCGGCAGCGCTGATGACGTCGGCGCGAACTTCGCCATGGTCGAGATCCGTGGAGATGCCGAGATAGGTGTTCATTGTCCGCTCGCCGTCGGGCGTAACGAGGATCAGCGAGCGAGAGGTGGGCGCCTTGCCGTCGACCGCGGCGGTGTCGAACGCCACGCCGGCCGCTGCGATGTCGTGACGGAAGATGCGGCCGAACTCGTCCGTGGCGATCTTGCCGACGAACGCGGCCCGGCCGCCGAACGAGGCGACGCCGACCATGGTGTTTGCCGCCGAGCCGCCCGAGATCTCCACCGCCGGCCCCATGGCCGCGTAGAGCGCGGCCGACGTCTCGGCATCGACCAGTCGCATGTGGCCCTTCGGTGCGCCGTGGCGCGCGAGAAAGGCGTCGTCGCAGCGGCCGATGATGTCGACGATGGCGTTGCCGATGGCAACGACGTCGTAGCGGGCAGTGGTCATGGGAGGGCCTTTCGGGTCGGATGGACGGCGCACTATAGGCAGGGGCGGGTCGGGCGCAAGCCGCGGAGGGCAAGCGCGTCGGCCGGCTGGCCGCAGGGTCCACGATCCGTGCAGCGGGGTCAGCCTTGGCGCAGGGACCGAGTTCCCGGCGACGGCCGCCCGGCGCCCTGGCTGCTGGCCGCGAGGCGTGCCAGGTCGAGCAACAGCCGCTCGGTGATCGCGGCTTCGAGCGCCGACGCCAGCCGCGCCGCTTTGGCCGCCGTCGCGATGCCGCCGAGCGCGCGGCCGAGCTTGTCCAGCGTCCACGCCCGAACCTGGCGCGAGACGGCGTCTTTTTGCTTGAAGTGGAGAGGTGGGCGCATCTGGCGCAGCGCCTCGTCCAGCGGCCGGCCCTGGTCGACCGCGGCGCGCAGCCGGTGAAGCCTCTGGAAGTGGCGCTGCACGGCAAGGATGACAGCTTGCGGGCTTTCGCCCGACGCTACCCAGCGGTCGCATTCGCGCGCGGCGCGCACGCCGTCGCCGTCCGCCGCTGCAGCAGGGATCTGGTCGAGGGTCAGTTCGGCCCCGTCGCCGACCACCGCCTCGACGTCCGAGGTCTCGATCTGGCGGCGGCCCGCAGCGTAGAGCGCGAGCTTCTCGATCTCGCCGCGAGACAGCGCACGGTCGGCGCCGAGCCGGTCGACGAGCAGCTCGCGCGCCTCCCCGGCTATGGTCATGCCGTGCGCCTTCAGGATCTCGACCGCGAGCGCCCCGAGGTCTGCGTCCTCGTCGCCGTAGCACGCGATGGCCGCGGTTTGGTCCGACTTCTCGAATAGCGACCGCAAAGCCTCGTCCGGCCTCAGGTTTCCGGCTTCGACGATGAGCGTCGCCGCGAGCCGTCCGCCGGTGACCAGCGGCTTCAGCAAAGCAGCGTTCAACCTGCGCCCGGCGATGGCGCGGATCACCTTGCGACCGCCGAACATCGGCATGGTTTGCAGCTCGATCGCCAGCCGCTCCGGGTTGTCGTCGAGATCCTGGTCGTCGAAGCGGAGAATCTCGCCCTCGGGCGTTTCCCGCGCCGCCACGGCCCGCGCGAGCGCGTGTGCCCGCTCGCTCACGAGGCCGCTGTCTGTGCCGAAGAACAAGAAGGCGCCAAGGCGCGGGTCGGGGGTCTTGAGGAAGCTCTGCGCCTGATGCGCCTTGATGGCGACCATGCCGCCTCCTTCCACGATGCCTGGTTTCGCCCGGCAAGGTCCGTCAGGCAGGATCGGGCGAGGGACGGACCACCAAATACATGCACGCCAGAGACGCTCGTGGCTCTGTCAACGAGGCCGCAGCGTCAAACAGCGAACCAGTGATTGGCCTGCTCGCGTTCTATTCGTCAGGCGGCGTTGGACAGATAGGCCGCCAGCCTGGTCTTTAGCTCTTGACCGACCAGCAGCGCGGCGCGGTTCTCCGCCTCCTCGCGTGCACGCACATTGGCGAAGATCGACCGGAAGCGCTCGAAACCGGCGCGTCCGTAGCTCGTACCCTGCAACACGACCGACTTGTCGGATACGCGTATCAAGCGGAACGCGGCGTCGAGGTTATAGACGTTGCCGGAGGCATCGCCGTCCGTTTTGACGAGCGTGGAGGCAATGCTCTCCTTGAGCGCAACCTCGAGCCTGTAGGCGGGGGCGACAGGGTTCGGTCCGCCGGTAGTCTGGAATAGAAGCTCGTTGCGGATCCGCTGGCCGACGCGGCCTGGGATCGGCGCGATCTCCATGCGGGCGAACTGGGCGTCGACTCCGCTGCCGCCCAATTCGGAAGATGCATAAAGCGGGCGGAACCCGCTGGTGCCGCAGCCCGCCAGCAGCGGCGCGGCCGCGATGCCGAGGAGCAAGCCACGAAGCGCCGAGCGACGGCTGACGTCTTGAGCAGACCCGCTCGGCCCACCCGCGTCACCCGATCTGCCACGACGCCCACTAGCCAACGACATTCACGATCCTTTGCGGAACGACGATCACTTTCTTGACCGGTCGGCCCTCGAGTGCCCGGATGACCGTCTCGAGCCCGAGCGCGGCGGCCTGGATTTCGTCGGATCCGGCGGTGCGCGCCACTTTCAGCTCATCCCGCCGCTTTCCATTGACCTGTACGGCAATGACAATCTCATCGTCAACGAGCAACGCCGGATCGGCGGCTGGCCAGGGTGCATTGGCGAGCAGAGTGTGGTAGCCGAGCCGCGCCCAGCATTCCTCCGCGAGATGCGGCATCATCGGCCCCGTTATGTGCACCAGAACCTCGCCTGCCTCGCGCAGAGCGGCGGCAAATGCGGTATCCGGCGGTGCCGAGGCGTCCGCTGTGCCCGACTTCGACAGCGCGGACTGAACTGCGTTCGTCAATTCGTAGATCTGCGCCACAGCGACGTTGAACCGCAGCCCTTCGATGTGCCGGCCGACGGCGTCGAGCGCCTTGTGCGCGGACCGGCGCAGGGCCATCGCCTCGGCGCCGGTTGCGGTGACGATCTCGGCGCCGTGGATCGCCGCCTCGGGGCGGGACTGGGTCCGCTCGGCGATGTCGTCCACGATGCGCCAGATGCGCTGAATGAACCGCCCCGCGCCTTGAACGCCGGCCTCGGTCCAGATCACGTCGCGCTCTGGCGGGCTGTCCGACAGCATGAACCAGCGTGCGCAGTCCGCACCCCAGTGGGCGATGATGTCGTCGGGATCGACGAGGTTTTTCTTCGACTTCGACATCTTGATGATGTCGCCGATGACCGCCGGCCGGCCGGTCGCGATCTCGACGGCGCGGCGCGACGGACCCTCCCCCTCGATGCGGACCTCGGACGGCAGCAGCCAGTGCGGCGGCTCGGTCGCCTCGCGGGCGTAGGTCTCGTGAGTCACCATGCCTTGCGTGAACAGCGCGCCGAACGGCTCACGAAGCTCGGCCAGCGCATTGCCACCCCGCATGTCGCAGCTGTCGACCAAAGCGCGCCAGAAAAAGCGCGAGTAGAGCAGATGCAGGATCGCGTGCTCGATGCCGCCGATGTACTGGTCGACCGGGAGCCAATATGCCGCCGCCTTCGGATCGACCGGGGTGGCCGCGTCGGGGGCCGTGAAGCGGGCGTAGTACCAGGAGCTGTCGACGAACGTGTCCATGGTGTCCGTCTCGCGCGTCGCGGGTTTGGCGCACGCCGGACACGCGACGTGCTTCCACGTCGGGTGCCGCTCGAGCGGGTTGCCCGGCTTGTCGAACGTCGCATCTTCGGGCAGTCGCACCGGCAGGTCGCTCGCCGGCACCGGCACCACGCCGCAGTCCTTGCAGTGCACGACCGGGATCGGGCAGCCCCAGTAGCGCTGGCGCGAGATGCCCCAGTCGCGAAGCCGGTAGTTGACCTTGCGCTCCGCCACCGGCGCCTTGCCGAGCATCGTGCCTTCGAGCCGAAGTGCCACCGCTTCGAATGCCGCCTCCGGCGTCATGCCGTCGAGTTCGTAGGAGTTGACCATCGTGCCGGCCCCGTCGACCGCGGTGTCGCCGACCTCGAATGTCGCCGCATCGGCGCCGGGCGGCAGGATCACGGGCTTGAACGCAAGGCCGTACTTGCGGGCGAAGTCGAGGTCGCGCTGGTCGCCCGACGGGCAGCCGAAAATGGCGCCGGTGCCATAGTCCATCAGCACGAAGTTGGCGACCCAGACCGGGATCAGCCACTCTTTGTCGAGCGGGTGGTGCGCGCGGATGCCCGTGTCGTAGCCGAGCTTCTCGGCCGTCTCGAGCTCGGCGACCGACGTGCCCATGCGCCGGCAGTCCTCGCAGAATGCGGCGAGCGCCTTGTCCTTCTCCGCCGCGGCCCTGGCCAGGGGGTGGTCCGGCGAAATCGCGAGGAACGCCGCGCCATAGAGCGTATCGGGCCGCGTCGTGTAGATCTCGAGCTCGCGGATGCCGGCGCCCTTCGGCATGGTCTTGGTCTCGAGCTTCCAGCGGATCTGCAGCCCTTCGGACCGGCCGATCCAGTTGGCCTGCATTAGCCGCACCTTCTCCGGCCACTTGTCGAGCGTGCCGAGCGCGGCCAGCAGCTCTTCGGAATACTGCGTGATCTTGAAGAACCACTGCGTCAGCTCGCGCTGCTCGACGAGCGCGCCCGAGCGCCAGCCGCGGCCGTCGATGACCTGCTCGTTGGCCAGCACGGTGTTGTCGACCGGGTCCCAGTTGACCTTCGACGATTTGCGGTAGGCGAGGCCCTGGCTCAGAAGATCGAGGAAAATGGCCTGCTGGCGCGCGTAGTACTCGGGGCCGCACGTCGCGACCTCCCGGCTCCAGTCGATGGCGAGCCCCATCGACTTCAACTGGCCCTTCATCGTCTCGATGTTGGCGTAGGTCCATCGGGCGGGATGCGTCTTGCGCTCGATTGCGGCGTTCTCCGCCGGCATGCCGAACGCGTCCCAGCCCATCGGGTGCAGCACGTTGAATCCGCGGGCGCGCTTGTAGCGCGCGAACACGTCGCCCATCGTGTAGTTGCGCACGTGCCCCATGTGGATGCGCCCCGACGGATAGGGGAACATCTCGAGCACGTAGCACTTGGGGCGCGTCATGTCGCCCGATGCCCGGAAGATGTCGGCTCCCTCCCACCGCTTCTGCCAGTGCTTCTCGCGTTCGGGGGCGTTGTAGCGTTCGCTCGGCATGGGGCCTGGGGCTGCCTTCTCTTGACGTCACAGCGATGGATCGGCGGCAATCAGCCTCAAAAGGCCGAGTAGGGTCAAGGGGGCTGCTCAGCCCGGTTTGCGCCGTCGCGGCGTCTTGTCTGCTTTCGGGGTTCGTTTCGTTGTCGTGGAGGGCGGCGTCGGAGCTGTGCTGAACCGCTCCGGCGGGCCCGTGACCGCGAGCCCCTCGTCGAGCCCCAGGATCAGCGCCCGCGCCCGTGCGTCGACCGCTGCCCGGAAGGCCGGCAGCAGTGGGTGCGGGCCCGCCGGCATCCGAGCGACCGCTTCGACGGCGGCTTCCGTCTGGCTTAGCGCGAGACCCGTCAGCTCCCGGACACGCTCGACCAGCCGGTCGGCATTGAGGCCGCAGTCCTTGGCGAATGTCTCCCAATGGCGTCGCTTCAGATGCTCGCCGCGGTTCTTGCCGGCGATCTTCTGGGCAAGGTTCTGCGTGACGTTGACCCACGCCGAGGCGCACATCACGTCGTAGATGGGGGCCAGCGAGAAGCCGCGGCCCGAGATCATCAGCGAGTAGTTCTTGGCATGGGCGTCGGTATTGCAGGCGATGACGTTGAAGATCACATGGTCGAGCAGCGCTAGCACGTCCGGGGCCCGCATCGCCCGGCGCGTCAGTGCGAACAGATCGGCGAGCGTCGGCCCTTTGATGCCTGAGCGGCTGCCTTCGTACTTTGCCGAAGGCGGCTTTCCGAGGGCCTGGCAGAAGTCCTCCTGGTGCAGCCGCCGCCAACGGTCGCCCTGGCGCATGCGGTCGTAGCGCTCGATGAGGAAATAGCTTCGCGCGCCGGCGCGTCCGGTCGTCACGGCCGGTGCCTTGAGGCCGATGCGCCGCGCCAGCACGAGGCAGAACGCCTCGTTTTGCACGCTGCCGAACAGGCGGTCGCTGTCCGGCTTCAGGATGTGCGTGGACGGCGCGCCTTCGAGCGGGATGCAGAGGCGGTCCGCGCCGTCGAGGGCGACACCGAGCTTCGATTGCACGCCCGCGAGCGACATCGACACGCCGTCCTCGCCGGCCAGGAACGGCTTGGCGGGCAGCTCCTCGATGATGCGCTCTAGCGCCGCCTCGCCGCCGACCGGGCGCCAGCCGCCGGCGCTCGCGGTGCCCGGCCGGCCGATCGACAAGGCGCCGGCCGTGTCGCGGCCGATCTCGGCGAGGATCGCGACTACGTCGTCGGGGCTCTCGCCGAGCTTGAGGCCGACGGCGCTGAGCTGCATGCCCTCCGGCAGTAGGTTCGTGGCCCAGGTTGCGAACAGGGCGGGCGGCACCCGCGGGCGCGTCAGCGGCATCAGCACCGAGAGTGGAAAGGCGCCGCGCGTGTTGATCCAGGCGGGATCGTAGACGAAGCCCGGGCCGTCGGCGCCGCTCTCGATGCGGCCGACGGTGCGCGCTTCGTAGAAGATCGGGAGGGCCTCGCTCACGGCAGCGGCTCGTCCTCGTCGTCGGGCAGCATCGCAGCCTCGTCGGGGGCGGCTTCGAGCAGGTCGAGGACGCGGAGGCCGACCGCAGAGGCGACGACGAGCGCGCGGCCGAGCTGGATCGAGGCCTTGCCTCCCTCGAGCTCGACGATGAAGCGGCGGCCGAGCCCGCTTGCGAAGGCCAGCTCGCCCTGCGTCATGCCGATGGCCTTGCGTCGCTCGCGGATCAGTGCCCCGAAGCGCTGAACCTGGTCGGCTCCGGGTTCGGTTCCGACTGCGCCGTGATCGGCGGTTGTGTCGCGGCCTGCCCGCTCTTTGCGTTGGCTCATGGCGCTGCTCCTGGCGCTTTGCTTGGCTCTGGCGCACGCTCCGCTGCCGGTCCGGGTTGAGCCTAGCCTGATTCTCGCCTGTCGTTCCCGCACGGGAACTTGTTGCCGGATTGGTGTCAAGTGATCCCGTTGGGGATCACAATGACGTCGCGGCGCCGCGTTGTTACCCATCGGGAACATTCCCAGGCATGTAACCGCAATGATACCGATCGGGTACAACTCTCGCCAGAGCCATTCGATATTCCCGATCGGGGTCATTGCGGCCCCAGGCTGCCACAGGCTGGCGCAGCGCGCCGTCGCTGGCTATGTGCATATTCACACCGCCCCGCCCTCTCATGTCGGAGCTGCGAACATCATGTCCATCGATGCCGATCCGGCCTGCGAGACGGCCGCCGAGCGGCTCGGCGAGGTCCTCGGGCACATCGCCTCTGCCGCCCGCGGCGTCTCCCGCGATCCGGCCTCGGTCCGCCTCGTCGCCGTCTCCAAGACCTTCGACGCCGCCGCCATCCGCCCGGTCATCGCCGCCGGCCAGCGCCATTTCGGGGAGAACCGCGTGCAGGAGGCGCAAGGAAAATGGCCGGCGCTCAAGGCCGAGACGCCCGACATCTCGCTGCACCTGATCGGTCCGCTGCAGTCGAACAAGGCCCGCGACGCGGTCGCGCTGTTCGACGCCATCCACACCATCGACCGCGAGAAGATCGCCCGCGCGGTGGCCGAGGAGATGGCCCGGCAGCACCGCGCGCCCGAGCTCTATATCCAGGTCAATACCGGCGAGGAGCCGCAGAAGGCAGGGATCATGCCGGCCGACGTCGCGGCGTTCGTGACGCTGTGCCGCGAGACGCTCGCGCTGCCGATCCGCGGCCTGATGTGCATCCCGCCCGTCGACGAGGAGCCCGCGGTCCACTTCGCGTTCCTTTTGAAGCTCGCGCGCGAGAGCGGACTCGATCGCCTCAGCATGGGCATGTCGGGCGATTTCGAGACGGCGGTCGAACTCGGCGCTACCGACGTCCGCGTCGGCAGCGCGATCTTCGGCGCGAGGTAGCGCACCGCGTGCCGCCGAGTTTTCCCCAAGCCCGCGTCTCACGCCCGAACGTCGTTCCTGCTGCCTCTGCTAGCCTCCTCGGAGTGATTCGCAGCTCGATCGGGAGTGAGCCCATGGCCACGAAGGCATTGCGCGCATTGGACGTCGGCGGCCCTGCGGGCGACGAGGTGGCGCGCGAGGAGCGATCGGACGCTACTCGCGCCACGCCCGAGAAGCCCCTCGCGCCCGGCAAGGACGGCTGGCACCGCTTCGCCATCGACGTCTGGATCACCAACCTCAACTCGGTCGAGTTCGGCATCTACAAGCGCTCTCGCAACAAGGCGAAGTCGCGCCAGTTCTCGACCGACATGGACATCTTCGCCGAGATCATCGAGGGCGGCGAGCGCACTGGCCTGCTGGGCTACAGGAAGGACCTGTGGACCGACAAGTCGGGGATGGATCGCCGCCTCGTGTTCAAGCTCTTCACCGCCGGTCTCGGTTGGCGCGCGACGATGGACATGATGGTCGGCCGCAGCCTCCAGCAGACCATCGCGGCGCGCGGGCTGCCCGTCACCGCCTACTCGATCAACACCAACGACGACGACTTCATCATCTACGTCGAGCGCAGCGCCAACAAATGGCCGTTACTGCCCGAGAACTTCGGCTTCTTCCTCATGACGGACAACGGACCTGAGTTCTATCGGCTCAAGCGCGCGCTGATCGATCTCGGCGGCGACTATACGCTGTACGACCAGAGGGGCGAGGCCGTCGGCTGGCTCGACGGACGCGTCCTGACGATCGGCGGCTACTGGAAAGGTGCGGTCAAGGTCGGTCAGGCCGACAAGCGGCTGCTCGCGGTGATGAAGCTCTTCGCCGGCATGATCCTTTTCAACCGCCAGGCGCGCCGCCACATCGCTGGTCTCTACAGCGACGTACGTGCCGGCCGCGCCAAGCCCGAGATCGACCGCAACGAGGCCGATCTCTACATGAATCCGCGCCGGGTGCGCTGACCGGTCCCTGCGCCCGCCGGGAGACAAGCGATGCTCGATGAGGGTATCTACGGTCTGTCCTATTCAGGCGGCGAGCGCGGCGCCGACGGGCAGAGCGCACTCGCGGTTTTGCGCAACGGCAGCATCCTCGGATCGGACAGGGCCGGAGCGTTGTTCACGGGGAGCTACCAGTACGATGCCGCTGAGCGGACCAGCACGGTGCACGTCCGGATGCAGATCCCGCCCGGCGGAGAGCTGGTCACGGGCTTTGCCGCCGGGCCCGGTGGAGCGATCGTCGACATTGTCGGACGCTTCGAGCGGCCTGACCCGCACGCAACCGCCGTGGTCGACGTCGGTGGCCGACCGCTGGAGGTGCGGCTTTCCTATCTTGGTCCGCTGCCAGGCTGAGCGCGCCCGGGGCCTCGCGCCATGACGGGTGCCGACAGTGGCTCGGGCTCAGGGATGCCCGCAGGCAAGCGCTTCGTGCTGCTCGGCCACATCTCTGCGGCACATGGGCTCAAGGGCGAGGTGCTCATCAAGAGCCATACAGAGGAGCCGGCCGCCATCGGCACTTACGGCCCGCTCACCGACGAGACGCGGCAGCGACGGATCGAGATCCGTGGGGCACGCGCCACGGCCAAGGGCGTCATCGCCCGCATCGCCGGGGTCGGGGATCGATCAGCGGCCGAAGCACTGCGTGGCACCAAACTCTATGTGGCGCGTGAGCAGTTGCCGGCGGCGGAGGCGAACGCCTATTACCACGCCGATCTCATTGGCCTCGCAGCCGTGGACGAGGCCGGCCAACCGGTCGGGAGGATCGTCGGTGTCGACAACTTCGGCGCCGGAGACCTGCTTGCCGTGACGCGAACCGGCGAGCGGCAAAGCGAGCTTGTACCGTTCACCAGCGACTTCGTGCCCGAGGTCGACATCGCAGCGGGGTGCGTCGTCGTGCGGATGCCGGTCGTGGTCGAGGTCGAGCCCGACCCGAGCGCATCCGATTCTGGGTCTTCCGACCCTAAGCCCAACGACCGTGGCGCCACCGATCCAGGCACGTGACGCACTCGATGTCGGCCCGCTGCGCGCCGCGGCTTGGAGCGGTTCGGGCGCCCTATCCGTCCGGTCCCGCTCACCGTTGAAATCCGGCGAGCCTCCCGGCGCTCTCGTGTTGGGCGGCGTCTACTTGTCCTCGACGTAGATCCAGGCCTTCTTGCCGTCGCGGAAGATCTCGAGCCGATACTTCCCCATCCGCGAGGAGACCGCATCGTAAACGTCCTGCGGGTCGCGGACCGTCGACATGTCGACCTTGGTGATGACGTCGTCCTCACGCAGCCCGACCTTGCTGATCGGCCCCTCGCCGACCGTCAGCACACGGGCGCCAGTGACCAAGCCGAAAGACTTGAAGCCAGGCAGCATCGAGCCGAGCTTGAGGCCACCGAGCGACGAAAGGGCCATCGGCGGCTCCACGGCCATCGGCGGCACGGTGATCTCGGCTACGGCCAATTCGATGGTCTTGCGCTTGCCGTCGGAAATGAGCTCCACCGGAACCGTGGTGCCGATTCGGGTCGTCGAGACGCGAGCCACGAAGTCGGCGTGGCCACGCACCTCCTTGTTGGCGATCTTGACGATCACATCGCCCTTCTTTGCGCCGGCAAGAGCGGCGGGCGAGCCATCGAGCACCGCTTTGACTGCAGCGCCGCGGGTGATCGGCAGCTTCATGTCGGATGCCATTGCGAAGGAGAGATTCTCGGTAATGAACCCGAGTGCGCCGCGCTTGAAAGTGCCCTTCTCGATCAGCTCGTCTGCAATCGAGCGCGCCATATTCACAGGCACCGCGAACGAGATGCCCTGGGTGCGGAGCTTGGCGGCGCCGGTCGCGGTATTGATGCCGACCAGTCGGCCATGGATATCGACCAGCGCACCGCCGGAGTTGCCCGGATTCACCGCGGCGTCGATCTGGATGAAGTCCTCGAAAATCTCGTAGCCGATGTCGGTGCGGGCGAGCGCGCTGACGATACCCTGCGACGCGCTGCCCTCGAGCCCGAACGGATTGCCCACGGCCGAGATAAAATCGCCGATTTTGAGCTTGTCGGAATCGCCGAACGGCACTGCTGTCAGCTTGTCGAGCTTGATCTGGAGAACGGCAATGTCGGTCGCCACGTCGGTACCGAGGAGCTTGGCCTCTACCACGCGGCCGTCGAGCAACGCCACGTCGATGCGGGTCGCGTCGGCGATAACGTGATCGTTTGTTATGATGATGCCCTTGGCCGCGTCGACGATGACGCCCGAGCCGCCGGCCTGGAACGGCTCGTTGACCGGCTTGTCTTCCATCGAGCCGCCGCCGCTGATGGTGACAGGGCGTTTGCGCTCGCCTGTCACGAGGATGCTGACCACGCCCGGCATCACACGCTGCAGCATCGGCGCCAGCGAGGTGGCCGCCTGAAGCTTGCTCATCGTGCCGTCGACCTCAGTGGCGACGGTCTTGTTGTTCGCGGAGCTCTTCTGGGCGGAGGCCGGTAGTGAAGCGCCGGCGAGAAGGAGCGCAGAGAGCGTGGCGGCGACGATAGTTTTGGGATCGGCCATTGCAGGGACCTCGGAAGGCAGGACTGCGGAAACGGAAAATGGGGCGCGAGCGAAAGTTCGGGGGGGCTCTCGATCCGGACGGCATGACGCGCCGGAGACGTCTGGGAGAAGCCGGGGCCAGGCAACAGATGGTGACCTGGCCCCAAGCAAGCGTCAGATCACTTCTTGACGTCGACCATCGGCGGCATCGACGACGAGCCCTCGGCGGCGAGCTTGTCGAAGAACTTCTTGGCGTCGAAGTCCTTGGGCATCGCGGCGCCCTCGGAAGCGAGCTTGTCGAAGAAGGTCTTGGCGTCGAACTTCTTGTCGGAAGAGCCCTCGGCGGCGAGCTTGTCGAAGAACTTCTTGGCGTCGAACTCCTTCGGCATCGAGGCGCCCTCGGCGGCGAGCTTGTCGAAGAACTTCTTGGCGTCGAACGACTCGGCGTTCGCCACGGCCATGCCGAGAACCAGGACCGAGGCAGTCAGCGCAGCGCGGGCAGCGGCCCGGATCGTGTTGCTTTTCATGGACTTGTCCCTTTGATTTCGAGGCACGGAAATGGCCTCATTCCGCTACAACGGTTCTCCCCCTGTCGGGACCTGGAGCGATGGGATCCATCGCCCGGGGCCCGCAACGGCGAGATACCCGATAGTTCGCAACCCTTGTTGCGATAGTTACAACACGAGCGCGTGACGCCGCGTGAGACGTCGCCATCTGCGTTGCAGCGGCAGGCGTCGCACCCAGGCCGGGCGAGGCTACCTATAGGCAGTGCTTTCCGACACATGCAAGTCGTGCCGCGCACTGCCTTGTCCGTTTTCGCCGTGTGCTCGTCCCGGCTCGGCAACCTCGGACGACGCCCTTCTTGCACGGCATCTTGGGCGAATTGTGCCTCGCAATTCGACAGAACCTCAAGGACCGGCTGCGCCGGGCTCGGCGCCGTCGATGCGCTGTGGGCCCGCAGGCGTCAGGGCGGCTCGCCTCGCATTAACCGAGGCAACTCGCCGGTCAGTCCCGCGGCCTCCTCGACCAGCAGCCGCTTGAGCATCGGCATGCGGTCGACCGCGCCGAGGCCGGCATCGCGCGCCGCGCGAACCAACAACCAGTCGTTGGAGAACAATCGGTTGAGCGCGTCGAACGATGCGGCGGACGCGAAGCTGTCGAAGCGGCGCCACCGCTCGTAGCGGGCGAGTGCGTCCGCGCTGCCGAGGTCGAGGCCGAGACGTGCGGCGTCGGCCATCACCTCGGCGAGCGCTGCCACGTCTCGAAGAGCGAGGTTGAGACCTTGGCCTGCGATCGGATGCACGCCGTGCGCGGCGTCCCCGATCAGTGCGATCCGAGGCGCGACGTAGGCCCGTGCGAGGTGCATATCGAGCGGCCACGACTGGCGCGGACCGTCGAGTCGCAGGATTCCGAGCCGGCCGCCGAGCCGTCTCTCGAGCTCGTTGAGGAATGCGGCATCGTCGAGAGCCATGATGCGTTCCGCCTCGGCCGCTTCCTCGCTCCAGGTGATGCAGGAGCGCCGGCCCTGGAGCGGCAGCATCGCAAAGGGCCCCGCCGGCAGGAAGTGCTGCACCGCCGTGCCTCGGTGCGGCTCGTCGTGTGCGACCGTGGTTACGATGCCGGTCTGCCCATAGCGCCACCCCACGGTGCCGATGCCGGCGGCCTCGCGCAGGGCCGAACGGCGACCATCGGCTGCGACCGCGAGTGACGCCGCCCGTTCCGTGCCCTCTGCCAGCTTCAGCGTGAGGCCGTAGGGGTCGATCGACTGCCGGGCCACCTCGGCTCCGTGCACGATGCAGATCGACGGCTCGGCGGCGACGGCGGCCGTGAGCGCCTGCAGCAGCGGTCCGTTGGGCACGATCCACGATGCAGGGGAGCCGTCGTCGAGCACATTGTCATAGGTCAGTTGGACCGGGCGGAAGCCGGCGTCCAGGCTCGAATCCGTAATCTCGATGCGCGAGACCGGCGCCGCGACCGCCGCGACCCCCGACCAGATGCCGAGGGCATCGAGCACGCGCCGCGACCCAGCCGACAGGGCCGACGCCCGGCTGTCGGGCATCGTAGTCGTGCCCCCATGTCCGCCGCCGGGACCCCGCTCGAGGATCGCAATGCGCAGCTCCGGCCCGAGCGACCGCGCAACGGCCAGAGCGAGCGCAAGGCCGGCGAAACTGGCCCCGACTATGATGACGTCGTCGCGCTCGGTGCGCATGGCGGTCTAATCTCCACTTCCCAGCCTGCCGTTGCCAACCTATCCAACGCGCGCGCTATGGTCGACTAACGTGCGTGCCGACGACATGCTTGACACGCCCGAGGGAATGCCGACCCTAACTCTTGACGTATACGTCAAACGGAGACCGCTGCGCATGGCCGACCACCCAGAGCGCGATGCCAAGGCCACGTCCGCCTCGGCGCTGGCCGGTTTGCTCGACATTCTCGATCTCGAGCAATTCGAGCGGAACCTCTTTCGCGGGCACAGTCCGGCCGACAGCTGGCAGCGGGTGTTCGGTGGCCAGGTTCTAGGCCAGGCACTCGTCGCCGCCGGACGTACGGTGCCCCCCGAGCGACGCGCGCATTCGCTTCATGCTTATTTCCTCGTCGGCGGCGATCCGAAGAGCCCCATCGTTTACGAGGTCGACCCGGTGCGCGATGGCGGCACGTTCTCGACCAGGCGCTTGCGCGCCATCCAGCACGGACAGCCGATCTTTCTCATGAGTGCCTCGTTCCAGGCCGGCGAGCCGGGGCTCGAGCACCAGGATCCGATGCCGGAAGTCCCTGGCCCGGAGGAGCTGCCGACGTCGGGTGCGCTGATCGCAGCGTTCCTCGAGAAGCTGCCGCCGCCGATGCGTGCCTACTGGCAGCGCGAGCGGCCGATCGAGATGCGCCCGGTCGACGTCACGCGGTTCTTGACGCGCGCAAAGCGACCGCCGCGCCAGCAGATCTGGTTCCGCGCCAGCTCGCGGCTTCCAGACGACGAGCGGCTGCACCAGTGCGTCATCGCCTATGCCTCCGACTTCACGCTTCTCGACACCGCGCTGATCGCCCACGGCAAGGTGCTGTTCGATCCCGAGATGCGGCTGGCCAGCCTAGACCATGCGCTGTGGTTCCACCGCCCGGCCCGGGCCGACGACTGGTTGCTCTATACCCAGGACAGCCCGAGCGCGACCGGCGCCCGCGGTTTCTGTCGCGGCAGCATCTACACGCGGGATGGCCGCCTCGTTGCTTCGGTGGCACAGGAGGGCCTCGTGCGAGAGGTTCCAGCAACGGGTCAAAATCTAGGCAAGAAGGCCAAATTGCACAAAAAATAGACTGCTCAGGCCGTCTGCTCCCGTTGTTTGACCGCCGCGACGATCGGATTCCTTCAATATAACAAAGCACTAATTTTCTGGCTTGGCTCTGGCACAGGTCTTGACTCTCCCATCTCCGGTTGCCGCGTCCGACCACACCGCGGCCACAATCCGGCGAACGCCCGGCCTCTGCCATTGCAGGGCGCCGGGTCTCACAAGGGGGAGCCCTAATGAAGCTGATCACTGCCGTCATCAAGCCGTTCAAGCTGGAGGAGGTCCGCAGCGCGCTGACCGATCTCGGCTTCCAGGGCATGACCGTCACCGAGGTCAAAGGCTACGGCCGCCAGAAGGGCCACACCGAGATCTACCGCGGCGCCGAGTACGCCGTGAGCTTCCTGCCCAAGATCAAGATCGAGGTGGTCGTGCCCTCGGCTCAAGCCGACAAGGCCGTATCCGCCATCCAGTCCGCCGCCCGGACGGGCCAGATCGGCGACGGAAAGATCTTCGTCTCTGCGATCGAGCACACCGTGCGCATCCGCACCGGTGAGGCCGACGACAACGCGCTCTGATCCAGTGACCCGCATCATCTCAGATCAATCGAGGGGAGTACCAATGGACATGAATTTCGGACGATCGGGCTGGCGCGTAGCCGCCGTCGCGGGGGCCGCGGCGCTGGTTGCACTCGCAGAGCCGGCCCTTGCAGCGGCGCCGGTGCCGAACAAGGGTGACACCGCCTTCGTGATGATCGCGTCGGTGCTGGTGTTGCTGATGACGGTACCGGGCCTGGCACTCTTCTACGGTGGTCTCGTGCGGACCAAGAACATGTTGTCCGTGCTCATGCAGGTCATGGCCATCCTGTGCATGGTCGCCATCATCTGGGTGGTCTACGGCTACAGCATGTCGTTCACGAACGGCGGCTCGCTCAACAACTGGGTAGGCGGCTTCTCGAAGCTGTTCCTCAGCGGCGTCACGGCCGAATCCACGGTGGCGACCTTCTCGAACGGCGTCGTTATCCCCGAATTGGCCTACGTCGTCTTCCAGATGACGTTCGCCTGCATCACGCCTGCGCTCATCATCGGTGCCTTCGCGGAGCGCATTAAATTCTCGGCCGTGCTGCTGTTCGTGGCGCTCTGGGTGACGTTCATCTACTTCCCCATGGCGCACATGGTCTGGTACTGGGCGGGTCCGGACGCGCTCGGCGACGCCGCCAAGGCGGTAGCTGCCGCATCGGGCGACGCCAAGAAGCAGGCTCAGGCCGCACTCGAGGCGGTCCAGGCTGATGCCGGCATGCTGTTCCAGTGGGGCGCGATCGACTTCGCCGGCGGCACCGTCGTCCACATCAACGCAGGCATCGCGGGCCTCGTCGGAGCGTTGATGATCGGCCGTCGCGTCGGCTTCGGCAAAGAGGCCATGCCTCCGCACTCGCTGACGATGACGATGATCGGCGCTTCGCTGCTGTGGGTCGGCTGGTTCGGCTTCAACTGCGGCTCGAACCTCGAGGCCAACGGCACTGCCGCGCTGGCGATGATCAACACGTTCGTTGCCACAGCGGCCGCCGGTCTGGCTTGGATGCTTGCCGAGTGGGTGCACAAGGGCAAGCCGTCGCTGCTCGGTCTCGCCTCCGGCGTGGTCGCCGGCCTTGTCGCCGTCACCCCGGCCTGCGGCTTCGCCGGTCCGATGGGCTCGATCGTTCTCGGCTTCGTCGCGGGCGTGGTGTGCTTCGTCTTCTGCACCTCGATCAAGAATGCTGCCGGCTATGACGACAGCCTCGACGTGTTCGGCGTTCACTGCGTCGGCGGCATCATCGGCGCCATCGGCACCGGCATTCTCGCCAGCCCCGACTTCGGCGGCACGGGCATTCTCGACTACACGTCGAAGCCCGGCGAGGCCGTCGTCGCGGCCTACGACATGACCGCCCAGGTCATGACCCAGATGAAGGCCGTTGGCGTCACGCTGCTGTGGTCGGGCATCGGCTCCGCGATTCTCTTCGCCCTCGTCGGCGCCGTCGTCGGGCTGCGTCCGGCCGAGGAGAAGGAGCGCGAGGGTCTCGACGTCACGTCGCACGGCGAGCGCGCCTACAACTACTGATCACTTCGGTCGCGCGACCTCCGATTGTCTCCCATTGTCGAGCTGACCTCCCGAGCACGAGTCTTCCCCTAGAGACGTGCTCAGACTGGACCCGGTGCACCTGGTGCGCACCGGGTCCTTTTTCGTCTAGCGGATGCCGAGGTCCGATGTTCCGGGTTGCCCGCGTCGGCCCGCTCCCCTGGCGCGGGCTCGAACCTGACGGCTTTGCTTCCAGCCTCGGTGGCCTGCTCTGGGTCCCGGTTTAAGAGTCTGATTCACGCCCTCGATGGAAGGGAAGCCGCTTCCATCTCAGACGATCAGGCTCTAGGGTCCCGCACGCCGGCGGCTCGCCGCGACCCGATGCGACCCATTCCCAGGACGTCCGATGCGCCCCTCAAAACGCCAGCCCGACGAGCTTCGCCGCGTCTCCTTCGAGCGCGCCGTGTCGATGCACGCCGAGGGCTCGTGCCTCGTGAAGTTCGGTCACACGCAGGTCCTCTGCACGGCCAGCCTCGAGGAGCGGGTGCCGCCGTGGCTCAAGGGTCAGGGCCGTGGCTGGGTCACCGCCGAATACGCCATGTTGCCGCGCGCCACCGCCGAGCGCACGCGGCGCGAGGTTACGGCCGGTCAACCGTCTGGCCGAACGCAGGAGATCCAGCGGCTCATCGGGCGCGCACTCCGGGCCGTGGTCGACCTGCAGAAGCTTGGCGAGCGTCAGATTTCGGTCGACTGCGATGTTCTGCAGGCCGACGGCGGTACACGCACAGCCGCCATTACCGGTGCCTGGATCGCACTCAACGACTGCATCCAGTGGATGAAGGTCCGCGACATGGTGAAGGACGGCGTACTGCGCGATCACATCGCCGCTATTTCCTGCGGCCTCTACAAGGGGCAGGCGGTGCTCGACCTCGACTATGCCGAGGACAGCGCGGCGGATGCCGACGCGAATTTCGTGATGACGGGCGCCGGCGGCATCGTCGAGGTGCAGGGCACGGCCGAGACCACCGCCTTCAGCCAGGAACAGTTCGATGATCTCATGAAGCTCGCCAAAAAGGGGATCGGCGAACTTGTGCAACTGCAGAAGCTGACGGTGGCGTGACCTCGGGGCTATCGACACGGGGGACCGACCAATGTTTGGGCAATTGGCGTTGACGGTCGCCGCGCTGTTCACGGGCGCAGCGGTCTACATCAATTGGGCCGAGCAGCCGGCACGGCTTCAACTCGACGACCGAGCACTGCTCACCCAATGGAAACCGAGCTACGCAAGCGGCTTCACGATGCAAGCAACGCTCGCTGTCGTCGGTTTTGTCTTCGGGATGCTCGAATGGGGTGTCACGAACAACGGGCTATGGCTGTTAGGCGCCGTGGTGCTCGTATCGAATTGGCCGTACACAATGCTCGCGATCATGCCGACCAACAACATCCTCAAGAACACGCGCATTGAAGCCGCAGGTCCCACCTCGCGCGCCCTGATCGAGTCGTGGGGACGACTGCATGCCGTGCGTAGCCTCTTGGGCAGTATCGCGACGCTCTTGTTCCTCTGGGCGTCTATTTGATGCGAAAGCTCGTTGCCGGATCGAGGCTCGTCGTCGCCAGCCACAACAAGGGCAAGGTCTGGGAGATCAACGAGCTGATCCGTCCCTACGGCCTCGATGCGGTGTCGGCCGGAGATCTGGGTCTCGCTGAGCCGGACGAGACGGAGCCGACGTTCGAGGGTAACGCCCGGCTCAAGGCACTCGCCGCCGCCAGGGGCTCCGGCCTGCCCGCGCTGGCCGACGACAGCGGCCTGGAGGTCGACTGCCTTGGCGGCGCCCCCGGCATCTATTCGGCGCGCTGGGCGGGACCGTCCAAGGACTTCGGTCTCGCCATGCGCAAGGTCGCCGAGGAGATTACTGCCCGGCACGGCTGGGTGGCTCCTGGACCGCGCGCCAACTTCGTCTCGGTCTTGTGTCTCGCCTGGCCGGACGGCGCCGCCGAGACGTTCGAGGGCAAGGTGTTCGGCCACCTCCTCTGGCCGCCGCGTGGCGGCAACGGGTTCGGCTATGATCCGATGTTTCTCGCCGACGGCCACCGCGAGACCTTTGGCGAGATGGAGCCAGCCGGAAAATACGCGATTTCCCACCGCACGCGCGCATTCGCAGCGTTCAAGGCGCGGTGCCTGGACGCCATCGCGCCCGCGCCCGGCGTCGCACCCGGAGCCGACCTCTCGGCCGGCGCCGGTGTCTCGCCTCTCGATGCCCGGCGTGCTCTCGAGGCGGCGGCGGCCAGCCTTTCGACGATGGCCGAGCTGGCCGTGTTCGTCGTCAGGCTCCGTGACGATCTTGCGATGCATGCGGCGGACTGGCGGGAGGCCACGCTCGCTGACTACCTTGAAAGATTGGCGCGAAACCTGCCTACGGCACCTGCCGGCAGCGAGCCCGCGCCGCGTGCCGTCGCCAAGGCTCTGCTAGCAGCGAGCGGGCGGGTCGATGACCGCCACCGGCCATCATGACCGAGGCAGCGGCCGGTCGGACGGATCAGTCGTTCGGCGCCTATATCCACTGGCCGTTCTGCGCGCAGAAGTGCCCCTACTGCGATTTCAACTCCCACGTTCGGCTCGTCGGCATCGACGAGCCGAGGTTCCTGCGCGCGTTCATCTCCGAGATCGACGCCACGGCCGACCGGCTGGGATCGCGTAGCGTCACGTCGGTGTTCCTGGGTGGCGGCACGCCCTCCCTCATGGCGCCGGCAACCGTGGCGGCAATCCTCGATCGGATCGCGCTCCGCTGGTCGCTCGAGGCTGATGCCGAGATCACGATCGAGGCCAATCCATCGAGCGTCGAGGCAGAGCGGTTCCGGGGCTATCGGCAGGCGGGCGTCAACCGCGTCTCGCTCGGCGTGCAGTCCCTGCACGACGAGGAGTTGAAGCGCCTCGGCCGCCTGCACAGCGCCGCGGAGGCGAGAGTGGCCATCGAGATCGCGCGCCGCACCTTCGACCGCTACACGTTCGACCTGATTTACGCCCGCCCGGGACAGTCCCCGCAGGACTGGCGAAGCGAGCTTCATGCGGCTTTGGAGCTGGCCGGCGGTCACCTCTCGCTCTACCAACTCACCATCGAGCCCGGAACGCCTTACGAAAAGCTCCATGCGGCCGGCAAGCTCGTCATCCCCGACCCCGATGCGGCGCTGGCGCTCTATGAGGTCACGCAGGAGATGACCGAGGCGGCGGGTCTGCCCGCCTACGAGATCTCGAACCACGCCCGCGCGGGCGAGGAAAGCCGGCACAATCTTCTCTACTGGCGCTATGGCGAGTATGCGGGGATAGGACCCGGCGCACACGGACGCCCGCTGATCGGGGGAGCCCGCCATGCGACGGTCACCGAGCGAAACCCCGAAGACTGGTGCGGCCGGATCGAAGCGGACGGGACCGGGCTCGTCGAGCTCTCACCGCTGACCGGGGCCCAGGAAGCGGACGAGATGCTGCTCATGGGGCTGCGGCTGGTTGAGGGGCTCGATCTGGATGCCCTTGCGCGCGTTTCGGGGCTTGAGCCGTCGTCCTCGGCTGTCGACGCGCTCGTCGAGCTAGGCTTCATCGAGCGGATGGGGTCCGAGCCGGGCCGGCGCCGCATCCGAACCACGCGCCGCGGCCGCTTTGTTCTCGACGCGCTCGTCGCCAAGCTATCGGCCGCGCTTGGGCCGTTCGCTGCGAGGTAATCCTTTCATCGGTGGCGCATGGACTTTCGCCGTTCGTCCGCCTATGCACGCGATACCATGATGAAACGCCTCTATGATTGGATGATGCGCAAGGCCGCGGACGACCGCGCGCCACACGCGCTGTTCTGGGTCTCGTTCGTCGAGAGCTCGTTTTTTCCCATCCCACCCGATGTCATGCTGGTGCCGATGGTGCTGGCCAGGCGGCTGCGGGCCTGGCTATACGCCAGCATTGCTACGCTCGGCTCGGTGATTGGAGGCGTGGCGGGCTATGCCATCGGCTTCTTCTTCTTCGACCAGATCGGACTGCCGATCCTGAAGCTCTACGGCAAGGCCGACGCCTTCGGCCAGTTCGCCCAGTGGTTCAACGAGTGGGGCGTCTGGATCCTCATCATCAAGGGTATGACGCCGTTTCCCTACAAGGTGCTGACCATCACCGCGGGTGTCACGCACATGCCGCTGGTGCCGTTCATGCTCGCCAGCGTCGTCGCTCGCGCCATGCGCTTCTATCTGGTCGCGGGCCTCCTCTACTACTTCGGCGAACCCATCCGGGAGTTCATCGAGAAGCGGCTCAGTCTCATCACGACCGCCTTCGTCGTTCTGCTGGTGAGCGGCTTTGTCGCCGTCAAATTCCTGTTCTGACCAGGCCTCAGGGGCTGGGGAGGAAATGTTCGATGTCGCCATTCGCGTCCGTGCAGCGGCCCTCGGCAGCCTATGCCCCAGGCGCTCTTGCCCTCATGATCTCGCTCGGAGCGCTCGTGGGGGCCCTCGCCATCGAGCACATCGGCGGTTATGCGCCCTGCCCGTTGTGCCTGGAGCAGCGTTGGGCGTACTACGCCGGAATTCCGCTGTTGTTCCTGGCCCTGGTGCTCTCGGCCGCCGACCGGCCGCGACTTGCCGGCGTGCTGTTTCTGATAATCGCCATGGCTTTCCTCGCCAATGCCGGGCTTGGCGTCTATCACGCGGGCGCCGAGTGGAAGTTTTGGCCGGGCCCTGACACGTGCGCTGGCGGCGCCGGCGTCACCGCTGGTGCCGGCGGGCTTTTGAAGCAGCTCGAGGCGACGCGGGTCGTGCGTTGCGACGAGCCAGCGCTGCTTGTTCTAGGGTTGTCGCTCGCCGCCTGGAACGCCGTCGTGTCGCTCGGACTTTTCCTCCTCGCAACGAAGGCAGCTTTTCCCAGCGAAGCGAAATAGAACTAAATCTTTTCATATCAATAATTTGCAGTGAGGCCGCCACGCGGGAGCCAGCCGGGTGTGGCGTGTTAATCTCCCGTCCAGCGTAAAACCTCCGCCCCGACATTCGGGCGCCCATTTCTCGCCGCGATGTGGCGGTTAAGTATCACTCGTTCGCGGGACACGACGCGAGCCGGCGGTCGAAAGATCGAAAACCGAACGGAGTGCGGGATGCTGCCAGTTGCGTCGGTCCCTCCCCCCGGTCTTGTGATCCGGCAGAGATTGTCCGTGCGTCCCGGTAGTGCCGGATTATCGGCGGCCAGGTTTGACGAGGGAGCCTTGCGGCTTCGGTCGGTCCCGCGTTTTGGCTCGAGTAAGCGTAGCGTTTGTTGCGTCGTAGCGTCTGTCGCGTGGTGTAGGCATCCGTTGCGTCCTGTTGCGTCCGACGTGGGCCAGTCGCCCAAAAGCGTGCTTCTCGGCACGCTCATCATCTCCAGGCGGGCTGCTCTCGAGCTCAAGTCAAGGCGTGCTCTCGAGCGGCTCGTCACCCCCCGGGGACATCGGCCTCGGTAGCGGCCGGCCGGATCGAACCCCGGCGTACTGTGTCAGTTGCGTAGCGTCGCGTTTGTTTGCCCAGCGTCTGGCGTCGTTTGCGTTCTCCGGTTGCGTTTGTTGCGTCGCGTCCCTCAGTTCGCGTCATCGTTAACGTATCGAGGATCGTTTTGTTGTGCCCCAGTCCAGTTCGTGGCGTTCGTTGAGTGACGTGTTGAGCTCGGTGATGAGCTCTGTGCGCGTGGAAGGCTCCCGTCCGGCCGCACGTCCGGTCGCGTCCGTAAGCGCCGAGGTTGAAGGATGACAGACCCATTCGAGGTGGTCGGCGGCGGCCGCCTCGCAGAGCTGGCAAGCACACTTGGTGTGTGACGACAGTCCCTCGCAGGCATCGCAGTACCGGTTTTGCGTCGTGATGCCAGAGCACTGGGTGTGCTTGCCACCCCTCAAAAGACTTCGGCCCGGTTTGGTCGGTAGCGTCGGTCGTGTTGCGTGGCGTCAAACGTCAGCGTCGTTCGAGGAGGCCCCTTCGATGAACCCCCATCACGTCAATCCCCTGCTTTGGCATCAGTCCGTCGGCATGGCGCGCCAGGCCTGCGCGCGCGTGTTCCGCGATGGCGGCACTCCGGCCGACGCGCTGGCCGCGTTCGGTCTCGCCGTGCCGCAGTCCGCGCCGGCAGATTGGAGCCACGTCGTCGAGACCATCGCTGCGGCGCTCTGCTCGAGCGAGCCCCTGCGCCGCGCCGCCTAATTTCCTTGCCGTCGCGCGCTGTCCTGCCAGAGGCCGCGCGCACGGCGGTGTCGCCTTCGTGTGTCTGTCCGTTCTCCAAACTATGAGGGGCCGCGGTGTCCACCGCTGGCCCCATTTTTTTCCGGACTGGTTGCTCGCGGGCCGTATCAGGCGCTGGCGTCCCGGGGCGTGGTGTAGGAGGCGGGGCGGCGGCGTTCGTCGGAGG
>CAYYGO010000042.1:0-36146 GCA_964471635.1 uncultured Hyphomicrobium sp.
CGCTCCGAGGCCCAGCCCGAGCAGTCCTACTCCGAGCGTCAGCTCTACGAGGACGCGCTGGACCGCATGGCACGCGAGATCGCCGCTGTCGACCGCCTCGACGAACGCGGTGCCGTGCAGCGGATCACCGAGGTGCTGTCGAAGAGCGCCAAGGGCCGCCGCGCAGCCGAGGGCGAGGCCGAGGCCGCCGACGAGGCCGAGAGCAAGGCCGCCTGAGCCGGCGCCGACGCCCCGGAACGTGCAGTAGAAACGCCCGGTGTCATCGCACCGGGCGTTTTCTTTGGCGCTGGCAGAACCCGCCGCCCTGGCACATCGCCGGCGAACGGTCGCCGTGGCGCCTCAGTTCGCCGCGTCGGCCGGCTGCAGTTCGATCTCGGCGGGTTCGGACACATCGACGAAAGGACCGTTTCGGCGCTCAATGAACCCGCGGACACGCACCCGCCGACCCGTGGCGGCGCGGACCGCGTCCGCAAATGCGGCGCCACCTTGGATCAACGCCGTGGTGCGCACCCCGATCGTGAAGTCGTCGCGCCAATCTGCGCCGAAGTTCAGAACGACCGCGCCCTTGATCTCGGCGACCGCGCGGACACGCCCTGAGACGATCTGATAGGTGCTGCGAAGTCGCATGAGCTCGCGCGTGCGCCAGGCGGCGCGCTCGCCATAGACAGCCTCGGCCCACAGGCCGCGGCTCGCTTCACGCGCCGGACGCTCGGCAGACCTCAGCGCCGCCGCGCAACCCGCCCCCGTGCCGCGGACGAACGCCCGCGCATGCCCTTCACCGAGTAGCCGGCCCTGTACCCAGACCACCCCTCCGTCGCTGTCGACGAAGGCGTGTACCAGCCGCCGGCCGTAGCGATCAGGTGCACCTGCCGAGGCCACGAACGTGACGGCGCGCCCGACGACGAGAGCCTCGAGCGCGGCGGCGGCATCCCGCTCGGGCGGCCAGAACGAGATACCGGTGGCAGCGTCGAGCGCCTGCGGCAGCAACACCCCGGCGAGCCTCACCTCGCTGCCATCGTCGAGCGCCAGCGTCTCGCCGCCCACGTGGCGCGCGACAGCGTGCACCTCAACGGGCCCGGCCGCGCATTCCGCGGGCTCGAGCCGTCTGGTGTCCTCGGCTGCCGGCACCACGGCCGGCACGAGCGGGCACAGCAAGGCAAGCAAGGCGAGAGCGACCCGCAGCGGGAGAACCTGCGGCGGGCCTTTAGGAACGGGCGTGGCAACTGACTGATGCACGCCGCAACGTTGGCAAATCGACCGTCACCTGACCAGTGCCGGCGCGCCTCACAGAATGAAATCGGCAGCGTTGAGAGACGATACGCCGACGCCCGCGAGACGAACGGAGCTCGCCGGATCGAGATCGATGACCGTATCGGCCCCTACTGCGCTGGTGGCCGCGAGGACGTCCTCGAAGCTCGCGAAGCCCATCCCGCCGAGGTCGATGACGTCGCCGCCAGTCGCAAACAGGGTATGCGGTTGGAAGTCGGCGACCAAATCGTGCCCGGCGGTTACGGTGAAGTCGAAGACATCGTTGCCCGCGCCGCCGACGAGCACGTCGTCGGCCAGCGAGCCTGCCAGCCGGTCGTCGCCGGCACCGCCGTCGATGGTCTCGATGCCCGTGACCTCGATGCCGGTGAGATCGATCACGTCCGCCGCCGCACTGCCGAGGATGCGGTCGTTGGTGCCGTCGCCGCCCTCGATGCGCTCGATGCCCGACAGGCCCGCCACACCTGCCGCGATGCGGACGATGTCGTTGTAGACGCTGCCGCGCACCACGTCGAAGCCCGCCCCGCCGTCGATGACGTCGTAGCCGCCGTCGCCCGCGAGCGTGAACACGTCGTCGCCCGCGCCGCCGGAAAGCACGTCGTTGCCGACGTTGCCCGCGATCGTGTCGGCGCCTGCCGAGCCGGTGATGGTGTCGTCGCCGGCGCCGCCGTCGATAGTCTCGATGCCCGTGACCTCGATGCCGGTGAGATCGATCACGTCCGCCGCCGCACTGCCGAGGATGCGGTCGTTGGTGCCGTCGCCGCCCTCGATGCGCTCGATGCCCGACAGGCCCGCCACACCTGCCGCGATGCGGACGATGTCGTTGTAGACGCTGCCGCGCACCACGTCGAAGCCCGCCCCGCCGTCGATGACGT
The DNA here is from genome assembly GCA_964471635.1 of uncultured Hyphomicrobium sp. Classification (GTDB taxonomy): domain Bacteria; phylum Pseudomonadota; class Alphaproteobacteria; order Rhizobiales; family Hyphomicrobiaceae; genus JAKAML01. Next base: position 2,142 of record CAYYGO010000042.1, read on the forward strand.
CGTAGCCGCCGTCGCCCGCGAGCGTGAACACGTCGTCGCCCGCGCCGCCGGAAAGCACGTCGTTGCCGACGTTGCCCGCGATCGTGTCGGCGCCTGCCGAGCCGGTGATGGTGTCGTCGCCGGCGCCGCCGTCGATGGTCTCGATTGAAACCAGCGTGAATGCCGAGGCGTCGATCAGGTCGTTGCCACTGCCGCCCAGGATGCGGTCGTTGCCGGCGCCGCCGTCGACGATCTCGACATTCACGATGGAGGCCGGGCTCGACAGCCGGACGATGTCGTTGAAGGCGCTGCCGAGAAGCGTGTCGACACCGGCCCCGCCGTCTATCGTGTCAAAGCCGCCGTCACCGACCAGGGTAAACGTATCGCTGCCCGCGGTCCCGACGAGGGCGTCGTTGCCGCTGGTGCCGGCGAACGTCTGACCTGGGCCGCCGGTGACCTCGATCGACACCGTGGCCGTTGCACTACCGCCATTGCCGTCCGAGACGAGGTAGCCGACGCTGGCGGTGCCTGCGAACGCCGCGCCAGGAGTGAAGCGCAGCCCGCCATCGGCTGTGACGATCGCCGCGCCGCCGGTAACTGTCGTCACGGCTCTGATCGACAGCGTGTCGCCGTCGGGATCGCTATCGTTGGCGAGCAGGGCCGAGCCGACGAGGTCGATCGGCACGCCGGCTGCCGTGGCAAAACCCGAATCGGAGACTGCCACCGGCGCGTCGTTGACGGGAGCAATTGCCAGCGTCACGCGATGAGTGGCGACTGCGATACCGTCGGATGCCCAGATCGTGAGCCGGAGGAGCCCGTTCTCGTTCGCAGGCGGCGTTCCGTTGAAGCGGCCGGAGATGCCGTCGAACGTCAGCCAATCCGGCAACGGCGCGCCGTCGGCCATGGTGGCCGACATCGATAGCAGGTCTCCGTCGGGATCGGAGAAGATCGCCACGGGAAGCGCGACGTCGATCAGCTGGTCCTCGCTTGCCGCGAGGTCCGCCAGTGTGCCGAGCGCGATGGGGTCGGCATTGGTTACCACCCCGACGGTGGCTCGCGCCGAAGCCGTCCCGCCCTGACCATCGGAGATCGTGTAGGTGAAGCGGACGGCCCCCTGATAGCCGGCAGCGGTCGCGATCGCGATGTCCCCATTCGCCGTGAGCGACACGACGCCACCCGATGCATCCGATACGCCGACGATGGTGATCGCGTCATTTTCGGCGTCGCTGTCGTTGCCGATGAGCGCGAGCGCCGGCAGCACGCCCGCGGGTCCGCTGACCAGGAGATCGACGTCGTCAGCCGCCTGGGGCGCGGCGTTGATACGCGGCGGCGCGGCATCGGCCCGCGCCAGGATCTCGGTGCGAGACCAGACCGTGCCGTCCGCGAAGGCCACGGCATCGACGCCGTCTGACCCGCTGGCCTCGATACCCTTGAGGACGACGCGACCGCCGGCCGCGAAAGAGAGGACGATGTCGCCCGGCGCAGAAGCGAGACGTGCGACGGTGACAACATCAGGCCGCAGCTCGGGGGCCAATTGCAGCGTGTCGAGGTCGCCGGCATCGCCCGTGTCGACGATCGTATCCGTCCCTTCGGCGCCGCCAACCGCGTAGCCGTCCGAGCCGGTGCCGCCGATCAGCATGTCGTCGCCGCCGCCGCCCGCAAGCAGATCATCGCCGAGGGCTCCGACGAGCACGTTGGCCAGCTCGTTGCCGACGAGGCGATTTGCGAGGTCGTTGCCCGTGCCGGTGACCGCTCCGCCCGAGAGTGTGAGGTTCTCGACATCTGCCGCCAGTGTATGGTCGACACTGGCGATCACGCTGTCGACGCCGGCGCGCGCCGCCTCGACGACAACGTCGCCGGCGCTGTCGACGACGTAGGTGTCGTCGCCGCCGCCGCCCGCCATGACGTCGTTTCCGCCGCCGCCGTCGATCGTGTCGTCGGCGAGGCTGCCGGTGATCTGATCGTTGCCGCCGCCAGCGGTGATGGCACTCTGAGCGCTGGCGACGATCACGTCGTCACCCTCGGTGCCCGAGGTAAGGACCTCGTCGCCGAGACCGGAGCTACCGTCGGGGTCGTAGACGGGTGCCGTCGGCCGTGACGGCAGCGGGTCGAGCATCTCGCCGTTGTTGGTCATGGCACGAACCGCGGCATCCCACCCCGGATAGGCGAGCGCGCCACCGAGCGGCGTCTCGATCGGCACCGGCTGGCCGGGATCGTGAAACGCGATGCCGAGGTCGCCGGGCTCGAAGTCACGGACCCGGACGAGCGTCTCGTGCTCGATGTCGATGACGTTCTGGGTGTAGTAGATCGGGGGGGAGTCGGGCTCTGCGATGTTCTGCACCTCCGGCGTGCCCTGGTAGAAGTGGATCAGGAGATCGCTGCCGTCGAGCGTATACTGGATCGAGCCCTGGAAATCGATCAAACCCTCGATGGCACTGCTTCCGAAGTGGAGGTCGTCCATCGTCAGCCACTCGAACAGCAGCGGCCGTCCCTCCTCCTCGGGATCAGACAGCAGGTCGAAAGGGAACAATGCACCCAGCACCGGCATGAGGGTCGACCCTTCGTAGCCGCCGCCAGAGCCGTTGAAGAAGTTGTAGGGGACATAGAGCCGGTCGCCCGCCTCGGCATCTTCGATGACGAGCTCGGGCATGCCTCCGCCCGTATTGACGGCCGACAGCACGAAGCGATCGTCGCCCGTCCCGCCCGCGGCAAGCGAGCGGCCGGCGCCAGAGACGATGGTATCGTTGCCGTCGCCACCGGCGATCTCGATGTCGTATCCGGCCGGACTGCCGCCGGCGAACGCCGCATCGAGACGCGCGTCGATGAGATCGTCGCCGCCGCCCCCCTCGATGCCGCGCAGCCCCGCGTTGGCGTAGATCGTATCGCCTGAACTCGTGCCCTCGATCCATTCGGCCGACAGCAGGAACACGCCCTTGCCGTGCGCCGAGTTCTCGGCCACGCCGGAGATCGTCCCGTCGGCCGCTGCGTTGATGACGACCGCGTCGGTGCTGCCGCTGAAGCTGACCTTGTCGCCGCGCCCGCCGCCGTCCCCGCCCAGGTCGAAGAACAGATCGTCGACGTGCAGCGCCACGTCCTTGCCGAGAATGATGTTGTCGCTCGCCGCGCCCCACTGCAGCCGCTCGATCGACAGCAACTGGGCATTGCCGTCGAGGTAGGTCGCGATGTAGGTCGCCGTGGTGTGCGCCGTCCAATAGGGGTTGTACTCGATCAAAACGTCGCCGACGTCAGCGAAGGAGACGACGTCCTCGCCATCGCGGCTGTAGTCGAGACGCGGCTGGCCGCCGTGGATGAAGTCGATGCCCTTCGACCAGTAGAACAGATCCTGCTCGGTGCCGCCGTAGAGCTTGTCGGTCCCGTCGCTGCCGCGCAGGATGTCGCTGCCGCGGCCGGCGACCAGGGTCGTGAAGTTGTCGGTGACGCTCAACTCGTCGCGGCCGGAGCTGCCGATCAGCGTCTCCGTGCCGGTGGTGAAGTTGAAGAGGCCGAAGGGTAGGTTCTGCGATATGTCGAGCCCGGCGTAGTAGAGCAGCGAGGCCACGACCGAGGACGAGTTGATCGTCGGCACGGCGCTGCCTGCGAGGCCGTAGCCGACGTAGGGCAGGAACTGGTTGTCGATGTCGTCGCCGAACGCGGACATGATCTGCCAGGCCTCGAACGTGCCCACCGGAAAATCCAGCACCGTGCTGTTGCGCGACGAGGGCGTGCCGATGGCCGCTTGCAGCGCACTGCCGGTGAGGCCGTGGTTCGCATCCGACAGGGTTGTCCGGCCGTCGGTGCCCTCGACGCCGAGAATGGGGCCGGAGGTCGGGCTGCCGTTTGTCCTCAACCCCTCGATCACGAACCAGCCATCCTGGACCGCCGGCGACTGAGCGCTGTCGGCGACGTAAGTCAGCTGGAGATGCGACGCGCCAAAATAGCCGAGGCCGTAGTCGCGGATCGGCGTCTTCTCAATTCGGATCTGCGGCATGGCGGGTAGACTCCTCGGACTGCAACTGATGGGCGGCAACTGGATTGAGACGTCTCGGACACTGATGCTCGAATGAACCGCGGCGGCGGCGAGGGCCGAGGCTCGACACGGCGGGGCGCTCGAGAACTCCGGCGGGCGACCTGCGACGGCCGGCCGAGCGCGACCCGTTTCTGTGTCCCCACTGAGCAAACTACCTATAGTTGTATTTATTTGCGGTCAAGCCGTCAGGTAGCAGTCGACCGCGGGCTGCGGCAGCCGATGAGGTGCAGGTCAGCGGGCTGGCTCCGGCGGCCAGCCGCGTGCTATGCGCCTCCGCGCACGCCCGATGGTCGCGATTGCCGACGGAGGAACAGGCCCCGATGCTGCCCGCGCTGATCGCCTTCGCGGTGTCGTTGTCGGCAGTTTGGGCCCTGTCCAGTGGCCTCGCGCTTGCGCACATCGTCGACCGCCCGAACGCGCGCTCGCTCCACCGGCGGCCGACGCCGCGGTCCGGCGGGGTGGGGATCGCCTGTGCCTGTGCCATCGCGTGGCTCGCAGCGGGCCGGCCGCTGCCTGTCCTCGCAGCGCTTGCCGCGGCACTCGCGGTCGTATCGCTGATCGACGACGTGCGGGGCCTGCCGGTGCGGGCGCGCCTCGCGGCGCACCTGCTCGCGTCGGGCGCGTTCGCGCTGGTCTATCCGCCCGAGCCGGTGCTGTGGATGCCGGTCGTGGTTGTGACGCTGATGTGGATGACCAATCTCTATAACTTCATGGACGGTTCCGACGGACTGGCCGGCGGCATGGCGGTCAGCGGCTTCGGGGCCTATGCACTGGCCGCCCACTGGTCCGGCGCCGGAGACATCGCGGCCCTGTCCTCTATCGTCGGTGCCGCCGCGATGGGATTTCTGGTGTGGAACGCGCCACCGGCCCGCATTTTCATGGGCGACATGGGCTCCATTCCGCTGGGCTTCCTGGCCGCCGCGCTCGGCGCGCTCGGCTGGCAGCGGGGTATCTGGCCGATGTGGCTACCGCCACTGGTGTTCGCGCCGTTCATCGTCGACGCGTCCTTGACGATCGTGCGCCGCTGGCGGCGCGGCGAGCGCCTGTCGGAGGCGCACCGCAGCCACTTCTATCAGCGCGCCAACGCGGCTGGCCTCGGCCATCGCGGCACTGCGCTGTGGGGGCTCGCTCTGATGACGGGAACGGCGCTCTCCGCACTCGCGCTGAGGACCGCCGATGGCATCGTCGTTGCGGTTGCACTGGCGGCATGGTCCGTGGCGTTCGCGCTCATCCTGCGCTGGATCGACCGGCGTTGGGCGGCCCACAGCAACGACCTCACGTCGTGACCAGGCTGATCGCGGCACCGAACGCCCGATACGATCAGCGCACGACGCAATAGCGACGCAGTGGCCGGCAGTCGACTTGACGGCGCGCGAAACGCACGTCAGATCTGAAAGGACGTTTCTAAGTTCCGGTGTTGGTCGAAGCCCAGGTTGCGGCACCGGCAGTATCTCATTTTTGTATTGTGACGTCGCTCGGCACCTGCGACTGCGAGCGCCTTCGAGCAGCGTCGACGGCCCGCTCAAATGGGCATCGCCAACGGATAGCGCCGCTGGGCATTTCCGGTCCGCGACAGCCTTGGTCGGTGCCGATGACGATCACCGGCGCCAAGGGGATTTTATGGACGGCGCGGCAGAGATGAACCAAACGGCCGAGGTCTCGCCGAAGCGCGCGTTTCTCGGCTATGCCGCGACCCTGCTGCCGCTGGTGCTTGCCCCTCGTGGTACGGCACCGGTGCTGGTGATGTTGTGGCTGGCGGCGCTCTACGGCATGCGGGTGCGGGGCGAGCTCACTGCCATCTGGCGGCGGCCCGAGCCCATCGTAACAGCGATCCTCGCCTTCGTGCTGTGGTCGATGGTAACAGCGGTTTGGGCGCCCGCGCCAATCGAGACGCTTGGCAAGTGTGCGGCCCTGGCGGCCGTTACGGTGCTGGCGGCAACGACGGTGCATTCGGCGGCACGTACGAGCCGCCCTGTAGCCACAGCGGCCGCCGCGGCACTGATCGTGGCATTTGCGGCCGGCGCCGCGCTGGCCAGCTTCGAGGTGCTGACGGATCAGTACCTGCTTCGGAGCTACTACAATGCCTTTCCGACAGCCGTCGCTCGCGACCTCAAACACCTGAGGTTCGAGCACGAGACGGTCGTTCTCGTCAGCGAGATCTTCATCAACCGCGGCGTGTTCCTGCTGACGCTGCTGGCCGTGCCGGTGTGGATCGGCGCCAGCGCGCTCCCGCGACACGAATGGCGCGGGCCGGTGCGCGGCCTCGTCGTCTTCTATCTGGTCGTCATGACGGTCTTCTCGATGCACGAGTCCTCGAAGCTCGCAGCTTTGGCAGGCGGCGCAATCCTGGCGCTTTCGTTCGTCTCGATGCGTCGCGCCACCCAGATCGCCATGGCCGCCTGGATGTCGCTGGTGCTGCTCGCAGTGCCGATCGCCTTGACGATGTCATGGGCGCGGCTGGACGAGGCGGCATGGCTGCCCCACTCGGCGCGGGACCGGATCAAGATCTGGAGCCACACCGCCAAGCAGACGCTCGTCGAGCCCGTGTTTGGACATGGCGCCAACGCCACCGCGCCGCTCAATGCGCGCGCATTTGCAAAGTACGTCAGCCGGGTGGAGAGAATCGATCCGAAGCGCGCAGAGAGCTACGCCAAGCAGATGGCCTACGCCTATCAGTCGGGCGAGCGGCTAGGGCCGCACGCCCACAACGTCTATCTGCAGACCTGGTTCGAGACGGGCCTCATCGGTGCACTGGCCGTCGGCGTGATCGGCGCCGCGGTGCTGATGCGGTTGCGCCGGATGCCGGAGGCCGGCGCGCGACCGCTGCTCGTGCAGTTTACGCTCGTCGCAGCGGGCCTCGCGACGAGCTACGGCATGTGGCAGCTCTGGTTGCAGGCCGGGATCGCGATATCGCTGGCAATGATCGTCATCTCGCTGCGGGCGACCGGGGTGGAGCTGCGCGCGGCGCCCGCAAGCAGCGCTCGGCGTTGAGGCGAGACCGCGGTTCGTGGCTCGGCTACACGATCAGGAAGTCGGCCGATGACAGCGCCAAACCCGACGTCAGGGTTGCGAACGCGACCGCTGCCGAAACGCCGCTCCCGTCGGCATCATAGCGCAGGTAGCCGGTAGCTGCGTCGTAGAGGATCCTGTCGTCGGCATCGCCTGCCACCGTACCGAGTGCGAAGGCATCGGCGCTGAGCGCGCCGCTGCCGCCGATGGCTGCGAACGCCGCGTCGTCGATCAGGATCCCGTCGATGCCGACAGCGAAGTCCGTGATCCGGTCGACGTTCATGAAGCCCGATATGGCGGTGTCGAAGACGAAATAGTCGCTTCCCTGGCCGCCGGTCAGGATGTCGTTGCCGAGGCCGCCGGCCAGCTTGTTGTAGTCCGAGCTGCCGGTCAGCTGGTCGACATAGCTCGAGCCGATGACGTGCTCGATGCCGCTCAGCACATCGCCGAGGGCGTCGCCGCCGGAGGCGAGGCCGGTGCCGAGGTTGACGACGACGCCCATGAGCGAGCCGGCGTAGCTCAGCGTGTCATAGCCTGCGCCGCCATTGATTGCGTCCGCGCCGCGCCCGCCGTTGAGCAGGTCGTTGCCGTCCCCACCCTCGAGGCGGTCGTTGCCCAAACCGCCGCGCAGATGGTCGTTGCCGAGGCCGCCCTCCAGCACGTTGTCGAGGGAGCTGCCGATGACCCAGTCGTCGAAGGTCGAGCCGATCACGTTCTCGACCGTCGTAAGGTAGTCGCCATGCGCGTCGCCGCCCGAGCCGTTGCCGGTCTGCAGGTCGACGCCGACGGCCTGCTGCGACGAGCGGTAGCTTACGGTGTCGATGCCTACGCCGCCGTCGATGCGGTCGGCGCCGGCCCCGCCGGTGAGCGTGTCGTTGCCGTCAAGACCCATCAGCGTGTTGGCGCCGACATCGCCGGTGATCGTGTCTGAGAAGATGGATCCGATGACGCCCTCTATCGATGCGTAGACGTCGTACTGGGCGTCGCCGCCGAGACCGTAGCCCGACGCAAGGTTGACCGTGACCCCGGACCACGAACCGCTGTACATCACGAGGTCGGTTCCGTTGCCGCCCTCGAGGCGATCGTTTGCGGTGCCGCCGGCAAGCACGTCGTTGCCCTCGCCGCCGCGCAGGATGTCGCTGCCCGCATAGCCGTAGAGCACATCGTTGCCGAGACCGCCCGTGAGCTGGTTGCCGACATCGTTGCCATGAAGGGTGTCATTGCCGCTGCCGCCGGTTGCCGCCTCGATGACCGTCGAAGGGCCGATGGCGACCGTGGCGCGCGACGTGGTGCCGTCACGAAATGATATGGCGTCGGACAGCTCGCTGAAACGGCCGTCACGCAGATCGATGATCGAGCCGGTGGCGCCGTTATAGACGATGGTGTCGAAGCCGCCCGTGTCGAACAGCGTCTGCCAGTAGAACTGGCCTTCGTTGAACGTGTAGGTCGTGTTGGTGATGTTGGTGGCGAGATTGCGGGTGCCGTAGAGCGCCTGCATCGCCAGGATGTCGTAGTACATCGGCGTCGTCGGGAAGAAGTCGGCATTGGACGAGATCTGCCAGCCGGGCTTCTCCGAGTAGCTCATCACCGTATAGAAGATGCTGTCGAGCTCGGCAGGCATGGTGGCGCTGTTGGTGGCGCTCCGCTCGAAGGTGTGCTTGAGGCCCAGCGCATGACCTGTCTCGTGCAGGATTGCGAAGTACTCGAGCGTTCCCGGCGCTACGTTCTGGGCCAGGTTGGCGCGCGTCTCGTTCCAGCGGTTACCCATGAACCAGACGTCGCCGTCGAGCGGACCGTTCTCGGAGACGACGTAGGTGTAGGCGATGGTACCGTCGTTGAGGTACTCGGGGTTCATCGTCACGCCGAAGCGCAGCTCGCCGGCGATGGTGGCGGTGTCGGGGACCTCGCTGAACGTGACGCCCGCGATCCGCTCCCAAGCGTCGAGCGCGCCGCGCACCGCGTTCCGCTCCTGCGGGTTCAGCGTGATGAGGGTGTCGAAGTCGGTATAGCCCGCGACGTGGGCGGGGTTGAGCGAGGGGAAGCTGAATGTGAGCGGTGCGCCCTCGCCGACCCTGGTGCCCCACTTGGCTCCGTAGACCAGCTCGTGGCCGGGTCCGATCTCAGAGGCATCGACACGAACGAAGGGAACAAAATTTTGAAAAGGTGTAGCCACGATTTACCCCCGGCAACTCTCATTCGCCGAGAGCACGCTCGCATGCCGCAGTTAAGAGTACGTGCAGCGTACGCACGATGCCGCCAGGGCCGCCGCAGCGACCCTGCCTTGGGGTTGACCAGACATTAATCCGGTGAGCGTCACGCCGCCTTGGCGACACCCGCGACGAGCCGCACGATGTCGGCCATGATATCGTTCAACTGGAAATCCTTCGGCGTATACACGGCGGCAACGCCGAACGCCTTGAGCTGCTTCTCGTCCTCCGGCGGTATGATGCCCCCGACCACGACTGGCACGTCGTCGAGGCCGTCTTTGCGCATGCGCTCCATGACCTCGCGGACGAGCGGGATGTGCGAGCCCGACAGGATCGATAGGCCGACCACATGCACGGCCTCGTCTCCGGCCGCGCGCACGATTTGTGCCGGGGTCAGCCGGATACCCTCGTAGACCACCTCCATTCCGCAGTCGCGCGCACGGACTGCGATCTGCTCTGCTCCGTTGGAATGGCCGTCGAGGCCCGGCTTGCCGACCAGGAACTTGATCCGACGACCGAGTGTCTCCGAAAGCGCCTCCACCGCGGCGCGCACAGCGTCGAGGGCCTTGTCGTCGCGGTGCGCCGCCGCCTGCGCAACGCCGGTCGGCGCCCGGTATTCGCCGAAGATGCGGCGCAGAGCCGTGCCCCACTCGCCCGTGGTGACGCCAGCCTTGGCCGCCGCGATTGACGGCTCCATGATGTTGCGTCCCTCTTTCGCCGCGCGCTCGACCTCTGCCAGTGCCGCCGCCGCCGCCTCGGCGTCGCGGCTCGACCGCCACGCTTTCAGCTTCTCGACCTGCTCGGCCTCCACGGCGGGATCGACGACGAGGATCGCGCCTTCGCCGGTCGACAGCGGCGACGGCTCGGTCTCGGTCCAGCGGTTGACGCCGACGACGACCTGCTCGCCGGTCTCGATCTGCCTGAGCCGCGCCGAGTTGCTCTCGACGAGACGTCGCTTCATGTAGTCGATGGCCGCCACTGCTCCGCCCATCACCTCGATCGCTTTGAGCTCGGCCTTGGCCTGCGCCTTGAGCTCTGCGACCTTTCCCGCGATTTCCGTCGAGCCATCGAAGATGTCGCCGTAGTCGAGCAGATCCGTCTCGTAGGCCAGGACCTGCTGCATCCGAAGCGACCACTGCTGATCCCAAGGCCGCGGCAATCCGAGCGCCTCGTTCCACGCCGGCAGCTGAACCGCACGCGCGCGGGCGCCCTTCGACAATGTGACGGCGAGCATCTCGATCAGGATGCGATAGACGTTGTTCTCCGCCTGCGGCTCTGTCAGCCCCAGAGAGTTCACCTGCACGCCATAGCGGAACAGCCGGTCCTTGGGGTTCGTAACGCCATAGCGGTCGCGCGCGATCTCGTCCCACAGCTCGGTAAACGCTCGCATCTTGCACATCTCGGTGATGAAGCGCATGCCGGCGTTGACGAAGAACGAGACCCGCCCGACCACATTGCCAAACTCGGCCGGCCTCACCTCGCCCGACGCCTTCACCGTGTCGAGCACCGCGATCGCAGTCGCCAGCGCATAGGCGAGTTCTTGCACCGGCGTCGCGCCCGCCTCCTGCAGGTGATACGAGCAGACGTTGGTGGGGTTCCACTTCGGCACAGCCTCGGTCGAGAACACGATGGTGTCCTTGATCAGCCGCAGCGACGGCTCGGGCGGGAACACGTACGTGCCGCGCGACAGGTATTCCTTGATGATGTCGTTCTGGATGGTGCCGGTCAGCTTGTTGCGCGGCGCGCCCTGCTCGTCCGCCACCGCAATATAGAGCGACAGCAGCCACGCGGCAGTGGCGTTGATCGTCATCGAAGTATTCATCTCGGCGAGCGGGATCCCGTCGAGCAGCGTCCGCATGTCACCGATGTGACTGACGGGAACGCCGACCTTGCCGACCTCGCCCTTTGCCAGCTCGTGGTCGCTGTCGTATCCGGTCTGGGTCGGAAGATCGAAGGCGATCGAGAGGCCGGTCTGTCCCTTGGCGAGGTTCTTCTTGTAGAGCTCGTTCGACTTCGCGGCCGTCGAATGTCCCGAGTAGGTGCGGAAGATCCACGGCTTGTCGCGCTGCGGGGCCGGCTTCGGCTCGGATGGGGCTCTAGAGGTATCGCTCATGGATCGGCTTCGGCTCCGGTGCTGCCTGGGAGCGCCAGCCTACCGGCGAGTTTGTGTGTTGCAAAATGTTCTTTCGCGGTGCCCTCGGTTGCAGCGCACTCGAGAGCACCGGTGGGCGGAACTGCGGGGAGCGGGGTCCGCTGGTCAGCGGCCCGGCTTGTTGCGGTTCAACACCTCGTCGATGCGGCGGTGGTCGATTGCGACGGCCCAGTAGACGATGTCGCGCACGATCATCAGCACCAGCAGCGACAGCATCAGGCCAAAGGTCGAAGCAACGAGGATCTCGTTATCCGTATCGCGGCCGACGATGAGGCCCTGGTCCTGGCACAAATCCACGAACGCCAGCGACCCGACCAGCAGTCCGGGAAAGAGGTACGCAGCGTAGAGCCAGCTCGAGAAGAACGCCGCAAAACTGTGGGCGATCATAGCCGCTCCGACGCCGCAGGCGATCAGCGTCAACGTATTCTGAGCGAAAAGAGACGAGAAATAGGCCAGCATTGGGGTGTGCCCCGGTGGTCGGTAAGCCTCCCGAGCGGGACTGGCGTCGCCGGCCGCTCCCGGCAATCACGCAGCATGAGGCTTCCTGCGCCGCGATCCGGTCGAAGCTTAGGTGACAAAGGTTGCGAGGTCGTTAAGCAACCCTCCTTCAGGCTGGCGAAAAGAGTTATTGCGCTGCAAAAAGATCTTGAAATATTGTGACGGTTATGCGGCCATGATGCCGCAGTGCACTCGACCCCGACCGGGGACGTGCCTTTAGGGAGGCAGAGGGGTTCTGATGTCGAGCCAAAACGCCGTGAAGAAAGCGGAGAAGGCAGCCTTGGACAGCGTGGCCACCACCGGTGTGAAAAAGGATCTGTACGAGATCGGCGAGATCCCGCCGCTCGGACATGTTCCCAAGAACATGTATGCCTGGACCATCCGCGAGGAGCGGCATGGCGAGCCCGACAAGGCAATGCAGGTCGAGGTCGTGCCCACCTGGGAGCTCGACAGCCACGACGTGCTTGTTCTGGTGATGGCCGCAGGCGTCAACTACAATGGCGTTTGGGCCGCTCTCGGCACGCCGATCTCGCCGATACGCGACGTGCACAAGAACCCGTTCCACATCGCCGGCTCGGATGCGTCCGGTATCGTCTGGGCGGTGGGCTCCAAGGTCAAGCGCTGGAAGGTGGGCGACGAGGTCGTCGTGCACTGCAACCAGGACGACGGCGACGACGAGGAGTGCAACGGCGGCGACCCGATGTTCTCACCCTCGCAACGCATCTGGGGCTATGAGACGCCGGACGGCTCGTTCTCGCAGTTTACCCGCGTTCAGGACCGCCAGCTGCTCGAGCGGCCGAAGCACCTGACCTGGGAGGAGAGCGCCTGCTACACGCTGACGCTCGCCACGGCCTACCGCATGCTGTTCGGCCATCGCCCCCACGTTCTGCGGCCGGGTCACAATGTGCTCGTCTGGGGCGCCTCGGGCGGCCTCGGGTGCTTCGGCGTCCAGCTCTGCGCGACCTCGGGCGCCAATGCCATCGGCGTGGTCTCCGAGGAGGACAAGCGCGACTTCGTCATGCAGCTCGGGGCGAAGGGCGTCATCAACCGAAAGAAATACAACTGCTGGGGCCAGCTGCCGAAGGTCAACACGCCCGAGTACAATACGTGGCTCAAGGAGATGCGCGGCTTCGGCAAGGCGATCTGGGACATCACCGGCAAGGGCGTCAACGTCGACTGCGTATTCGAGCATCCGGGCGAGGCGACGATCCCGGTCTCGGTGCAGGTCGTGAAGCGCGGCGGCATGGTCGTCATCTGCGCCGGCACCACCGGCTACAATTTGACGATGGATGCGCGCTATCTCTGGATGCACCAGAAGCGCGTGCAGGGCTCGCACTTCGCCAACCTCCAGCAGGCGAGCCAGGCCAACAAGCTTGTCGTCGAGCGCCGCATAGATCCCTGCATGTCGGAGGTCTTCCCCTGGCAGCAGATCCCGAAAGCGCACATGCGCATGCTGAAGAACGAGCACAAGCCGGGCAACATGGCCGTGCTGGTCTCGGCACCGACGACGGGCCTGCGCACGCTCGAGGACGCGGTCGAGATCTCGCAGCAGCGCCACCGCTGAGTACCGCCGTCGACCGGTACAAGGAGCTGGAGTTCTGGGGGCGCACCTGCACGGTGTGCCCCTTTTCCGTCGTCCCGCCGCAGCCAATGCCAACGCGACCGGCATCGCCCGCGCCGAGGATCGCATTGATCTCTGCCCGAGCGCGAGACGCGGAGCGCAGTCGCAGCCTGTGACAGGCAGCCCAAAGTGTGGCTCGTTCGATACGCTGCATCTGCAATCGCACCTTTGCGATCGCCTGGGCTCGCAGCTGGATTCGTCGCCCGCTAGGCTCGATGATCTTTGCCCCGGAGGGCTTCCGTGCGTTTCAGTGTTTTGCCGTGCGTTCTCGCGATCGTCTCCGCGATGGTTGCCCCAGATCTCCTGGTGGCCGGCGAACGAAGCCTGCAGCCCGCTGCCGTCGACGTCGCCAACGTGCCCGGCGGCGCGGACCCGGCACCCGTGAGCAGCGACCGCGAGCCGCAGGCTCTCCCGTCCGCAGAGCCGCTCGCAAACGGCCGACCCGATGACGACGGCACGCTGACCATCGTCCTGGGCGGCGATCTGGGCCTTGGCGGCAGTGGCGAGACCCCGCATCCCGATGGAGCCTCCCGCCACGGCCGGCGCCACGCCTGGAGCACCGTCACGGCCGGGCTCGAGCCGCTGATCGATGGCGACGTCAACTTCGCCAATCTCGAGACGGTGGTGAGCGATCGCTCAGACCTCACCGCGCAATCGAAGGCATTCAACTTCCGCACCCATCCGAAGGGCCTTCGCCATCTCGTGCAGCTGGGCTTCAACGTGCTGTCGGCGGCGAACAACCACGCCATCGACTATGGCGAGGAAGGGCTGCGCGAAACGACGCGCCATCTTGATGCGGCCCGCAATCAGGGCCTCCTGGCATGGCACGGACTGGGCACCGACCGCGAGCTGGCGCTGCGGCCAGCACTCTTTACCGCGAAGGGCGCACGCATCGCGTTCAGCGCGGTCGGAATAGGCGGGCGCGACTTTGCGCGCACCGCGGCGATGCGCCCGGGCATGTTGTCCTACCATCGGGACTTTGCCGACACCGTATCTCGACTGGCGGAAAGCTCGGCGGATTTGCGCATCCTGTCGGTGCACTACGGTATGGAGCTGCAGGTCAGGCCACAGTCGAACGATGCCCAGAAGCTTCGCGGCGACGCGGCGGACGCCAAAGGCATCGACATCGTCGTCGGGCATCATGCTCACGTCGCTGCAGGCGTGCAGCAGATCGACGGAAAGCTGGTCTTCTACGGGCTCGGCAATCTGCTCCACCAGGGCATGCAGGACATGGGACGCTTCAACGTCTGCCGCGACTACGGCCTGCTGGCGCGGGTGCATCTGGCGCGCAGCGGCGACGACCGACTGACGCCCAGGGCTGTAGAGGTGGTGCCGCTCACGGACATGCACCTCGCCACGCGCCCCATGCCGGCAGTGGAGGCGCGCGAGCGCATCGAGGTGCTAAACCATCTGGCCGGCGGGCTGGACGATCAGGACGCGGGTGCGACGGGGGTGCGGTTCGCGACCTCGCTGGACGGGACCGGACTGCACTGCCTCGCAGGCGCGGAGAACGAGCCAGGGCGCATCGGCGCGCTGTGCCGAGGCTGGCTGCCGCCCCCGCCCGCGAGCCCCGCCCTATCGCGGCGGCTGGCTTCGGCCTGCGGCGACACAATGCTGGTGGCGCGTGCTCGCGCGTCGGGTCGAGCCGAGCGCCAACAAACGGCCAAGGCGGCCTCGAGCAAGAAAAAAACGTCCGGATCGACCCTGTGGAGCTTCTTCCAGGGTGACTAGCATCGAGCTTCCGGGGACGCCCGACAAGCGCGGGGGCGCGGGGCGCAGCATACCGTTCTAGCTAGGGCTGCGCCTTGATCACACGCGGCGGCGTTTTCGCGCGTGCCGGCGCCGCGACCGGAGATCCCGCGGGCACGGCATCGACCCTCGGCCTACCGCCCGTCTGGCCGCTCGCCGGCGTCGCAGTGGCCTTGGTGGCGCTGGCTTTCGACGTATTGGCCCCGGCCGGTACCAGCGGTGCGGCGGCCGCAGAATCGCCGGACACGGCCCCGGACACTGTCCGGCGGGCATCGCAGGTCTCAACCCAGCGACGCATCGACTGCACGCTCGACTGCTGACCGAGCTGGCCGTAGAGCTCGAGCGCGGTGCGGCGGTAGCTGCACGCGGCCTCGATGTCGCCGGCAGCCTCCGCCGCCATGCCGAGGTTGGCGTTCTGATGCGCGATACCGAGCCGTCGTCCGAGCCGCTCGTTGATCGCGAGCGCGCGGCGGAAAAGATCCGTTGCCCGCGCATTGTCGCCGCGACGGCTCGCGATGGTGCCGAGATTGCCCAGCAGCACCGCCTGCTGCTCGCGATCCTGCATCTCGTCGGCGATTGCCAGCGCACGCTGGTACATGCCTTCGGCCTCGGGCAGCGCGGCCTTCTGGTAGGCGATGTTGCCGAGGTGCAGGAAGTCCTCGGCCTGACCGGGGCGGTTCCTGGTCTCCTCGTGCAATGACAGAGCCTTGGCGTGCATCCGATCGGCGCGGTCGAACTCGCCCTGGGCGGCGAACAGGCGGCCGAGATTGGTCAGAACCGCTGCCGTGCTGTTCTTCTGATGCCGCTCGGCATCCGCCGTCGAGGTGTCGAGGTCCTGCGTCGTCTCGAGCGCGGTGATGAGGCTTTGTTCGGCGCTCCTCAGATCGCCGCGCGCAAGCGCAACCACGCCTACATTGGTGTAGCCCTCGGCGATGCCGGGCTTCCGCCCGAGTGCCTTCTCGATGGCCAGCGCCTCGGCGAAACGTCCGTGCGCACGATCGAGATCGCCGCGGACGTAGCTCAGGATGCCGAGCTTGGCGAGCGCATTGCCGTTCCAGTCCGGTCGATTGGCGCGGCCGGCGAGCGCGGACAGCGTGCCGAGGTCGCGCTCGGCACCGGCCATATCGCCAGTTCGCTGCAAGACCAGCGCGCGCAAGGCCAAAGCGTCGCCGTTGTCGCCGTCGAGCGCAATGGCCCGTGTCAGGTCGGCGATCGCCTTCGAGGTGTCCTTGAACAATTCGAGCGTGGCGGCAAACACCAACGCTCGGGAGGCTTCCACCTTGTCCTTTTCCTGCTTCGCGTCAGCACGTCTCTGGTAATAGTCGACGCCGGCGTCGGTATTGCCTTCGCGCAGCTGGGCGCGCAACGCGGGCGGCGCGTTCGCAACCAGCTTGTCTATTGTCTCGCGCAGCCGCGCATTTTCGGCCGATGTCATGGCCAGCGCCTGCTGCATGGAGCCGCTGACCTGTTTCAGCTCGCGCATTTGCGCCTCGATCCGCTGACCGAACCTTGCTTCGATCTTTCGCTCGATCTGGGCGGCCGCAACCTCGTCCTTGCTCTCGCAGTTCGTGGCGGCCGTTTGGACGATCCAGCCCACGGTCTGGTATCGCGTCGCAAGCCCTTCCTGACCGGCCGGCACCGTGAACCAACTCGCGGCTCTGAAGCAGGCGTGGGAGGCGTTCTCGCGCAGGCTGATCAAGTCCATCAACCCCGACAGCATCGAGAGGGCACCCGCGAGGAGGACGATGGTGCCGATGATCCAGCCCCGCCTCGCCAGCCGCCACCGCTCCCGCCCGAGCAACCACTCCAGGAGATTGGAGCCGAACGGCCGCCGCACCACCGGCGGCCCGTCGGTCGCCCGGAGTTTTACAAGCGCTCGGTCCACTTGATTGCTGCCAATGGCCATATCGCCCCGGTGCCGGCTCCGTCAGCCGGTCAATACGCACGACATTCCGGTAGGCACACCCGGCAACCGACTCCGAGCCGGGTCGAAAAGATCCGTGCCCCTTGCAAAGGGTAATCACAGTGTTAGTTTATCGTAAAGAGCCGCCCTAATTCTGCCGATTTTTTCCGAGCCCGGCACTCCGTTTTGGCGACCGGCAATTGGGGAGGGCACGTCACGGACCGCATCGGGCGGGACTGGCTGTTCAAGGGTTGGGGCGGCCTCCGGGTGGACGGGTCGATTACTGGGTGTGTGCCGCGCAACTCGGCGGCAGGCGTGGTTTGTGGCAGGGGTTTGCGTTGCGGGGGAAATGTCATGCGTGATCCGCGGTCGGTCTCGGGCTGGATTCCGTCTCGGGCATGGTTGGTCGGCGTCGCCGGACTGGCACTCGGCCTTGGCGGCTGCGCCGGCGGGAGCCAGGTCACCGGCGGCATAGGAATGGCGCCCGGCGGAGGTCCGGGCATCGGCCTCCAGGCCACCACGGCCGTGACGCCCGCCGTCGCGGGCATGCGGATGTCGGCAGCCCAGTCTCAGTTGCGCGAGGAGGCCGCGCGCTTCAACCAGACTGTCGCCACCGGGACGGTGGCGGGAGCGGGTGTCGGCGCGCTGGCGGGCTATCTCATCTGCGGCCGCGACTGTGCCGCGATCGGCGCTGTGGTCGGCGGAGTGGCGGGTGCCGGCGCCGGGAACTACGTCGCGGCCCAGAACCAGCAGGCGGCATCAGCTGAGGTGGCGCTACAGAACCGCGTGGCGGGCGCCGAGCAGGAGATCCAACGCTTCGAACGCACGATTGCGGCCACGAAAAACGTGATCGCGGACCACAAGCGCGACATCGCCGCGCTCAAGGCCAAAATCAAGAAGGGCGAAGCGCAGAACTTCGAGCTGTCGAACTCGCTGTCGGCAGTCAACGACGACGTGGCGGCTCTGAAGAAAATGGTCGAGCAGGCCAACGCAACCATTGCCGCCATGGATCAGGATCTGGCTCAGCTGCAAGGCCCTGCGGCGCTGCAGCTGCGCGCCAAGCGCGAGCAGGTCGCCCAGCAGCGCGCGAAGTTCCAAGGCCAGATCGACGAACTTTCGGGGCTCGGCCGCTCCGGGCCGGCATGAGCGGAACACGGGAGGGCCACATGCTCGTTCAGTCGCAGCGTCAGCGCACAATGGCCAACTGCGCCGGCGGGATAGGAGCCACCGCCCTTGCCGTGCTGGCCGTCGCGTCCGCCGTGGCACTCGGAGGCTGCGCATCCTGCTCGACGAACCCGGCCGATGCCGGATTCTTCTGCGGCGCTCAGAACGTCTCGGCCGGCACCTACGAGGTGCGCCAGGCGGATCTTGCCGTGCAGGCCACCGCCGCCGAGGCCGCTGCCGACCGGAGATACGCCGAGGCATCGGCGCTGAAGCGCACCGCGACCGGCCTTGCCGACGAGCGCTCGACGCTCGAGACGCGCTTGAAAAGCCTGACCTCGGCATCGGCGAAAATCCGCGGCCGGCTGGCCGAGGCGAGGCTCAATCGCGGGCTGCTGCAGGGCGATGCGGCCAGGCTCGAGGCGGAGGCGCGCGATCTCGACCTGAAGATCGAGGACCTGCGCCGCACCCGGCCGCAGCCGACCGTGCAGGCGATATCAGCGGTCGAGACGTCGGCGGCCGTGCTCGAGAAGAAGATCGACGACATCCTCACGCAGAAGCGCAAGATCTGAGCGCCGCGCGGCGCTCAGGGGTTCACCAGGCTGCCTTTCGGACCGGCGCGAAAGCGCTTGAGCTCGATGAGGCCACGGTTGAGTTCGGCTCCAAGGATGATGATGATCGCCGTCACCTGAAAAAAGATCAGCGCCACCATGAGCTGAGACAGGCCGGCATAGAATCGCGCGTAGTCGTTGAGATCGAGGTAGTACGAATAGAGAGAGGCCATGAGCAGCCAGAGCCCGATCGACAAGGCGATGCCCGGCCAGACGTCGCCGACCGACCGCCGCCCTGCCGCGAGCCACAGGTGGAACGCGAGAAGCTGCACCGCCATCACGCCACCGGCCATCACATAGCGGGTGCCGACCGTCAGCCAGGTCGAATCGAGAAACGGCTTGACCCACGACGGCTCGAAGCGACCCGCAAACTCCGGCCCCACGACAACCGCCCACGTCAGAAATAGCGTCGAGGCCGCCGAGACCAGCACGAAGATCATGCTGATCAGCAGGCACAGTGGGTAGGGGCGGGTCTCGTAGACGCGGTAGGCACCGTTCAGAGCCGCTCGAAGCGTCTCGATGGCACTCGTGGCGAAGAACAGGGCGAGTGCGCCCGACAGCGTCAGGAGGTCGATGCGTGAACGCCCCATGACGGCGTCGATATCGGGCGCGAGCCCCTGCGCCACCTTCTGTGGAAGGAGCGCGAACAGCTGGTCGATCGCGAGCTGAGCCAGTTCGCGTCCGCCGAACAGCACACCCGCCAGGGCGCCGAGGAAGATGCAGAACGGGAAGATCGAAACAACGAACGAGAAGGCGACCGCACCGGCCATCGTGAACCCGGAGTGCTCGTAGAGGCGATAGATGGCCTCGATCAACGTGCGGTGGCGGTTCATCTTCGGCGGGGCGGCCCTGTTTGAGGTACGGCGCGCGACCGTATCGCCCCGCAGGCGGCCGGTCCATGGCAGGAATGTCACGCGCCGCAGCGGCTCTGTACCATCTGAGCGGCCGCGCCACTTGCTTCAACGGCCGAAATTGGCGTTCTAGCGCGGGCTGTGCACCAGTGCGCGAAAGCGGGGGCCGGGCCATGCAACCATCTGCGTGTCCACTTCCACGACGGACCCCACTCGCCTCTCCTCCGCCAACCCCAACGGACGCCCGATGCTCGCCCGCTCCGCACCTGCCTTGTTCGTCGTTCTCTGGTCGACGGGGTTCATCGCCTCGAAGCTCGGCGCGCCCTATGCCGAGCCGTTCACCTTCCTGGCGGTCCGCTTCCTGATCGTCATCGCCGCGATGGCACTGATCTGCCTCGCGGTCGGAGCTGCGTGGCCGACGGGCCGCGATCTGCGGCACGCCTTCGTCGTCGGCGCGCTCATTCACGGCGTCTACCTCGGCGGCGTGTTCTGGGCGATCCGCAACGGGCTGCCGGCCGGCGTCGCCGCGCTGATCGTCAGCCTGCAGCCCGTCTTGACGGCAGTTCTGGCTGCGCCGGTGCTCGGCGAGCGCATCAGCGAGCGCCATTGGATCGGCCTGGGGACCGGCTTACTGGGCGCGATCCTCGTCGTAGCGCCGAAGCTCGAGGCGGTGGCTGCGACAGGCGGCAGCGGCATCACGCCGGCTACGGTCGGGGCGGCGCTGGCGGCACTGGCCGGCATGACGCTCGGCACCATCTATCAGAAGCGTGCCCCGCAAAGGGCAGACCTGCGCTCGGGCGCGGTCGTGCAATTCGCGGGTGCGCTTGCCGTCACGGCCCCGCTGTCGCTTGCCGTCGAGACGCGCGCCATCGTCTGGTCGCCGTCGTTCGTCGTCGCTCTGACGTGGCTCGTCGTGGTGCTGTCGATCGTCTCGATCACGCTGCTGATGGTGCTGATCCGCCAGAACGCCGTCTCGCGACTGTCCGGCCTGTTCTACCTCGTGCCGGCGGTCACAGCCGTCATGGCTTATCTGATGTTCGGCGAGACACTGGCGCTGGTCCAACTCGTCGGCATTGGCCTCGTCATGGCGGCAGTGGTGCTGATCGATCCGACGGGCGGGAAATAATCGGCTCGGGCATACGGCGCATGGACGACGGCGGGCTGCGTCCCTAAACTCTTCGGGTCGAGTCGGGCGCCCGCGGCGCCAGGCAGCAAACGTAGCTGAGGGGCATCGGATGGCGTCGGCTCCCGACGATCCTGTGTTGGCGTTGCAGCGCGAGCGCGACCGGCTCGATGCCTTGCTCGAAGCGAACGATGCCTGGCGGGCGCTGCGCCAACTGGAGGCGCGCGAGGCCGAGGGTCGGCCGGTCTCGACCGTGGACGGCGGCGAGCTGCGCAGCGGCATCCAGACGGCGCTCGAGCGCGACCGCGTGTTTCTGGCGCGTCGCAAGATCTCCGAGGCGATCACGCTGCTGGATTCACCCGTCGCTCCCGAGCAGGCGCCCGTGGCGACGGCGCCCGTTGACACCGCTTCGTTGGATCGGGGCCAGCGTCCGGCCACACCCGCGATGACCGCGTCCTCCGCGGTGGCGCCCGGGCGGGCGGCGGCTCCCGTGGCGGCGCCGGTAGCGACAGGCGACGATCTCACACAGATCCATTCCATCGACCGCGCGCTGTCAGACCGACTGGCGGCACTCGGCGTCACCCGCTTCGACGACATCGCAGTCTGGACCCGCTCAGACGTCGAACGCATCGCCACCGCGCTTGGTCTTGGACGGGCCATCAGCCGCGGCAACTGGATCGAGCAGGCTGCCGCCAAGGTCGCTGCGCGTGCCGCGGCAAAGGCGCCAGAGAGCGAAACTGCGGCAAAGCGCATCGAGGTGCCAAGGGAGCGGATGCCTGAGGCACCAGCGGCGCATCCGGCACAGGTAGCGGGACCACCAGCAGCGCGAAACGACACCTACCGGCATCTGATCGCGGATGCTGCTCGCCGGATCTTCGACCGCATCAGGCCCGCGGAGCCCGCACCATCGTCGCTTGCCGCGGCCCGTTCGGCCGAAGCGATCCTTAGTTGCGAGGCGCCCGAGCCCTCCCCCGAGCCCTCCCGGGCGCCGCTCTCGACACCTCATACCGCCCCTCCAGCCGCAGCCGGGATCGCGCCAAAGCAGAACGGAGGCGATGACCTCGAGCGCATTGCCGGTTTGGAGGCCGCGAACGCGAACGTGCTTCGCACCCTCGGCGTCGGCGATTTCAAATCGATCGCGCGCTTGTCGGCCGACGACGTCGAGGTCGTCAGGTCCGAGATAGGCGCTACGCCACGGTCCGGAATGGGGCAATGGATCGAGCAGGCCGCACTGCTGGCTGCGGGCGGAACGAGCCACCACGAGCGCTCTCGCCGCCTTGTAGAGCCGCTCGGACTGGCAACGGCTCCGGACGCTGCGGCGATCGCTCCGGACCGGGAGATGTCGGCGTGGCTGCGGGCCAATGCCACGCCGGCCGAGCGCCCGCACCGGCAGGCTGCACCGCACCTGACGGTTGTCATTTCGCAGCCCGAGCCACTATCGGCGCCGGAACCGGAGACGGTACCGGAAAAGGTGCCAGAGACGGTGCCGGATAGCTTGCCCGATCCGGTCGCGGTGCTCGCGCCTGCCACGGTCCCGGAGCCGGCCGTGGCGTCCACTGGCGCAGCAGAGACCGCGAGCCGCCCCACCGTCGAGCCGCAACCGATACCATCCGCTCCGCAACAGCCTGTTCCTCCGCCGGTAGCCCCTCCGCCGATCGAGATCAGCGTGCTGGCCGCCGCCCCCCTTGCGGTGCCGCCCGATCCGGCCGCGGCAGTCGCAGCTCTGGCGCGGTCCGATGGGACTGGGCTGGACGCACCGGATCTCGATGCGACCGGTATCGATGGCGGCGACTATGACCTGCCCGAGATCGCCTATGTCGAGGCCGACGTAGAGATCGTGCCTGCGAAGCCGCCGGCTGTCGCAACCACCGTCGCCGCCGCACCCGATCGCACCACCCCGCGCCCTTCTGCCCTGCCATCGGCAGGCCGGAGCAGCGCCGGCCGCTCCATCGACGGTGCCGGCACCTCGCTGAACGCGCGGCTGCGCCGCACCGGAGCCGTCGAGGACATCGACGCTCGCGACTACGCTGCCTATCGGGGCGAGGTCGAAGAAGCCTCGGTCGAGATTGTTATCCGACCGGCAACCGGTGCGGCCCAGGCTTCGGCAAGCGGGGACGCAGCGGCCGACCGAACGCCACCCGTCGGAGCGGCCGAGGCAGCACGATCCGCGGGAGCTGGGGCAGCGGCATCGGCAACCCGCCCGGGAGACATGTCGGACGACACCTCGGCCGAAGAGGCGCGGACCGTTCGCCGGTTTCTCTCGGCCCTGCAGCGGCCGCCGCGTTAACGTTCCGAATGGCCGTGCGCGAGGGTCGCGGCTCGAGCCATGCACGGGCGCTGAATACCCATTGCCTTCAAGGCGTCAGCCGCTATCCTGCCGCCCCGCGTGCGCTGCGTCAAAGCCAATTGTCCCAACCACCGGCATCGCGAGCACCGGCCCGGAAAGCTGATAGGAACCCGTCCATGACCGTTGCCCAGTTGAAGTCCGATTCCGGCATCCTGACCGGCGGTCCCGCCCGTCTTCTGTCGGCCACGACCGACGCGGTTGCTGCCGCCGACAAGGTGCTCGCCGCGGGCAAAGCCGGGACTCGCGTCAAGGTGCAGGAGCTTGGCGGCATCGATCAGGCTCAGCATGCAGCCCACGGTCTGGCGTGGCTGGCGACCACCGTGGAGGCGCTGCGCCAGATGCACGGCTGGGCGGCGCATCTCGAGGGCGAGGGCCGGTTCGGCGAGTTCGAGCAGCTCATTCTGGCGGCCGCCTTTGCCGAGTACCTCGCTCAGATCGCGGGCGGCATCCCGATGAGTCAGGTCGAGATCATTCGGCCGGATGCCCTCGGCATCGCACGATCCGAGATCCGCCGGTTCGAGGACGCCGTGTCCGGCCTCGTCGCCGAGGGCAGCAGCGAGGCCGTCAAGGTGAGGCTGGCCGCGCTCATCGCCGCCCAGCCAAATGCAACCTCGTTCGGCGATGCCGGCCTCGACGAGACCCATGCGGCGATCCAGGACCAGATGAGGCGCTTCTCGCTCGCCGAGGTGGTGCCGCACGCCCACGAATGGCACCTGCGCAACGAGTACATCCCGCTCGAGATCGTCCAGCATGTCGGCGAGCTCGGGGTGTTCGGCCTCACCATCCCTGAGGATCTCGGCGGACTTGGCCTCGGCAAGCAGGCGATGTGCGTGGTGTCGGAAGAGCTGTCGCGCGGCTATATCGGCGTCGGCTCGCTTGGAACGCGCAGCGAGATCGCCGGCGAGCTCATCCTGCACAACGGCACTCCCGAGCAGAAGGCGAAGTACCTGCCCAAGATCGCCTCGGGCGAGATCCTGCCGACCGCCGTCTTCACCGAACCCAACACCGGCTCCGACCTCGCCTCGCTCAAGACGCGCGCCGAGCGGAAGGGAGAGGCCTACGTCGTCACCGGCCAGAAAACGTGGATCACGCATCCGGTCCGCGCCGACCTGATGACATTGCTCGTGCGCACCAATCCCGCCGAGCCGGGCCACCGGGGCCTCTCGATGCTGCTTGTCGAGAAGCCTCGCGGCTCCGACGAGAACCCGTTCCCCGCGAAGGGCATGACCGGCGGCGAGATCGAGGTGCTGGGCTACCGCGGCATGAAGGAGTACGACATCTCCTTCGACGCGTTCGAGGTGCCCGCCACTCAGCTTCTGGGTGGTGTCGAGGGACAAGGCTTCAAGCAACTCATGAACACCTTCGAGGGTGCGCGCATCCAGACTGCGGCGCGGGCCGTCGGGGTGGCGCAGTCAGCGCTGGACCTCGGCCTGAAGTATGCGCTGGATCGCAACCAGTTCGGCAAGCCGATCTACGCCTTCCCGCGTGTCGCGAACAAGATCGTGATGATGGCCGTGGAGACCATGATCGCTCGCCAGTTGACGTACTTCTCGGCGCGGATCAAGGACGCTGGCCAGAGGTGCGATCTCGAGGCGGGCATGGCGAAGCTCCTCGGCGCCCGCGTCGCCTGGGCCAACGCCGACAACGCGCTGCAGATCCATGGCGGCAATGGCTTCGCGCTCGAGTACCCGATCAGCCGGGTGCTCTGCGATGCCCGCATCCTCAACATCTTCGAGGGCGCGGCCGAGATCCAGGCCCAGGTTATCGCCCGCCGCCTGCTCGAAGGCGGAGCATAAGGACCAGGTGAGCCTAGGTGAGGCGCTGTGTAGTGCAAGACGGCCGCCGCTTGAGAAACAAACCCTCAAGCAGCGGCCGATTGTAGTTGAGCGTCGAGCTCTGAACCGGCTCGAACCGCGACGGCCGGACCTGAGCCCCGTTCTGGCCCGCTGTCCCTCGGCGCCCGCTGTCCTGTCGAGTAGGCTCTATGCCTGCTGAACGGCGGATAGCTCCCAATCCTGCGGTTTGCCGCCCGGCGCACGACGGAAGGTCCACACCTCAGTGACCTCGGTCGGCTGGCTTCTGCTACCGTCGACGATACGACCAGTCGCTTTCTCGACCGTGACATCGAGGATCGCGTAGCGCATCGCCACGGATGCATAGTCGCCGCCCGGCTCGTGCCATGCCTCGGAGAGATCGCCCTGCAGGAGCCGCGGCGAGGACACCTCGTTGACCAAACCCTGCCGCTCGTTGTCAGCCAGCTCGGCGGCGAAATACGACAGCACCTCGGGCGTCATCAACGGCGACAGCGCATCGACACTGCCGGAGCCGTAGGCAGTTTGTATCTCCCCGAGCCGCTGCTCGAACATGTCGAAATCCGCAGCAGTCAACTCGAGGGCCGGTCTAACGGGAGCTGCGCGGCCGGATGGCGCCGAAGCGCCCCGTCCCGCCGCCGATCCGAGGCCCGCTCCTGCTCCCGCCGCCGACGCGCGGGGCGACGCGGCCCCCGGCGCGCCTCCGGACGCGGCCCCCGACGCGGCTCCGGGCGGCGGGCTCCGGCCGGAGCCATTTGCCCGCGCCATCGCCGGCTGGGGAGTCGCGCCAGCACGGCGCTGCATGAAGCTCCAAGCGAGCCAGATCACGCCCGCAATCAATAGCGCCTGCAGCATGAAGCCAAGCACGCTTGCCAGCGCGCCGACGCCGAATATCGAAGCGAGGCCGGCGGCGAAAAGGCCGCCCATGAGAAGAGCGCCCACGCCTCCGAATCGAGACGCCTGAGTGGCGGGAGCCCCGACACCGCCGGGTTGCGTTCCCTTGGCTGCAGCCTGTGAGGGAGAGCCTGGCTGCGTGATGGACTTGTCGATCGGGGCCGCAGCGCGCGGGGCGGTATTGGTCGTCGGTGGCGCCGAGAAGGTCCGCTCCCCGCGGCTGCCGAAGCTGCCACCTCGCCCTGGCCGGGCGTCCGCAATGCTGGCCAAAAGGCCCAGGGTGGCCAAAAAGGCTGTCGCGGCGAAACCAAGCTTCGCGGGGCTCGGCCGAACTCGAGCTATTCGCCTGACGCATTCCATGTGCTGCCGTCCTCCGCTACAGAGCCGCAATCAGCTCCAGAACCAGGGATATAGGCACAGCCGGCATGCCTCCCAAGGCCCAAAGTCGGTCCGGCGCGCCGATTGCGTTGCCGATCCTAAAATCAAACCGCGCCGAAGGAGTACCTCCGGCGCGGTGGACTGGCGGTTGGCCGAGGGGCGAGCGTCTGGGCTCACTTGCCCTTCTTGACGCTGACCTTGAAGTCGATCTCGGCCTTCTTGTTCTCCTTGCCGGCACGCTTGATCGTCGAGCCGCAGCCGTAGCCTTCCGAGAAGCCGCTGATCCGGCACTTAGCGGTATCCACGTCGAACTCGAGGTTGCGCTTCTTGTCGACGCGGTTGATGTCGATCGTGTCGCTCGGATTGAGAACGTCCTTGTCGAGCAGCTCGAGCTTCACCGCCGTCTTGCCGCGCGGCACGCTCGCCGTGAGCTTCCAGTTGGGCTTGATGCTGTCCTGCTGTTTCGACACCTCCGACTTCACCGTCTGGCCGCCGATGGTGGCGCGCGCGAAGAAGTCCGGCTTGGTGCCGCCGACGTCGATGCGGTCGAGCGCTTTGACCCGGGTCACGAGGATCGTGATCTCGTCCATCGGACCGGCCTTTGCCGGCTTGGCATCTGCCTTCGGCGCCGTCTGCGCGAGGGCCGGCACAGCCGATACCGCCAGCAGGGCTACGAGCGACAGAGCGGAAACAAACAGACGGTTATTCGGCATCGAGACACCTCCACACCCAACAGGGCACACTCACCAGGGCCAAAATCGGATTGCGATCTTTTGCGCGGACAGGATCCGCGAGCCAGCCTTCGGCCAGCATCTGGGCAGACTAGACCACCGCGTGGCACTTGCATCCGTCCTTCATGCCCGACCGCCGACGATCCGGGCCGCACTATTGCAATTCGGCAATACTGTTTCAACCGCGTCCTCGGCGCGAGTGTACCCACCAGCCCGTGATTTCCATCGCGACGATCGAAAGGAGCGCCGCAGCCAGCAGAAGCCGAAGGCCGGCCCCCATGCCGAAGGTCTCGACAACGGCGGCAAAGGCGAACGGCGACAGTGCGTTCATCATGAGCTGCGGTGTTGCAAGAATGCCAAGCATAGTGCCGTACCCGTCGCGGCCGAACAGCGCGAGCGGTACCGCGCCGCGCACGATCGTGACGAGCCCATTGGAGACGCCGAACACCAGCGTGAAGACGAGTGCCGGCTCGAAACCGGCTCCGGCATAGATCAACACGGCAAACGCCACGGGCAGGAGCCCGATGGCGACACGACCCAGCGCCAGCGCCGAAAGCCCTTGAGCGAAGACCAGCTCCCACACCCGTCCCGCCACCTGGGCGACGCCCTTGAGCGACGCCAGCGCCACCGCCGCGCCAAGCCCGATGCCCGAGGTCTCGAGGACCGACACGATATGCGCCGACATCGCCCCGAACACGAACGAGTTGGCAGCGAGAACCAGACCGAACAACCCGACTGCGACCAGCCGGTCCGTCCCTTCGAGCCGCCGCTGTGGGTCGGCAGTCATGGCACTGCCGGCAGCGCCAGAAGCGCCAGGCGTGCGGAGCTGGTCCGGCTCCGTCCGGGACAATCCCCTCCAGGCGAGCGGGGCGGCGACCAAAAGGTTGAGGAGTGCGAACGCCACCAACGTTCCGCGCCAACCGACCGCGCCATCCAGCCAATGGCCGATGGGCCAGAACGCGGTCGAGGCTAGCCCGCCGAACAGCGTCAAGTAGGAGATCGCCCGCCGGCCGCGGCTCGGCGCCACCGCGACCATCGCGGCAAACGCCGCGTCGTAGAGGATCATGCGCATCGCGGGGCCGAGCACCGCCCACCCGGCGAGATATTGCCAGGGCTGGACGGCCGCGGCGACCAGGCAGAGACCCAGCGCCGCCAGTGCGAGCCCCGCAACCATGACCGCCCGCGCGCCGCGAACATCGATCAGTCGCCCGATCGACGTCGACAGCACCGCCGAGAAAACGAGGCCGAGCGTCATGCCGCCGAAGACAAGGCTCTGGCTCCATCCGGTGTTTGCGGAGATCGGCCGGCCGAGCACTCCGAGCGCATAGAACGTGGTGCCCCAGGCGATGATCTCGGTTATGCCGAGCGCCCAGACGGCGCTCACCATGGGATCGGCCGCTTGCGCAGCCAGCCAGCTGCGCCAGGTGCTGCGGTTCGTCTCAGGTCGTTCGCGTTGCATTGCCCGCCGCCCCGTGCTGCGCCAGTGCCGGGCGTGGACCTTGCCCGATCCGGCTTCGTTCCATCGGACGGTGCCGCTGGCCGCGGCCACCATAGCGGGCACGGTCCCAAGGGGAAGGGGGCGTCATCGTGGTGGCGGCATTGATCCGCGACAATGGCGCCGCGTAGTGGTCTCACAGATACGACTGCCTACGGGCCTCGGCCCGACGGAAACCCACGAGAGGAACCGACGACAGTGGCAGACAGCGAGGACAACCGTCTTTCGGCACGCGCGGCCCGTTATGTCCGGGTGGGCACCAACGTCGGGTCGGTCGCCGCCAAGGTCGCAGGCCAGCGCCTGTTCGGCTTCGACGGGGACGACAAGAAGAATGCCGCGGCGCTCGCTGCGGCCCTTGGCGGCCTCAAGGGTCCCATGATGAAGGTGGCACAGCTGCTGTCCACCATTCCGGAGGCGCTGCCGAAAGAGTACGCGCAGGAGCTTTCGCAGCTTCAGAGCCACGCGCCGCCTATGGGGCCAGCGTTCGTGCGCCGGCGCATGACGGCCGAGCTCGGAGCCGACTGGCAGAACCGCTTCAAGAGCTTCGAGCCCGAGGCGGCGAACTCGGCCTCGCTCGGCCAGGTGCACCGTGCCGTTGGCCACGACGGCCGCCGGCTGGCGGCCAAGCTGCAGTATCCCGACATGCAGTCCGCGGTCGAGGCCGACCTCAGCCAGTTGCGCGTCGTGTTCTCGATCCATGCGCGAATGGCGCCGGGCGTCGACACCTCGGAAATCATCGAGGAGATTGCGGCACGGCTGCGGGAGGAGCTCGATTACGATCTCGAGGCGCGACACACACGTCTCTACGGATTGATGTTCGCGGGCGATGCGCGCGTTCGTGTGCCGGAGGTGGTGCCCGAGCTGTCGACCAAACGGCTCCTGACGCTGTCGTGGCTGGATGGCGGCAAACTGCTCGAGTACAAGCCCCGTCCGCTCGAGGAGCGCAACGAGATCGCACGAGCGATGTTCCGCGCGTGGTGGTACCCGTTCAGCCACTACGGCGTCATCCATGGCGACCCCCACCTCGGAAACTATACGGTCTTCGAGGAGGGCGGCCGGGCTGCCGGCATCAATCTTCTCGACTACGGCTGCATCCGCACGTTTCCGGTGCCCTTCGTGCAGGGAGTGATCGACCTCTACACCGGCCTGCTCGAGGGTGAGCGCGACCGGGTGGTGCACGCCTACGAGAGCTGGGGCTTTCGTGGCCTCACGTCCGAGCTCATCGACGCGATGTCGATCTGGGCGCGATTCATCTACGGACCGCTGCTCGACGACCGCGAGCGCACTGTCGCCGACGATACGCCGCCCGGGGAGTACGGCCGCAAGGAGGCCTTCTCGGTGCACAAGATTCTGCGCGAGAAGGGCCCGGTGAAGGTTCCGCGGGAGTTCGTATTCATGGACCGCGCTGCCATCGGGCTTGGCGGCGTATTCCTGCACCTCGACGCCAAGTTGAACTGGTACAGGCTGTTCAACGAGACCATCGAGGGCTTCAAGCTCGACGAGGTCGCTGGGCGTCAGCAGGCTGCCTTCGCGGAAGCCGGCGTGCCGCTACCCGTGCGTACCACATGACGCTCGGTCGGCCAGACAACGAGCTCGCGAAGTTCCGTCTGGCCCTCAACGAGCAACGGCAGCGGATGCGATTGTGCGTCTTGAACGCATGGTGAGGTTGCGTTAGAGACAACTCAGGTCATGGTGAAAATGCCACAGAGTGGGGTGGGAAATGAGCATCGACACGTCCAAGGGGCACAAGGCCATGGACTACAACGAGCATATGCGGACCTACAACGGTTTCATTCAGCTCACCAAGATCAGCGTCGTTTTCCTGGTTCTGCTCCTGGCGGGCATGGCCCTGTTCCTCGTTCGAGGTCACTGAGCGGCGGTCGTGCCGGGGACGCGCTCAAATCGGGCGCGGCTTGCTGGTCGTGGTCAAGCCGACGGACCCCGATGACAACCAGCGGCACCCTGTGACAAGATGAACCGTTCAGGCCGAGCGACCCGGCCTGCCAGTCGGTCGCGAACTCGCCCACGCGTCGCAAAACGAGCGTCGTATGACGGTGTTTGGCTTCGGGGTGCCTGGCAGAGGCGGCAGCTGCTGGTCACGGAGCCTCGCTCGCACCGACGTGCTGGCCAGTGCGCGATGGCTGGCTAGTGAGCGATGCCGGATCGGCAGATCGGGCGTCGCAGACGGCAGGCGCCGCGGTTCGGGACGGAATTCACGAACGGGCCGGGCTCGATCGTCGCGCGGCACGCAAGTCGAACGTTCAAGCGGGCTGGTTGGTGAACATGACCAGGCTAAGAAGGGCCGAGGGAAGGCCTGTGGGCTGTACCAGAGAAAGCGGCCCGGCAAGCTATAACGGCCCCAGAAGGATGCCGACGAGCTGCTTCGAGGAAAACGGAAGACCAACGCGACGCCCCGAATAGCCTGCCTCCCCACGCATGGCTCGTCCATGCCTCCCCGCCGCCGGACCGAATCAACGCGGTCCAACTCCGTCACCAGGCACGACCACGGACAGTCCCGGGGCCATGCCATCGCAACGACAGGTCAACGGACGACATGATGACCACCATCGCGGTCACAGCTGAAGCGGCCGATGAGCCGCGCGTGGCGATCTCGCCCGAAACGGTGAAGAAGTTCGCCGCACTCGGTGCCAAGGTGCGCGTCGAGGCCGGAGCCGGGCTCCGCTCGCGCTTCGCCGATGACGCCTTGAAAGGAGCCGGCGCCGAGATCGCCGCGACGGCCGACGATGCCCTCAACGGTGCGGATATCCTGCTCAAGGTCCGCCGACCCGCCGCCGACGAGATCGGCAAGCTGAAGCCCGGAGCAATCATCGCGGCGATGGTCGACCCTTACGGCGACCGCGCGGCGCTAGAGGCGCTGGCCAAATCGGGCGCTGCCGTGTTCTCGATGGAGTTCATGCCGCGCATCACGCGCGCCCAGTCGATGGACGTGCTGTCCTCGCAGGCGAACCTCGCCGGCTACAAGGCGGTCGTCGACGCGGCAGCCATGTTCGGCCAGGCGATGCCAATGATGATGACGGCAGCCGGCACGGTTCCGGCAGCGAAGGTGTTCGTGATGGGGGCCGGCGTGGCCGGCCTGCAGGCAATCGCCACGGCGCGCCGCCTCGGCGCCATCGTCACGGCAACCGACGTGCGGCCCGCCGCGAAAGAGCAGGTCGCCTCGCTAGGTGCGAAGTTCATCGCTGTCGAGGACGAGGAGTTCAAGCAGGCCCAGACCGCAGCAGGTTACGCCAAGCCGATGTCGGCCGAGTACCAGAAGAAGCAGGCCGAGCTGGTTGCCAACCACATCAAGGGCCAGGACATCGTCATTACCACCGCGCTGATCCCCGGCCGGCCGGCGCCCAAGCTCGTGTCGGCCGAGATGGTCGCAGCCATGCGGCCCGGCTCGGTCATCGTTGATCTCGCTGCCGAGCGAGGCGGCAACTGCGCGTTCACCGAGCCCGGCAAGATCGTCGATGTCGGCGGCGTCAAGATCTCGGGCAAGCTCAACATCGCAGGCGACGTGGCCGCGAACGCCTCGAGCCTCTACGCCAAGAACCTCTATGCCTTCATGGAGCTCTTCTTCGACAAAAAGGAGAAGACGATGAAGGTCGACTGGAACGACGAGATCATCAAGGGCACCCTGGTCGCGAAGGACGGCGCGCTCGTCCATCCGAGCCTTGTGAAGCCTGCCGCTTGAAGGGAAAGCCCATGTCCTACTGGAAGCCACTTGCGCTCGCGATGGCCGCGGCCGCCGTTCCCGGGGCAGCGCTCGCCGCTGGCACGGGAGATGCCAACGTCGATCCCTTCGTCTACCGCCTCATGGTGTTCGCGATGGCGATCTTCGTCGGCTACTACGTGGTGTGGAGCGTGACGCCCGCACTGCACACGCCGCTGATGAGCGTGACGAACGCGATCTCCTCGGTGATCGTGGTCGGCGCGCTGCTGGCGGTCGGCGTCTCGCTGGCAACCTCGGGCAGTGTCGCTGCCAAGATCTTCGGCTTCCTGGCCCTCGTGATGGCCTCGATCAATATTTTCGGCGGATTCCTCGTCACGGCGCGCATGCTCGCCATGTACAAGAAAAAAGACGGGAAGAAGTGACCGATGCCGACCGGCCCAGCCAGTTGCTCGACATCCTCGCGCGGCGCATCGGCGCGGCCGCCCTGGACGTCTGCGTCCCCGGCGCCCGGTGGTCGGTCCACGCCGTCGAGGCCGGCCGGCCGAATTCCCCACGGCGCCGAGTGCCCGGCAGCCGATATTTGTCCCGCGAGGCCGAAGCCACCGCGCTTCGCCAAGTCACCGAGCGAGCGCTCGCACGTCTGTCGAGCCGAAGCCGCGATTAGGAACCTCCAATGAACGCCAATCTCGCTGCACTCCTTTATCTCGCCGCTGGCGTCCTGTTCATCCTGGCGCTGCGCGGTCTATCGAGCCCCTCGACGTCCCGCCAGGGCAACACGTACGGCATGATCGGCATGACGATCGCCGTGCTGACGACCTTCGGACTGCTCGGCGCACCCGGCGACGTGCTGACGTGGCTGCTGATCATCGCCGGACTTGGAACGGGCGCGGTCATCGGCGCGTACACGGCCAAAAACATCCCGATGACCATGATGCCGGAGCTGGTCGCCGCGTTCCACTCGCTGGTCGGTCTGGCGGCCGTGTTCGTAGCGGCCGGCGCGCTCTACGCTCCCGAAGCATTCGGGATCGGCAAGCCCGGCGGCATCGCGTTCGCGAGCCTCGTCGAGATGGCGCTCGGCGTCGCTATCGGCGCCATCACGTTCACCGGCTCGGTGATCGCATTCGCCAAGCTCTCGGGACGTATGTCCGGCAAGCCGATCATTCTGCCGTCGCGGCACGCCATCAACGCCGGCCTCGGCCTGCTGATCGTCTACCTGATCTATGTCTTCTGCAGCTCGGGCGGCGACCCCTGGCTGTTCTGGGTGATCACGCTCCTGTCGCTGCTGTTCGGCGTGCTGATCATCATTCCGATCGGCGGCGCTGACATGCCGGTCGTCGTGTCGATGCTCAACTCCTACTCGGGCTGGGCCGCAGCCGGCATCGGCTTCACGCTCGGCAACATCGCGCTCATCATCACGGGCGCTCTGGTCGGCTCGTCGGGCGCGATCCTGTCGTACATCATGTGCAAGGGCATGAACCGCAACTTCCTGTCGGTGATCGCCGGCGGGTTCGGCGGCGAGACGGCGGGCCCAGCGGCGGGCGGCGAGCAGAAGCCCGTCAAGCTCGGCTCGGCGGAGGATGCCTCCTACGTGCTGAAGAACGCCTCGAAGGTCATCATCGTGCCGGGCTACGGCATGGCGGTGGCGCAAGCACAGCATGCGCTGCGCGAGATGGCAGACAATCTCAAGAAGGCCGGTGTGGACGTGAAGTATGCGATCCATCCAGTCGCCGGGCGCATGCCGGGCCACATGAACGTGCTGCTCGCCGAGGCCAACGTGCCTTA
>CAYYGO010000043.1:0-35274 GCA_964471635.1 uncultured Hyphomicrobium sp.
CGGTGGGGAGGCTGGATTAGTGCTAGCGATCGATGCCCAATCAGGGCAGGCGGCGCGTGCTCGGTTCAGAGAAGCCGGTGGGCGGCGGAGGGGATCGGCGAGAAGGGGATGTTGGGCGTTAAGTATGGCAGCGGCAAAGAAAACGATAGCGACGAGATATCGGCGTGAGCTTGACGGCCTGGCCGCCAGCTATGCGCTCGCGCTGCTGCATGACGTGACCGGACTGGCCAAAGTTCTGGAGCGAACAGCGCAACGGCCGATGGTCGTCGTCGGATCGGGGGGCTCGTTTAGCGTAGCGACCTACTGCGCGGGGCTGCACCGGCGGGCAACGGGTCAGCTCAGCCGGGCGATGACGCCGCTGATGGTTGCGGCCCAAGGCGGGAATCTCGATGCGGCCCTGCTTTGCGTCAGCGCTTCGGGCAGCAACGTCGATATCAAGGCAGCATTTTCGGCGGGTGTCGCGGGCGAGATGCGGCCGGCGATCTCCTTTGCGCTCGTAGAAGGCTCGCCGCTCGCCAATCTGGCCGCCAAGTTTGAGTATCCGGATGCCTGCAGCGGTCCAGCACCGGCTGTGGACGATGGGTTTCTTGCGGTCAACAGCGTGCTCGTGACGTGCCTCACCTTTGCGCGTGCCTACCGTGAAATTGCCGGACGCAAGGAGGTATTTGCGCCGAGCTTCGACGAGTTCCTCGATCATGCCGGGGCGCGGCCATCAGCCTCTAGCGAGGCCGTGGCGGGGCTCGGTGGCGAGCGGACGCTGTCGGTGATGTTCTCGCCCGCGCTGGAGGCTGCAGCAGTCGATCTCGAATCGCGCTTTGTGGAAGCGGCGCTGGGGCCACTGCACATCGCGGATTTCCGCAATTTCGGGCATGGGCGGCACAACTGGTTCGACAAGCGAGGGGAGACGACGGCGGTGCTGTCGCTAGCAGAGGCCGAATATGCAGGCCTTGCCG
Organism: uncultured Hyphomicrobium sp.; assembly: GCA_964471635.1. GTDB lineage: Bacteria > Pseudomonadota > Alphaproteobacteria > Rhizobiales > Hyphomicrobiaceae > JAKAML01. Next base: position 954 of record CAYYGO010000043.1, read on the forward strand.
ATCGCACATTGAAGCTGCTTCCTGCCGCCATCCCCCGGATCAGCGTGAGTCTCACGGGCACTGCGGATGAGGTCGGTCTGGCGGGCCTCGTGTGCGCGCTCTACGCGACGGCCGGAGCGGGCGAGGCGATCGGCGTTGACCCTGGAAGGCCGGGCGTACCGGAGTTCGGGCGCAAGCTCTACCGGCTGGCTGCGCCGGGGACACGGGTTGAGGAACCAGTCATCCTGATGCGCAAACGCCGCGCGGTCGAGCGGCGCGGCGGTTCTGTCAGTGCCGAGGCGCTCGAGGCGGCGCGTGCGCGATCTCAATCGCGCATCGCAGAGAGCACGATCAGAGGCGTCGTGCTCGACTATGACGGCACTCTGGTCGACATGCGTCACCGCTATGCGGGGTTGCCGGCGGCATCCGGCGAGGCCCTGCGGCGGCTCGTCGACGGCAAGCTCAGCGTCGGGATTGCGACGGGACGCGGCAAGTCGGTGGGAGAGGCGCTGCGAGCGGCGTTGCCGAAGTCGACGTGGGAACGGGTCTGGATCGGCTACTACAACGGGGCTGAGTGCGTCCGCCTGTCAGATGTGGCAGGGCCACGCGGACGGGAGCCAGAAGGGTTGAGCGCGCGCATTCGCGATCTCTTCGCAGAGGACGCAGCGCGCTGGGAGGTCGATGCGCGGCAGCGACAGGTGACGGTGACACCGAAGCGGCGGGCGAACGCCTGCGAGCTGTTGGCGGAGGTCCAGGCGAAGGTTGCGGGCTTGGAAGCCCCGCTGCGCATCGTCACGTCGAGCCATTCGCTCGATATCCTGTGCGGTGACTTCAGCAAGCTCGCCTTGGTCGAAGCGATCACGGCGACGGACGGAGTGGAGGCTGACAGCATCCTGCGGATCGGAGACCGCGGTGCGGCTCCAGGCAACGACTACCAATTGTTGCGGCATCCCCTCGGGCTGAGTGTCGATGAGGTGTCCGGCGATCTCGACAGTTGCTGGCGATGGACGGCCGGCGGTTGTCTTGGACCGCGGGCGACGATGACGGTGCTAGGTGCTCTTAGCATCGCCAAGGGTAAGGGAAGATTGGATTTAAGGGATATGGCATCAGGATAGCGGGACGATGAGGGATGAGCTTGCAGAGCAGCTGCTGACGAAAGTCATGGGCTGGAACCAGGCGGAAGTGACGCGCGAGCGGCTCATTCTGCAGGATATGGCGCGCTACAAGTACGACGAGTACCAGCAGTTTGCACCGGGCGAGCGGTTCATCGAGAGCCTGGCGCGCTGGCTCAAGCGGTTCAAGCCGGATGAGCGGCGGCAGGCCTACGAGTTTGTGCGCAAGTGTCTGGTGTTCTTCTCGGCAGCCGAGATGCGCGATCTGGTGGCGCTGGCGTTTCCCACCCTGATCAGACCGCGGCTGCTTGCGCTGGCGGCGGCGGAAGCAAATATCGATGCATCTCGGGTGAAGACGGCGGTCGAAAGCCTGGCGTACAAGGTGCTGCTACGCCAGACGTTGTTTCTCGGCCTCAGCGACGGGGCCCACACGGATGTGTTTCGCCGCGTCAATCCCGATATTTCGAACGAGCAGATCTGGCACGCCTACGATTACTCTGAATCGAAGGCCGCGAGCCTCGGCAAGGAATTGCGCAAGGACCTGACGAAACTTCTTGGGCGCGAGCCGACGCCCGAGGAAGCGAAGTTCCGGCTCGTGTGCCTACTCGATGATTTCACCGCGAGTGGCAAGAGCTATGTGCGCCCGGCCAAAGAAGGAGCCGGCTATGATGGCAAGATCGCGACCATCATCCGGCGCTTGCGGAAGACGGACGAGGAGTTGAGCAAGTTTCTGCAGTTGGACAAGTTGCAGGCGTTGATCATCATCTATGTGGCGGCCCACCAAGCGGTGTCGCGGCTCAGGGAGGACCTGCCGAAACTGGCGCTTCCGGGCGAGCTCATCGATTTCGAGGTGGTGCATGAGCTCGATCCCTTGCTACGGCTCGAAGCGCCGCGCGATGCTGGCATTCTGGCGCTAGCCGGGCAGGACAAGCACTTTGACAAGCGCGCCGAGACCGAGGCGACCCGGGTCGGGGGCGAGAATGTGCGGTTTGGCTTTGCCGACGGGCGGTTGCCGGTGGTCTTGAGCCACAACACGCCTAACAATTCCCTCTATCTCCTGTGGGCCGAACCGTGGCATGATGTTCGCGGTTTGTTTCCGCGCGTGAGTCGCCACAGAGACTTCGGATGAGTTCAAGAAACCCTTTCAGAATCAGATCGTTCCAAAGGACGACTGGCGACGATCAGTTCGTCAAGCTGTTCGCCCCGAGCGCGCTCGACGTTCTGGATGGGGACAGCGACATCTGGCAATCGCTGCAGTACCTGCGCAGTGCGCCGGGCGGCGGGAAGACGTCGCTGCTGCGGTTGATGACTCCCGGGCCGCTGCGCAAGGTCGCGCAGCTCTCAAGCCGGGAGCAGAACTTCAAGGATATCGGCGTTAAGCTGCAGGGTATTGGCGCAATCAAGAACGGCGCGCCGGCGGTGCTCGGGGTGATGCTGTCGTTCTCGAACGACTACCGCGACTTGAGCAGCCTCGACCGGCGCTCGTTGCAGGTTTTTCGGGCTCTCTTTTCGGCGCGGGTGGTGTTGGCGGCGGTGCGCGCCGTACTGGAACTTGCAGAACTGAGCTTTCCAGAGGACCTCGGGCGGGTGACTGCGAAGTGGGTTCCGGTCGATGGCGCGACGATCCCTGCAGACGGCGGCGGCGTCGAGCTCAGGGACTGGGCTGCCGGGATCGAGGACAGTGCCTATGATGTGCTCGACAGCATGAGCGGGGACGAGGCCGAAGGCTCGAAAGCGATCACGGGTTTCGACGGGCTGAACTGGCTGGCGACGGTAAAATTTGCTGTCGATGACCGTCCGATTGACATCCAGACGGTGCTGTTGCTCGACGAGGTGCAGGAGCTCACGAGCGAACAGCGGGCCTCATTGGTCGAGGCGATGACGGCCTTGAGAAAGCCGCTTGGCATCTGGGTGGCGGAACGATTGCAGGCGCTGCAGGCCGATGACCTGTTGGCCGCGGGTGTCAAGCAAGGGCGTGATTACGGGGCCGATATCCGGCTGGAAGAGTCGTGGCTGATCAAGAAGGGCGCATCGTCGCTGCGGAAATTCCTGAACGAGATCGCGAACCGGCGGGTCGACCAGGCTGACGAGTTTCGCAATCGCGCGTTCTTCGGGATGCTGTCCGATACGATCAGGGATACGGCGTCCTTGAAGCGTCTCGGGGTCGAGGCCGAGGTGGTCAAGGCGGCAACGATCGGGCTAGCAGCCGGCAGCCCGCGCTATTCGAAGTGGCTGGAGGTGACGGAGGCCAAGAGCGGCAGCGAGCTCGAGCGCGCCGTGGCGTGGCAGACGTTACGCATCACGATGGAGCGCGACCGCTCGCGGTCTCAGGCCTCGTTCGATTTCGATGCTCTGGGCGAGGAGGTGCTGCAGGAGGCGGCAAAGCCCGGAATTAGGGCGGCGGCCGAGCTGATGGTGTGCAAGGCAGCAAAGGCGCCGTACTACTACGGCGAGGAGCGGCTGGCGCAACTGTCATCCGCCAATGTCGATCAGTTCCTTCGTCTCGCCGGAGACCTGTTCGACCAGCTGGTTTCGGCGCGGCTGATGAGCCGCCGCGAGCCTGTGCTGTCGGCTGAACGCCAACACGACCTGCTCAAGGCGGCGGCCGAGCAGCGTTGGAAAGAGATCCCACGCAGCTCCGAGCGTGGGCACGCGGTGCTGCGCTTCCTGGAGGGTATGGCAGAGCTCTGCATCGAGGAGACGTATCGGCCGACGGTACCGTATCCGCCAGGCGTCACCGGGATTGCGATCAAGATGAGCGACCGCGATCTGCTGACGTCGAAAGAGAGTGCCGGCCGGATCAGGCAGGACTTGAAGGAGCTGCGGTCGGTCCTCGCGACCTGCGTTGCGCACAATCTGCTCGAGCCACGGCTCGACTACCACAACAAGAACGAAACCTGGCTGGTTCTGTATTTCAATCGGCTACTCTGTGCGCGGCACGATCTGCCGCTCGGTTACGGTGGCTGGCGGCCACAGAGCCTCGATACGCTGTCGAGCTGGATGTCGGCGACGAAGGAGGCATGGCTTGTCTGACCTTCGTTGGGACCCTTACGTGCTGGTGCAGAACGAGAAATTTGCTCAGTTCTGGACCGCGCATTTGGCAAAGCGGGAGCGCAAGGTCGCCGTCGTGGCTGGGCTTGGATTTGATGCGCGGGCCTGTCAGGCATCGACGCAGATATTGGCGGCCGGCGGCGCGGGCGTGCGCGATCTCTGGCTTATCTGCTATGAGCACGGTCAAGTCGATGCGGCTGCACTGAGGCCGCTGGTCGATACCAACGATCAGGCGTTCGGCGCAGCCTTCAAGGGACGCGGCAAGATCGAGCGTGTGGCGCTCAACATGCGCGGGGAGCATGGGCGCTTCAACAGCGGACCGGCAACGCAGCGCGTGATGCGCGAGAAGGTCGACATCCACGGCTACGACGACGTCGTGATCGATATCAGTGCCATGCCGCGTATGATCGCGTTGACCGCCATCGGGTTCCTGCTCGACAAGTTCGATCGGTTGCGGGCAGACGGCCAACCCGTGCCGAACCTGCATGTTGCAGTCGCCGAGAGCGTCGCGCTGGATGTTGGTTCAACCGGCGAGAGTTTGCAGGAAGAGGTGGTATTTGTTCCGGGCTTCACCGGGCATGCCAATGCGGAGACGACGAACAATCCGAAGATCTGGCTGCCGGTCCTGGGCGAAGGCCAGGATATCCGTCTGCGTCGGATCGTGGAGAAACTGACGCCTGATGAGATCTGTCCGGTGATCCCGTTCCCTTCCCGCAATGCGCGGCGCGGTGATGGGTTGATCGAGGAATATCGCCAATTCCTATTCGCCGAGCACGCGGTCGATCCACGCAATATCGTGCGTGCGTCGGAGTTCAATCCATTCGAGGCGTATCGGCAGATCGTGCTCACGGTCTCGCGCTACCGCGATGCCTTGGGCGATCTTGGATCATGCCGGGCGATCATCTCGCCGTTGTCGAGCAAGCTCTTGTCGGTTGGGGCGTTGCTGGCAGCCTATGAACTAAAAAAGAAGCGGGAAGGCGGGTTCCATGTCGGGATGTACTATGTGGAAGCCGGGAGCTATCAGCCGCCTGCGGGTGCGGCAGAGGTCGAATGTGATTTGAGTGGTCTCTGGATATTGGGGGAGTGGGAACAATGATGCGGATTGATTTGAAATTGGAGCGAGCAAAGCGCGGCGTGCGAGCGATGGGCTCGGGGTTCATTGCTCTGGACATGATCGAAGGCGAGGCGAGCGAGACGTTCGCGACCGGCGGCACCTGTGGCAATGTGCTGGCCATTCTGACATGGCTCGGATGGACAGGTGAATTGGTCGCGCGGCTCGGCCGGGATGCGGCAGGCGAGTTCGTGAGCGAGGAGCTCGAAGGTCTTGGTGTCGATCTGCGCTATCTGCGCCTAGATGCCAAAACGCCGACGCCAGTCGTCATTCAGCGCTCGGTGGTCGACAAGACTGGCCAGCGGACACATCGGTTTACATTGTCGTGTCCCGAATGCGGCCACTGGTTGCCACGCTTCCGACCGATCGTGCGGCAGGACGCGCATAATGTGATCGAAAATTCCCAAAGCGCCCCGGCGGTGTTTTTCTTCGATCGCGTGGCGTCAGGCATCCTGGAGCTTGCCCGCTGGGCCCGCGAGGGGGGTGCGCTTGTGATGTTCGAACCGTCGAGCTTCAGCGACGAGAAGGGCTTCCGCGAGGCTGTCGAGCTTGCGCATGTCTTGAAATTCTCGCGGGACCGGATGGGGCACGTGAAGGATTTTGCCAACACGCCGTATCCCGACGTCGTGATCGAGACACTGGGTGGCGAGGGCTTGCGCATTCGCTGGAAGGATCATTGGAGCGAGTTCGAAGCGTTCAAGGCGCCGCGCTTCATCGACGCCGCGGGGGCTGGCGACTGGTGCAGCGCCGGATTTTTGCACATGATTGGACAGAAGAGATCGCAAGGGCTCGTGCATGCGAGCAAGGACAGTGTCGAGCGCGCGGTTCGGCTCGGGCAGGCGCTGTCGGCAATCGCTTGCGGATATGAGGGCGCGCGCGGATTGATGGATACGTTGACGCCGTCGGCGGTCGGCAAGCATTTGCGTTCGCTGGCCGGAGGACGAGGCGAGCTGGCCGGGCTTCCGCCTGATGGCGGCAGCAAGGGCAGGAATCGCCACAAGCATGTCAATCTGTGTGACGCCTGCGAGCCGAAGCGGCCAGCAACACGCAAGGAAGTGAAACGTGCTTAGTTAGCAGGCCGTTAAAAAAGTCCCCAGTGACGGCTTGGCGCAAATTGGATTTCTTCGCAACGCCACAAGGAAGGCTTGGGATGCGCGGATCGGATGCGGTGACTGGGGCTTTGTCTCGTATGTCGATCTTGAGGATCGCGTCCCGAAGACGGAGTATCGTTTGCTGTTCGTGCTGTCTGACTTCCAGTTGTCCGAGCGCCCCGCCAATCTTGATCCACCGATTGGCGTCCTCGCTGGGCAGAATGTGCGCTACCACGGCGCCAGTCACGGGCGCGTGAACAAGTGCACCTCGGATCGCATTCACGCCGGCGGTCAGGTCGTCACGCTATGGAAGCTCGACGCTGTGTCGACTGAGCCTGATAGTCCGAAGTAAGCATCCGGCCAGGACCGCAGTGGTGGTGGGGCGCGGTCAGGCAGCGGCTGCCTTGGTGGCGCGGTTGGCTTTCCAGTTCCAGGGCAGCAGGTCGGCGATTTCGCTCGCGGGGTGATCGGCGATGCGGGCGAGGACGTCGGCGAGCCAGCTGCGGGCGTCGACATCGTTGAGCTTGCAGGTCTCGATCAGGGTGAACATGGCGGCCGCCCGGTGGCCGCCGCTATCGCTGCCGCAGAAGGTCCAGTTGCGGCGTCCGACCGCGATGCCGCGAACGGCGCGCTCTGCCGCGTTATTGCTCATGCAGAGGCGGCCGTCGTGGAGGAAGCGCGTGAAGGCGCGCCATCGCTTCAGGGTATAGTCGATCGCCTTGGCGGTGTCGCTCTTCGACGAGAGCTTCCTGCGCTGCTCGCGCAGCCAGGCTTCGAGCGCGTCCGTCAACGGCTTCGTGCGTTCCTGCCGTACGGCGCAGCGCTCGCCCGGCGTCGTGCCGTTGATCTCGCGTTCGATCGCGAAGAGTTCGTCGATGCGGCGCACGGCCTCGATCGCGACAGGTGCCTTCTGCAGCTCGGCCAGTTCGAAGAACTTGCGCCGCCCATGCGCCCAGCACGCGACCTCGATGATCGGTCCCGGCTTGCGACCCTCGACATAGAGGCTGTTGTAGCCGCCGTAGGCGTCGGCCTGCATGAAGCCGGTATAGGTTGCAAGATGCCGCTCGGGATGCTCGCCGCCGCGATTTCGGGAGTAGTGCAGCAGAACCGCCGGTGCCGCGCCGCCACCGAACGGCCGATCGTCGCGCACATATGCCCAGAGCCGCGCGACATCGCACTTGCCCTTAGCCAGCACTGGCACCGTCGTATCGTCGGCGTGGATGCGCCTCATGGCGGGGCCATGGTCGTCATCGGAGGCGGCGAGAACGTGTTTCTCGATCTCGGCGACGATCGGCGCCAATGTCGCCGCGCATGCACCGACCCAGTCGGCCAGCGTCGAGACGTCGAGATCGACACCCTGAGCGGCGTAGAGATCGCTCTGGCGATTGAGCGGAAGATGCGCGCGATACTTGTTGTGCAGCACCTCGGCGAGCAGCTGGGGACCGGCGCGACCGCGCGCGATCGGATGCGACGGCGCCAGTGCTTCCGTGATCTTCTCGCACTCCCGACACGAGAAGACCTCGCGCACATGCTGGATCACCTTCCACTGCTCGGGCACGTGCTCCAGCGTCTCGGTGATCTTCTCGTCGAGCTTGCGGATCTTGGCCGAACCGCAGTGGCGGCACGAGCACGGTGCGGGATGAACGACGCGCTCGCGCGGCAGCTTCGCATCGAGTGGGCGCCGCGCCGGCTTCTCGGTCAGCTCATCGAGTACCGGAACCGGCCGCTCGATGGCGCTCGCGACCCTGCCTTCGCTCGCCGTCGCGACCAATTCGCCGAGCTGCATCTCCAGCTGATCGATCAGCTTGGCGCCGCGTTCGGAGGACCTGCCGGGAAGGGCATGACCGCGATGATCGAAGGCTGCAGTGCCGCCAAGGGCAGATACAGAGTTGAGACGTCCGACGACGGGGCCGGCTGCGGCTCGACGGCGGTGACGCGGATCATAATTGCTGAGTCCTCCTCTGGACCGAGATCGGCCGTACGCAGCTGCAGATACGATGTCCATCTCGACACCGGCGAGCTGCTGCTCGGTAAATCCGATGAGCCGATCTACGACGCCTGCAGGCAACTGGCTGCCCGCGGCGTGACCGGTCGCCTCGAGGTTTGGCGAGCCGGCAAGCGTCACGCCGACGTCATCGTGCGCGACATCGTCCGCGCCGCCAGTTGGACGATCGAGGAGACGGCCAAGGTTGGTCCGCGCCTCAGAAGGCACCGCCCCATGACGGCCACGGCCTTTTCCGGGCGTTATGCGATCGCGGCGTGATCAACCACGAAGATCGGGATCGTGCGCGCGAGGCCGACAGGCGGGCCTGACGCTTGCCAACTCCGTGGGCCTCCGGGACAGTCCGCGGCCGAGCCGGCCATTTCGGCGAGACATCACCGTGGTCCGCGGCGGGAATGCTCAGCCGCCCCGGCCGCTATATTTGCCAGCGACGACGGCGGAGATGCTGCCGTGTCCGTCTGGTGACAGGATGCGGCGGCCGTGCTGCGCGCTCATCTCGTCTACTCGATCACCTCGTCTTCGTCCGGCGGACTCCAGCGGGCGGGTGGTGGCGTGTTCGGGTCCGGCGGCCATGTCTCGCCTTCGGGTGGGCCGAACAGAGCCTCATGGTCTTCCTGGCGACGGCGCTGGTAGTCTATCGTCCAGCGCCCATAGCGCTCCCACTCCTCGGTCGTCATCTTGCGCGCGGGCCGCGCCGGGTGATGCTCGCCGACGCCGAACACCTCGTGCGCCATGATCGCGGTCTCGGCGACCTTGCCGAACCACATGGTCGGGAAACCCCACTCGTCGTCCGGGCCGGCGAAGCAGCCACCGCGCATCCCCTCGTCGTTCATGTACTCGAAGGGCGCCTGCTGGTACTGCGCGCCGAAGTTATAGGCACCGATGTCGAGCATGCGTTCGTAGAGCTGACGGCGGCCCTCGATAGCGGGGGCGAGGGCCTGCCCCTTGCGACGAAGGTAGACGCGGCCGTTGGACAGCACCCAACGCTCGTCTGTCACCGCGATCGCCGGCATGTTGAGGTGCACCCACGGCTGCTCGCCGCCGAGCAGGTGACCGGCGAGGTCATCGACGTGCAGCCGCTGCATGACGACGATCACGGCCCCGGTCTTCTTGTCGTTGAGCCGCTGGATGACCTCGGCGTCGAACCACTTCTTGACGGCGTTGCGTTTGGTGCCGTCGTAAACGTGCGCGGGCGCGATGGGGTCGTCGATGACGATGAGGTCGGCGCCGCGGCCGATCAGCGTGCCGCCGACCGTCGCGGCAATGCGCCGGCCGCCGTGCGGGAGGTGGAGGTCCCGAGCCCGCCCCTCGAACTTCAGGTGCGGGAACAGGGCGCGGCAGCGGGGCGACGCCACCAGGGCCTTGGTCGCCGCCTCGAAGTCCGCCGACAGCTCCTTGGTTCCTGCGACGGACATGATCTGCCGCGTCGGGTCCCTGCCCAGGAGCCAGATCGGCAACGCGATCGAGGCGGCGAACGACTTCAGGCTTCGCGGTGGCATGTTGATGATGAGGCGCGTGATCTCGCCCTTGGCGACGCGATCCAGGTGGTCAGCGAGCACGTCGATATGGGGCGTCTCGACCAGGGGCTGGCCCGGGTGCAGCTCGTTGTAGGCGAAGCGCAGGAACGCCGGGAAGTGCTGCCGATAGAGCGCGGCGATCTGCTCAGCGGTTGCCATGATCATCCTCCTTGTCGGTGGGGCCGAGGAAGGCCGCGAGCAGCGCGGCATCGTCGGCTTCAGTTGAGGCAAATGGCTCGACCTCGCGATGCTTCTCGAGATGCGCGAGCACGAACTGCGACGCCTTGGCGTCGCCTTTGATGGCGCGGTTGACGAGCTGCTTGATGATCGCTTCGCGCTTGGTGATGCGCTTCTCGCGGCCGGCCTCCTGGACCGGAATCGTCGTGTCGAGCTCGGCCTGGATCAGCTTGTGCAGCTCCTTTGATTTCCGCGGTCGGCCCTTTGCGTTGCCGCTCTGGCCGGGCTTGAATCGCGAGTGCTTCGGAGGCCGGCCGTAGCCGACCTCGTAGTCGCCATCGGGCTTGTCGTGGTCGTCGCGCATCAGACGGTCTCCTCGGCAGGAGCCTCGGCACGCCGCAGGGCGGCGACCTCGTCGAACGACTGGCCGGTTGCCTCAAGCGTGGCGGCGAGGCCGCAGACCTTGGCGAGGCGGCGGACGATCACGTCGCAGTAGGCCGGATCGATCTCGATCGCGGCGCCGCGGCGGCCGGTGCGCTCGGCGGCGACCAGTGTCGTGCCCGAGCCGCCGAAGGCGTCGAGGACCAGTCCCTTGCGCTTCGAGCAGTCGAGGATGGCGTCGGCAACGAGCGCGACCGGCTTGACGGTCGGGTGCATGGCGAGGTCCTCGTCGCGCGTGGCGCCGAACGCGTTGGCGCCGGCGTACTGCCAGACGTTGGTCCGGTAGCGGCCATGCTTGCCGAGCTCGACGTTGTTGATATGCGGCGCGCGGCCGGACTTGAAGATGAACACCAGCTCATGCTGCGAGCGGTACAGTGAGCCCATGCCGCCGTTCGACTTGGCCCAGACGCAGAGGTTCTTCAGCTCCGCGTAGGTGCCGCGGGCCGCGGCGAGCACCTCGCCCTGGTGCCGCCAGTCCATGCAGACGAAGTGGATCGCGCCGTCGATCGCGTGGCCGGCGAGGTTGGCGAAGACGCGCGCGAGGAAGCGCGTGAACTCGTCCTCGGACATCTCGCCGGACGCGAAGGCAAACTCGCGATGCTTGGCGGCGCCGAGGCCCGAGACGTGGCCGTCGATCTTTACGTTGTACGGCGGGTCGGTGAAGACCATCTGCGCCCGCTCACCGGCCAGCAGCTGGGCATAGGTCTCGGGCGCGAGAGCGTCGCCGCAGATCAGGCGGTGACGGCCGATCTGCCAGATTTCGCCCGGGCGGGTGACCGCGATGCCCATTGCGATCTCGGGCACGGCGTCGGCAGGGTCGGCCTTGGCCTCGGTATCCTGGCCGGCGCCGAGCAGCAGGTCGACCTCGCCCATCTCGAAGCCGGTCAGCGTCACGTCGAAGTCGACATCGATCGTGGTGAGGTGCTGCAGCTCGATGGCGAGGATCTCGCGGTCCCAGCCGGCCTTCTCGGCGAGGCGGTTGTCGGCGAGGATGTAGGCGCGCTTCTGCGCCTCGGTCAGGTGCTCGAGCCGCACGCAGGGCACGGTGTCGAGGCCGAGCTTCCTGGCGGCCTCGACGCGGCCATGACCGGCGATGATCTCGGCGTGGCGGTCGATCAGGACGGGGTTGTTGAAGCCGAACTCGCGTATGCTGGCGGCGATCTGCGCGATCTGCTTCGGGCTGTGGGTGCGGGCGTTGCGGGCATAGGGCCGCAAGGCCGACGGGGGGAGTTGCTCGATAACGAGCGGGGGCTTGGACATCGGTTGAACCTCCTTGAATTGAGTCCAACCGGCGACCTGGGAGTGGTCCCCCGACGCTCCTTTCATTTGATTAGGAAATGGATTCTGTGAAGGTTCGTGATGCGCCTTGAGCCTCAATCACTGCTCGCATTGGGAGGGGCGGAGCCGTCGTCATTGTCGTCGGTGAGCTGCTGCCTGATCTTGCTGACGAGGTTCAGGATGCTTCGGTCCGACTGGTCCTTCAGCGTTGGAAGCCGCTTCCGGATGAGGGCACATGCGATCGAGCTTGCCGTCGGAAGCTTGCGCGCATCATCGTAGCGACCTCGCTTCAGGCCGCGCTCTCGGAGCTGGGCCCGTTCGATTTCGGCGTCCTTCAAGGCTTCGGCGTAGGCGCCCGGCAGCATGATGAGCTCGACCTGATCACGAGACGCTTGGCGCTTCTTGGGCGCCCCCTGGCGGCGTATGCGTTTTCCGCAAAGTTGCTGGGTGACGGCGATCCGCAGGTTCTCAGGCAGCGGGTCGTCGCGAAACTCATCGACCAGGCGGGCAAGCTCATCGGGAGTGAGGGTTACCTCGCCGCCGGCACCCTCAACGGCCAGCTTGCGCAGCAGAGGTCCCGGTCCGCCGTTCATCCACGCCGCCATGGGATGGCCGCCCCGAAGTGCGCGCGGTGTGTCGAATTCCAGGGGGCGAAGCTCGGTCCGGGGCTTCCGGGCGCGGGGTCGATTCTTGGAGGGCGGTTGGTTCTTCATGGCAGTGGTCGCTGACTGGCTCGAATTGGACAGCCAAAAGCGTAACTGGGGAAGGCCTCATAATCCATTTACAAGGAAGGACCGGTGCGTTCGATTAGGCAGCGGCGGCTCTGCCTCTGGCTGCACCAACAAGTGTGCGAACCACAACCTCCATGACAGGCGGGCAGACGCCGTTGCCGAGCAACTTGATGCGGTCACGACGCGTTCCGTGCTGGAGCAGGAAGTCCCTGCGCAAGCCCATTGCGCGCTTCAGCTCCGGGACCTGGAGCATGCGCAGGGTCGGCGTCCTGCCATCCCACTGCACGAGACCGAACCGATCGAGGGTTGTGAGTGTCCGGAGCGGGCGATCCAGGGTCTGGTAGCCGCCGGCCTTGTCGGAGCCGTAGTAGACAGTCAGGAAGTCCCGCCGCGCGCCGATCTCGTTGATCGCATGTCGCACCCGGTCGATCGTGGCCGCGGCGCGTCGGCCGTTTTCGAGCGGGCCTGCTGGCCATTTGTCCGTTGGATCCAGGATCGTGCTGGCGGGCTTGTGTCGTTGCACGGCTGCCCGAACCTCGGGCGGCATGTGATGCTTCGAGCCGAAAATGAATAGGCGCTTGCGATTCTGCGGGACACCGAAGTCGGCCGCATCCAGTACCTGGGCGCGAAGCCGATAGCCGTAGCGCTTCTCCAGCGTCTCAAGGAGTTCCCTGTATCCATCCCAGTGACGCATCATCGCGACGTTCTCGAGCACGATGTATGTTGGGTTGAGATCCTTGATGAAGCGCACGACAAACCAGCCTGAGCGGCGGCTGGTCTCGCAGCGTGGACGATTGCCGCGCGCGAGACTGTGGTGGGTGCATTCCGGAGATGCGATGAGAAGATCAACCCGACCGATCGCCTTGAAGATGTCGGCGCCCGATGAATCGGACAGAGTAGAGGTGACCACGTTGCGGCGCGCTGACGGGAAATTGTCGGCATAGGTCTGGGTCGCAATATTCCACTGGTCGATGGCTCCCACCATCTCGATTCCGGCATCTGCTGCGCCTCGGCTGCTGCCGCCGGCGCCACAGAACAGATCGATGCCCCTCAATCCCATTTCGGTCTTGCCCCGCCGGGCCGCGAATCAGACCCTGTACGACGATACCTTCCTTCGCGAGCCGCGACCAGGCTCGATGACGTTACGGTTGAGGTTGACGGCCAGCAGGATGCGCTGGAGGCAGGCGCCGGGGTCGCGCTCCATCTGGTGCTCCCAGACCCTGACAACTTTCCAGCCGCTGCGACGCAGCTTTGCATGGTTCCGGGCATCCCGCTTCCGATTCGTCTCGATCTTCTTCTCCCACATCTCAGAGAGCTTGAGCCGCCATACCGGAAACCTCCAGCCGTGCCAGAAGTCGCCGTCCACGAAAACGGCGACCCGCGCACGTCGGAACACGAAATCGGGTCGCCCCGGCAGATCGCGCGCGTGCGTTTCGAACCGCATTCGGGATCGCTTGAGCATCATTTCTATTCTTCTTTCCAGTCCCGTATCGCGACCCTTGATGCGCGCCATCAAGGCGCTTCGTTTCTCCGGGCTCATGATGTCACCGCGATGCAACCGCTTTGCTTCACTTTTCATCGGTTTTGTTCCTGATCTGTCCGACGACGGTGGAAAAGCGAACCGGGGCCTCGCTTCGGGCACCTTGACTGGTGCAGGATGCATCGAGGGGTGAAGCGTGGGCAATCGCCTGGGTGGATCGGGAGCCTGATCGGGTCGGGGGGACTGTGGAATACGAGATTGCCGCACCACGAGCCGGAGCACTGGTCGAGTCGCTGCGGGGCTTCGGGTACTCGACCGGCGCGGCCATTGCCGATCTCGTGGACAACAGCATTTCGGCCGGCGCCCGGAACATCCGGCTCGAGTGCCGCTTCGATGGCCCGAATTCCTCGATCACTCTCCTGGATGACGGCGTAGGCATGACCGAGGCCGAGCTGAAGAATGCCATGATCCTTGGGGCGCGCAGCCCCCTCGATACCCGCGGGAGCCAGGATCTCGGGCGTTTCGGGCTGGGCCTCAAGACCGCGTCCTTCTCCCAGTGCCGCTGCCTGACCGTGGCATCACGCAGGAACGGCGTCACGACAGTCCGCAGATGGGACCTGGACTACATCGCGTCATCATCGGCAGACGAATGGCGGCTCATTACCGGTCCACGTCAGGGATCCGAGAGGTACCTGGGTGCGCTTGACGAGCAATCCTCCGGCACGATCGTGGTGTGGGAGGCACTCGATCGCATCACTGTCGGCATGCAGGCCGGGGATCGCAGATCCGAGGATGCGTTCTTCCAGGCTGTCGAGAATGTCGAGCAACACTTGGCAATGGTGTTTCATCAGTTCCTGGATGGAAAAGACTCCTTGCGGCTGTTCATGAATGGCAGGCGCATCAAGGCCTGGGATCCCTTCATGAGGTTCCATCCGGCAACCGAGGCCACGCCGGCGGAAGTTATTCCCACGCCGGACGACGGTGTGGAGTTGCAGGGCTTCATCTTGCCCCACAAGGATCAGCTTTCGGAGGAGGAGGTTCGTCAGGGCGGGGGCTCCCAGGGATGGGCGGCGCAGCAGGGCTTCTACGTCTACAGAGGGGGCCGGCTTCTGGTGGCAGGTGGGTGGCTGGGTCTCGGCACTCCGCGACCCTGGACGATGGAAGAGCCGTTCCGGTTGGCGCGTCTTCGCGTCGAGTTCGACAACGCGTCCGATGCCAGCTGGGATATTGACGTCAAGAAATCTACGGCTCGCCCTCCGCGGCAGCTTCGCCCGCGCATGACGACGCTCGCGGAGATCGTGCGCGGCAAGGCCAGGGATGTGTTTGCTCACAGAGGCAGCTACGGAAAGCGTGAGCCAGTGGCGGACCTTGAATCGACTTGGCTCACCGGTGCGGCACATGGGACGACGCGCTATCGCATCAACCGTCACCATCCTCTTGTCGCGGCGGCGCTCGAAACGCCGACGGATCGGGCAACGATCGAGTCTGCACTGAGGCTGATCGAGCTCTCCGTTCCCATTGAGCGCATCTGGCTCGATACGGCCGAGCGTGGCGAGGTCGGAGACCGGGAAGTCATCACGGAGGCTCCACCAGAGCTGGCCGAGATCGGACGCACGCTTGTCGCGCACTGGACCGGCCGACTGGGGATGACGCCCGAGCAAGCCGGCCGCCGGCTGCATTCTACCGACCCGTTCCACAACTACCCGGCCCTCGTCGAAGATCTGGCTTCGAAATCCAACCCCATGAAAGCTGGACAATGAAGAAGACATTGCAGCAGGCGGCCCTGGAGATGGCCCAGTCGATGCTCGAGACGATGCGAAGCGGGGACGATGGCCATTTGACGCCCAACGCCATTGCAACCGTGGTCGGGCAGGTGCTCAGCCTGCCGCACCTGAAGTCGCTCGGCGGCGATGATCGGGACGCCCTGATCCGAGAGCTCGAGGCGCGCTACGATGTGTGGATCGGGACGCCGACCATTCTCGTGGACAACGATGGTCATGAGGCCTGGCTCACGCCTGAACGTGCCCGCGATTGGCGTCTCTGGGCACGCTATCGCCAGTACCTTGAGAGGAGCTGGTCGCCATATGCCGTTGACAAGCTCGATGAGAGCACAGGACGCATTCTGGGCATGCTCGAGGATCCGCGGCGATCCGGCCAGTGGGACCGCCGCGGCATGGTTGTCGGGCATGTGCAATCCGGCAAGACGTCCAGCTACACCGGGCTGATCTGCAAGGCTGTCGATGCCGGCTACAAGGTCATCGTCGTTCTGGCGGGGCTCCACAACAACCTGCGAAGCCAGACGCAGATGCGGCTGGACGAGGGCTTTCTCGGCTACGAGACCGAGGAGCGGGACTCGAGCGGTCGGCGTCAGGCCCACGTGATCGGCGTTGGCGAGATCGATCCCGACCCGGGGATCAAGCTGGACTATGTGACGACGCGCGCGGACAAGGGTGACTTCACGCTGACGCGCGGCAGAAACTTCGGGATCAATCCCGGCGGGAATCCCCTGCTGTTCGTCGTGAAGAAGAACGGGAGCGTGCTGCGCAATCTCCACAAGTGGATCGATCGGAGCCTCAAGGGGCACGGAGTCATCAACGATGTGCCGCTGCTCGTGATCGACGACGAAGCCGATCACGCATCGGTGGATACGAAGGAGCAGGCCTATGACGAGCAAGGTCGGCCTGACGAGGATCATGATCCCACCCGGATCAATCGGCTTATCCGGCAGCTGCTGCGGAAGTTCGCCAAGAGCGCCTATGTCGGATATACGGCGACGCCCTTCGCGAACATCTACATCCACGACCAGGGCGAGACGGCCGCCGACGGTCCGGATCTCTTCCCTCGCAGCTTCATCATAAACCTGCCGGCCCCTTCGAACTACGACGGTCCCGTTCGCATCTTCGGGCTGGAGCCCTCGGAAGACCAGGATCGTGTGGCCGCGCTGCCGCTCGTGCGCATCGTCACGGATCACGAGGAGACCGGCAAGACCACATGGATGCCGCAGGGTCACAAGAATGGCCACCGTCCTCGGTTCAGGGGCGAGGATGCTCTCCCGGATTCCCTGATCGAGGCCATGCGCGCCTTCATCCTCGTCTGTGCCGCACGGCGCGCTCGTGGCCAAGCCAACGCGCACAACTCCATGCTGATCCACGTCACTCGTTTCACAAGTGTCCAGAATGCCGTTCGCTCCCAGGTCGAGTCTGCTCTGGGCCGGATCAAGCGAGGCATCCGGTACGGGGACGAGGAACTGCGTGCGCTGGAGCGCTTGTGGAAGCAGGACTTCGAGCAAAAGTCGGCCGAGGTGCGAGCCCTGCTGCGGGGCCGCGAGTTCAAGCCGGTCAACTGGGAGGCGGTTCGCTCGGAGCTGGAAGACGTGGTCGAAGCCGTGCAGACCAGGACCATCAACGGCAAAGCCGAGGACATCCTCGACTACGATTCCCACAAATCTGTCGGGCTCAACGTCATCGCTGTCGGTGGAGACAAGCTGGCGCGTGGGCTCACGCTCGAGGGATTGAGCGTCAGCTATTTCCTGCGCGCTTCGAAGATGTATGACACGCTGATGCAGATGGGACGCTGGTTCGGATATCGCCCTGGCTACCTCGACCTCTGCCGCCTCTATATGACGAGCGAGCTGCGAGACTGGTTCTGCCACATCACGGAGGCGTCCGAGGAGCTGCGCCGCGAGTTCGACCTCATGGCGCGACTGAACCAGACGCCCAAGGTCTACGGCCTGAGGGTGAAGTCGCATCCGGAGCTGATGGTGACCTCGCGCGTCAAGATGAGACACGGAACGGATATCGATATTGATTTTGCCGGCTCGGTTTCCGAGACGATCGTATTCCCGAGAAGCAGCAGCGCACTTGGTCTCAATCTCGATGCTGCCACGGAACTGGTCAACGAGCTTGGCAAGCCGAGTGAGGTCGATCCGGTCCGCCGCCGCAACGGGCGTGAGCATCGGTGGGAAGGAGCGTGCCTATGGTCCAACGTGCCCGCCACGGCCATCATTCGGTTCTTCCGTTCCTATCAGACCCATCGGGAGTCGCTGAAGGTCAACTCGCAGCAGCTGGCCGAGTTCGTCGCGCTGAAGAATGCCAGGAACGAGCTGAAGAGTTGGCAGGTCGCCATCATGTCAGGCGACTCTGAACGATCGTGGGAAACAGGCGTGTCGTCCCACAAGCTGATGGAGAGACGGGTGCGAGACCGCTTCGAAAGCGACAAGGAGCAGTTGGAGCGGGGTATCTATATCATTCGGCGCCTGCTGGCTCCACGCGATGAGGCCATCGATCTGGGCGAGAGCGAGTACGCCGCCGCGCTGGCAGAGACCGTGAATGCCTTCCAGATGGATGCAGGCCGATCCGCACGAAAGCAGCTGCCGGACGTGCCATCGGGTCCCTCCATCAGGGCCATCCGCGGTCGCCACCATCCAGAGCGCGGTCTTTTGCTGCTCTATCCCCTGGATCCGGCGATTCCCGGGATCGAGTTCGACGGCCCGATCATCGGGTTCGGAGCCAGCTTCCCCTCGGGCGGCGAGCGTGTCCTGGTCCGCTACACCGTTAACAACGTCTACTGGCAACAGGAATACGCGGGGGACGCATGAACCTCGTGGCCGAAACCTGGAGGGAGATCGCCCCGGCACCTCCGGATGCGGGATGGCAATCTCGGCGATTGCATCCTGGCGCACCATTCGGGCTTCTTGCGGCTCGGCGCGGTGGTGACGACGCCGAGGCCTTGATCTTCGAGATGGCCTCGCGGTCTTTGCCCATCGGCACTTCGCTGCCGGACTGCGCAGGCTTCCAGGTCGTGATCGAGCCGATCGAGAGCGGGCCCGGCGGTCGGTGCCGACTGTGCCTCGTGCTCAAGGAGCGGCGGTATCTCGACGTGTTCCCGACACTGGCTCAGGACGTCGTCGATAGAGTCCTGTCGTCGCCCGACGAGGCTACTGCCGTTCGCGCATTTCTCGGTCGGCTCAACACTTGGCAACGATTCCTCGAGCGCTTCGGGACAGCCATGCTGTCGCGGGAGGAGCAGATCGGCTTGTTTGCCGAGCTGCACCTGCTTGAGACGGAGATCCAGCCGCGGCTGGGAGCAGCGGGCGCGGTGCGAGCCTGGCGCGGCCCGTTCGGCGAGCCCCAGGACTTCCGGATGGGGTCCTTGGCGATTGAGGTGAAGGCTACCTCGGCAATTTCGGCCGTATCCTTTCCGGTGTCGAACTTGGAGCAACTCGATCCTGGCACGGCAACCAGCCTTTTGGTGTGTCACGTTGCTCTGGTGGAGAATACAAGTGGCGAGCTTTCGCTGCCTGATCTCGTGCAGCGATTGAGGACGCAGCTCTCGTCCGTCGATCCCGGGGCCGCGGTCGAGTTCGACGCAGCCTTGATCGAGGCTGGCTATCTCGACATTCACTCCGCGACCTACGCGGATCGGCGTTTCGCCGTCCGCAAGATCAGCTGGTACGAGGCGCGTGAAGGCTTTCCGCGACTGACGCTGGCAAGCGTGCCCGTTGGCGTGACTGCGTCGCGCTACACAGTATCGTTGGCGAGTTGCGCGCCGTTCGAGATCGGAAAGGAAGAGGCCGTGATTCTCATCGAAGCCACGAGGTCTGCATGAGCAACGAGGTCCAGGAGTTCCTGAGGCGCTTCCAGGCGGAAATCAGGGACCGTGCGCTCGGCGGAGGCGATGAGGCACCGGACTTCACGGTCAACGCCTTCACGGAGTATGTCATCGAACTCCTTTCCACGGAGGTCGGGATCATCGACGAAGCGGAAGCGATCTACTTCGAGGGAGAGGTTCACCGCGGCAAGGCCAGGGTCAATGGCTATGCGCTTGCGGAGGACAGCGTGGAACAGGAGACCATCGACCTCTTCGTCAGTGTCTACGGCGGCCAGGATGAGCTGGTGCGGGTCGCAAGCGAGGATATGAAGAAGGCGTCTGAGCAAGCCATCCGGTTCCTGATGGGGGCAATCGGAGGGCTTCATAAGCAGCGCGACCCGTCGAGCGAAAGCCACGGCATGTGCCAGCGGATCCATGCCGCCGCCAGCCGGATCCGGCGAGCCAGGCTGTTCGTCCTGACCGATGGCGTAACGGATTTGGCCCGGGGCAGGCCAAGAACAGCCAAACCGGATGGATCGCCCGTCGAGATCCAAATCGAGTTCTGGGACATCGAGCGAATGGCACGGGCGTTCGCACACGGCCAGCCGCGCGAGGAGATCGATATCGACATCGTCGAACTGCACGGCGGTCCGCTCGCGTGCGTCACGACGAACGGCTCGTCAGCCGAGTACCAAGCGTACCTCACAATCATTCCGGGGTCGCTTCTGCAGAGGATCTATGATGTCTATGGGGCACGCCTGCTGGAGCGGAACGTGCGGTCCTTCCTGCAGGCGAAAGGCAAGGTGAATGCAGGAATCCGCAAAACGCTTCGTGAAGCTCCCGGGAGGTTTCTCGCCTACAACAACGGAATATCGATGACCGCCGATGCCGTCGATGCGGTCCAGGGTGAGAATGGCAGTGTCAGCCTCTTGCGTGTGCGCGGCCTGCAGATCGTGAACGGCGGGCAGACAACGGCATCCATCCATCGTGCGTCCCGCACGGATCGAGTCGACCTGTCGAATGTATTCGTTCAGGCCAAGCTCACTGTCATCAGGCCGCCGAACATGGACCTGATCGCGCCGTTGATCGCGCAGTTCGCTAACACGCAGAACCCGATCCAGATGGCCGACTTCTCGGCCAACGATTCCTTCCATGTCGAACTGGAGCGGCTGGCTGGTTCCATTTGGACGCCGGATCAGCTCGGGAGATGGTTCTACGAGCGAGCACGGGGACAATACCAGGCGGCACTTGCGAAGGAAGGCGACACCGATGCGCGCAAGCGCAAGTTCAAGGAGATAAACGCGCCGGAACGCAAGCTCACCAAGCTCGACGTCGCGAAGGTTCTGAGCGCCTGGGACCAGCTGCCGCACATCGTATGTCTCGGGGGGCAGAAGTGCTTCGTGAACTTCACCCAGCGGATGCGGGAGACCCGGGCGCCGAACTGGCGTCCAGATGACGCCTTCTTCAAGAGCCTAGTTGCGAAGACCATCAGCTTCAACGCCATCTCCAGGATCACGCGACGGGAACTCGAGGGCTACAGGTCCCAGGTTGCGGCTTATACAGCGGCGAGCCTGTCGGATCGATCCGGAGAGCAGTTCGATCTCGGCCTCGTGTGGACCCGTCAGTCGATATCCGCGGAACTCGAGAGTGTCCTGAAGGACTGGGCGCATCGCATCTCGCGCGCGATTGCCGAGACGGCAGGAAGCCGCAACGTCTCTGAGTGGTGCAAGAAGGCCGAATGCTGGCGTCGCATCCAGGAGATCGACCTGTCCTGGCCGCAGATTCCTCCGCCCGAACTCGAGCGAACGGTAACGGAGGGTGGCGCCTGGGGCGTGAAGCCGAGCGAGATTCGCCGTGGTATCGATCCCGACGAGATCGACGCACATCGCCGCTGTCGGGAACTCTCCGCTGCCGACTGGATCAAGATCGTCGAGTGGGGCACGACAACGGGTCGGCTCGACCCGCGGCAACGGACACTTGCGTCCGACATCGCCAGGATGGCGGCCGCGGGGTGGGACAAGGAGCTCACGGGGAAGAAGGCCCGTGACGGCCGTGCGATCATCAATCTTGCTCTTGGGCAAGGTGTGCTTGATGTCGGCAATGACGAAGCCGTAGACGCGGGCTAGTTATCGTCGAAGAGTTCATTCCAGACCTTCGTCCCGAAGATCGGACTCGGGTCGACAGGCTCCCGGTCACCTCTGGAGAAGGCGCGAGAGCCACGGCCGTCGGCGGATCGCATAGATTCGAGAACATCAGTGAAACCGTCGTTGTCGATCCAGCCTTCGGTGTCCAATGCCGCGTTGCGTTGGGCCTCGTTCCAAAGGTCCAACAGGACGCCTGCGTTCCAGTCTAAGGCTCCCTGCTCGTGCATCTCACGGCACGCCCGCGCAAACACGTCGGCGACGAGATCGGTTGCGACGTGGCGCGCCTGCCAATCGTCCGGGGCCCTCACGAGTCCCGCCTTTGCGAGGAAGGCGAGCACGTCTGCCGACGCGTGGAAATCACCGCGGACGTCGGTCGTGCGGTTCACTGCGATCCAACTGGTCCAGCCGAAATAGGCGAGTTGCCCGATTGTCGGAAGCAGCTGCGATGCGTCGAGTGTCCGCTGGCCGGGATCCGTTCGCCGTTCGGACCCGATCAGCCACGCGGCCTCGGTCTCCTTGAGGCGGGTCCAATAGGCGATCTCATCGGGCGGAGCGGGCCAGACCGAAGGCTGCACGACGAACAGGAGCGATCGAAGCAATTCGTTGTCCGCGTGCAGGCGAGCCCATCGAACCAGCCACAGTTCCAGCTGCGCGCCCCACGCCGGATACCAGTCGATCGGCGCGCCGCCGTACCGCGCATGGCAGTAGAACCGTGCGTGCCGACTGTTCAGGAATGCCGTGTTGACCCGGCCCCCGACTTCGTAGGATTCGCCAGGAACGCACACATCGAAGATCCCAGGTGCCACGCGCCGGAAGCACGGATTGGTGAGCAGGATCGCACCGATACTGCTCTCAGCCACCCGTCCCTGTGTGTCGTCAACAATCGCCGAGCGCAAGTCCATGTGACTGCGTGGGCCGTCGTCCAGGGATTCGGCAAGCCGGTGGCCGATCGTCCCCTTCTCGAATGCGGGACGCAGCGGCCTCGCGATTTCCCAGGGCATGCTGCTGTCGATATGAGCGATGCGCCGCTGCGGAAGCGCGAACCAGAGGCTGTCATACAGCCGGCAGAAGAGATGGGGAGCCTCCTCCATTTGCATCTGGAACATGCGTGGCGCGACGTCATCATCCGGGTGGCGATCCAGATACATCGCCGCGAGCGTGGCAATATCGAACAACTGCCCATCCAGATGCGAACCTGCGAGAGCGTGGAGGCGGATCGTTCGCCTCGCCTGCAGGCCCGCGCGCCCCTCGCACAGGTAACCTTCGAAGACCGATAGCGCATCGGTCCCTGCAACGGCGGCCTCGATCGAGGTTGCGTCGAGCCCGGGGTCATCCAGGGATGCAATGGGAGCAGGCAGGCGTCGGGCTTGCGCCGTCTCGCCCAGCTTTTCCAGGCTGGCCCTGAAGGCAGATTCATCAACCCCTTGCTTCAGCCACCCGGCGTCAATCGGTCTGGCAACGCTTTCCAGCCAGCCATCCAGACCTTCGTGGACGAGGTCGATCACCAGGACATGCCAGGGATCCAGCAGCGAACGTCTCGCCTTCAGCATCGATGCGGTCAGAAGCTCGTTGTCCTCGGCGAGAACCGCCCAGATCGCCGATCGGTCGCGTCTCAGGATTTCGGCCAGCAATGGCTGGTTGGCCGGCAGGCGAAGCCGTCTCAGCGCCTTGGCCTCAATCTGCCGGATGCGCTCCCGCGTCACGTGCCGATCTTCCGCGATCTCCTGCAGCGTCATGGCCGGATGGCCATCGAGGCCGTAGCGCCGGGAAAGTACGAACTGCACCCTCTCCGACAGACGGGAAACGAGCTCGCGCAGCCTCTCGCCGGCCGGGCGCACGTCGCGGAGCGCTCGAGACTGATCCGGATCGCCATCACTCCGAGGGCAATCGGAACCGGATGGCCCGTCCACACTCGCATTTTCTGCAGTAGAGCAGGCATCAGGGTCCAGGATCGCGAGAACTCCGGGTTCCCCGCGCTCTGCGGCCAAAAGGAACTCGTCGATCCTCAGATAGGCTTCATTGACTGTTGTTCGACCGATGCCGCGACAGTCCTCAAGGCGACGCCTCAACATGCCGGGATCCACCAGGTGGTCCGCCAGCGACACATCACCGAGGCGCGCCTCGATGATGGCCCGACCGAGACGCGCGGAAGTGCCGTGGAATTGAAGCGCTGCTTCAATTGAGAGGGCCTTCATTCGGTCGTCGATTGCGGCGCCCGCTTCCTCATGAATGGGCGGTCCGGATGTCGCGCCCACTACGGGAGATACCCTGGATGGAATTGCTGGAGCCGTAGTGCCATCCAGCAGCTCCAGGAGTTCTGTCGTCGATTTCCTGCCAAGCCCATGCACGCCCGCAAGCGCCTCGAGGAACGCAGGATCGAGCAGGGCCGACGCGACATTCCATTGCTCGAACAACTCGTGATTGACGACCAGATTGTGCAAGCGGACAGAGCAATCGCGGGCAAGAATGAAGTCGCGCACGGACATTGCTGCGCGCGGATCTCGATCCTCCGTCTCATGCACGACTGACTGTGCCGGCGGCTCCGGGAGACCGCCGCTGGTCAACGCGATGTAGTCGTCCAGAAGGGCGTTCGTTGATCCGCCCGTATCGACGGTGCTACCGGTCGTCGCCGTCTCAGGCGAAACTTCGATCTGAGCCTGCTGGTCGCGCTCAGCGGTCGCGTCCGATGAAGGCGGGGGCGTGGCGAACAGGTAGCGAGCAAGGCGCCCGATCAGCGCGCCGCCACCGCTCCCCTGATCCTCGGGAGGAGTGCTCATGCGGCACGCCTACCATTCTCCGTGTTCACCGGAGCCAGAAATCGATCAAGACCAACGAATCGCAGCAGCATGGCCGAACTCTAGCTCGAAGCATGCCCAAATTCACTGGGCTGACAGTGTATTGCACGTAGACCCTTGGGTAGTCCCGTCCGGCGACATGCCGTATCGTGTCCAGCGCTCCACCGGATCTCCGAGTTGGAAAGCTATGCCGAGTGTCGGACTCCTTATCAAGCAGCTGCTCCCAAATCGCACGACTCGGGGAACTGAATGACGTTCGACGATGAGCTTGACCCCGTTTTTGGACCGGTCTGAGCCAGAATTTTCCGCCTCTTTCGCTCATGGCGGGCTCGTGGCCGATGAGCGTTTCACCAGTGCGGCCGGCGTCTCGTAGCCGATCGCGCTGTGCGGACGAACGTCATTATAGTCTCTACGCCAACGCTCGCATTTTCGCCGCGCGTCGGCAAGGCTCAGGAACCAGTGCGCCGACAGGCACTCGGCGCGGAACTTCCCGTTCAGGCTCTCGATGAACGCGTTGTCGGTCGGCTTGCCCGGCCGCGAGAAGTCGAGCTCGACACCGCGCGCGTAGGCCCACAAGTCGAGGTCTTTCGATACGAACTCCGGTCCCTGATCGACGCGGATCGACTTTGGATAGCCGGTCTCCCGGCACACCGCTTCCAGCGTCGTGACGACGTCGGCTCCCGTGTAGCGTTCGCGCACATCGATCGCCGGGACATATCGCGTGAAGGCATCGATCACGGTCAGGATCCGGATCTTGCGGCCGTCGTAGAGTTGGTCGTGGACGAAGTCCATGGCCCAGACGTCGTTCGAGCCAACCGGCGCCGAACGCCCTTCTCGGAGCTTCGCCTTCACCTTCCGCTTCGGCGATTTGTTGCGCAATTGCAGGCCCATCTCGCGATAGAGCCGGTTCACGCGCTTCGCGTTGACGACCCAGCCTTCGCGGCGCAGGAGCACGTGGATGCGCCGGTAGCCATAGCGCACACGCGTCTCCGAGATCTCCTTGATGCGTTCCCTGAGGCTGGCCTGCGACGGACGACGGGGCTTGTAATGATAGCTCGACGTGTCGAGGCGCTGCGGTGGGTGGAGCGCAGCCAGGAGACGGGCGTGGGTGAAGGCGAGACCACCAGCGATCGGCGCATGGGCCTCACCGAGGACGAGGTAGACTGGCTTGGTGGCTTCCTGACGAGCACCCAGGTGCCCGACACCGCCATGAGCCTCGATATGGTCGACGGCTTTTTCACCGCGCTCATCGTCGGACCAGATGCCGTTCGCCCCTCGGCCTATCTCGACGCGATCTGGGTGGCGCCGAGCGGGAAGCGCCGGCGTTCGACACCAAGGAGCAGGCCGAATATGTGATGGGCCTGCTGATGCGCCGCTGGAACGCGATCGCCGAGGGCATCATGATCGGCGACCCGGCACCTGCGCTCATCATGGACTTCGGAGATACCCTCACCGGACAGGACTGGGCCGACGGCTTCCTGCTCGGACTCGACTATCACGAGAGCCTCGCGGCGACGGGCAGAAGCGAGAAGCGCACCGACCGGCT
Source organism: uncultured Hyphomicrobium sp. (assembly GCA_964471635.1). GTDB lineage: Bacteria > Pseudomonadota > Alphaproteobacteria > Rhizobiales > Hyphomicrobiaceae > JAKAML01. Next base: position 26,998 of record CAYYGO010000043.1, read on the forward strand.
GATCGAGCCCATCCTCGCGCTCGCCGGCCCCGAGGTTTACGGCAGCCGAATTTCGGCGTCCCGACGTGAGAAGATCCTCGACGATCTGCCGGACATGATCCTGCGCTGTGCAGCCGCCTGGCGCCCGAACGCGGTGACGGCGCCCACCCCGGCGCCGGTTCGCGCAGCCAAGGTCGGTCGCAACGATCCCTGCCCCTGCGGCTCAGGCAAGAAGTACAAGAAGTGCTGCGGGGGAAGCGGGGCGGGGCCGGTGTTGCATTGAGGATGTGCACCTAGCGCTCGGCGAGCGTCCCTCGGCCGCATTCCATAACGCGGATTCTGCGCTCAGAGCTACTGTTGCCGTGCATCGTACTCTCCGAACTAGGAGTTTAGTGCCTCCTGCAAGCTTCTCAGCGCCGACGTCGTGCTGGTATCGAGCCCCGCATGCCGGATATTCCAGTTCAAGCGCTTAAGCACGGTATCTCGTTCTCCTGCAGCTATCGCCGTCTGCCTGCCGCGGAAGTATCCGGCCAGCTTCTGGATGATCTCGATATCGACGTCGTCGAGGGGACGCTCGTGCATGTTGACGAGATAGTTCCTCAGGAACCCGTTTGGTCTGCGTTCCAAGAGAAGTTCGGCCATCGTGAGCCGCACATCGCCGGATTTGTGCAGCTTGGCGATTTCTAGCATCGCGCTATGCTGCTTTCGCGTGGTGTTGAGACGCAGGTTCCGCGACTGGATTATCGCCATGTATGCTGCGATGACCGCGCCTAGTCGACTCACCACCCCGTCCTCTCTCGTGTCCTCGACGGTCAGTGAAAGCTCGGCGTACCGCTCGAACGCCTTGCGCGCACCGGTGAGGACCAGCTCATCTTCGAGCTCGTCGCCGGATTCGGCCAGGAACGCTCGGATCTGGTTCAGTCCAAGCGTCTTCACACTTCGTTCGAGGCGACCCAGATTGTGAAGAAACGTCTGCGGGAAGGTCCACACTCTCAGGTGCCGCATTATGTTGATGGCGCGCGGTTGGGCGAGGGTCTTCCCAGAATCGAGCGCGAGTGCCAGGAGGTCGGCCTTGACGTGCTGCGGGGCGCGACTGAGGACGAGCTGCAGGAAATGCGCCTCGTCGCCGTGAGCCTCGTCGAGGCGCGACAGGATCATACCGACCGCCGAGCGCTGGTAGATCCAGGCTGCGATCGCACCATATATCAGTGCAGAGCCCAGGAGATAGATCGCGCCACGAACGGCACCTCCGATGTGACCGCCGAACGCGATCTGGTCTGCGAATTCCGTCATCGCCACGAGACCAGAGGCGCCTGGCAACGCGGCAAGCAGGCACAGCAGATGGCTGGTGAATGACGAGATGGTTTCAGGGGTCTTGGTAAGGATCGCACCGGGGAGCAACCTAGCCAGCATATCGATCAGCGCGGCCGAGCAGGCAAGCACCAACGCGATCTCCAGCAGGATGACGTTGAAATCGCGGACGGCGGTGTGCGGACTGAACATCGCACCGCTCTTCGGCTCGCCGTGGTGCATGATGCGGTTTTCCTCAGCGATTACGAGGATGGAGGCGGTGATCAGCATGACATGTAGCGCGACGAGTGCAGAGGCGGCGCCGAGCGCCGAATGGATGCCGTGCGAGGTACGCAGAGCGTAGCTGGCCGCAACTGCCGAGGTGTTGAGCCCAACCCAGAATATGAGCCGCCAGACGGGCGGCTTCCCGTCGCGGTCGTTTGGCGCGAGAACGAAATCGAGCGCGACCGCTGTCCATGCGCCGAGTCGATTGACGATACGGAACAGAACACGAGCAATAGCTACGAGTGCTCGGCGCACTGGATTGGTCGTGGCGAGAATAGCAAGGATCGCGGGCGCAGCGACCAGGGGGATCGACCAGTGCAGCATCGAAGGCTCTCCTCGGCGAGTTGGCGGAAACGCCGAGGACTCCTTAGTTGATCAACTCCCTCATCGCCGGAAGGGCAACGTTGCTGGCCCGCACTGCAATGCCGAGAAACGTGAGCTCCTCACCCGGGGCGACGATCCGGGTCTTCTCCCGGTTGAGCTCAAGCCCGCGACCGCGCAGGAAGCGCTCGACATCCCTCATGGCGTGGCTCGCATCCTTCGCACTTCCCGTCAACACCACGAAGTCGTCGGCGTAGCGCACCATCTGCCAGCCCATTGTCGCCATGAGGCGGTCCACCGGATGCAGGTAGAGATTGGCGAGCAACGGTGAGATTGGCGCTCCTTGTGCCACGCCGCGCCCGCGCCATCCGAACGTCCGCAGCCACTTCAGGACAAGCCGCAGGATCCGCTCGTCATCGATCCAGATCGCCAGATCCGTCATGAGCTGGCGGTGCCAGATCGTATCGAAGTAGCTCTTGATGTCGGCGTCCACCGTCCACACGAGTCCTGCAGCGTGTGCGGCCTCCACGGCCTTGATCGCCTGCGGTGGGCCGCGGCCGACCCGATAGGCGAGGCTCGTCTCGCTCATGCGCGCGTCCATTTCCGGCTCGATCGCAAGCATCGCCGCCGTCTGCGCCACGCGGTCCATCACAGCAGGAATCGACAATGGCCTCTTTCCGCCGCTCGCCTTGCGGATGAACGCACGTCTGATCTTGTGCGGCCTGTAGGTCTCGGCCAGTAGCGCCGCCGACAGTGTCTCCAGCGACCGCTCGATCGCGGGCGCCAGCTCCCCGATCGTCACACCATCACCACCGGGGCCGCCCTTGTTGGCGCGCACCCGTCCCCATGCCTCGGCCAGTGTCTCGAGCCGGGCGATATCCTCCATGCGCGCGCCTTCGTAGGCTCTGACCCGCCTGGGCTGGGCACGGAAGGCCTGCCGCCACGTTTGCCACACGCTCACAGCGCAACGCCTCCCAGGTCGACGATGTCCGAAATCGAGTTGATCGACTTGAGCTTGGTGGCGGCCGCCTCCGCCGGGCCGAGATCGAGCACCATCAGCCTATCCTCGGTCGTGTGCATCTCCCGCTTGAGCGTGGCTTCCAGGCGGGCCAACCGCGCCGGTGTTCCTCGACAGACGAACACTGAGAGTTGCGTGCGGCGGCATAACGGCCGCACCGCCTTCTGGATTTGCCGCCACCGCTTCGGCGAAGAGATGTCGTAGGCAATCAGATAGAGCCGCACCGACATCAGGCGCGCTCCACGGCGATGAAGTCATCACCGCTCTTCAGCGCGTCGGCGAGCGCCCGAGCCGAAAGCCCGATCGCCTGCCGCCACGACACTGCCTCGGCGCGGCCCTCGAGCGTCACCGCCCCGGTCAGCCGCTTCTCGATCAATTCCAGCGCCAGCTTCCGCCCATCGTCGCTCAGCAGGACGGCGTGCCCTTCGGTCCTGAAATGCTCCGGCTTGAGTTGCCCGTTGTTCAGCCCGGAGAGCGCAGCCTGATCCGCGATCAGCGGCCGGAACGGCTCCATGAGATCGAGCGCAAGCGCCGGCCGGCCAGCGCGCGGCCGGTGGAGGAACCCCTGTCTCGGGTCGAGTCCGGCGGCTACGCACGCACTCAGGCATTCGCCGGCCAGTACGGCGTAGGCATAGGAGAGGAGCGCGTTCACCTCGTCCTGAGGCGGACGGCGACTCCGCGTCTCCAGCGTCAAATCGCCGGCGCGGGCCGAGATCATCTCGGGCCAGGCGCCGAAGTACTGCGCCGTTGCCGCGCCTTCAATGCCGAGCAACGTGTCGATCGTGGTGGCCGACCTCGCCCGCCGCGCATGATGATCGAGAACGCCGAGGCACTCGCGACCCGGCAGAGCCGCTCGCCGCCGCACGAGTCCTCGCATGTTGGTGATTTTCGCCGATACCAGCGCCTGTGCGATGGCGAGGCCCTGGGGCTGCCCGACCGCCGCATATTGTCCGCGCCTCGCCTCGAGACCGGCACGATGCATAGGGGTGGCGCAGCCGATCGGATATCCCGTCGCACCACGCCAGACCACCGGAGTTCCCTGGCCGATGAGCTGCGCGACGCACGGGCTGGTGATCGTCGCCCAGCCGTGAATGTGCACTGCCGAAACCAGCTCGATCGGCCGCTCGAAGGTTGGTTCACCCTCCCGCTCGACCAGCAGCACGCCATTGTCGATGCGGACAAGCGCCGAGCCGGACCGCACATGCACCGGCGACGCGACCGGCGAGATCTGTCGTTCCGGCTCGTCTTCGGTCGGCTCGTCCATCGCCGGAGGCGGCCACGGCGCCTCATCGACCTTATCCGCTTGCCCGAACAACCGCTTCCACGAGAACCACTGGGTCATGATACGCATCCCGACGCTGGAGCCACCGTGGACGGCATGATGTGATGAGCCAACGCAGCTTGTCGGGGTGTGCAACGTTGCCTGCCTTGGTCGCCATGAGCAGCCACCCGTTTCTCCTCGAGGTGCGCGCGCATCCCAGTGGTGCGCGCCCTCATTGAACATGCCCGCCGAGCCAAAATCTTCTTCCAGACACTCACCCTAGCATCGAGCGAGTGGCAGTGCGGCGCGATATGAGGCAAAATGCTGGGCCATTGACATAGGGGGCTTCCGTTGTCCGGGAAACATACACTCGTCACTTTCCTGCATGTCGCAAACGATCGGAGCAGATCAGGCGAGCCGCCAGAGTTCTTCTCCGCCAACTACGACTTCGGCGAGCAGCGCGTCAGGACCGAAAGGTTGTTCGGCTTGGCGCTGCTCGGTCACCTGATCGACCGCGGTGCGGCTCCAGACAGGCTCGTCATTCTCGGCACGCCAGGGAGTTCCTGGGGTCGTTTGATGGCCTATGCGGTTTCCGATGCCGACGCAGGTGAACTCGAGCAACTCGACAAGTCGTCACGCGAGAGTAAGGTGAGCGGCACTGACTTGGAGCATTGGGTTCGGCCCCTGGAAGCCGGACTTCGACAGAGCCAGGGGGCACCAGCGCTTTCTGTCAACCTGGTCGTGACCGGATACGCGAGCGACGAGGAAGGTCAGCGCGAAATGATCGCGCTCATCGGACAGCATGTCGACGATGGCGGGCTGCTCACGATCGATGCAACGCACAGCCTGCGTCACCTTCCACTGCTCGGAGTATTCTCCGCGATGGCGCTGCGCCGTCTGAAAGACGCCGCGCTAAGCGGCGTCTACTACGGTGCTCTGGATCGGAGAGAACTGGAGGCGGACGGTCAATTTCGCACGCCGGTCTGGCGTCTCGATGGACTGCCGCTTATCGCCGATTGGCTTTCAGCGCTGAGCGCATTCGACAAGGATGGCGACTACGGCGTTTTTGCTCCACTGCTTGTTCGCGCCGGGATCGCATCCGAAGTTGCAGGGAACCTGGCTGATGCGGCCTTCAACGAGTTGATTGGCAATTTCGAAGAGGCCAGCAGGCGCCTCAAGAATTTCCGCAAGACCTTTGCAACATGCGAATTGAAGGGCGCGGCGGCGCTGTTCAAGGACGAATTGATGTCTCGCACGGCATGGGTTGAGAGTGGCGGCGGTCTATATGAAAAGCAGCGTCATATGGCGCGTGCAGCATTGGAGAGAGACGATGCGGTGCGGGCCGCGACATGGGGCTACGAGGCGGTGAATACGCGTCTTGCGCTCGAACGCCGTCGCGATCCTCTGCAAAGCTACAACCGAAAATGGGCCCTAAATGACTACAGGGAGAATGCGCCATACTCAGATCAAAGGAAGGCCTTCGACCGCCTGGAGATCATGCGTCACCAGATCGCTCATGCGGGCTTCAAACCCAAAACGGATGATCCGGTTCATAGCGAGGTCCTGGGCACGATGAGCAGGCGCGAATCCTGCCTGGAAGCGCTCAGGGACTATCTCGGGAAATGGTTGCCGGATCTGGTCGAGTGGCACTGACCGCATCACCCCACGATCGACGCATCGTAGATCGCCACCTCTCCGACGCGGGGGGACTCGCGCGTCTCCACGTAGCTGAACACCATCGCCGAGTTCAGCGTCTTGACGGTCGCTGCCGCCGTGTAGGCCTTGGTCCCGCCGGAGATGTCTATGCAGATGTCCGCAGTCGTCAGCCCGCCCTCGCGCGTCACCTCGGCGCAGGCCCGGTCGAGCGCGGACGTCACGTTGTTGTATTCCGAAAGATCCACCGCGCCGGCCTCCTTCTCGGCGGCGTGCGGCGCGGGGAATACCCTGGTGCCAGGCCGCAGCAAGCTGTCGAGCAGCGGCGCCATGAGCCGTGCATACTGCGGCGCGGCTTCCGGCGTGAGTACGAACGCGACGGCCTCGAGCCGCTCCCGGTTCTTCGCGATGACGCGCAGCGGTTGCTGCCAGCGCCAGCCGCCCCAGGCACCGCCGGCATCGCAAAATTGCACCAGTGCGGCGCGGCGCGCATCTTCGTCGGCCGCTGATCGCGCAAGCTCCGCGGCACTGGCGATCCACGCGGCATCAGGCCCCTTGTTCAAATCGAGATTCGAGAGAGTGAGGATGAGCGCCCGCCGGGGTTCGGCCGCCTCGTTCCGCCGGATGACAGCCATCGAGCGGAAGAAGCCCTCCCTGACAGCCGGGATGACCTGGAACACCGCGAGCGCGATTGCGGCGCCGAACGTAACGAGACCGAGCACCACTTGGCGCACCAGGTCTCGGACCCAGATGTCGCGGCATGCGTCGTCGGTGCACGCAGTTGTGCCACTGATGAGAGCTTTCGCCACGTCGTAGAAGAAGCTTGCGGCCATGTTGCCGAGGGTCGCGGTGATCGTCAGCAGGAATGCCAGCCACAGGTATTCGACCTTGCACCACTGCCGGTGGCCCGTTTTGCTCGTGTGCGCTCGCATGATTGCCCTACCATCGTTGTCCACAATCAACTCGGTGCAAGAACACCTGCGGCTCTCGTTGTTGCGCCTCGCCGCGGCCTACCGGCAATGCCGCCTCGTCTCGCACACCTTCTTGCGCGGGCAAAGAACGGTGAAGCGGTCGACACGCCGGCACGGGCCCGCCGCGACGACACGACACTGCTGCTCCGTCTCGCAAGCGGGGTGCCGCGGCGCCGGAACGGGGGCCGGCCTCGGCACGGCCGCAGGTCGCGGCGACATCGCCTGCTCGATCGCCCAGCCGACCAGCATCGCCAGGACGCCGCAGATGATCTGCTGAACCGACATTGCCAGCCTCCTCCGGGTCGCACGCGCAAATACGCTCGAGGGCGTGTCTATCGCCGATCGAGCGGCCCGGCTGGGGTGGGAACGTTGCCGGCGCTCGGCCTCTGCCGCAGACTCTGCGCACGCGGCATTGACGCTGTCTCGGGCAACGGATGGTCGTCGAACTCACACGGAAGCACGGCCCGGCAGCGACGACCCGGCACTCGCGAACAACCTCGCAGCCGGAAATGCGTTCGGGCGGCAACGGCTGCTCGGAGCGCTGTGGCGGCGAAGGCGCGGTCGGCGGCCCGGGCGCAGGTGCCCGTTCGACCTTCCCGGCGTCCTTTGATCCCTCGAGGCCGCGCTTCACCAGTCCTTCGACGACCGCCTGGCCGGCCGCGCACATGATATTGCGCCAGCATGCCACGCTGCGTGCCACCGCCGGCTGCGGGACGAGGGCGATGGCAAGCGCAACTGCCATGCCGGCCGAAGCGATCCGATCCACATTGGCTCCCGACATGCGCGCCTCCCCTCGATGAATTCGAGCCCGGTGACGCACCAGGGCGTGTCGACATTCTCGCCGGAACACGTGTGGCAGGAATTGGGGCACAAGGCGTGGGATGCAACGTTCCCCTCCACCGACTGGCATCTGATCAGTTCGCCGCTGCGTGGCCACGGGTCACTGCGCGCGGACTCTTTGGCAACATCAGTGGCGCTGACCCACCACCTTGGCAGCACGGACGCGGGCCGGCATCGACGAGAGCGCCTCAGCAACGTATTGACGGGTCGCCTTTTTTCCTCGGAAACTCGACGCTCAAATCGGGTGGTTTCGAGGGGTTGCGCGCCCGTCCACTGCCACCTGGTCAAAACGTTTGAAATCGCTCTTTGAAATCAGTAAATTGCAGACCGTAGCGCGCGCTTCACATCGGAGCGCGTCCTCATCGACACTGATTTTTCTCCGTAAAAGGTTCGGTTTGTCTCGCGCGCTTCACATCGGAGCGCGTCCTCATCGACACGCTGATTGACATCGCACGACGGTTTGTAGTAGCGCGCGCTTCACATCGGAGCGCGTCCTCATCGACACTTTTCAGTGCTCAACCGATCTGCCCTCCAAACGCGCGCTTCACATCGGAGCGCGTCCTCATCGACACGTAGGCGCTGCAAAACTCGCGGGTCTGCGGCCCGCGCGCTTCACATCGGAGCGCGTCCTCATCGACACTTTTCATAGCTCATCTTCT
>CAYYGO010000044.1:0-34696 GCA_964471635.1 uncultured Hyphomicrobium sp.
GCGCGCATCTGCCCTTGGGCGGGCGGCGGCATGACCGGGTCCGGCAACGGGGGGCCGGCCTGGCCTGACATGGCCGACGCGGGAGCGCCACCTGGCGTGGGGCCTGCATGCTGGGGCGGGGCGGTCACCATGGCACTCTCCTCACGCGTCACCGACTGCCGAGCCGGCCGGGAGCAACGGCCTCCGTGCGCGGCCACCCCGGGCGGTCGTCACGGCCTTATCCCGATTGTTTGAACAAGTGTTCCTGGCGGTACTCGACCACGCCATTATATCAATCTCAAAGCTTGGAGACACGGCCAAACCTTAACCCCCCGGATGGATCGCATGTTCTTTGCCAGGAAGAAGAGTGAGCTGCCGCAGAAATCGGCTGCCCTGCCCGGCCGCAGGACGCCGATCCTGCTGGATGGCGAGCACTATATCTCTGGCCGCAGCCTCTTGCCCCCTTACCCCGATGGCTACGACGTGGCCCTGTTCGGCCTCGGATGCTTCTGGGGAGCGGAGCGCAAATTCTGGGAGCTCGGCGAGGGCGTGTGGATCACCGCTGTCGGCTACGCTGGTGGCTTTACCGAGAATGCCACCTACGAGGAAGTGTGCACCGGCCTCACCGGTCACAACGAGGTGGTGAAGGTCGTCTACGATCCAGCCGTCCTGCCTTACGAGCGGCTCCTCAAGACGTTCTGGGAGAGCCACAACCCGACCCAAGGCATGCGCCAGGGCAACGACGTCGGCACGCAGTACCGGTCGGGCATCTACTGGACGAGCGAGGCGCAGCGTGTCGCGGCGGAGGCGTCGCGCGCCGCCTATCAGCCGCTTCTGACGGCGCGCGGCTATGGCGCGATCACGACCGAGATCCTTTCCGCACCCGAGTTCTACTTCGCCGAGGAGTATCACCAGCAGTATCTCGCCAAGGTTCCTCACGGCTATTGCGGTCTGGGCGGCACCGGCGTCGCCTGCCCGGTCGGAACGGGCATTGCGTCGGGCTTCGCCACCTGACGGCCTTCGGCGGCGGCCTTTACCGGGCCGCTGCCTCTCCGGCTGTCGGCTCCATACGCTGACCTGTCGCGTCAGTCGCCGAGCGGCCACCCGGCACCGTCGCCGCACTCGGTTCCGCTCGGGCGGGCGGCGCGTCGGACGCAGAGGATGCGCGAGCCGCATCCTTGCCGGACGCGGCGGTGGCACGGGGCGTAGTTGCACCAGTCGCAGCGGGTGCACCAATCTCAGCGGGGCGGGCCGCCGGAGGACGGGACACGGGCTGCCCTCCCGCACCCGTCCTCTTTAGCGGCTTTCCCTGTGGTGCGGCCTTGGGCTCCGCCGCCAGCCTCTCGGCGGATCGGTTTTCGACCGGGTGTGCAATTCCCACCTCGAGCACGGTGCGGCAGTCTTGCGGCAGCTTGTCGAGGGTGAGCTCGGGTCTCGGCTTCGGCGGCGTCGCAGGCGGCGGTGGTGGCGGTCGCGTCAGAAGCTTGAACCAGTCGTCGAGCTCCTTGCCGCAGCCGTCATCTCCGGAAACCGGCTTCTGCGGCACGCATCCACCGGAACCGGCTCCCGACTCCGCCGGACAGGCCATGCGAATGTGAAAATGATAGTAGTGGCCGTAGATCGGCCGAACCTTGCCGAGCCATGCCCGGTCCGTCCCGGCCGCAGCGCATACCGCCTTCTTGATCGCAGGATGAACAAGCACACGCTCCACCTGCGGGTAGGATGCCGCCCGCTTCAAGAGCTGCACGTGCGCCGGAGTGAACACCTTCGGATCAACCGACAGATTGTCCGCGACCAGCATCGAGGTTGCCGACATGTCCTCGCGCTCTCGCGCGCTGAGCCGGCGGTCGGGCATCGGCGTGAACCAGATGTCGGCGTCGAGACCGATCTGATGGCTCGCATGCCCGGTGAGCATGGGGCCGCCGCGCGGCTGCGAGATGTCGCCCACCAGGAGACCGGGCCAGCCGTCTCGTTCGCGCGCCTCCATTGCAAAGCGCTCGACGAGGGCGACGAGGTCAGGGTGCCCCCAGTTGCGGTTTCGCGACAGCCGCATGGCCTGCCACGCCGGACCGTCGACCGGCAGTGCGCGGGCGCCCGCCAGGCAGCCCAGCGCGTAGGCTCCAATGGCCCGCGGCGCCAATTGCGCAGCGGTCGTCATCGCGCCGAACAACTGTTTGGCCGGAGGCGCGGGAGGGACCTGAGGTCCAGGAAGGGGAGCCGCGGGCTCGGTGGGAGGTGAGCCCCCGACAGCGGGTGCGGTCGGCGGCAAGGCCGCGCCGCCCGGCGTCTCAGCCGCGGCGACCGGGGCTGCCGCACCGGCCGCTGGAGGGGCAGCAGACGCCTTGGGCTCGGCGGCAAGGAGCGATGGGGCGGCACCGGCCAGCGCCGCAAGGCTCGCGACAATACAGAAGACCGCCGTCGACAGGGCACCTGACGCGGCAGCGGTGGTTCTTGCAACCAGCCTCGCCGCCGTCGCTGCGCCCCCATCGCGGGGCATCATCATGCCCTTGGTGGAATGAAACGACCGCATCAGCGCACTCTAGACCAGGATGGGGCCGAATTTCGACCGCCACGAACATCGAACCCTGAGCCCGTCGGGCCTGCAGGTCGCCGAGGGGCTTGCCCGGCCCGGCCGCTGGTCCACTCGGGGCGAGCCGGTGCCGATGCGACGCGGCCCTGTGCGTTGCGCGGCGCACGATTTGCGATGCGCGGCGCGCGATTTGCGAGGAGCTACGCGCGGATCGTGCGCGGCGGGTCCGCGCCGCTTCAACCCAACCGCCCGTAGCCTACAGCCGGGCGGCCACCGAAGCCGAGGTGTGCGGCACGTCCTCGAGCTGAGTGACGGCGCTCGTTGCGCCATCGACCGGCGGCACCGCCGCCTCTTCGCGCTTGCCGACCGATGCCGCCAGCTGCAAACCGATGACGCCGAGCACCACCAGCGCGAGGCTTGCGATCTTGAGGCTGGTCGCCGGCTCGCGGAACAGGTAGATGCCGATGGCGGCGGTCAATGCCGTGCCCGCGCCCGACCAGATCGCATAGGCGATCGACAGCTCCATGTGGCGCAGCACGAGCGTGATCCCGGCCAGCGACACCGCGTAGCACAGCACCATGCCTAGCGACGGCCACAGCAGCGTGAAGCCGTTCGACAGCTTCATCATGGTCGTTCCGATGACCTCGAAGACGACCGTCACTGCCAGAAGTAGCCAAGCCATGATGCGTCTCCCGAAGCCCCTGGGCTGTGATGACAACCCACAGCTACTGGCCGATTCAGATTGCCGAAAGATGAACGCAGTGGACGCCGCATGCCCGTGCTGATGTCAACGGGCTCCTTGGCATCGACCCGCCATATCCTGCTTGCCCATGGCGCCGGAGCACCAATGACCAGCCCCTTCATGGAGGCGATGGCCTCGGCGCTGGCCGCTGGCGGGCTCGCCGTTCACCGCTTCGAGTTCGCCTACATGGCGGCACGGCGGACGGACGGCAAGCGACGCCCCCCGCCGCGCGCGGAGGCGCTCGTGGACGAGTATCGGCAGGCTGTGGCGGAGGCCTCGTCCCTCGTGCCGGCGGCCGGCGCACTGCTCGTCGGCGGCAAATCCCTCGGCGGACGAGTGGCGAGCCTGGTCGCGGACGAGCTCTTCGCCACCCGCCGCATTGCCGGACTCGTCTGCCTCGGCTACCCGTTTCACCCGCCCGGCAAGCCCGGCGCGCTGCGCACCGCGCACCTCGAGCAGCTCGCGTGCCCCGCGCTCATCGTCCAGGGCGAGCGTGACCCGTTCGGCACCCGTGCCGAGGTCGAGGCGCTGTGCCTGTCGCCCGCGATCGGGGTGGCCTGGGCCGCCGACGGCGATCACGATCTCGGACCGCGGGGCGGATCAGGGTACACGCGCGCGGGGAACATAGCGGCCGCCGCAGCCGCCGTCGTGGGCCTTGCCGCCCGTGTCGGATGACGCCGCCCGTACTCGCCGACCCGCCGACCCTTCCTCGACGACCGCCTGCGGGCCGGCCTACTGCGGGCCGGCCTAATTCACATCGCCGAACAGGTTCTTGAAGAAGTCGCCGAGCGCGGTCGCGGGCGTCGACTTCGACTCCGCGAGGCGCGAGATCGGCTCGGCCTTGACCGGGGCCAGATGATCCTTGCCGCGCGCGATCTGCTTCCACTTGCCCTCGAGCGCCAGCGCGACGCGCTCCTCGTGACCGTAGAAGTCCTTCGATGCCTGAACCTTGCCGGTATCGTCGGCCCATGCCGTGAAGTAGGTGACATGCACCGGAATCTTCCGGGTGAGTGCGATCTCGTTGTTCTGCGGTCCGCCTTTGATGAGGCCGGCGATTCGCGCCGCATCCCATCCCTTGTCCTCGCCGAGCAGCACCTCAGCCAGCCGTACCGGGTTCCTCACGCGCATGCAGCCGTGGCTGTAGGTGCGCATCTGGGTCGCGAACAGGTGCTTGGTCGGCGTGTCGTGCATGTAGACTTGGTGCTTGTTCGGGAACAGGAACTTCACCACACCGAGCACGTTGCCCGGACCGGGCGGCTGGTAGACGTGGAAGTTCTTGATGTTCGCCGAGGACCAGTCGACGCTCTGCGGGCTCACTTCGCGGCCATTGTACTGCAGTTTCAGGCCGTTGCGCGCCAGCGTATCGCCGCCCCGCGCGAGGCCGGGCCACAGCTCCTTGACCTTGATGCTCTCCGGCACGCCCCAGAACGGATGGATGACCACGGTCTCCATCACGTCGGAGAAGATCGGCGTCTGGGTTTCCACCTTGCCGGTGATGACGCGCTCGGCGTGGATGATCTCGCCGTTTTTGACCACCCGCACGGTGAACTCGGGAATGTTGACCCAGACGTGCACGCCGCCCATGTCCGTGGGCATCCACCGCCACGCCTCCATGTTGGCGATGATCTTGCGCACGCTCACGGTCGGCGGCTCGGCGTTGAGTGCGGTGCGGGTGCTCGCGCCGACCACGCCGTTGGCCGGCGAGATGCCGCGGTCGGCCTGGAACGCTTTGACGGCTGCTGCGAGGTGATCGTCATAGAGCGCCGGATCGCTCGACGCGCCGACGACCTGCGGCGCGGAGATACCGAGCCGCTGTCGCAGCAGGACAACGTCCGGGTGGCTCTTGCCGGGCTGAAGCTTGGTGTTGGACTGCGGGATCTTGACGAGCTTCGGCGCCTCGCCCGCGTTGCGCTGCCGGCCAAGCTCCGCCTTGAGCGCCACGAACTGGGGATGCTTTGGGTGCAGATCGCGCAGGTAAGCGTCGGGCGCCTCGGACTTGGCGATCGCCAGCAGCACCTCGGCCGGCTCCAGCGTCTGCGGCTTACGGTCGATGTAGGACGACAATAGCGAGGTCGGCTCGGCAATACGCCCACCGCGGGCATGGCGCGCATACTCGAGCACGACCGCCGTCAAGCGGATCTCGGCATCGGCGAGGGCGTCGTCGGACGGGCTCGACCCGTCGAGCGACGGCAGCGCATAGTCCGCCGCCTTGAGGCCCCACTCGTCGGCCTTGCGGATCTCGGTCATGACGGCGCGGGCGCGGTCGAGAAAGCCCGCCTTGCCGACCCACAGCGCCGTCGCATTGGCCGCGCCGTAATGGGCGGCGATCGCCGCAAGGTCGTCCTTTTCGATACCACCGAGCTTCGACGCCGGCTGGCCCGAGCGCTCCCTGAGCGCGGCGGGTAGCCCGTCGGCCGTGACAGAGGCAGAAGGCGCGGCGGTCGGGGCGGGCTCCACGTTGGCAACCCGCTCGATGGCCGGTGCGGTCCCGGCTTGATTTTGAGTGCCACCCGGCGCCGAAGCGCCTTGTGCCGTGGCTGAACCCGCGCCGGCACGCTCTCCAGCGACGGCCCCGCCATCGGCGCTCCCCGATTGCGGAGCGCCTATGGCCGCCGTGCTTTGGCCGGCCACATCCGGCTTCGCTGCGTCCTCGGCACGAAGTGACGCCGAGCCGGCAAGCCCGATGGCCATGCCAAGCGCAAGGGTCATGCGGCAACGCATCGCGACATCCTCCCTGAACCGAACCCGGAAGCTAGCCGAGCGGAAACCGCTTGACCAGCAGCAGATCCCACACAGACGCGGGAAATCGACGCGCGTTCAGCCCCGCACCAGCCACACGACGACGCAGCCGACGGCGACGATCAACCAGCCCACCGTGGCCAGGTCGCGGTCGGCCATGGCGGCGACCTCCGCGATCAGCCGCCGCATAGCGCCGGGCGCCACGGCCCACATCAATCCCTCGATCACGAGGACCAGGCCCACGGCGACGAGAAGGTCGTCCATGTCCGCCGCCGATCGGGCTCAGGGCTTGGCGTTGACGGCACCCAGGGGATTGCCGAAGTAGCGGAAGAACTCGCTGTCGGGCGAGATCACGAGCCGCGTATCGCCCGATTTTAGACCCTGCTCGTAGGCCTGCATCGAGCGATAGAAGGCGAAGAAGTCGGGGTCACGCCCGAAAGCATCGGCGAAGATGCGATTGCGCTCGCCCTCGCCTTCGCCGCGCATCGTATCGGCCTTCTTCTGCGCCTCGGCCTTGATGACCGTCACCTCCCGCTCTGCGGTGGCCCGGATGCGGTTGGCCTCGGCTGTGCCCTGGGCGCGGAACTCGGCCGCCTCACGCTGACGCTCTGCGCGCATCCGGTCGAACACGCTCTTCGAGTTCTGCTCGGGCAGGTCGGCTCGCTTGATGCGCACGTCGACCACCTCGAGGCCGTAGTCCTTCCCTTCGTCGTTCACCTGGACGGCGATGCGCTTCATCAGATCCTCGCGCTTGTCGCGGACCAGATCCTGGAACGTCGCCGAGCCGAGGACGCGCCGCAGGGCGCTCTCGACGATCGGGCCGAGCCGCGAGCGCACGTTCCCCTCGTACCGGAGCGTCTGATAGAATTTCAACGGATCGACGATCCGGTAGCGCGCGAACGCATCGACCACCAATCGCTTCTGGTCCGACGCGGTGACCTCCTGCGACGCCGTGTCGAGGTCGAGGATCCGGCGGTCGAAATAGTCGACAGTGTCGACAAACGGCAGCTTCCACTTGAGTCCGGGGGCGGAATGGAACGCCACCGGCGCACCGAACCGCAGCACCAGCGCCTGCTCGTTCTGGTGGACGATGAACGCCGCAGAATAGACGCCAAAGCCGGCGACGCCGAGCAGCAGAACCAAGGTTGCGAGAAACGCGCGCATGGATCAGTTCCCTCCCTGGCCGGGCTTCTTGGCGAGCTCGTTGAGCGGGAGATAGGGCACGACGCCCGATCCCGCCTTGCCGTCGATGATGATCTTGTCGGTGCCGCCGAGCACGCGCTCCATCGTCTCGAGGAAGATGCGCTTGCGCGTCACCTCGGGGGCCTTCTTGTATTCGTCGTAGACCTTCAGGAACCGGGCCGACTGACCGAGCGCCTCGGCGACCTGCTGCTGCTTGAAGCCCTCGGCGCCCTGCAGAATGCGCTCGGCCTCGCCGCGCGCTTCCGGCACCACCTTGTTGGCATACGACTGCGCCTCGTTCTGCAAGCGCTCCTTGTCGGCGCGCGCCGCCTGCACGTCGCGAAACGCGTCGATGACCTCGCCGGGCGGATCGACCTTCTGCAACTGGACCTGATCGACCCGGATGCCGGACTTGTAGCCGTCGAGCGTCGTTTGCATCAGCAGCAGCACGTCCTGCTCGGTCCGCTGGCGGGCCTCGGTCAGCAGCGGCGCGATGTTCGATTTGCCGACCACCTCGCGCATCGCGCTCTCGGCGACCTCTTTGACCGTGTTCTCTGGGTTCTGGATGTTGAACAGGTATTCCTGCGCGTCGCGGATTCTCCAGAACACAACGAAGTCGATGTCGACGATGTTCTCGTCACCGGTGAGCATCAGGCTCTCCTCGCGCACATCGCGCGCCGTGCCGCCCGCAGACCGGCCGAGCGCGCTCGAGCGCATGCCGATCTCGATGACGTTCTGCCGCTCGACCTTGGGCAGCCGTACCTCCTCGATCGGGTAGGGTAGGCGGAAATGCAAGCCGGGCGGCTCCTGGCGGACGTACTGGCCGAACCGCATCACCACACCGAGCTCGTCCGGATTGACGCGGAAAAAGAACGCGTACCAGGCGACGACCGCACAACCGGCCACCGCTGCCAGGAACAGCAATGGTCCCGGCACGCCGCCGCCGTGCATCACCTGCTTCATCTTGTCCTGGGAGCGCTTCAGGATCTCCTCGAGATCCGGCTGCTGTCCGCCGCCCGGGCCCTGACCCCAGGGGCCCTGTCCCCACGGTCCGCCGCCGCCGCCGCCGCCACCGCCGCTCTTCCAGCCGCCGCCACCGCTGCCGCCACCGCCTTGATTGCTCCAGGGCATTCGCCGAGCCTCACGAGTTGCAGATGATTGGGAGGGGCGCGGCAGCCCGCCTCGCTCAGGGAGCGAGGTCGAGACCGACGAGATGCCCTGCGTACCTGGGAAACCGGACGTCCCGGGTGAACCGGGCGTCCCAGGCTATTGAACCGTTCGAGCTTATAGGGCACGCCCTCCAGCGGCGCAAACGGGCTCACCAAATCTGGGTTTCTGGCGCTGGAGTTCAAGACCGGCTCTTTTCCCCGTATTGGGCCGGCCTCATGATCCGGCTGACCTGGCTGATCCGGCGGACGGGGCCTCCGGCGGCACTCGCTCGAGTACGACGAGCGTCGCGGCGAAATCGTCGCGCTCGCCGCGGGGGATAGGCGTGCGCGACGCCTCCCGCCACGCAGGCGCGGCCGGTCGCTCGAACGTGACCTCGCCCGGGGGACTGCCGTGGATCTCCGTCCAGTAGACGCGGTCGGCGAGCGGCAGGGCGGCCCGGAAGATCTCCCCGCCGCCGATCACCATGATCTCGTCGGTACCGCGGGTCCGTGCCAGAACGCGCGCCAGCAGCAGGGCTTCGCTGAGACTTCCCACTGCGGAGACGCCCTCGACCGCGAACCCCGGGTCGCGCGTCACGACGATGTTGTCGCGCCCGTCGAGGGGCCGGCCGATCGAGAGAAACGTCTTGCGACCCATGATCAGTGGCTTGCCCATGGTCAATCTGCGAAACGTCTTGAGATCCGATGGCATGCGCCACGGCAGTCCGCCGTTGCGCCCGATGACGCCGTTTTCTGCCACCGCGACGACCAGTGCCGTCACCGGACTGGTGGTGACGAGGATCGGCGACGGCTGCACATTTGGTGTTGGATTGAGCATTTTCAGATCTGTGCACTGTTTATGTCAGATGCTATGCACGATGTCCTGTTGTCTCGGAGCGTCATTTGCGCACCGTTCGCCAAGTGCCGGGATCGACCGCTTGTCCCTCGATGCGTCGTTCGCGAGACGAGACACGACCGGCATGAAACGAGGTTCGACGGGTGCGAAACGAGGTGCAGCGGCCAACTGGATCGTAGCACCCGCGGCAACAGGACGAGGGCAGGACGCGCGCACGCGGCCGGCCGTAGTTTAGGGGACGGTGTCTTGCCGGCTCCCGATACTATTCCACGTGATTATTGGGCGACGTGACGCTTCCGGGGGGATCCGTCAATGACTTTCATCACACGGGTGCTTGCCGCGGCCTTGCTTGCAGTTTCGCTGGCCGGCTGCTCGGCCTACATGGCGGCCAACCAGCCGGGCCCCAAAGACCTCAGTCTGCTCAACAAAGGCAGCCCGCGGGCCAAGCTGATCGCCGAGTTCGGCGCGCCGATCCATACCGAGACCAAGGATGGCACCCGGCGCGACATCTTCAAGTTCAAGCACGGCTACCACGGCGGCATCAAAGCTGCTCGGGCTGTGCTGCACGGGACAGCGACCGTCGCGACGCTGGGGCTCTGGGAGATCGTCGGCACTCCGACCGAAGGGTACCTCAACGGCACCGAGCTCAGCGCCGAGATCCTCTACGATGCCGACGATCGCGTCGCTCTGGTGAAGCCGCTCACCGGTGAGGACGAGATCGCACGCGCCATCGGTCCCGCGGGGGCGAGCGCCGCCGCACCGTCCGAGACCGCGAGCACGTCCGCCGTCGCGCGCTAGCAGGCCACCGCTCACACCGCCACCCCTCACACCGCAACGGGCGCCGCGATATGCGGCCAGGGATCGTATCCCTCGAGCCGGAAGTGCTCGAACTTGAAGCGGAATATGTTGTCGACAGTCGGGTCGATCCACATCGTCGGCAGCGGTCGCGGCGTGCGGGCGAGCTGGGTGTCGACCTGTTCGAGATGGTTGAGATAGAGGTGGGCGTCGCCGAATGTGTGCACGAACTCGCCCGGCTTGAGCCCGGTCACTTGCGCCATCATCATGGTCAACAGCGCGTAGCTCGCGATGTTGAACGGCACGCCGAGGAAGAGATCGGCCGACCGCTGGTAGAGCTGGCAGGAAAGCCGGCCGTCGGCGACGTAGAACTGGAACAGGCAGTGGCAAGGGGCCAGCGCCATGTCGGGAATGTCGGCCGGGTTCCAGGCCGAGACGATGATGCGGCGGCTGTCGGAATTGTTCCGCAGCGTTTGCACCACGTCGGCGATCTGGTCGATCGTGCGGCCGTCAGGCGCCGCCCAGCTCCGCCATTGCTTGCCGTAAACGGGGCCGAGGCTTCCGTCGGGCCGCGCCCATTCGTCCCATATGCGGACACCGTTGGCGCGAAGATAGGCGACGTTGGTGTCCCCCGCCAAGAACCAGATCAGTTCGTGGATGATCGACTTCACATGCAGCTTCTTGGTCGTGACCAGCGGGAAGCCGACGGCCAGATCGAACCGCATCTGATGGCCGAACACGCTGAGCGTGCCGGTGCCGGTGCGGTCGGTCTTCCGGATACCCGTGTCGCGCACGCGGCGCATGAGGTCGAGGTAGGGCTGCATGCGGCGCTTCTAAAGCGATTCGGCCCAGCCGCTGCCGGTGCAGGTCAGCGGGATCATGCCGGAAGCGGCAGGGGAAGCCAGAGGACCGCCAGGGCGACCGTCGTGTTGTAGATGGCGTGGCAGGCGATGGGAAGCCACAGGCTGCCGCTTCGCCACAACAGCCACGACAGATAGAGCCCGAGCGCGAAAACCTCGGCCAGACCGTAGACCGAGTATCCCGCATGGAGTGCCGTCCACAGGACGTTGGCGACGAGCGCCGCACCTGTGAAGCCCATTCGCGTCGGCGCCACAGCAGCAACCAGGAGGCCGCGAAACAGCAACTCCTCGGCCACGGGCGCGCCCACGCCGATGGCGACGAGCGCGAGCCCGCCATGCTCGCTCTTGAGAATCCGCGCGGCGGGTGCCAGATCGGCCATCAGAGCGTGCTGGTGCAGCATGAGCGCAACCGCGAGCAGCCCCCCGGCGATCGCGAACAGCACTGCCAGCGCCGCCGGAAGGCGCTTGAGCCACTGCTCCAGCGTCTCGCCAGCGGGCGCGAGCGCCAGCAGCGCGAGCCACCTTCGCGTCAGAAGACGCGCACCGCCGAGCGTCGCCAGCACCAGCGTCGCCTGGAATGCCAGCAATTGATGCGCGGTCGTCGGCAGGATAGGCGCGGCGGCCATTGCGACCACGAATGCGGTGGCGAACGCTAGCCCCGCTGCCGCAACGGCCGCCGGCGCGGTGTCGCGCCTGAGCCACGCCCTGTAGCGGGCCCGTCCGCGTGTCAGCGGAGCCAACCAGGACACGGACGGCAAGCGGCTCATCGGCTCTCCCCCTATCAGCCACTTATGACGCTCGACGCCTCAGCGCCACCCCTCGCGACGGGGCCTCCACGCGGAACCTTCCGCTCGAGGCGAGCCATGGCTATATTGGGGGTGCCGGATTCGTCCGGCTATGGCGATAAACGCGGTCGTAATAAGCCTTTCGGACCCGGGGGCGGTACCCGGCGCCTCCACCACAGCCCGCTGCACCTGCTGCAGCGGCGGGCTGCGGCGGGGGCGAACTAGGTTCGACGAGGGGTATAAAGGGCTTGCTTTTGCTCGGCATGGTTCCGCCGTTATCGGGCCGTCCAGAATAGTTGCCAATGACAACTATGCTGAGGTTCGTCTCGCTGCGTAATGCGGCGCGATTGACCTGAACCTGAAGTCCTTGCCCCTAGCCGGGTAAGGCGCGGTCCGGAGGGCACCGGGCAACAGAAGCCCTCCATTCATTTCGCGACCGGCGCGTGGCGTCCGGTCGCGCCGCACGAGACCACCGAGAGGCGCATGAGCGGCGAGCAGACGATCGACTACGAGGCGCTGACACAGGACGCCATGCGCGGCGTCGTGCGTGCCGTCCTCACCCGCGCCGTCAAATCCGGGTTGCCTGGCGACCATCATTTCTACATCTCGTTCGATACCCAGGCGCCGGGTGTAATCCTGTCCAAGCGCCTCAAGGAAAACGAGAAGTATAAGCAGGAAATGACCATCGTCCTGCAGCATCGGTTCTGGGATCTTGCCGTCAACGACGAGCGGTTCGAGGTCAAGCTGACGTTCGACGGCATTCCGGAGCGTCTGGTAGTGCCATTCCAGGCCATCAAGGTCTTCTTCGACCCGTCCGTGCGGTTCGGCCTTCAGTTCGAGGACCCGGACGCGGGCTCGGACGGCGTCTCGACCAACGACGACGACGCCGATGCGCGGCCCATCCCTGGCATGCCGCATCCGACCACCACGCGCTCTCAGGGGCCCCGCAAGCCGAGAGCCGCGCGCAAGCCCCGCGCCGAGCGCGACGGCACGACACCGCCTGGCGCCGCCGCCGCCCGCAGCACCGGGACGGTACCCCCCGTTGCTCCGGCGACACTGAAGCCGACGCCGACCGCCGCCACGCCGGCCGCGGTGCAGGCCTCGCCACCGGCTGCACCCGCTGGCCGGGCGTCGCCACCACAGACACCGGCCGTCGACACGCCGCCGGCGGCCAAGGAGGAGCAGAAGCCCGCTGCCCCGGCAGCAGCGGGAGCCCAGATCGTCAGTCTCGACCAGTTCCGCAACAAGAAATAGGTTCGGCGCGGTATTGGTTCGCGACCTCGTTCGAGGAGGCCCGGAACATGCGCGACCGTTTCTCGTATGCGATGCTGACCGAGATCGCAAAAGTTCTTCTGATCATGCTTTTGCTGTTCTCGGTCGAGTACATCCGGCAGACCAGCGAGCCGGGCAACGGACCGCGCGATCTCACCCGTGCCGAGACGGCGCCCTGAGCCGCGAAGAAGCGGCTCTCTGACTGCGCCGTGCAACGAGGCGCTGCCCCTAAAGCTCCCAGTGGTCCAGCAACACCTTGGCCAGGGCGCGGCCACGCTCGCCGATCGTTGCGCGGTTCCACGCGCTCCATTCGGCGGCATGCCGCGTCAAGGGAATGGGCGACTGCGCCAGCACAGGCCGCTTCTCAGCCCAGTCGCGCGTCTCCACGAACTGGTTCACGTCCGGCGGCAGGAATGCCAGGTTGCCGAGCCGCTGGATGTTCTCCTTGACGGCCTGCTTGGTCGGGAATGCCGACCACCACTCTCGACCCGCAACCGGATTGCGCGGCAGAATGTGCTCGACCGTCAGCGTCGTCCGGTGCACGGGGCCCGGATCGACGCCCATCACCGTCGAGATCAGGCGCAGCACGCTCGCGGCATGTCCCTTCGCCCCGAAGTTCTGAGCGTCGAGATTGGTGAGCGCGGCGGTGCGCAGCGCCCTCTCGACCGTCAGCGACTGCATCGCGGCGACCGGTCTCAAGCCGTCGAGTTCGTCGACGACGTCGATGATGCGCGACCGCTGCAGCGGCGGATCGACGCCCGCAATGCGCAGCAGCCAGACCAGCCGCGCGAGCCGCGCGAAAAAGAGCGGCGTCTCGACATGCGTCATGCCGCGGCTTTCCGCCCAGTACAGCCCCGCCGGCAACCATGTCCGGCGCTCGACCCACTGCATGCGGGCGATCGACGACGCCGCCTCGGGCGCGACGCCGTCAGCCGCCCCGCCGCCGGCCGCAAGGTGCCGGAACAGTCGCATGTGCGTCGCGTGGGGCACCAGCCACCGGGCCACGAATGCGCTGCCCTCTCGCTCGAGGTCGAAATGCTCGCAGATATCGTTCTCCGCCGGCCGGTCGGATCGGCGCCGCATCTTGAGCGTCCGGATGTGGGACATCAGATCGGCGAGGTCGGCCGCGCCCAAATCGTGCTCGGCGCACTCCCACGCGGCGCTCGCCTGCTCTCGCTCCGCCGGCGGCAGGCACGACAGGATCGTTGCTTTGGCCTGTGCCGCCGGATCGAACGCGAGCCGCGTCTCCTCCTCGATCTTGAGCGCACGCCAGGCGTCGGCCTCGCTCCTGTAGATGTGCACGATTACCTCGCACCGCTCGGCGAGGAACATGGCCAGCCGGCGGCAGAGCTCCGCCGATGCCCGGACTCTATCGAGCCGCCCCCGCACGTACTCGCGGACCTCCGCGATATTGCGCTCGGACGCCGACATCAGGGCCTCGTCCTCCTCGACGTCGGCCACCGTCGCTGCCGGCGCCTGAACGTAGCGATCGAAAAACCCAGCGACATGGGCCTGCGGCGTCAGACGATACCGGTCGCCGCCCGCCACTCTGGCTCCGACGAATGCCGCAACCCGCTCCGATGCGTCCTGATGATCGAGGTCGCGCAAGACCGCGAAGACGATGGTCAGCGTGAGCATGCGCTGATGGCCGTCGACAATGGCGAGGCTGGGCGGATCTGCCGGTCCGCCGGTCCGGGATAACATGAGCGTGCCGAGCAGGAAGCGGTCCCCGCCCTCGCCCTGCTCCACCGCCTCGATCAGGTCACCGAGCAGCCGTGACACCTCGGCGACGCGCCACGAATAGGCACGCTGGAACCAGGGAAGAACGAAGCGGTCGGCAGACTGGAACAACTGGCCAAGCGTCATCGTGCCGACGGACAGCAGGCTGGACATGCTGGGGGCGCCTCCACTGGCTCGACACGCGGGCGAACCGTGCGGCGTGTGCGCCGCAGCCAGCATGAGTCCCACCTACGCCACGGGCTCAGCTGCGAGGCGTTGTCCGCCGCATGGCGATGCGGGTTCCCCGTTCGACCCGCGCCTTGAGTAAAGCCGGTTTCAATCGCAACAGGAAGGGGCCGGCGGCATCGCGCGGTCAGACAGCGACAAGATCGATATCGAGAAGCCGCGATGCGATCGTCAACAGCCGCTCCTCGCGTGCGCGGATCTCGGCAGGGCCCCACTGGTTCGCCGCGAGCACATCGTCGAGCAGCGCCAGCGGCGGCAGATCGGGGTCGCGCCTGGCATAGATCTGCTGCTTCTTCGCGAAATCCTGGTTGCGCGCCGCCTCGTTCTGCCGCTGCGGGATCAGCACCAGATTGCCGAGACACTGTGTCAGGGCCTCGCGGGCGTCCGCGTCGGGGAAGTGCTTGCGCCACTGGCTCTGCGCCGGCGGACGCTGCGGCAGCACATGCTCGACGCTGAGCCGGCCCGGATCGACGTCGGTGAAGCCGCCGCTGATCCCGTCGCAGATCCTGAGCAGCATGAGCTTGCTGAAAGCAGGGCTGCGCCGCCACAAGGCGCGCAGGTTGATCGTGATATTGCGCATTTCGTCACGGCTCACCGCGAATACGGGTGCAGCCCCGTCGCGCGCCTCCCCCGAGCGTATCGCGGCGGCAACGGCGGCGAAGCGGCGCACGCGCTTGTCGTTGCCGACGACGAGCAGACGCAGAAGGTGCGCCAGCCGGTCGATGCCGGCGATCATACCGAGAGCCCCTTCTCTGCCCTCGTCGAGTGCGCGCAGTGCCAATAGCGCTGCAGGCACCCACTCCTCGCCATTGAGCCGCGCAAGGTAGGCGAGCTGCCTTTCGACCGAGGGCGGCAGCGTACCGGCAGGATCAGGCGCCGCCAGGATCCGGCGGTAGCCTGCGGCAAAGGGGCCGAGCGTTTCCTTGACGAAGGCGTAGCCGCCGCCTGCGTCCGACACAATGGTACGGACCGCGGCCACCACTTGCGGGCGATGCAGGCCGTGCAGCGTTTTGATATGGCTGAAAAGGCGCTCGAATCCGTCACCGAGCCCGGCGCGCGCCGCATCCCACGTCTCCAGCGCTTCGGCCGCCTCGGGCTCGACCAGGCCGTTCAGCACCTCGGCTTTCAGGATGTCGTTGCGCTGGAGTGGCCGGCCGCGGTCGTTGAGCACGAGGAACAGCGCGTGCGCGCGGTCGACGTCGCGTGTCGATATCACCACGAAATGCGCTCGGTCGCAGATGTAGCTCGCGAGCCGCCGCCGCCCCTCGGTCGTCAGCTCGCTCAACATGCCCATCAAGTACTCGCGCGCCGCGACCAATGCGTGCTGGCCGACACCCTCCGCCGCATCGACCGCCGGCATCTCGGCGGAGGCACCCGGGGCGAGCACGAAGCGCTCGAATGCCGGCTGGTCGATCGCGTGCAGGCGGATGCGGTGGCGCCGCTCGCCCTGCCCTGGCCGGCCCGTTCCCGGCAACGCCAGGAAACCGTCGAGCCGCGACCACAACTCGTTCTCGGCCGACGCGTCGAGATCGCGCAGCCCGGCCGCGATCATGGCGAGCGTCACCAGCCGCTGCTGGCCGTCCACGATGTCGACCGGGTACACGGCCCGACCAGCCGCGGCGACGGGATCGACCCGCTGGCCTTCGGGGTCCATCAACAGCACGGTGCCGAGAAAGTAGTCCTCCTCGCCCGTGTCGGCGCCGCCGACGCCGGCGGCCGCGACCAGGTCGTCGAGCAGCCGGCCGACTTCCTCGCATGTCCACGAATAGGCGCGCTGATATCCGGGGACGCGAAACTCGAACGCGCCCGAGATGAGCTCGGCGGCGGAGAGGGACGCTGTAGGCAATCTTTGAAACATTATGCGGTCTACCGAGAACGCTTTGGCGCCGCGGAGACCGAAGTCCCGCCGGTTGACGTCGCAAGGATGCAACGTGGCAAGGCCGCGCGTTTACCACGACGCAACCGCAACGGGAGAAAAACATGATTTAGTTCTGCACTGTTCGCGCGCATGTCACCTCGCCGTCACAGTTGCTGCGCGCCGCGCCTTCCCCGCCCGCCCGAAGTCGTCTATCGGGAGACCGTCCCGACACCGGGACTGACGCAGGTCGGACGGGCAAGTGCGACAATGCCGGAGCATCGATAAATGATCGGGCAGCGATCGAGCGGGGCCGCGCCTGACGACGGCGCGAGCACAGACAGAGCAGCGATGCCGGCGAGCGATGCGGGCGCGACGTTGGGGTCCGCGCCACCTGCACCCGTTCTTGTCTACAAGATCCTTCGCCAGCCCGATTGGCAGGACGCCTTGGCGCGCGGCCGGTACGACGGCTCGGCTGACGACCGGCGCGACGGGTACATCCATCTCTCGGCGGCTCACCAGGCCGGCGCCACGGCTGCAAAGTACTTCGCCGGTCAGGTCGATCTGGTGCTCGTCGCGTTCGAGGCCGCAGCGCTCGGCGCCGCTCTCCGCTGGGAGGTGTCGCGCGGCGGCGATCTCTTCCCGCACCTCTATTCACACCTGCCCACCGCTCTCGCGGTAAGCGTGACGGCTCTGCCGCTCGATGCCGGCGGTGTGCCGCAACTGCCTCCCGCGCTCGCCACCTGAGGGCCCACCCGATGCTCACCAGGCTCGCCGATTTCGCCCGCCCGATGCTGTTCCTTCTCGAGCCCGAGGACGCCCACGAGGCGACGTTGAAAGCACTCGAGCGCGGCCTCCACCCCCGCCACCCCTCCGGCCAATGGCCCGAGCTCGCCGTCTCCGCCTTCGGCCTCGCATTCCCGAACCCGCTCGGCATCGCCGCCGGCTTCGACAAAGACGCGCGCGTGCCCGACGCCGTCCTGGCGATGGGCTGCGGCTTCGCCGAGATCGGCACCGTCACGCCGCTCGCCCAGTCCGGCAACCCGCGTCCCCGCGTCTTCCGCCTGATCGAGGATCGCGGTGTCGTCAACCGGCTCGGCTTCAACAATGGCGGCCACGCGTCCGCCCTGGATCGGCTCACGGCGCGGCGGGCCTCGGGCATCGTCGGTGTCAACATCGGCGCCAACAAGGACAGCGCTGACCGGACCGCCGACTACGTGCTCGGTATCGACACGTTCAATGCCGTCGCGAGCTACTTCACCGTCAACATCTCGTCGCCGAATACGCCGGGATTGCGCGACCTCCAGGCGCCCGCCGCGCTCGACGAACTGCTCGGCCGCGTCATGGCGGCGCGCGAGCGGCTTGTGGCCGGCGGCGGGCCGCGCCGTCCGATCGTGGTCAAGATCGCGCCCGACATCGCCGAGGACGACCTGCCGCCGGTCGTGGCGCGCCTCGTGGCACATGGTGTCGACGCCATCGCCGTCTCGAACACCACGCTCGCGCGCCACGGCCTCGTCTCGCGCGAGGCCGGCGAGACGGGCGGGCTCTCGGGCCGCCCGCTGTTCCACCGCTCGACCGCGATGCTGGCGCGGGTCTACACGCTCTCGGGCGGGCGCATCCCGCTGATCGGCATCGGCGGCATCGACAGCGGCGAGACCGCGCTCGCCAAAATCGAGGCCGGCGCGACACTGCTTCAGGTGTACACCGGGCTCGTCTACGAGGGGCCAGGGCTTATCGGCCGCATCCTTAGCCATCTCGCGACGGCGGCGGGCAAGGCAGGCGTGCGCTCGATCGCAGCGCTGACGGGCCGCGCCGCCGCAGCGTGGGCGGAAAGGCCCCTCGTGCCTTGAGCTTGCCGGTGTTTGCGGGCACTGTGCAGCCGTCCGGTACTGTACGCCGGTCCCGCCACTATGCGGTGGATGGGCGCGAAGGCCGTCCCGCCGCACGATCCCAAGATCCCACCCAGACGACACGGAGGCCTAGATGCGACGAACCGCTGCCCACCTGGTCCGCACCGCGCTCGTCAGCGGCGCGCTGCT
Organism: uncultured Hyphomicrobium sp.; assembly: GCA_964471635.1. GTDB lineage: Bacteria > Pseudomonadota > Alphaproteobacteria > Rhizobiales > Hyphomicrobiaceae > JAKAML01. Next base: position 18,748 of record CAYYGO010000044.1, read on the forward strand.
GGCGCTCGCGACGGCAGCCGACGCCGCGCCGCGCATGACGTGCAGCTTCGTTCAGAAGCGATGCATGACGGAGTGCATGGTCAAGGTCGGCGTGGGTTTCTGCAAGTTGCATTGCGACGGGCAGAAGCAGGGCTGCCTCAAGACCGGCAAGTGGGACAGCTTCGGTCGCAAGTTCGACAACCTCGTCAAGCGCTGACGCGCCCGGCCGGCCCCTCGCCGCCAGCCGGAGGGGCCGTCTCAGCCGGGGCCGTCTAAGCCGGGTCCCGTCTCACCCGGGTCCGTCGTCGCCCCGGCCGCCAATGCCGACGAGGCGGACGATCAGCCAGATCGGCACCACAACTATGGCACCGAGCATCATGTACTTGAACGCCGACCAGATAGCGCCGAAGCCCATATTATAGATCCGGCGAGCCAACACGTCCATGTGATGAACAATGTTCCGGGGCGTGATGCCAAGAGCCGACAGAACGATGCCCACGACGATCGAGATGATCGCGAGCCGCAGCAAAACCCCCAACACGCTGCCGACCGAGTACCATCCGCGCTCCATGATATCGTTCCTGATCCTGATGCCTGCCGTTCTTCGGCGATCGTTTTTGCCGCTTAGCACACTCCAGCCGCGACGGCGACCCGCCGTGGCCTGGACCACATAGCCGCAGCATGCCCCGCAAATCGAGCCCCCGCCCCGCCTTGCCCGAGCCGTTCGCCGGCTGGTTCGCAGGCCGCGGATGGGCGCCCCGCCCGCACCAGTTCGCGATCCTCGAGGCGGCGCGTGAACGCCGTTCGACTTTGCTTATCGCCCCGACCGGGGCCGGCAAGACGCTGGCCGGCTTCCTGCCGAGCCTCGTCGCGCTCGCTGGTCCGCCAGCCACCCGCGCCCGCCGCGGCGGCGGCCTTCACACGCTCTACGTCTCGCCCTTGAAGGCACTGGCCGCCGACGTGGCACGCAACGTGACTGCACCCGTCGCCGAGATGAACCTTCCGATCCGCATCGAGACGCGAACCGGCGATACCCCGGTCGCCCGGCGCGCCCGCCAGCGTCTCAAGCCGCCCGACATCATGATGACGACGCCGGAGCAGATCGCGCTCATGCTCTGCCACCCGGAGGCCGCGCACCTGTTCGCCGACCTCGACACGGTGATCTTCGACGAGTTGCACGCGCTCGCCGGCTCCAAGCGGGGCGATCTTCTGGCCCTCGACCTCGCGCGGCTGCGCACCCTCGCGCCCGGTCTCGTCGCGCTCGGACTATCGGCAACGGTGGCGCGGCCTTCGGAGCTGCGCGCCTACCTCGAGCCGCAGCGCGAGCCGGACCGTGTCACCCATCTGGCTGACCTCGTCGTCGCGGCCGGCGGCGCGCGGCCCGAGATCGCCATTCTCGAGGTCGAGGATCCGGTGCCGTGGGCCGGCCACTCGGCGCGCTACGCCATGGCCCGCATCTATGCCGCGCTCGAGGCGCACCGCCTGACTTTGGTGTTCGTCAACACCCGCATGCAGGCCGAGATGATCTTCCAGGAGCTGTGGCGCATCAACGAGCGCTCGCTGGCAATCGCGCTGCACCACGGCTCGCTCGATCGCGTCCAGCGGGCGAAGGTCGAGGCCGCCATGGCAGCGGGCCGCCTCAAGGCCGTCGTCGCCACCTCGACGCTCGACCTCGGTATCGACTGGGGCGACGTCGATCTCGTCGTCAACATCGGCGCGCCTAAGGGATCGAGCCGACTGCTGCAGCGGATCGGACGCGCCAATCATCGCCTCGACGAGCCGTCGAAGGCGCTGCTGGTGCCTGCGAACCGGTTCGAGGTGCTGGAGTGCCGCGCCGCCCTCGACGCCGCTCATGCCGGCGTGCAGGACGTCACGCACGCCCGTGCCGGCGCCATCGACGTGCTCGCCCAGCACGTCCTCGGCATGGCCTGCCAGGCGCCGTTCGTACCCGGCGAGCTTTACGCCGAGGTGCGCTCGGCCGCCCCCTACGCCGCACTCGACCGGACCGCGTTCGACCGGGTGGTCGACTTCGTCGCCACCGGCGGCTACGCGCTGCGCGCCTACGACCGCTTCGCCAAGCTCGCCCGCGACGGCGACGGGCGCGTGCGCCTCGCCCACCCGCGGCTCGCCCAGCAATATCGCCTCAACGTCGGCACCATCATCGAGACGCCGATGATCAAGGTCCGCCTCGGCGGGCGGCGGCAAAAGCACGGCCCCGCGCCGGCCGGTCAGGCGTCGCGCGCACTGGCCGGCGGTCGCGTGCTCGGCGAGGTCGACGAGTATTTCATCGAGCAGCTCCGCCCGGGCGACGCCTTCGTCTTCGCCGGCGAGGTTCTGCGCTTCGAGGGCATGCGCGAGACGGAGGCCTACGTCTCGCGCGCCGCCGCGACCGATCCTGTGATCCCGAGCTATGCTGGCGGCCGCTTCCCGCTCTCGACCCACCTTGCCGCCCGCGTCCGCGCCATGCTGGCCGACCGCAGCGCCTGGAACCTGCTGCCCGGTCCGGTCGCCGAGTGGCTCGAGCTGCAGTCCGAGCACTCGCTGGTGCCGGCCGGGGACGAGGTGCTGGTCGAGACGTTTCCGAGGGGCGACCGGCACTACCTCGTCGCCTACCCGTTCGAGGGCCGCCTCGCCCACCAGACGCTCGGCATGCTGCTGACCCGCCGCCTCGACCGCGCCGGCGCCCGGCCGCTCGGCTTCGTCGCCAGCGACTACGGGCTGTCGCTCTGGTGCACGCGCGACCTCAACGCCATGATCGCCGACGGCGCGCTGTCGCTCGCCGCGCTGCTCGACGCAGATATGCTCGGCGACGACCTCGACGCCTGGCTCGCCAGCTCGAGCCTCATGAAGCGCACGTTCCGTCACGCTGCCGTCATCGCCGGGCTCATCGAGCGCCGCCACCCCGGACGCGAGAAAAGCGGTCGCCAGGTCACCATCTCGACCGACCTCATCTACGACGTGTTGCGCCGCCACGACCCGGACCACATCCTGCTCGAAGCGGCGTGGACCGATGCGGCAACGGGGCTGCTCGACATCGCGCGCCTCGGTGATTTCCTCACACGCATACGGGGCCGAATCAGACATCAGGCGCTACACTGCGTCTCGCCGCTCTCGGTGCCGATCCTGCTCGAGATCGGCAGGGAGGCGGTCGGCGGATCCGGCCGCGAGACTGCGCTGCGCGAGGCGGCGGCCGAATTGATCCGGGACGCGACGCTCGGCGTTGCCGAGGGCGGTCCCGAGGCGATGACCGAGGATCTGGGGGCAACATGCTCAATCTCAAGCCGGAACGGCTCCGCGCCGACGAGTTCCGCGACCAGCCGGTCAACATCGCCGGCAAGGCCTTCGTCGCCGACTGGTCGGGCGCGCTCTACTGGCCGGCCGAGGACGCCCTGATCGTCGCCGATCTCCATCTCGAGAAGGGCTCGGCGTTCGCCGCCCGCGGCCAGATGCTGCCGCCTTACGACACACGCGCCACGCTCGCGCGCCTCGCCGACGCCATCGACCGCTACGAAGCCGAGACCGTGATCGCGCTCGGCGACAGCCTGCACGATCCCGGTGCGGCGGAGCGCATGCTGGACGAGGACGTCGAGACGCTTCGAATCCTGCAGTCCGAGCGCGAATGGATCTGGATCACCGGCAATCACGATCCGGTCGTCGCGTCGCGGCTGGGCGGCCATGTCCGCGACGAGCTCGTCGTCGAAGGGATCAGGCTCCGCCACGAGCCCTCACCGGGCCGTGTCACCCACGAGATCGCCGGACACCTCCATCCAGCCGCGCGCCTCTACCTGCACGGCTACTCCATCCGCCGCCCCTGCTTCGTCGGCAACGGCCGCCGTCTCGTCATGCCGGCGTTCGGCGCCTTTGCCGGCGGGCTCAACGTGCTCGATCCGGCATTCGGACCGCTGTTCGCCAACGACGGCATGTCGGTGTGGCTGATGGGCGAGGAAGGCCTTTATCCTATCGCGACACGGCTCCTGAAAGAGGACTGAGCCTGCGCCGCGAAACGACAAGCGGCGGCGTCGCTCTCGCGCCACCGCCGCCAGCCTCCGTCCGCACCTCGTGCGATCCCGCTCCGGGCGGGATCAGCCGTTACCCTCTGCGTTCTCGCGACGCTTCCAGGCCTCGCCCGCCATGCGCGCGTCGTTGGCCATCTGGTCGACCTCCTGCGGCAGCCAGGCCTTCACGATCTCGTCGACGGAAGCGACATTGGCCGCCGGCAACGCCGCGCGCGCCACATCGCGCCGTGCAACCGCCTGCTTGTCGCCCGACCGCGCAGCGAGCGAGAACCACTGGTAGGCGAGCGTCAGATCCTTGCCGACACCGAGACCCGATTCATGGAGCACGGCCAGATTGTACTGGCTGTCGGAGAGCCCGCGCTTGGCCGCCTCGGCGAACCAGCGCGCGGCGGCTGCGTAGTCGGGAGATCCGGATCTGCCGCTGGCATCCAGCACCGCGAGATTGTGCATCGCCTTGACGTTGCCCTGCTCGGCGGCGCGTCCGTACCAGATGCGTGCACGGCCGAGATCCTGCGCCACGCCGAGGCCGCGCTCATGGAACGTGCCGAGGCGATACTGCGCCTGTGCGAAGCCCTGGCTGGCCGACCGCGTGTACCACTTCACGGCCTCCTTGAAGCTCTGATCGGTGCCCTTGCCCTCCGCAAGCCGAGCGCCGACCTCGAACTCGGCCGACGGATCGCCATTGGCGGCTGCGAGGCGCAGCGACAGCGGGCCGACTGTGGCCGGCGGCAACTCGAGCGCGCGACCTGCCGACGTTGCGGCGGTGGCCTGGCCCGCAATCTCCGGGGCGGCGGCCGTTTCGTTGCGCTCCGGCAGCAATGCGGCCGGTGTCGCATAGGCCGCTGCCGCGCCGAGCTTCGAGGACAGTCCCGCCATGTCCTGTTGCTGGCGAAGACGAGCGAGATCGTAGGGCGTGGGCTTGCGGCCCGAGGTGTCGAGCGTGATGCCGAGCGGAACCGATCCGGTCGCCGTATCGGCGCGCTGCTCGATGGGCCCGATGTCGGCGGGTCCGTCCATCAGGTTGAGGCTGTCCGTCACCGTCTCGGGCGCGGGCCGCGTTGCCGACCAGCCGTTGGCCCCCTCCGCCGGTCCCGACGTCTGCGCAAGAGCACCGGACGCGGTCGCCGGCAGACTGCCGCTCTGGCGCGGCGCTGCGGCCTTCGGTCCTGGCTCGGCGGGTGTTGCTGTCGAGGCGGGCGCTCCGTTGACGGGGGCTGCCGCAGCGGGCGGTGCGGCCATCGGCGCCGCGGCCGCCTTGGCGGCCGGCGCAGCGGGTGCCGCCTTTTCGCTCGCCTGCGGAGCCGTTGTCTTGGCCGGTGCGGCCTGCGGCTTTGCCGTCTCCGCACTGCGGCGCGCGAGCAGCAGGTTGGCGCCCTGCACCAGAATGATAAGACCGAGCGCGGCGACCAGCAGCTTCTTGATCGGCAGGCTCTGCGCGATCCTGCTGGCCGATGCCTTGGCCTGGCCTGCCACGTCGGTGGCGGTCGTCGACTTGCCGGCGACCGCAGAACGCGGCGGCGACAGCTTCACCGTATCGCTCGCCGCTGCGGCAGCACCCTGGGCCTTGAGCTTTGCGCGCTGCGCGTCGGCGATGAAATCCTGGCGCAGCCGCTGGTTCGGACCCGATGCGGCAGCGGGCGGCAGGGGTGCCGCACTCTGCGGAGCGGACGCTGCGCCCGGCACGTGCGCGAACGGCGAGACCGGAATGGAGCCCGGCGCGACGGCGGATGCCGGGGACGCCGGCTGAGTCACCGCCGGAGAAGGCATGGCGGCGAAGGCCGGAGCCGATGCCGGTGCCGAAGGTGTGCCCGGTGCCGAAGGTCTGCCCGGTGCCGAAGGTGTCGCCGATGCCATGGCCGACAGCGGAGCCGATGCCGAGGTCACGGGGGCCTGTACCGTACCCGGGCGGGCGGCCGCGGCAGGCACGCTCACCTGGGCCTGCTCGATCGTGTCGATCCGGTCCAGTACGCGCACCATCGCCTGCTGCAACGTGTCCAGCATGGCCGCCTGTTGCTCGTCGCCCTCGCGCCGCTCGCGGATGAGCCCTTCGAGCAGATGGCGAAGCTTTTGCACGTCGGGATCGACGGCCGGAGCCGAAGCGGTCTGAGGCTGCACCGCGGCGAGTTGTGCGACCGCCTGCTCCGCCGCCAAGCGTGCCACGGTCTTGTACGTGCCGTCTGCCGCCACGCGCTCGTTCGCGAGCCGGTCGGCAAAGCGACCGACGGCGGCCGTGACGATGGCGTCGATCTCGCCGGGCTCGATGCCCGGCTGCGGCGGAACGGCTGCTTCGGTCTCGTCCGCCAGACGGCGGGCCACGGCTTTGAGCTGCTCCTCGATGCCGTCGAGGCGCGCGAGCTGACGCTGCGCTTCCTCGACATGGCTCGTCAGCTCGGTGATGTGCGCCTCGATCAACTGGAGACCCTCGACGTCGGCTCGCGTGGCCACGTCCTCGATCACCGTGCTGAACCGTTCCTCGAACTGCTCGAGGCGGCGGTCGAGCGCCTGGAACGACCGCTCGGGATGCATCTCGGCCAGAGACTGCTCGACGCGACTGGCGATGTCGGCAAAACGCTCCTCGAGCCAGAGCCGCTCGGCGTGGTCCGCATGCGGCTGGTCAGGCGCCGATGCGAACGGCGCCTCGATTTCGGTTTCGTGGACCGTGCCGAGGAAGCCCATCTCGGGCGAATGGTAGATGGCGGCCAGCGCGTCGGCGTCATCGCGGCTCCACGGGCCGTCCTGATGCCGGTCATCCGCCGTAGCCGGGGTGTCGACCGAGTTGGCCGCCGCGCCGATGCCGGTCTCGGTGCCGGTCTCGGTGCCGCCGGTCGCCGGCCGATGCGCTGCCGGCCCGGCGTCGGCCACCGGCGCCATGTCGCTGAGGCTCGCGCCCGCCGCCAGCCTTTCGGCCAGAAGGTGCATGCCGTCCTCGATGCGCTCGAAAGCCGGCAGATAGGTCTCGGGAATGCGCGAGCGCACCGACCTCGCCTCGCTCCCGAGCGCAGCGAGGCGCTCCTGCAGATCCTGCAGCAGCTCGCTATGACGGAGATCGGCATCCGTGATCTGCGTGGCAATGGCCGAGATCAGCTTTTCGAGGCTTTGGGCCGCGGGGTCCCGCGCAACAGCCGTCGCGTCGCCATGCTGGCTTGCCGCGTCAAGCCGGTCTTCATTGGTCATCTCGATCCCCGTTCGCAACGAGCGCAATCCGCCGCCGTCAGACCGGGACACCCCTCGAGACCATGCGACCGCTGCCGCCTGGCTCGTGCCGTGATCGGACGAGCGTGAGGGCCCCGAAGCGGCACGAGAAGGGAGCCTTACCGTGATGAAGCTGCTGGGAGCCGGTAAAGATCGCGTTAACCGCTCTTTCGATGTCATATATTCTATTTGTTTCTCAATACACTAAGCGCTCCCCTGTCGAACCGGCCACGCCGCTACGGCTCGCCGGCCGGGGCTCGTTCCGTGCGGTGATTCGCGAATCAAGGTCCGCCACGAGACCTTCGTGACGCCGACCTTTTTACGTGCGCGGGGGCACATGTCTTGCCACAGTCGGCGGTTATGGCCTCCGGACGAGAGCGCGGCCGCCGGCACCGGATCGTCCGCGGTCCGCCTCGACGATCGCCACGGTGCTGCCACGTCGGCCGCCACGCCCGCCCGTCCGAGCTACAGGAGGCCCCAGATGACGCCGCCCCCCGCCACCCCAGGCCGCCAGCCGGCCCTGTCCGCCCTGATCGCCGCCGTTGCGGTGTCCGTCCTGTCTCTGCCCGGTTCGGCAGCGCCCGGCGACGAGCGGCCCGGCCGCTTCACGATGAGCCCCGCCGACGGCGGCTTCGTGCGCCTCGACACCGAGACGGGCGCGATGTCGCTCTGCACGCGCAAGGACGGTGCATTCGCGTGCGAGGCGATGCCCGACAGCCTCGAGAAGGAGCGGCGCGAGATCCAGCGGCTCGAGGCCGAGAACAAGGCCTTGAAGGACGAGATCCGCCAGATGGAGGAGATCATGGGGCTCGGCAAGACGAAGCCCGGCGCCGAGGGCGGACCTCCCACGGATCCGCCCCGCGGCGGTCTCGGCCTGCCGTCCGAGAAGGACGTCGACCAGGCGTTCGACTACGTCCACCGCATGCTGAAGAAATTCCAGGAGAAGATGCGCGAGCTCGAGAAGGGCGACGGCACCGGCCAGGGTCCGCGGCCCAATAGCGGCCCTGGTACTGGTCCCAATACTGGCCCTGGCACTGGCCCCGATACTGGCTCTGGCAACGGCAAGGACGGCACACAGTTGTAGCGCGCCGCCCGGTGCGGGGCTTCATCCTCGGCGTGCTCAGACGCGGGCGGCGTTGGCTCCCGCATGCTCGCGCGTTGCCGCAACCAGCTCGTGCACGATGCCGGGCTCAGTCATCGCGTGTCCGGCATCCGCGACCACCGCGAGCTTTGCCCGTGGCCACGCCTTGGACAGCTCCCAAGCGTTCCTGAGCGGCGTCACCACGTCGTAGCGCCCATGCACGATGGTTCCGGGAATGTCCTTGATGCGATGGATGTTGGCCAGCAATTGGTCGTCGCGCTCGAAGAAGCCACGGTTGACGAAGTAGTGGCACTCGATGCGCGCGAACGCCACCGCATAGCTTTCGGCCCCGAACAGACCGATGCGCTCGGGGTCCTGCACCAGCGACAGCGTCGTCCCTTCCCACAGGCTCCACGCCCGCGCCGCCGCCGACCGAGTTGCCGGATCGGGGCTTGTCAGGCGCGCGTAGTAGGCCGCGATCATGTCGCCACGCTCGGCTGGCGGGATGACCCGCTGGTAGGCCTCGAAGGCGTCCGGAAACAGCCAGCTCGCGCCGTCCTGGTAGAACCACTCGAGCTCACGTCGGCGCAACAGGAAGATGCCGCGCAGAATGAGCTCTGTCACCCGCTCCGGATGCGTCTCGGCGTAGGCGAGAGCCAGCGTCGAGCCCCATGAGCCGCCAAACAGCTGCCACCGCGCGATCCCGAGATGCTGCCTCAACCGCTCCATGTCGGCAACGAGGTCCCAGGTCGTGTTGGCCTCGAGCGACGCATAGGGCGTCGAGCGGCCACAGCCGCGCTGATCGAACAGGATGATGCGGTAATGGCGCGGATCGTGATAGCGGCGCATCGTCGGGTTGCAGCCGCCGCCAGGCCCGCCGTGCACCATCAGGACCGGCTGCCCGGCCGGATTGCCGCATTGCTCGTAGTAGATGACGTGCCCGTCGCCGACCGCAAGGCGGCCGTCTGCATAGGGCTCGAGCGCCGGGTAGTGCCCGAGCCGATAGCGCGCCGACATGCGTTGTCTGCCCTGCTCATCCATGGGGCCTGCCGTTCCACGCGGCCCGCTCCTTCACGAGCCATGAACGCTAAGCCCCACGGCCGCCGGAGCGCAAGACCTTACGCGCCGGCAGCCAGGGCCGGTTTTCCCCGCAAAGCCCCTCAGAGCTTGGTGCGCCGCTTCATCCTGGCGAAACGCATCTCGCGATCGTGAATGATCTCGCCGCCCGGAACGCGGATGTCGCGCACAAGCTCGAGCAGATGGCGGCTCGGCGGCGCGCCCGCAAGGCTCACCGCCAGCGCCGCACCGGTCGCGGCCGGAAACGCGAACAGCGTCGCGAGCGCACTGTCGAGTCCGATCCAGTTCGCCTCGCTGGCGATGATCGCGAGGCTGGCCACGGTGAAGCCGATCACCACGCCGGCAAGCGCGCCTTGCGCGGTAATCCGCTTCCACCAGATCGACAGCACCAGCACCGGAAACAGCGCCGAGCCGGATATGGTGAACGCCCACAGCATCAGCCGCAGGGGATCGGTCGGCGCCAGAAGTGCGAGCGCCGCGCCGATCGTGCCCACGCCGACCAGCGCCGCGCGCCCGATCCAGAGCCGGACACGACCGGGCGCCGGCTCCCACGAGAGGCCCGTCACCACGTCCTCGGCCAGCACGTTGGCCAGCGCCACCAGAGCCGCTCCCGCCCCGGCCAGTGCGGCGGCCACGGCGCCGGCCAGCGTCATCTGCACCAATACCGCCGGCATGCCGACCACCGTCGGCAGCGTGAACAGGATCGCATCACGCTTCATCGCGATGCTGGTCGCCGCCAGTCGCGCCGAGCGCCCCTCGATCTCGGCATGGCCGAGCGCGATCATGCGGGTCAGCCATTCGGGAACCAGCGGCAGCCCCTCGACCGCCACGATGTCCATCACAGAGTCACGCATGAACACGGCGACCGACGAGGCGGTCAGCATGGTGAGGCCGAACAGGAACGTCGCCCAGCCGAGCGACTTGCGCGCCTCGTAGACGCCGGGCGCGGTTGCGACCCGGGGCAGCAGCCACGGAGCCGCCGCGACGCCGGCCATGATCGTCAGCGTCACGATCACGAACCCGCCCGGACCGACCAGCCCGAACGGAGCCGTGAAGCGCTTGGCCATCTGCTGCAGGCCCTCGCCTGGCAATTCGAACGCCATCAGCGGCGGCACGATGATCGGCAAGCCTTGCTGGGCCTCGATCTTCAGCAGCCCGCGCACCAGCGGGCCATGGCTCAGTTGCGGCACCGGCATATTGGTCACCAGCACCGCGACGATCGACACCGGCACGGCGAGTGCGATCAGTGCCGCGATCGCCTGTGCCACGTTCGACCAGGTCAGCGAGCGCATACCGCCGAGAATCAGGCCCGCCATCAGCGCCAAGGCGAGCAGCGGCACCATCAGGGCTTGCGGCTGACCGGCCAGCCAGCCGGCAGCGAAGGCGCCGATCCTGAGCTCGGCCGCGATCACGAGAAGCATCGGCACGGCAAGCAGCACTGCCGATACGATCCGCAGCAGCCGGCTGTCGAAGCGGCGGCCGAGATACGAGGGCACCGTGAAGGCGCCGAATTTGCGGAAGAACGGCGCCAGCAGCACCGCCATCACCGCGAACCCGGCCAGCCCCCCCAGCATCAGGCACAACGCATCGAAACCGACGATGAAGAACGCGCCGGTGCCGGCGACGAGCCCCGTGCCGCCCATTGCCGTTACCGCCAGCACAAGGCCGTTGTAGGCCGCGGGCACGCGCCGTCCGGAAGCGAAATATTCGAGCGGCTCCTGCGTATAGGAGGCGGCTCCGATGGCAGCATACAGCCCGACCGGCACCACCAGCATCAGGAGGCCGAGCGTGGGAGCCTCGACACCGAGCTGCTCCACGACCAGCAGCAACAGCACGAGGCCCGCAAAGGCACTCGCGAAAATTCCGAAGTAGGTGCCGAGCCGTGGATTGACGAGGCGCGAGCGGTGTACGTACGGCATGGGGCCTCTTCCAGGTCAGCCGGGCGGTCGTTCAGGTCCGCGAGCGCTGGACGGCGCAGCCGCCTCGTGCTCTGTCGTTCCTGCCGATCACGGATCCTCGTGCGCTCCGTGCCAGTGGTCGATCGCATCCTGCCGGTTGACGAACCCGGCCACCGTCACGACCGCTACCAGGAAGAGCCCGTGCGCCGCCAGGAAATAGCCGAGCGGAAAGCCGAGGAACCGGCTGCCGTTGAGCCCGTCCGAATAGAGGGGCAGCAGCACGATGGCCGCGAGGAAGGGGCCGAGGCTGGCGATCATCTGCCACTTGGTATGCCGCCAGTAGGGCTTGCGCTGCTTGCGCTCGATCACCGCCGCGACCCTCCCGCCTGTCTGCCGAAAAAACCACCACTGGCCCGCCCCGACACGCTCTCCGAGACCGCGCTCGCCGGGCACCGGACGCGCCCCTCGTCAGGATGCAACTACATTAGCCATGATGCTCAAATTGTGTCATGTGTCTCCTTGAAGACATGCCGCCCTTCGTCACACATTGGAGGGGGTCTCTTCCGACGGTCCTGCCCTCGTCCCCCTTGGGTCCGGTCACGTCGCTGCGATCGACTGGGTCGAGCCGTGTCCCTGGAGAGCAGAATGGCCGCCTACCGCATTATCATTGTCGATGATCATCCCTTGTTCCGTGGCGCCCTGCGGCAAGCCCTGTCGACGTCGTTCGAGAAGTCCGAGATTATTGAGGCCGGCTCGCTCGACGAGCTGACGCGCAAGCTCGCCGAGACCACCGATGTCGACCTCGTGCTGCTCGACCTCACCATGCCCGGCGTGCAAGGGCTTTCGGGACTGCTGTTCCTGCGCGCCCAGTATCCCGAGATCCCGGTCGTGATCGTCTCGGCCAACGAGGACCCGTCCATCATCCGCCGCTCGATCGACTTCGGCGCCTCGGGCTTCGTGCCGAAATCCCAACCGGTCGATCAGATCCGCAATGCCGTCAAGCGCGTGCTGGACGGCGAGATCTGGGCACCGCCCGACATCGACCTCTCGATCCGCGGCGACCGCGAGGGCGCCGACCTCGCAGCGCGTCTCGCCTCGCTGACGCCGCAGCAGGTGCGCGTCCTGATGATGCTCGGCGAGGGCCTGCTCAACAAGCAGATCGCCTTCAAGCTCGGCGTGTCCGAGGCGACCATCAAGGCGCACGTCTCGGCCATCCTGCAAAAGCTCGGAGTCGACAGCCGAACGCAGGCCGTGATCGCCATCAACAAGATCGACAGCGGCGACTGGCAGAAGCTCGGCAGCTAGAGCCTGATACCTGATCGTCGGAGATGGAAGCCGCTTCCATCGAAGGCCTGAACAGACCCTGATACCCATACTTGGAGCAGGCCACCGAGTCCGGCGCCTGTTCCATCAGGGTCGAACCTGCCGTAGCCGCGCCCTCCCCAAAAACACACGCCTGCCCCAGTGGGCGCCTGCGTCCCTATTCGGCCGCGGCTGGCCGGCGGACGATCGTCTGCGTCAGCACCGCCCGCAGCGCTGCAGCCTTGAGCGGCTTTCTGAGCAGCCCAAGCCCGAGCCGGCGCACCTCGCGTTGCACGTCGGCGGTGTGGTCGGCGGTGATGACGATGGCGGGTATGTCGCGGCCTGCCGCAGCCCGCACCGCAATAATGGCTTCGACACCTGTGCCACGGTCGAGGTGATAGTCCGCGAGGATCGCATCGGGCGGCGGCTCGTCGTCGGCCAGTGCCGCCACGGCCTTCTCCACGCTGCCAGCCGTACGCACCCGGCAGCCCCAGCCTCTCAGTAGCGTCTGCATGCCGTCGAGTACCGCCGGCTCGTTGTCGATGCAGAGCAGCGACAGCGAGGCGAGGCTGCCGGGCTGCGTCAGCGACACCAGTGCAGGCGTGCTCTGCGGACGCGGCGCGGCACGCGGCACCTCGACGGAGAACATCGAGCCGCGCCGCGCACTCGACACGACGTCGATCGGATGCTTCAGCACGCGCCCGATACGCTCGACGATCGAAAGCCCGAGACCGAGACCGCGCACGTTGCTGCCCGGCCCCTCGAGACGATGGAACTCCTTGAAGATCACCTGCCGCTTGTCCTCGGGGATGCCGGGCCCCGTATCGAGCACCTGCACGACGACCGTCGCGCCGCGGCGGCGAAGCCCGAGCACCACGGTTCCCGTGCGCGTGTACTTGATCGCGTTCGAGACGAAGTTCTGCAGCACGCGGCGCAGCATCCGGCGGTCCGACCGCACCCAAACCGAGGTCGGCATGACCTTGAGCTGAAGGCCCTTCTCCTGCGCCATGGGCAGGAACTCGAGGCGCAGCTGGTCGAAGATCTCGGCCAGCGCGAAGTCGCCGATGTCCGGCTCGAGACGTCCCGCGTCGATGCGGCTGATTTCGATAAGGGTCGAAAAGATCTCCTCGACCGCCGATAACGAGGCGTCGAGATTTTTCGCCAGCGTCGCATCGTCGGACGGCAGCGGCCGCTCGACCAGGCTCGCCGCATAGAGCCGCGCCGCGTTGAGCGGCTGCAGGATGTCGTGGCTCGCGGCCGCCACGAAGCGCGTCTTGTCGAGGTTCGCCTCGTCGGCCTTGACCTTGGCGATGGCCAGCGCCGCATTGACCTCGAGCAGCTCGGCCGTGCGCTCGCGCACCCGCCGTTCGAGCGTCTCGTTGACGCGCGCGAGCTCGTTGGCCGCCGTCACACGGTCGGTGATGTCCGAGAACGTCGTCACGATGCCGCCCTGCGGCATCGGGCTGGTGCGGATCTCGATCACCCGGTCGCGGCCATGCAGCGTCTCCTGGAACGTCTCCTTGGTCACGGCGAGCCGCATCAGCCGATCCGAGACGAGCCCTTCCACAGGCCCCGGCCCGAAGTCGCCACGCTCGGCGCAGACCCGCAGAATGAGATCCAGCGGTACCCCGACGCGGCCGAGCTCGGGCGGCAGGTTCAAAAGCTCGCGGAACTGGCGGTTCCAGCAGATGAGCCGCATCTCCTTGTCATAGACGCTGAGCCCGTGACGCACCTGGTCGAGCGCCGATTGCAGGAGGTCGCGGTTGTACTGCAGCGCCTCGGAGGCGTCGTCGAGCAGCTTCATGGCCGAGTAGCTCGACACGTTGCCGCGCCGCATCAGGAGCGACAGCACGAGCCGCGACGACGCCGCGCCGATCGCGCTCGCCAGGAGATGCTCGGTGAAGCGGATGGCCTGGATGTCGGCCTCGGTCGTGGCCGTCATCGCGATGTTGCGGGACGAGGCGTACTCGGAGAACGAGCGCTCGGCGCGCTCCGAGCCGAGATAGCGAGCCGCCGTGCGCTGCAGGTCGGCCAGCGTGATCGAGGTCCGCCACAGCCTGAGCGCCGTCGAGGGCACGGCACGCGGCAGCCGCTCCTGCACGAAGATCTGCGCCTGCACGCGCTCGATCGGCTCGGGCAGACGCATCAGCGACACTCCGATGTAGGCGAGCAGGTTGGCACAGAGGCTCCACAGCACGCCGTGGGTCAGCGGCTCGAGGGAGACGTAGAGCAGCGCCTGCGGCTTCAGGATCGCGAGGCCGAACGGACCGTCCTCGATGAAGCCCATCGACAGCCAGCCCGCCCTGGCCGCCCATGGCAGCAGCAGCGTGTAGGCCCACAGCGCGAAGCCGGTGAGGATACCCGCGATGGCGCCCCGCGCGGTTGCGCGCCGCCAGACGAGTCCGCCGAAAAACGCCGGCGCGAGCTGGGCGATGGCTGCGAACGCGACGAGGCCGATCGCCGCCAGCCCTTGCGAACGGCCGAGCATCTGATACGCGCCATATCCGAGCAGCAGGATGATCACGATCGACACGCGCCGGATCAGCAGCAGCAGCGGAGCCATGTCGCCGTGCGGCACATTTTCGGTGAGCCGGTGACGCAGCAGCAACGGCACGACGAGCCCGTTCGAGATCATCACCGCGAGCGCGATCGATTCCACGATCACCATGGCGGTCGCCGCCGAAAGCCCGCCGAGGAACGCGATCAGCGCGATCATCTCCGCCTTGGCGTTGAGCGGAAGCTGCAGCATGTAGAAATCCGGATCGGCCCCGGGGCCCTCGAGAATGATGAGCCCGCCGATGGCGATCGGAATGACGAACAGGTTGATCAGCACGAGGTAGGCCGGGAACAGCCAGGCGGCGCGGCGCACCTCGTTCTCGGACTTGTTCTCGACCACCGTGACGTGGAACTGCCGGGGCAGCAGCACGATGTTGACCAGCGACAGGAACGTCACTGTGATCCAGTTCACCCCGTCGAAGCCCTGTCCGAAGATGCGTGCGACCTCAGGGCTGTTCTCGGCCGCCGTCACCAGCGCCTCTATGCCGCCGATGAGGCCGAACACCACGAACAGGCCGACCACCACGAACGCCGTCAGCTTGACCAGCGACTCCGCCGCGATCGCGACCATCAGCCCGTGCTGGTGCTCGGTCGCGTCCAGGTGGCGCGTGCCGAACAGGATCGCGAACGCCGCCAGCGTCAGCGTGATGAGGAAGGCGGTGTCCATGAACCCGACGCGCGGCACATCCATCGCAGCGAGGAAGCTGCCGCCGAGCAGCGTCTCGATCGAGACCGAGATCGCCTTGAGCTGGAGCGCCACGTAGGGCAGAATTCCGACCACCGCCACCAGCGTGACGACAGCGGCCACGGCAAGGCTTTTGCCATAGCGCGCCGACATGAAGTCCGCG
>CAYYGO010000045.1:0-34165 GCA_964471635.1 uncultured Hyphomicrobium sp.
TCTCGGCTACGATCCCGAACTGCGTCTCCTACGATCCGACCTATGGCTACGAGGTGGCGGTGATCGTGCGCGAGGGGCTCAGGCGCATGGTCGAGGCGCAGGAGGACGTGTTCTATTACCTGACCGTGCTCAACGAGAACTACGAGCACCCGGCTATGCCCGAGGGCTCGGAGGCGGGAATCATCAAGGGCATGTACCTTTTGAAGTCCGCCACCTCGAAAGGAAAGGGGCACAAGGTGCAGCTCATGGGCTCGGGTGCGATCCTGCGCGAGGTGATCGCAGGTGCAGAGCTCCTTGAGCAGGACTTCGGCATCGCGGCCGACATCTGGAGCGTGACCAGCTTCACCGAGCTCGCGCGCGAGGCCGAGGCCGTGGAGCGGTGGAACATGCTGAACCCCGAAGAGAGGCCGCGCGTCCCCTACGTGACCGAATGTGTGCAATCGAAGGGCGACGGACCGGTGATCGCTGCCACCGACTACATCAAGCTGTTCGCCGACCAGATCCGGCCGTTCGTGCCGGCGAAGTATCGCGTGCTCGGCACCGACGGCTTCGGCCGCTCCGATTTCCGCAAGAAGCTGCGCTCGCACTTCGAGGTCGACCGCCACTTCGTCGCCGTGGCCGCGCTCAAGGCGCTGGCGGACGAGAACAAGATCCCGTCCACCAAGGTCTCGGAAGCGATACGCAAGTACGGCATCGACCCCATGAAGCCAAATCCGGCCCGCGCCTGAGAGCCCACCTGACGAGACGCTGCCCAAAGCCCCCTGGAGCCCCCGCGATGTCCGCAATCGAAGTCAAGGTGCCCGATATCGGCGACTTCAAGAACGTGCCGGTGATTGAGATCCTGGTGAAGCCCGGCGACACGGTGCAGGCCGAGGACCCGCTGGTCACGCTCGAAAGCGACAAGGCGACGATGGAGGTGCCGTCTCCCGGCGCCGGCAAGGTGGCGTCTATCCTGATCAAGGTCGGCGACAAAGTCAGCCAGGGTACGCCGATCCTGACGCTCGAGGGAGCGGGCTCCGACGCCAAGCCGGCCAAGGCCGCGGCGCCCAAGACGGCATCGGCCGCCGCGGTGGCCACCGCGCCTCCGTCGCCAGCCGTTGTTGCCGCGGGGGCGGAGGCGCCCGCGCGACCCGCATCAGGTCTGCCGCCGCCCGGCCCCGCCGACTTCAGCGGCGTGCACGCAAGTCCGGCCGTCCGCCGTCTGGCGCGCGAGCTCGAGATCGACCTGCGCAAGGTGCCCGGGACCGGCGACAGAGGCCGCGTGACCAAGGACGACGTCAAGCGCGCGATGGCCGGCAAGGCCGTGGCCGCGCCGCAAGGCGGCATGGGCATCCCCGAGATCCCGGCGCAGGACTTCTCCAAGTTCGGCCCCATCGAGGAGAAGCCGCTGTCGAGGCTCAAAAAGCTGTCGGGGCCGCACCTGCATCGCGCGTGGCTCAACATCCCGCACGTCACCCACACCGACGAGGCGGACATCACCGAACTCGAGGACTTCCGCAAGTCGCTCGACAAGGGCGCCAAGGAGAAGGGCTACCGCGTTACGCTCTTGTCGTTCCTGCTCAAGGCGTCGGTCGCCTGCCTCAAGGAGTTCCCGACCTTCAATGCCTCGCTCTCGCCCGCGAAGGACACGCTGATCCTGAAAAAGTACTACAACATCGGCGTCGCGGTGGACACGCCCGACGGGCTGGTCGTTCCGGTGATCAAGGACGTCAACGCCAAGGGCGTCGTCGAGCTGTCGAAGGAGCTCGGCGAGGTGTCGCAGAAGATGCGCGACGGCAAGATCACGCCGGCCGACATCTCGGGCGCGACGTTCTCGATCTCCTCGCTCGGCGGCATCGGCGGCACCAGTTTCACCCCCATTGTGAATGCGCCCGAGGTAGCGATCCTCGGCGTGGTGCGCGGCGCGATAAAGCCGCACTGGAACGGCAAGGAGTTCGTGCCGCGTCTGATGCTGCCGCTCTGCCTCTCCTACGACCATCGCATCATCGACGGCGCGCTCGCCGCCCGCTTCACCCGCCGCCTCGCCGACATCCTCGGCGACGTGCGCGAGCTGGTACTGTGAGCGGGGGCAGGCACATGACCACGCAAGAAATCCGCGTTCCCGACATCGGCGATTTCAAGAACGTGCCGGTCATCGAGGTGCTGGTTGGTCCGGGCGACGTCGTCTCGGTCGAGCAGCCGCTGATCGCGCTCGAGAGCGACAAGGCGACGATGGAGGTGCCGAGCCCGGTAGCGGGGAAGGTGGCTTCTGTCGCGCTCAAGGTCGGAGACAAGGTTTCGATGGGGACGGTGATCCTGACGCTGGAGGCGGCGGCGAAGGGCGATGCGCCGAAGGCCGCGGCGAGCGCGACCGCGGCGTCGCCGGCCGCCGCTGCACCCGCTCCGCAGGCCGCGTCGTTCGCTGGAGGCGCCGACCTCACCTGCCAATGCCTCGTGCTCGGCGCCGGCCCGGGCGGGTACTCGGCGGCGTTCCGCGCCGCTGACCTCGGCTTGGCGACGGTGCTGGTCGAACGCTGGACGGTGCTCGGTGGCGTCTGCCTCAACGTCGGCTGCATTCCGTCGAAGGCGTTGCTGCACACGGCCGCGATCATGGACGAGGTCAAGGCGCTGGCGGGCCACGGCATCGCCTACGGAGCGCCCACGGTCGATCTCGCGGCACTCCGCGCGCACAAGGACAAGGTCGTGGCTAAGCTGACCACGGGCCTCGCCGGCATGGCGAAGGCGCGCAAGGTCACCGTCGTCACCGGCACCGGCCGCTTCCTCGATCCGAACCACATCGAGGTCACGCTGTCGGCCGCGTCGGGGCCTGCCCCGGAGCGACACACAAAGATCATACGCTTCGAGACGGCGATCATCGCCGCCGGCTCGGAGGCGGTGAAGCTGCCGTTCATTCCCGAGGACCCGCGTATCGTCGATTCGACCGGCGCGCTCGAGCTGCGCCAGATCCCGAACAAGATGCTGGTCATCGGCGGCGGCATCATCGGGCTCGAGATGGCGACCGTGTATTCGACACTCGGCGCCCGCGTCGATGTCGTCGAGATGCTCGACGGGCTGATGCCCGGCGCCGACCGCGACCTCGTCAAGGTGTGGGAGAAGCTGAACGCGCCGCGCTTCGACAACGTGATGCTGAAGACGAGGACTGTGGCCGTCGCGGCGAAGAAGGACGGCATCCAAGTCACCTTCGAAGGCGAGAAGGCGCCGGCCAAGCCTCAGGTCTACGACCTCGTGCTGGTCGCCGTCGGTCGCTCGCCGAACGGCAAGCTGATCGCGGCGGACAAGGCCGGCGTCGCGGTGAGCGACCGAGGCTTCATCGAGGTCGACAAGCAGCAGCGCACCAACGTCGCGCACATCCTCGCTATCGGCGACATCGTCGGGCAGCCGATGCTTGCACACAAGGCGGTGCACGAGGCACACGTCGCGGCCGAGGTGGCGGCCGGCCACAAGAGCGCCTTCGACGCCCGCCAGATTCCGTCCGTCGCCTACACCGATCCCGAGATCGCTTGGGCAGGCATGACCGAGACGGAGGCGAAGGCCAAAGGCATCAAGGTCGAGAAGGCCGTCTTCCCATGGCAGGCCTCGGGCCGCGCCATCGCCAACGGCCGCGACGAAGGCTTCACCAAGCTCATCGTCGATCCAGAGACCCACCGCGTCATCGGCGGCGGCATCGTCGGCACCCACGCCGGCGATCTGATCGGGGAAATCTGCCTCGCCATCGAGATGGGCGCCGAAGCGGGCGACATCGCCCACACCATCCACCCCCATCCCACGCTCGGCGAGAGCATCGGCATGGCCGCCGAAGTCTTCGAAGCCACCTGCACCGATTTGCCGCCGCAAAGAAAGAAGTAGTCTCTCAGCGTAGTCCAATGGAGGAGTGACGTTCATGCTGATCGCCGAGCCCTCCACATCCACGTTGGCGCCAACGGTCTCGCGAGCACCGGTCATGGCCGCTTTCCAACGCGACGTAAAGGCGTTCTTGCCCGCAGAGCGGATCGTCACCGATGCGCTGCGCCGGGTCGCGCTCGGCGCGGATGCGAGCTGCTATCGTCTGACGCCGCAATTGGTGCTGCTGGTCGAGAACGAGGAGGAAGTCCGCCGGGTCATCGATCTGGCGGCGGAGTTTAACTCACCGCTGACGTTTCGAGCCGCCGGCACCAGTCTGTCAGGGCAGGCGGTCACGGATTCCGTTCTCGTCAAGCTCGGTCACAACGGCTGGCGGGAGTGGTCGGTCGGCAAGGACGCTGCCACCGTTCGTTGCGGACCGGCACTGACAGGCGCGCAGATCAATCGCCGGTTGGCGCGCTACGACCGCAAGATCGGGCCGGACCCCGCGTCGATCAATTCCGCCATGATCGGTGGCATCGCGGCGAACAATGCGAGCGGCATGTGCTGCGGTATCGATCAGAACTCCTACCGTACCCTAGAGAGCATTCGCGTCGTTCTCGCGGATGGCAGCGTGCTCGATACGGGGGACCAGACGAGCCGCATGGTCTTCAGGCAGCGTCACGCGGAGTTCCTCGACGAACTCGCCGAGATGGGGCGGGATACGCGCGCGAATTTCACGCTGAAAGAGCGCATCGCACGCAAGTATTCGATCAAGAACACGATGGGGTATTCGCTGAACGCACTCATCGACTACGAGGATCCGTTCGACATTCTGTCCCACCTGATGATCGGATCGGAAGGAACACTGGGCTTCATTTCCGAGATCACGTACAGAACGGTGCCTGGTCCGCGCAGCAAGGCAAGCGCGCTGGCGTTCTTCAACGACATTCGCGCCGCCTGCGATGCGGTGGCGCGTCTGAAAAGCGCCCCGGTGTCTGCCGTCGAGCTGATGGACTACCGCTCGCTGTGCTCGGTCCGCGGCAAGCCGGGCATGCCGACGCTGCTCGATACCATGCCGCAAGGCACTGCGGCGCTACTTATCGAGGTGCAAGGCACAACGGCCGAAGAGGCTGACGGAAATGCTGCGTTCGCCCTCGCGTCATTCGCCGCCATCCCGACGCTCGAGCCGGCGGTGTTCTCCAGCGACGCAGAGGTCTGTGCGGCCTACTGGAAGATTCGCAAGGGCCTGTTCCCGGCGGTCGGTGCTGTGCGCGACACCGGAACTACGGTCATCATCGAGGACGTCGCCGTAACGACGGACAAGCTCGCCGATGCTGTCATCGACCTCGTGGCGCTTTTCGACAAACACAACTATGACGAGGCGATCATCTTCGGACATGCGCTAGAGGGTAATGTCCATTTCGTGTTCACGCAGGGCTTCGATACAACGCACGACATCGCGCGCTATGGCGCATTCATGGATGATGTCGCGACTCTCATCGTCGGCAAGTACGACGGGTCGCTGAAGGCCGAGCATTCGACGGGCCGCAACATGGCGCCCTTCGTCGAAATGGAGTGGGGAGCAGACGCCTATCGCCTCATGCAGCGGATCAAGGCGCTGTTCGATCCGCGCGGCATTCTCAATCCGGGTGTGATCCTCAATTCCGATCCCAAGGCGCACCTCTCTGATCTGAAGCCGATGCCGGCCGCACACGACATCGTGGACAAGTGCATCGAATGCGGATTCTGCGAGACGACATGCCCCTCACGCGCCCTCACCTTGACCCCACGCCAGCGTATCGTCGGGTTGCGCGAGGTGGCGCGGCTGAGGCGTGTAGGAGGAGAGGCAGCGGCAGCAGCGAAATCGCTTGCAGCCGCCTTCGATTATCAGGGCGTCGACAGCTGCGCTGGCGACGGATTGTGCTCCGTAGAGTGTCCGGTCGGCATCGATACCGGTCAGGCGATGCGGTCCATGCGAGAGAAGCGGCATGGCAAAATGGCTCGGTTCATCGCGCGTCGATTGGCGCGGAACTTCGGCTTCGTGGCTGGAACCGTGCGCATCGGCCTTCTCGGCGGCGGTGTCATGCGGCGGCTCGCCGGCGAGCGCATGATGGCGCGCACGTTGGGTGCCCTGTATCGCGTCTCAGGCGGGCGAGTGCCGATTTGGCCCGTGTCGATGCCGAAGGCCTCGCCCCCTCCTTCTTCCCGACAGTCTACCGGCGCCGAGCGCGTCGTCTACTTCCCGAGTTGCGCGACGCGCGTTTTCGGCCCGGCGCCGAACGATCCCGATCAGGCCACGCTGCCGGAGACGGTGCACAGCCTGCTGGCCAAGGCAGGTTTCGACGTGGTCATGCCGACCAGACTCGAAAAGCTGTGCTGCGGGATGCCGTTCAACTCGAAGGGTTTTCTCGATGTCGCCCAGGACAAGCTCGACGAGCTGGTAAGGACGCTCAACAAGGCAAGTCGGGATGGACTGGACCCGATCGTGTTCGACACCAGTCCCTGCGCGATGCGGGCGAAGCAGGTGGCGAAGGCGGCGGGGCTCACGGTTTACGATCTGAGCGAGGCCATCGAGGCTTTGGTGCTCGATCGCGTCGAGGTAACGCCGTCGCAGGAGGCGATCGCCATTCATACGACATGCAGCGCGCGGCGCATGGGGCTCGAGCCCGCCATGAACCGGATCGCCAATCGGCTCGCAAAGACGGTCATTGTTCCGCCGGATATCCAGTGCTGCGGATTTGCCGGCGACAAGGGGTTCGACGTGCCCGAGCTCAACGCCAGCGCGTTGCGGCACCTGAAGCGCTCGCTGCCAGACGACTGCGCGCGTGGATACTCGACCAGCCGAACCTGCGAGATCGGCTTGTCGCAACACGCCGAGCGCCCCTACCAGTCGATCGCCTATCTGGCGGATCGCTGCACACGCGCGAAGACATCCATAGAGGTGGTGAAGGAATGCACTGCACGGATTGATAGGAAAGCAGAATGAACACCCGATCCGATAGGCCCCGCGTCGGGCTGTTCGCCACCTGCCTCGTCGATCTCGCGCGTCCGCGGGTGGGGTTCGCGGCCCTGAGACTGCTCGAAGAAGCCGGCTGCAGCGTCGAGGTGCCGCTCGATCAAACCTGCTGTGGTCAGCCGGCCTTCAACTCCGGCGCGACCGCACACGCTGCGGAGTTAGCGCGCCAATTGATCGGCCAGTTCGACAACTTCGACTACGTCGTCGTCCCGTCGGGCTCTTGCGCCGCCATGATCAAGGTCCACTTTGTGGAAGCGCTAGCGGGCGAGCCGAAGTGGCTGGCGCGAGCCGAGGCGCTCGCGGCAAAGACCTGGGAGCTGATGAGTTTCCTCGTCGATGTGCGCGGCTACCGGCCGGCCGGATTGGCATTGGCGACGACGGCGACATACCACGACAGCTGCTCGGGTCTGCGCGAGCTAGGAATATCGAAACAACCGCGTGAACTCCTGGCAGCCGTCGATGGCCTCGAATTGCGCCCCCTAGTGGGCAATGATGTCTGCTGCGGTTTCGGAGGTACGTTCTGCGTCAAGTATGCGGCAATCTCCAATGCCATCGTCGGAGAGAAAGCCGCAGCAGTGGAGGCGTCCGGCGCCAGCCTGCTGCTGGGGGGCGATCTCGGCTGCCTCATGAACACCGCGGGAAAGCTGTCTCGCCGCGGCTCCAAGGTGCGCGTGATGCACGCTGCCGAAGTGATCGCCGGCATGGGAGACGGCCCCGGAATCGGCGAGGAGGAGTAGCGCTATGCGTGTAGATGTTCCCCCCTTCAAGTCGAGAGCGAAAACAGCGCTTGGCGATGCCGTATTGAAGACGGCAATCGATAGAACCGCTGGAAATGCCGAAAATAAGCGCGCCATTGCCGTCGGCGACTTTCCCCAGTTCCCGGCGGCGCGGGTGCGTGGACGCCAGATCAAGGACCATGTCGTCGCCAATCTGGGGCACTATCTCGTGGAATTCGAGCAGAACGCGATCCGTTCGGGCGCCAAGGTGCATTGGGCGCGCACCTCGGAGGAGGCAAGCCGCATCGTCGTCGACATCTGCCGGGCGGCTGGAGCCAAGCGCGTGACGCGGTCGAAGTCGATGCTCGGCGAGGAGATCGGCCTGCCGCACGCTCTGGAGGCCGCCGGCATCGAGCGGGTCGAGACGGACCTTGCCGAGCACATCGTGCAGCTCGCCGGCGAGACGCCTTCGCACATCGTTTGGCCGGCGATGCACAAGACCCGCGAGCAGGTGGCAACTCTGTTCAACGCGAAACATGCGGTGCGACCGGACAGCGATGCAATTGCCGATCTGGTGGCCAGCGCGCGGAGGGACCTGCGCAAGAAGTTCCTGACCGCGGATGTGGGTATCTCAGGCGCAAACTTTCTCATCGCCGATACGGGAGCCGCCTGCACCGTCACCAACGAGGGCAATGCCGAGCTGACCACGACGCCGCCGCGCGTGCATATCGTGACCGCCGGCATCGAGAAGCTGGTGCCGTCGATCGACCATGCCTTTGCGCTGCTGAGGTTGCTCGTGCGTTCCGCAACCGGCGGAGATTTCACTCAGTACACGACGTTCCATTGCGGCCCGAAGAGGTCCGACGATGCCGATGGGCCGGAAGAGTTCCATATCGTGCTCGTCGACAACGGCCGGACGCGGATGTTGGGCGAAGGGCTGGCTGAGATGCTGCGCTGCATCCGTTGCGGCGCGTGCATGAACCATTGCGTCGTCTATCGGCAGATCGGCGGACACGCCTACGGTGCGACCTATCCGGGTCCCATGGGTTCGGTCCTGACACCCGTCATCGACAGCCTCGCCAAGTCGCATGATCTGCCCAACGCCTGCACTCTGAACGGCAGGTGCGCCGAGGTGTGCCCCGTCGAGATTCCGTTGCCGACCCTCTTGAGGGGCTGGCGAGACAAGAGCTGGAAGGAAGGCCTTGAGCCGCTCACTGGCCGCGCCGGCATAGGAATTTGGGCCTACTTTGCGCGCCATCCGCGACTCTATCGGCTGGCGACAGCGATCAGCGTGCGCTGGATGCGGCTTTTCAGCAAAGGCGGCCGGATCAAATGGATGCCACTTGCTGGCAGCTGGACGGCGTATCGCGACTTTCCCGCGCCCCAGAGATCCACCTTCATCTCGAGCTACAAGGCGATGCGTAAAGGATCACAGCCATGATGACGGCGCGCGAGCAGATACTTCAGGCGGTGCGCGACGCATCCTGGCGACAAGAGCGCGGCGGCGACGATGTCGCGCTTGAGGCAGGCAGGCTGCTCGAAGGTATCGAGAGCTGCCGACCTCGGTTGCCGTCAATGGACGTCGTCGAAAACTTCAGGGCGCGCGCTGTGGGACCCAAGGTCGGCGCGACCATCGACAGGATCGCGTCGCTTTCGCTGCTGCCTTCCGCGGTTGCCCGCCATCTGGCGGGAAAGTCGAAATTTGCTGAGGTCGCCTTGCAGCCGACGGCGCCGCTCTTCGGTCTCGATTGGTCCGGTGCAGGGATTACTCTCGGAGAGAATGTGGACGATGGAATCGTCGTGGGACTGGCGCGGTGGGGCATCGCCGAGACGGGCTCTGTTGTTTTCCATTCGTCACGCGAGACGCCAATTCTTCACGCCTTTCTTTGCGCGTCTCATATTGTTGCCGTGCCTGCGAACGGCATCGTCGCTCATCTCGATGACTATGCGCTGGCCGCGCGGAATGCGGGCGATCCGGCCCCGCGCAACGCGTGCCTAATCACAGGAGCGAGCGGCACGACAGACATCGAAGGCAGCCTCGTAAAGGGCGCGCATGGGCCTCGCGAGTTGCATATCATTATCGTCGACAATGGCATCCCGCGTTGAGCGGTCTTTGGCTGCACGAAAATTGCGGCGAGGGAGACCGGCTCAACACGCAAACCAAGCCTTCGACAGTGCCTGTGACGGCGAGAATATTGCTGAGCGGTCTGTTCGACCCTTCCGCACATGGCTATGACCCGATGGGCAGGCGCATCGCAGACGTTGTGCAACGAGGTTGCGCGATGCTCCGCAGAACGGACGTGGCAGGCGGGGTTCTTCTCATTGCCGACCGCGCGAAACGCGATGTCAGCTTAGAGAGATTCAACTTTGTGCCGCGCGTCATGTATTGCACCCCGAGTGTCTGCACCTGGCCCACCTCGAAAATGAGTCCGGAAGCGGTCTCGGATGACAAGCTGGCATCGACGCCGGGACCTGTCAAAAGGGAGGTTGTTGCGGCGCACACGTCGCTGGTGGTCGTGCCCTGCAGATTTGCAACATGGGTGTTGAGCGCGAGCACAGAGTCCGGAGTGGGTCAGGCTCGATGATTGTCGAGCGTTACCGTTCGTCGGCTCCTCCCTCGGCAGCAGCCATTCCGGGTGTGGATCGACAACGCCGACGTGTTGCGTTCAGGGGAGGCTGAACTCCATGCGGCGGCTACGGCGCTGCACAATACCATTGTCCAGCCACAGTCTGAGCAACACTCGTAGTGCGGCAACCGGCGGTGAATGGCATTGAGATCGATCGCTCAGCACCCGGCCTTGATTCTCGCCGCCCTTGGCGCCATGTCGGGCACCCTTGGAACGACTGCACTGGGTGTGGGCTTTGGCGACGCACCGCACCTCGGGCTCTATATGGTCCTGACCGGGCTGTGGTTCGGGGCCGTCGTTGCGTTCGGCGTATGGCGTTGGGGGAACCCATCGTCGGCCGCAGCCGTGACCGCCCTGATCGCCACTTGGATCGGATGGGAGCTGGCCGTCAATCTTGCGATGCAACTGTCGGAGAATTGGCTGAAGGCAACTGCGCTTTCCCCAACGATGAGGACCTTCGTCAGTGGGTTTGCTGCCGGTGCCGTCGGCGCATCTATAACCTGGGGCGGCGCGGCGGTCGCGACCTCGACCCTCCGGCAGATTTCGGTGCTCGCACGGTTCGTCACTACGGGTGCGATTTTCGGGCTGCTTCTGCAGCAGACGAACCAATTCGATAGCCCTGCGATACTGCTTGTCCCGTGGCAGGTCGCTGTCGCCACCCTGTTGGGTATCTGCCTTGCTCCGCGACAAGTGGCCGACCCGAGTTCCCGTACTTTGTCGCCGCAGAGAGGATGACGGGCACGGGCGGCGTGCGCGCAGCGCGTTCGGTGCGGGTACCCATCACGAACTTGACGACGGGATGATTTGAACTGCACAAGCCGCAGCATGACAAATGACGCCCGCAAATTTGCTCCCGCCGCTGCCCGCAACCGCGCTGCCATACTCGACGTGCTCCGGCCGAGGTTGCCGTCGCGCGGCCAGTTGCTCGAAGTCGCCAGCGGCAGCGGCGAACACACGAGGCATTTTGCTGCCGCTCATCCCGCCGTGACCTTTCAGCCCAGCGATCCGGACCCGACGAACCGCGCGAGCATCGATGCCTGGGCAGCGCATCTTGGTCTCCCTAACGTCAAACGCGCGCTCGACATCGACGCGACCACGACGTTCGCTCCGGTGAAGGCGGCCGATGTCGTGGTCTCTATCAACATGATCCATATCGCGCCCTGGGACGCGGCGGTTGGACTCGTCCGCAACGCCGCCACGGTTCTGACAGCCGGTGGCCACCTATTCCTCTATGGCCCCTATCGCCGGAACGGCGCGCACACGGCGCCGAGCAACGAGGCCTTCGATCAGAGCCTCAAGGCGAGCGATCCGGCTTGGGGCGTGCGCGATCTGGAAGCTGTCATCGCGCTTGCGGAGGATGCCGGCTTCGAGGCGCCTGAAGTCATCGAAATGCCTGCGAACAACCTGTCGGTGATGTTCAGGCGCGCTTGAGGGCGGCGGGAAGCAACGTCGCGGTCGATCCAGAATCGCAAGGGCTGGCCATCCGCATCCGGCGGCGTTTACAGAACCTAGCCATTCGCCGCCTATCACGCATGCTGCAATTGCTCAGGGCAGGTTCGGCTCACCTGACCCATCCGGGGAGGGTGCCGCCACTCACGCTGCGGCCCCGAACCCGACCGTTGGCGGCTCGTCCGCGACAGCGACGCGGCGGCTTTGGGACCGATCGCCGAGCATCAGAGCATTCGGTGCCATCAACCAACCTGCGTTGCTATCCACCACGTTGTACCGCCGGGGTCCTGCACGCCGCCGCGCTTGTCTTCATCGTCCTTCTTCACAGGGGCCATCACCGATGTGGCACCGGCGTCCAACGCCTGCGCATAGGTCGCGTCAACATCCGGCACGTAGATGTGGACGTGCGCGGGAATGGCGGGCCAATCGCTCGTCCCGTCCGAAAGCATAACGACCGTGTCGTCGATAGGGGCCTCGGCGTGCATGATTGTGCCGTCGGGCCGCTTAAGGCAGCGGAGCCGGTCAGCGCCGAAGACCCGACCCAGGAACTCAAGCGTCGCGCTTGCGTCTGAAACGACCAAGTAGGGCGATGCAGAGGTGTATCCATTGGGCTTCCACGACGGCATGATGTTTCCTCCCCGCTGCCACGATGCACAGCGTTATCCGCATCTCCGCGCAAGGTCCACAAGTCGGCTTGGTCACGATCGACGACGGCCGAGCGGTCCAGTTCGTCGGCTAGGACCACAGCAGCGGCCATGTCGACCAACAAACTGCTCACCGCGCCAGATGCCCAACGCCGGGGTGGGCTCCGAACGGGTTCGCCGCCATTCCCACCACCGCGCTTGTGGGTCCGGGTCCCCATCGACGTCCATGCCGAGACGGCCTCAGGTCGCAGCGGCTTTCGCGTCGACCAGCTTCTGAAATTCGATCAGGATCTCGGCATAATGCTGGGCCAGAAACCGGACGACCTTAGCGTTGCCGAGCAGTTTTGTCACGTAGCCGTTGACCAGCACCAGATCGAGGTGATCGGCGCCGTAGGATTTCTCGATTAGCTTGAACTGGCGATCGAGGTTCGCCGACTCGCGCTGCATGAGGCCGATCTGCTTTTCCGACAGCCCCTTGATGCGCTTCGGCTTGTCGGGCTCGACCAGCTGGTTCCGCGGCGTTGCCGCCAGCAGGGATTGCGCGTAGTTGGCGGTGAACTTGTTCATCGCGACCATCAGCTCGGCGGCCTCGATCTGCCGAAGGGGCGCCATCCGCCGCAGGAACGACATCGCGTTCATGGAGATGTGCTTGTCCTTCAGAAGGTCGGCGACCTCGGGACAGATGCCCTTCAGAAGTCGAATCTTGGCGCGCAGAAACGGAACATCAACGTCGAGCGCCTTGGCGAACCTCTGCTCCGAGACGCCCCGCTCGATCGCCTTCACGATCATCTTGTGCTCCTGCACGATCGGGGCGGTTCATGGGATGGCCATTGCTCATGTGCTTGATCACGTCCTTGAGGTAGGCGTAGGGCCCGACTTCGTTCAGCTTGGCCATCGTTTTGCGGGTGGCGATCACCGCGGATCAGTTGGTCGCCAACTCCTTGCCACCCCAGTCGATCCGTGGTCTTTTGATGGGGTTTGTTCAGGACATTGGGTCGGGGTGGACGTGGCGGCGAACGGCACCAGCGATACAGGGGCGGTGGCGGGAGTTGCAAACCACGCGGCACCCGCTGCGGCCACGGGCAAGCTCAACGTCTTCATCTCCTACTCGCGCGCCGACGAGACGTTCGCGGACGAACTCTACGCTGGCCTCGTCTATTCTGGCTACCCCTGCGAACTCGACCGTCATTCGATCCGCCAGGGCGAAGACTGGAAGCTTCGTCTTGGAGCGCTGATCGCCGCCGCCGATACGGTCGTGTTCGTGCTGTCGCCCGACAGCGCCCGCTCCGAGGTCTGCCAGTGGGAGGTCGAGCACGCCCACGCGCTGGCCAAGCGAATTATTCCGGTGCTGTGGCGCGGGCTGCACGAACGCCCGCGCGGCAAACGTGCCGACGGCAGCGCATGGCCCGAGGGGCCGGTCAACGGCCCGCCCCGGCTCGCGGCGCTCAATTATGTCCGCTTCGACGATCACGACGACGGCCGCCGTCGCAGCTTCATGGCCGGGCTCAAGGGCCTCGTGCAGTCGCTCGAGGACGATCTCGACTGGCTGCGCGCGCATTCCCGGCTGTTGACCAAGGCGCGCGAGTGGGAGGAGGGCGGCCGGGCAATCAATCGCCTGCTCTCCGGCACCGACGTCGCCGCCGCCAAGGCGCTGATCGACCGCCGGAAGCCGACCGCACCGTCCTTCACCGACCTCCAGCTCGACCTCATCAAGGCCAGCGAGAAAGAGGAAGCCCGCAAGGCCGAGGAAGCTCGATCTGCTATTGCCGAGCGCGAGCGGCTGGCGTCGGAGAGGGAAGCGGCGGCGCGACGGGCTGAGGAGGAAGCGAAGCTCAGTGAGGCGCAGATGTTTTGGTTGCTGAATGGCATTTTTGGGTGCGTCATATTGGGTTCATTTATAGTAAGCCAATTTGGCGTGGATCGCTTTTTCTTAATGGCTCAATTCGGCGTACTGTTCGGGCTTTTGTATGGAAACTTTCATAACGTCAAGGTGGTGCGTAGGCCACTGGTGCGAATATATCAAATGCAGGGATTCGCCATTCTAGTCTATACAATGTTGACAACGACAGAACTTAGGGCGATTTCGGAAATCGAAGATCTTGATCCAGTCATTCCGTGGCTAACGCTGATCCCAGTCGAGCTATCGACGATTTATCTGCTTGCGCGCCGTCGTATCGGTCTTCCGTGGGCGTCAATTGGGTTCTCTCCAAATTGGCACTTGCTGAAGGTTCAAGTCATCAATCTTGCTGACGCAGTGGTCTGCGCTTCGGTCTGCTTTGTTTGGGCCAATATCTGGAATGCGATCGGGCCGCTAGTGGGTGCAAGACGTGCGCTGCCATTAGATCTTACGTGGTTACCACTTTTGACGTTTGTGGTGTTTGCAATGTTGTTGCCAATTAGATATGTCTTCCTGTTTGTTGGAAGAAGAGCCGATGGCCCCGCGGATTGAGGGCGTTGAGTGACTTGGCGGCGGCTCTGCACTCGCCGAGGCGTAATCCGCCGTATCCAACGCCCGGGCGGGATGATGCGCCCGGTCGTGTCCAGAATTTTTCGCACTTTGATCTTGGCCGAGCGGCGTCCGACAGGGGCTCAGGCGGCGACGGTCCTCATCTGGTGATCCTTCTGCAAATCCATCTACAGATGAACGAGGGCCACTCCAGCGTGTGAGAGCTGGTCCCGCATCGGGGCCGGGGAGGTGCACCCAAGAACCGTCATGACAATGTCGGGCATTTGTGCCATAGTCCTGCCGGAAGGAGATTTCCATGGCCCCGACCAGACGCGAGACAACGACCCGCAGCGAGAAGCTCGACCTGCGGCTGACGCCGGAAGCCAAGCGCGCCCTGCAGTCGGCCGCCGCCGCATCACAGCGCTCGGTGTCCGAATTCGTGCTGGAGAGCGCCCTTCAGCGGGCGGCCGAGACACTCCCAGACCGCCAGCGGTTCGGTTTGCCGGCCGATGCGTGGGCTGCCTTTCAGGAGGCGCTCGACGCGCCGCCGCGGGCGAGGCCGCGACTCAAGAAGCTCCTGGCCGGCAAGAGCCCGTTCGAGCGTGTCCCGAAGAAATGACCGGCGAGCACGAGGGGCTTCGGATCGAGAAGCTCGACCGGCGTCACGAGGTCGATGGGTTCGATTGCGGCAAGGAGCCGCTCAATCGGTTCCTGATCCGCTACGCGCTGCAGAACCAGAAGGCCGGCGCTTCGCAGACCTATGTCGCTCTCGCCGAGGATCGCATCGTCGGTTTCTACACCCTCGTCGTGGGGGAGGTCGCTTACGAGCAGGCGGCCGAGCGCCTGAAGAAGGGGCTCGCTCGCCACCCGGTTCCGGTCATGGTGCTGGCCCGCCTCGCCGTCGCCACGGGCCAGCAGGGCCAGGGTCTCGGCGCAGGCCTGCTCAAGGATGCGCTGCTGCGCACGCTGCAAGCCGCCGACATCGCCGGTATCCGCGCCTTTGTGGTACATGCCAAGGACGACGAGGCGCGGGCGTTTTATGAGCGCTATGACTTCATGCCGTCAACGACCGACCCCTATCACCTGTTCATGCTGCTGAAGGACGTCCGGGCTAGCCTGGGGGGCTGAAGCCGATGGAACCACGCCACGCCAGGGGGACTAGCCAGCACCGGAGCAGTTCACGCTGCAGGGGCTCCCTGTTCGGCCAAATCGGATCGCTGATCTTTCAGAAAAATTCCCTGATAAGCCCGCGGGAGTTCCCTGATATTTTCTCGACCACTTTAGCCGCAACGCACTGATTTATCGATGAAATACGCCGTTTCTGGCCGTTTTCAAGCCCCGGAAATCGATGAAATTCCCTGTTATTCGAGACCCGTTCGCCTCAGACTGCCCGCACACCCGCGGCCCCACAGCGCTTCCGGAGTCTTTCGACAAGGCGGCCTCCAGCCCACAAAAACTTGTGCGAAACATTCTGTACGTCATCACCTCCACAGGGCCTCGCGGGTCGCGTGCGCATAGCGCGGCAGGTTCTCGGGCGTGAAGACCAACGGCTCGTTGAAGTCGTCTCTCGCCAGGATAGGTGGCCTGCTGTCTCCGAGCATCATATTTTCCTGAGAATGTGGAACATGAAAGCCTGCGGTTTCCCTCCTGGCGTCAAATGCTTATGACGTTGGCTTGCGACGAGCGCAAGTCCGGGTCCGACAGTTTGGACCAATGCCCGTGCGTCATATCGGACGACGGGAAGGCCCGAGCATTTTTCTGGCCCATCGGGCGCGAATGTCGCAATGATGGCGTGCCCGTCTGCCCGAAGGGCGCCCATCATGTTTGCCACGTACGCGGCACGGTCAGCCGGGTCCGTGAGAAAGTGAAAAGCTGCTCGATCGTGCCAAAGATCAAACGTACGTTCCGTTTTCCAGTCCGTCACGTCAGCGACGATCCAGGTCACGGATCTGGCCTCTGGGCCGAGGCGTGTCTTTGCGATTTGCAGAGCAGTGGCAGAAATATCGAGGACGCTTACGTCGTTCCAGCCGGATCGCAGTAGCGCATCGACAAGCCGGGACGCACCGCCACCGATATCGATGATGGAGGTCTCTGGCCCCAATCCGAGCTGCTTGATCAGGTCCAGAAATACGGATGGCTCACTCTCGAACCAGCTCAACTCATCTTCGGCATTCTCGGAATAGCGCCTTTGCCAATGATCGCGAAATTCAGCGTCGCCGGACATCAGCGCCGCACACCATGCGTGACCCAGTACTCGCGGGGCACGCAGATGCCGAGTTCGCTTGCGAACCCGTCGTGGAAGGCAATGAAGTCGCGCATCAGCGCCGCCCGGCGCTCGGTGTCGAGGTTGTTCGCGAGCGTCTTGGTCGGTCCATAGCCTCGGGAAAAGGTCTGCCAGGCCGCTTCGCCGCTCGGCTCCCTGTAAAACGACGTACCCTTCTCGAACTTCAGGTCGAAGGCATCTCCGAGCAGCTCGCTGATGCGCTCCGTCTTGCCCCATTCGAAGGGCGAGGGCGGCGCCGGCGTGGGCGGCGGCGGCATATAGGGCTTCATCACCAAGAACATCTTGAAGAGATTGCTGTCAGGGAGCCAGGTCGTGAGACATATGCGTCCACCTTTGCGGCAAACGCGCGCCAATTCACCGGCGGCTTTCTCCGGCCGGCTGGCGAACATGACGCCACAGGTGGAAATGACGGCATCAAATGCACCGTCATCGAACGGAAGATGCTCTGCGTCTGCAACATCGTATGCGATCTTGAGTCCCTCGGCCGCCGCGCGCCGTTGGGCGGCCTCTACGAGGTCCGCGCCAATATCGACACCCGTCACCTCGGCGCCTCTGCGTGCGACGACGCGGGATGTCCAGCCTGTCCCGGTGGCGAGATCGAGAACTTTCTCCCCGCGTTGCGGATTGAGGCGCAGGACGCAGTGCTCGATCGAATCGGAGATTCCATGACTAATCTCTTCATAAAGCGCGCC
This sequence comes from uncultured Hyphomicrobium sp., assembly GCA_964471635.1. Lineage (GTDB taxonomy): Bacteria > Pseudomonadota > Alphaproteobacteria > Rhizobiales > Hyphomicrobiaceae > JAKAML01. Next base: position 17,697 of record CAYYGO010000045.1, read on the forward strand.
GCCCGAGTTCCACACCGCAGCCGATTTTTGATTATGCGGCTCGATTGTTCCGGTCATTGCTTCCTCCAGATCGTTTCTGATTTTTACGGTCGGTCGTGATCGGCAGTCCTGCCGCCTTCCATTCCGGATAGCCGTCTTCGAGCCGCACGGCCTTGAAACCCCTTGCCCTCAATGCCGCCACCGCCTCGAATGACATGACGCAATATGGTCCGCGGCAGTAGGCAACGATGAGTGCCCTTTTCGGCAACTCCTTGATACGCTTCTCGAGCTCCGCTTCTGGAATATTGATCGCGCCGCGCACATGCCCCGAGACGAACTCGTCGGCAGGTCGGACATCCAGCACCGTCACGGCTTCATGCTTCATGCGCCGCAGCAGCTCCGCCTTCGTCACCGGCTCGAGGTCGTCACGCTTGTCAAAATACGTCTGAACGACGCTCTGAAGCTCCAGCGCAGTCTTTTCCGCAACCCGCCGCAACGCCGTCATCAGCCCCACGACTTCGGTCTCGTTAGCAAGGGCATAGTAGACCCGCTTTCCGCTCCTGCTCGTCGTGACCAGGCAGCAGCGCCGCAAGTGCTGCAGATGCTGCGATGCGTTGGCCACGGAGAGCCCTGTCAGGCCGGCCAGCGCCTCGACGCTCCGCTCACCCTGTGCGAGGTGCTCCAGAAGCTCCAATCGATGCTCGTGCCCCATCGCGCGAGCCACGTCGGCATAGCTTGCAAGGACGGTTCTGGCAGGCTTGCAGCTGTTCATGCCCAACTCTCGCACCTTTCGTTCAATCAATCAATTGAATGTTTGTATTTTGCGCCGGGTCGGCATCATGGCAGAGTCTCTGGATAGCCGGCGGGGGGGGGGCCGCTCGTCGTGGCTGGGCTGCCGCCGATGTCACGGACGCGACGTTTGGCTGTCATGGCGAATCGGACGCCGGCGCACCCGGCGTGCGGCGGCTGCGTCACTGCTTTGGTTTCCACGCTGGACGGCAGGACCCCAAGCCTCGACGATCGTCGGCGGCAAGCTCAGTCCCAACCGTCCTCTCAGGTCCAAGCGCTGTGGTCCAAGGACATCGCGGGCAAAATCGCCAAGGCGAACGCCATCTGGTCGACCCTTGCGACGAAGAGAACTCGGCGGCATGCCATCCACCCGGGCCGGCACGAAGGCGCACCGGTTTCCCGCTCGCAGGATGCCGCCCGCACCGACATCATCGACGTCGTCGCGCGACGCGACCGACGCCGCCGCAGGCACGCTACGCATCGTGGCTGGCTAAGCCAGGTCGCGCTCGGGTAGCGAGAGCGATTGGTACGGCTCGCGGTTGGCAGAGGTGCGGACAGCTCGGCACCTCGAACACGGGAACGTACCGCGCTTGTCGACGTCAGTGCCGTCACCCGTCTTGCCGGCCCTGATCGAATGGCAAGTTGCTGCGGTAGGCCCCGTCGATGGTTGTTTTATAATTTACGGAGTATAATTTTTAAAACCACCCAATGCTAACCAAAGTCTCACGAAGAGTTTGGTGGCGCGCACGGACAAGGTCCGCTATCCAAACCCAGTGTCGATGATGCACGGTCCGGGTCGCAGATGTTCAATTTGGCAGGGTCGGTCGCGGCTGTCGGCATCATCTGCAAGACGCCCATAGCCGGAGCCAGCAAGACGCGGCTCGCGGCTTGCGTCGGCATCGAGGGCGCGGCGGAGCTTGCCGGCGCTTTCCTTCGCGATGTCGCCGACGCCATTGAATCCGTTCCCGAATGCTGCGGTCGCCGGGGGTATGCGGTCTACGCACCTGCGGGCTCGGAGGAGCAGTTGCGGAAGCTGCTGCCCGATACGTTCGGGCTACTCTGCCGGCGCGGCGATACACTCCAGCACGTCCTGCACGGCGCTACGGACGAGCTGCTGCGGGCCGGCCACGACGCGGTCGTGCTGATCAACGGCGACAGCCCGACGCTGCCGCCGCTTGCCATAGCCTCCGCCATCGCGACGCTGCGTCGTCCGGGCGAGCGGGTGGTGCTCGGCCCCGCCGAGGACGGCGGGTACTATCTCATCGGCCTCAAGACGGCCTATGCGGAGCTTTTCCGCGACATCCCCTGGAGCACGGCCGCCGTTCTCCATACGACCGTGGAACGCGCGCGTGCGATGGCGCTCGAGGTTGCGCTGCTGCCGCACTGGTACGACGTCGACGACGAGGCGACGCTGCGCCTGCTCGTGGCCGACATCATGGATCAGCCCCTGCCGTTCGATCACGGTGCGCTCGCATCCGGGCCCGCCCGCGCCACGCGTGCTTTCCTTGCCGCACGCCCCCATCTCCGCGACCTCGGACGGGTTGCTGCGGGGAGTCCGGCACGGTGAGCGAGGCCGTAGGCTCATCGCCGGCTGCAGGACGGGGCGAGTTGAGGCTGGCTCTCGTCGGCGTCATGATCGTGGTGCTCACGCTGATCGGGCCGCCGGTGACCATGAAGCTCGGCAGCATCTCGCACTGGATCATATTCGTGGTGACGGGCGCTGCCGCAGCTTGGGCGGGCCTGACGGCCGAGCGGCTCGACCGACGCTGGGCGCTCGCCATCATCGCTATCGCAGCGATCGCGATGCGTTGCGGCCAGCTGGCCATCGAGCCCTACTGGTCCGACGACATCTACCGCTATGTCTGGGATGGCCGGGTACAAGCGGCCGGCATCAATCCCTACCGCTACATTCCAGTCGATGCCGCTCTTGCGCATCTGCGGGACGCGGCGATCTTCCCGAAGATCAACCGCGCCGACTATGCGCCCACCATCTATCCCCCGGTGGCGCAGATGTTCTTCCTGCTCGCCACGCGCCTCGGTGAAAGTGTGCTGGTCATGAAGCTCGCGCTCGTCGCGTGCGAGGCGGTGATGATCGGGGCGACACTCGTTCTGCTTGCGCGGCTGTCGCTGCCGGCGACCCGCATTGCGATCGTTGCCTGGCACCCGCTCGCCATATGGGAGATCGCCGGCAGCGGACACATCGACGCGCTGATGTGTGCATTGCTGATGGTCGCCGTCGTGATCTTCACCGGCGGCCGCACCTTGCTCGCGGGCGTCGTGGCCACCGCCGCAGCGCTCGTCAAGCCGACAGCGCTCCTGGCTCTGCCGGTGTTCTGGCGCCCCTGGCGCTTCGGCCTGCCGCTGGCCTTCGTCGCCACCTTGGTGCTGCTTTACGCGCCCTATATGTCGGTCGGCAGCAAGGTCTTCGGCTTCCTTGGCGGCTATGTTGCGGAGGAAGGCTTGAACAACCGGCATGGCTTCCGGCTGCTCATGATCGTCGACGCACTCGTCACGCCCGTTCCAGAGATCTCGGGAAAGATCTACGCCGCAGCGTTCGCGCTGTTGATGCTGGCGCTGGCGTTCCGCGTCTCGTTCAGAGTGGACCGCGGGCCGGCCGCCTCTGTAGCGGCACTCACGCTGCTGCTGACCGCCTTCCTGGTCGTTCTGACGCCGCACTATCCATGGTATTATCTGGCTATCGTGCCGTTCCTCGCCGTCTACCCCTGGTCGTGGACGTTGTGGGTGCTCACGATCGCAGGCGTGCAGAGCTACAACGAGATCCCGAACGACAGGCTGCCCGACTTCGTGTTGCGCCAGCTGGTGTTCAACCTGATGGTGCTTATCGCGATCGCTCGCGATCTGCTCCGCCTACGCAACCGCCCCGCCATCCCGGAGCACGAGACGCATGAGCACCTCCGTCACCCTGCCAGCTAAGCCCGTAGATCCGCGGCGCTACCACGAGGCGGCCGATCCGGCGTTCGCACCGGTCGCCCGCCAACAGCCTGTCTGCCTCTATCTCGAGACGACCAACCGCTGCAATCTGCTGTGCACCACCTGCCCGCGAACGTACGAGGACCTCGAGCCGCCCGCCGACATGAGCTGGGAGCTGTTCACCCGCATCGTCGATCAGGTGCCCGGCCTCGCCCGCGCCGTGCTGCACGGCGTCGGCGAGCCGATGCTGGTCAAAGAGCTGCCGCGCATGGTGCGCTATCTCAAGGACCGCGGCGTTTACGTGTTGTTCAACACCAACGGCACCGTGCTCACCGCGAAGAAGGGCCGGGAGCTGTGCGATTCGGGGCTCGACGAGCTGCGCGTGTCGCTCGACGCGGCCGACGCCCGCACCTTCAAGCTGATCCGCGGCAAGGACTACTTCAACCGCATCGTGCGGAACGTGAAGGCCTTCACCGAGATGCAGCGCGCGGAGGGTCTCTCGTCGCCGAAGGTCTCCTTGTGGCTGACCGGCCTCAAGGAGACGCTCGAAAGCCTGCCGCAGTTCGTCCAGATCGCACGGGACGTCGGCGTCGCCGAGGTCTACCTGCAGCGCCTCGTCTACTTCGAGACCGACGCGATCGGCATGGCCCGCCCCGACCAGGCGCTGTTCGAGCGCCTCAGCGCCGCCGAGAACGCGCACATCGAGGCGGCAGAAGCCGAAGCCAGGCGCCTCGGCATACTGTTCAGCGCCTCCGGCGCAACCGAGCCCGGCACCAGCGTCAAGCGCGCCACCGACGCGTCGCCCTGGTCGCTGTGCCGGCGCCCCTGGTCGCTGATGTATTTCACGGCCAACGGACGCGCGCTTCCTTGCTGCATCGCGCCCTTCTCGCAACGCGGCTACGAGCACTACACGCTCGGCGACGCCACCCAGCAGACGCTCGCCGAGATCTGGAACGGGGCCGCCTATCAGGAGTTCCGCAAGTCGCTGAAGTCCGACCGGCCTTCCGATGCCTGCAAGAGCTGCGGCATGAGATGGAGCCTGTGACGAGAGACGCCTCCGCCATGGCGGAGCGTGTCGCCGCGGTCGTGCCGGTGCTCGACGAGGAGGACGCCATCGCCGGCGTCGTCACCGGGCTTTACGCGAGCGGAGTCGATCATGTGGTCGTGGTCGACGGCAACTCGCGTGACCGAACGGCGGAACGGGCGCGCGCGGCGGGCGCCGAGGTCGTGGTCGAAACGCGACGCGGCTACGGGCGGGCGATGATGACCGGCATCGCGGCTCTCACCGACGACATCTCGATCGTCCTGTTCTTCGACGGCGATGGCACAGACCGTGCCGATCTCGTACCGCTGGTGCTGGCGCCCGTGCGGTCGGGCGAGGCCGACTTCTCCCTCGGCACCCGTCTCAAGGGAGAGAGAGAGGCCGGCAGTCTCGGGGCGTCACAGGTCGCCGCCGGCATGCTCACTGGCCTTTTGATCCGGCTCTTCTATGGCGCGCGGTTCACCGACATGTCGCCGTTTCGCGCTCTGCGTCGCGAGACGCTCGCGGCCCTGGACATGCAAGAGGCGACGTTCGGTTGGAATCTCGAGATGCAGATGAAGGCGGCCGCGCGCAGGTTGCGCATCGTCGAGATCCCGGTTGGACAACGCCGCCGCGTCGGCGGCGTTTCAAAGGTTTCTGGCGACCTGCGCGCAGCCGTTCGGGCGGCCTGGGTCATCGTCCGCACGTTCGCGCGACTTGCAACTTCGCTCAAGCGGAGCGGCCTCGATCGCCGCTCCGCATAGCAAGTCGTCGACCGACCCCGTCGACCAACCAGGCGTCCCCGGCCTATGACGCGCGTTGATAGAGCCTGCCCAAGGCTCCCTCGCCGGCGAACAACCCGCTGCGCGCCTTGCGCAGCAGGGCGTCGAGGCCGAGGCTGCGACCCGCGGCATGCATGACGAAGAAGCCCTGCACGAAGATCAGGAAGAAGAACAGCCAGGGCCACTCCGCCGGGTGGCGGTAGAGCCCGAGATAGAGGTGGAAGGCGAATGCCATGCCGACGAGCCCGAACAGGCGCACGCCGAAACCGAGCATGAAGGACGCAGCCAGGGCAACCTCGATCAGGAACGCCACGATGTTCATGATCGTGAGGATCGGCTGCGTCTGGTAGACGTTGACCACCACCCACCGGTGCAGATCGAACGCAGCGTGGAATTTCATCTGGTCGACCCAGTAGGGGAAGCCCCCCGAGAGCGGCAGCGGCAGCTTCCACACCGAGCCTTCAAACCACATGACGCCGATCATCACGCGGAAGAACCACGTCGTCAGATGCTCTATCGTGCGCTGCTCCGGATCCTCGGTCCAATTGCGCCAGGCGATATAGAAGCTTGCCAGCAGCAGCAGGTAGAACAGGGGCACCATCAGGATGCCCTGTGCTCCCGCCTCGGCGTGAAACGAGCTCGTGCCCGTCAGGAACGCCCAGGCCTCGTTAAACGGATTCGTGCGCATACGACCGCTCCCCAGTTGCTTTTTCACCCTGTCGCATCGTTGCGCTGTCGGTCGGACTGGACCCGAGCGCAATGACGATCGGCTCCAGCGCGGCCGTCCGGGGTTCGACGCGCCCGATAACGGCCGCAGCGAGATACCCGGCATCGCGCAACTCCGCGACACACAGTTGCGCGACCTCTGCCGGCACCGAGGCGAGAAGGCCGCCCGCCGTCTGAGGATCGAACAGTAGCGGAAAATCGGTGTGTGCGGAGGCCGTCGCCAGGTTGCGTATGGCACGGCGCAGGCGCACGTTCTGTGGCTGCAGGGACGAGAACACGCCGGCGGCGACGGTCTCGCGGGCTCCGGCGAGCACCGGGACGGCCGCGAGGTCGAGCGTCGCATCGACGTCGCTCGCCCGCACCATCTCGACGAGATGGCCGATGAGGCCGAAGCCCGTTACGTCGGTCGCCGCGTGAACGCCATGTCGCCCCAGAATGCGCGCCGCGGCGGCGTTCGAGCGCGTCATGTGCGCGAGTGCAGCCATCACCCAGCGTGCCTTGGCCTTGCCGCGCATGTCCGCGGCGAGCAGCGTGCCGGTGCCGACGGGTTTGGTGATGATCAACGCGTCGCCCGCGACGAGCCCCCCCTTGCGCAAGGCCTTCTCGCGCCCGACGAGCCCGGTGATGGCAAAGCCGAGTGCCAGTTCCGCCCCCTCGCTCGTGTGGCCGCCGACCAGCGCGCAGCGGGCCTCCTGCAGCACCTCGTTGGCACCGGTCATCAGATCGGCGAGATCGGCTTCGACCTTCGCTTCGATCCCGTAGGGTATGGTGGCGATGGCCATCGCCACCTGCGGTTCGGCGCCCATCGCATAGATGTCGCCCATGGCGTGGTTCGCGGCGATCCGACCAAAAGTGTAGGGGTCGTCGACGATGGCGCGGAAATAGTCGACGGTGTGCACCGAGAGCCGCTCGCCCCCGGTATCGACGACGGCCGCGTCGTCGGGTGCATCGAGCCCGATGACCACGTCGTCGCGTTCGACAGGCTCGATCTGGCCGAGGGCACGCGTCAGCACGGTCGCTCCGACCTTGGCGCCGCAGCCGCCGCAGCGCATGGCGAGCGCGGAGATCTCCTTGATCGCCGCCGTATCGGCAATGCCCGTCAGCGCCGGGCCGCCGGACTTCCCCATCTCCGGCAGGCGATTGAAGCGCTCCATGAAGGTGCGATCGATGTGATCCTTCCAACGCCACACCCATTGCCCGGCAAAGCTGATGCCGTTGCGGACGCCGACCGCATAGCGCTCTCCGGTCGAGATGAGATAGAGCGCGTCGGACTGGGGGCGGTATTTCTCGAGCGGCTGGCCAGCGATCGCCCGGCGCAGGTTCTCCGACAGATAAGGCCCTTGCCTCACCGCGTAGACACCCGACTTCGGAAGCTCGTAGCCTTGCACGGAAGCGGTGTCGCCTGCGGCGAACACATCAGGGTGCGAGGTCGACTGCAACGTGTCTCTAACAGCGATGAATCCCTTTGCGTCCAGGGCGAGCCCGGTCTCGCCAAGCCAAGGCGCCGCCCGCGCATTCGTCGTCCAGAAGATCTCGTCCAGCTCTACCGTGCCGCCACCCTCAATCGAGACCGTACGCTGCTCGATGCTGCGGACACGCGCCCCGGTGCGCACCTCGATGCCACGCTCCGCGAGCAGCCGCTCGAGCCGCCCACGAGCCGAGGCAGGCAGCGTCGGAAGGATGCTCCCGGCGCCCGACAGCACCACCAGCTTGTGTGCGGCCGGGTCGTGACCGGCCCTCTTGAGATCACGGCGAAGACGCGCGTCGAGACCGAGCGCGAGTTCGATACCGGCTGCCCCGCCACCGACGACGCCGATACGCACGCGACCGGCCTTCGCAAGAATGCGAGCCCGCGCCGCCTCGAAGCGCTCGAGGAAGCGGTCGATCGGCTTGACCGGAATTGCATGTCGTGCCGCGCCCGCCACCTCGCCACCGCCGGGCGTCGAGCCGACGTCGATCGACAACAGATCGTAGCGCACCGGCGGGCGATCTTTGAGCAGTACGCGCTTGCCGGCGAGGTCGATCCCCGTCGCCTCGGCCTGATAGAGGCGCGCGCCGGCAAACCGGGCGAGCGGCCCGGTATCGATATGGATGTCGTCGAACGAATAGTAGCCCGCCACGAGGCCCGGGAGCATGCCGGAATAGGGCGTATCGACCTCGCGCGAGATCAGCGTCAGGCGAACGCCGGGCACCGGCTTCATGCCGAAGCTGCGCAGCACGCCGACGTGGGCATGACCGGCACCGATCAGCACCACGTCCTTCAGCACGGGGACCTTGCCGCTGTCCATGTCGAACGTCCTCACGTCAATTGGTGCGCGGCATTGAGCGGCGCTGTGTGCGTGGACAGTCGCGTCGGCAGGGTGCCGATCCGAAGTGCTGCCCGGAGCCGCCGCGATACGAGATCGATAGCTGCCGACAATAGAACCGTAATGGCAATCAGCACCATCGCGGCGTCCAATCGCAACTCCGATATTGCCGCGTCGACGTAGAAGCCGAGCGTGGCGACGCCGAGCATGCCGAAAATCGCCGACTCGCGAACTATGATTTCCCAGCGATAGAGCAGGTAGGCGAGAAACTGGCCATAGAGCCGGGGCACCGTCTCGTAGGCATAGAGATCGAGGCCCTTCGGCGCATCCCGGCGAAGCTCGAGCTCGTCGGAATGCCGGCCGATCAGGTAGCCGACGATACCGCCGTTGTGGACCGCGAGCGCGATGATCGCCGGCAGCATCGAGGGGCCCAGCACCTGCAGAAGCAAGTAGGCCATCATGAACTCGGGCGTCGAGCGCACGATGACAAGCAGCACCCGTCCGGCCGGACGGCCGATGGGCCCGGCGAAGCGCCGGCTGACCATCGGGAACAGCGCCAGCGTCAGGATGGCGGCGGCGACCAGCGCGATCTGGGACAGCACCAGCGTCGCGCCGATGCCGGGCAGCGCCTGGGTGACGACGATGCGCTCCAGCCAGCCGGCGAACGAGGCCCACGTTGCAAGTTGCGCGATGTCCCCGGTCCGGAACGGTGCGGGCACGATGTCGACGGTCACGAAGCGCACGAGGTTGTCGAGCACGGAGCCGCCGCCGATACTCTCCGGCAGGCACAGGATGCTGCCGATCACCAGGAACGGAATGGTCACGGTGCGCGCCCACAGGCGGCGTGCGCCGATCAGCAGATAGAACATGGCGAGCAAAGCGGCGGCCGCGCTGTAGTGGCCCTGCTTGAAATAGACCTCGAGATGATACCCGATCGTCGGCAAGCCGACGAAGCCAAGCACGAGCGACGAGCGCATGCCGCACTCGAGCCTGTAGAGGGTGTATGTTTTGAAGGCGTGGGCAAGCTCGGGCAGGCGCGCAAACAGGAACGCCGAGACGAGAGAGCTGCCCGCCGGCAGGACGCGCACCGCGGAAAGATCGGCCTCCTCGATGATCTCGGCGTAGACCTTGGCAAAGTACCCCGCATAGGGCAGGCCCACCGCCAGGATGCCGGTAAGCCAGCCGAGGCCCAGCACCTGGATGAGGATCAGCGCCCAGAACAGCTCGTGGATCGAGCGCAGGCAGACGGCCAATCCGCGGATCAGTCGCGAATGCGGATAGAGGAGTGCCATCGCGAGGCCGATCAGCGCTCCGAGACCCACGCCGACCACCGCGAACGCCACCGTCCAGATCACGCTCCACACCTCGACGGCGCGGAAATCGGGGGTAAGGATGCCCCACAGCACACGGCGCAGCTCTGCACCCGGATTCAGCGCGGATACCGCGATGTCGGCGACCGCAAGACTGAGCAGCCCCGCTGCGAGCAGTGCGAGACTGGCGTTGCCGTAGGTAGGTCGGATCATGAGGGCCGCATCATGGCTCGCCGCCGAAGTGCGCCAACAGATCGGCCGGCTTCAGCGATTGGCTCGGCTCGTCGAGCACCTTGCGTCCGTGGTCGAGCAGCACCACGCGCTCGGCATGCTCGAGGGCGAGATAGATGTCGTGGAGCACGAGGACCAGCGTCTCGCACCGGGCACGCAGAAGTTGAAGGATCTCGCCGCCCTGCACCCTGTCGAGCGCCGAGACGGGCTCGTCGCCCAGCACGATCGACCGCCCGTTATAGAGTGCGCGTGCCACCGAGGCACGCTGTTGCTGGCCGCCAGACAGCGTGCCTGCCGGCTCGAACAGCTTCTCGGCGAGCCCGACGCGTTCCAGCACTCCGGACACTTGCTCAACCTCGCGGGCCACTGGCCAGAGCAGATTGCGCAGGTTGTAGACCGTCGGATGCCGGTCGAGCCGGCCCATGTAGACGTTGTGGAACACCGACAGAGGCTTCACCAGCGCCGCCGACTGGGGCACGAGTGCCACGTCGGCGGGGCGCTGATCGTAGAGCAGGGCCAGCAGGGTCGACTTGCCGGCCCCGCTGCGCCCCATCAGCGCGACGCGCTCGCCGCGCCGCACCGTGAGGTCGATGCCGCTGAGCACCGCACGCGCGCCGTAGGACGCCGAGGCGCTCTTGAGGTCGAAGACGATCTCGGACGACATCGAGGAGTTTCCTGCCGAGGAGCGGCGGCCCCGTGGCCGTGCGCGATCGGTCGAGTGCGTGGCGATCAGTTGATCAGTCCGGCCAGCTTGCCAACGTCCTCGATGGCCTGATAGTCGCTGTTCTTTGCCGGAATGAACTTCGTCCGGTCGAAGAAGCTCAGCAGGGTCTTGTCCTCGATACCGAGGATCGTCGCCTTGAGCTTCTCCTTGAAGCCCGCCCCGAAGGTCGTGTCGATATCGCCGCGCACCGACCAGTTGTAGTCGGGATAGCCAGGCGTGGTCCAGATCACGCGCACCTTGCTCGGATCGATCTTGCCCGCCTTGAGCTCGCTATCCCAGACGAGATAGTTGACCGCGCCGATCTCGAAGGCGCCCGACTGCACGAGCTGGATCGTACGGCTATGATCGCCGGAATAGCCAACGCGCGAGAAGATCATCTCGGGCGCCATGCCGAAGCGCTTGCGCAGGAAATGCTCGGGGAACAGGCGGCCCGATGTCGAATCGCGCGAGCCGAACGTGAAGGTCCGGCCTTTGATCGCGTCCGACAGCGTCTCCTCGGGTGCGAGGCCGGTTGCGACGTTCGCGATGATGTAGCTCTTGAAATTCGGGTCGACGTCGCCCTGTGCGATCGCCTCCGAGCCGGGCACGGCGAGGCGTGCCTGCACGCCCGAGAGGCCCCCGAACCAGGCAACCTGCACCTGGTTGTTCTTGAACGCGGTGACGGTTGCGCCGTAGCTCTTGACTGGCAGATAGCGCACCGCCACGCCGAGCTTCTCCTCGAGATATGAGGCCAAGCGGTTGAACTTCTCCGCGAGGCGGGTCTCGTCCTGGTCGGGGATGGCGCTGAAGGTCAGCGTCGGTTTGGTCTGAGCCACGGCGGACGTGGCCCAAAGACCGAGGGCGGCAAGCGCGGCAACGAAGCGCGATGGACGAATACGAAGGGTCATCGTGGTTTTCCTCGAAGCGAACAGACAGGACTTCGTCGGGTTAGCGAATTGTCCCGCGCGAGTCGGGACACGTTAGGCGATCGCGTTCTCACGTTCATGTCATCCGCATTACAGAAGCGGCTGTGCTATTTTCAGAAGCAACTGCAAAACCGATATGCGCAACTCCGGCCAGACGCACGGCGCCATTGCCGAAACGAGACCTCAATCCCTCGTACAGCGTATCGCACACTTCTTTCCGGCGGTCACCGAGACTGGAAAGCATCGAGTCCATGCCCGGCGCGAATGATAAATTGGCAACGAGCCACTCGGCCGACGGCGCCTCGATGTGGGCTTCGACCCGCTCGATCTCCGGTTGCGGAAGGCCTGCTGCCTCGAACAGCGAGCAGAGGGCTGCGGGCTCGCGAAAGCGCAGCTGCGCTGGCAGCCCCGTTCGTGGCCGCCCGGGCCAGACTGCGTCGGCCGAAGCGCCCAACAGCGTGGCGAGCTCGTAGCGGTGCGGCTCGGTCCACGTGACGACCGCGATCCGGCCGCCGGGCTTCACCGTCCTGCGCATTTCGGCAAGTGCCGCGGCAGCGTCGGGTACGAGCACGATACCGAATGAGGACAGCGCAGCGTCGAATGTGGCGTCGGCGAACGCGAGCCGTTCCGCGTCCATGACGTGGCACTCGACCGGCAGGCCCGCCGCGTCGGCACGAGCCACGGCACGCGCGACCATCGCGGGCGCGGCATCGACCGCGACGACACGCGCGCCCATCCGCGCCAGCTCGATCGCCGCGCCCCCCGGGCCGGCCGCCACGTCGAGCACGCGCGCCCCAGGCCGCACCGTCAACCGCGTCAGCACCGGGCGTGTCAATGTCAGGGAGAACGGCTCGAAGACCGTTTCGTAGCCCGTCACATGGTCGTCCCATCGTTCTGCAATCTGGTCGGGCTCGGCGCTCGGCAGGCTGGACGACATGTTGGCCCCGATGTGACTTGGCGAATGGGACGTCAGCCGATAGAAGCCTGATCGCTAATTGGAGATCAAGTCATGACCATGGCGCAGACGTCGACAACGGCGGTTCCGGCAGCGAGCAGCTCGGCAACGTCTTTCGCCCTCGGGCTCGGACTGACGAACGAATGCAACCTCTCTTGCAGCTTCTGCTACCGCGATCCAACGCGCGTCGATCGCCTGTCGCTCGAGCAGGTGCGCGCGGTGATGGAGCGGCTGCCGGTGCGCTCCGTCAATCTGGGCACTGGCGAGAACGGATTGCATCCGGAATTCCGCGAGATCGTAGCCTATCTGCGCGGTCTGCCGATCAAACTCACGATGACATCCAATGGCCATTCGGTGGCCGTGACGCCCGACGAGGACCTGCGCGCGTTCAAGGACATCGAGCTTTCCCTCGACTACCCGACCAAGGACGAGCAGGACGCCCAACGCGGCGCTGGCAACTGGGATCTGCTGCACGAGCAGGCACAGCGCTGCCGGCGCCTCGGCGTCCCCGTCACCTTCATCGCGGTGATGATGCGCTCGAACTGGGACCGCATCGCCGACATCGCCGCAGTCGCCAAGGCCTACGAGGCGCCGCTTCGGATCAATGTGTATCAGTCGGTGCGCAGCGACACCTACGCACTGAGTTACGAACAATACTGGTTAGGATTTGAAAAGCTCTTCGCCGCGACCGACGTCATCGCCATCGCCGAGCCGCTGGTTCGGGCGATGGCCGGCCTACCGCCGCGGGCCGGTGGTTGCGGCCGGGCGACGGTCCGCGTGACGCCGCGCGCCACCGTGCAACCTTGCGTCTACTGGCCGGGTCTCGGCGCCGACCTGGACCTGCTGCTCGATGCGGGCAAGGACATCGTCGAGACCGCGCCCTTCGCCGCCGCCCGCTCGCTGCCCGCCGCCTGCACCGCGTGCGAGCACGTCGCGGCCTGTCACGGAGGCTGCGCTGGACGCCGCAAGCTGCAGAGTGCGATCGACGAGCCCGATATCTACTGCCCGATCGTGCGTGGCGACACGCGCCGGCTCGAGATCCGCATGGCGCCGCAGCGCGAGTTGCCCAAGCTCGACAGCGCCTGCACCACCATCGTCATCGCGCGTTGAAGGCCATGGCGTGCAGCACCGACGACACGTCCAGCGAGGCGCCGCCGATCCTGGCCGAAAAGCGGCCGGGCTCACCGTCCGTGTTCACGCCGGACAACCTGCTCCGCGAGGCACGGCGCCAGAAGGGCCTGCCACTCGCGCCCATCCCGCGGGTGTGCCTGCTCGATCCGGACGGCGACATCGTGCGCCATCTGCGCCAGACCGGAGCCGGGCGCCCGGAGCCGGCCTGGGCCTGCTATCACACAGACATGGTACGGACGACGCGCCGTGACGGCGACATCGGAATCGTCGGCTGCGCGGTCGGTGCGCCGTTCGCCGTCCTCGTAGCCGAGCAGATGTTCGCCTCGGGCTGCGAGCTGCTGATCTCCATCACCTCCGCCGGCCAGCTCGTCGAGCGTCGTCCGCCGCCCTACTTCGTGCTCATCGAGAAGGCACTGCGCGACGAAGGCACCAGCTACCACTATGCGGACCCGGGCCGCTTCAGCCGCGCCGACGCCGGTCTGCTGAGCCGGTTGGGCGCCGCGGTCGGCGACGACGTGGTGCTCGGAGCGTCCTGGACGACAGACGCGCCCTATCGCGAGACGGCCGATGCGATCGCCGCCCGCCGCGCAGAAGGCCTCGAGGCCGTCGAGATGGAAGCGGCCGCGCTCTATGCCTTCGCCGCGGCGAAAAGCAAGGCCGTGGTCTGCTTCGCGCACATCACCAACCGCATGGCCCAATCGGGTGACGACTTCGAGAAGGGTGACGCCAACGGAGCGCTCGCCTCCTTGGCGCTCGTCGATCGGGTCGTTTCCGCATACGGGCGACGTACCATGGAAGCAGCACAGGCAGGCTGAAATGGCCGTCGGACATGTCTCGCACAGGGCCGACGCCCTGAAGGCCGACCTGATGGCGCTGGCCGCGGCCCATCTACCTGTCGACGCCGAGGAGGCGCGCCACCGGGCGTCGCTGACCGAACTCGTGCAACGGCAGCCATCCGCGGCCGGTCTGTTCGACCGCCATCTCGGTCCGATCCATGTGACGGCGACAGCGATCGTCTTGAACCCTCGCGCCGATTGTGTGCTGACCGTGTGGCACGCAGGGCTGCGCCGCTGGCTGCAGCCGGGCGGGCACATCGAATGGGCGCTCGACCGGTCCATCGAGGCGGCCGCCAGCCGGGAGCTCGCAGAGGAGACGGGTCTCGTCACGGGCGAAGCGCGTCTCGTATCGCCGGCCATCTTCGATATCGACGTGCATGACATGCCCGGACCCGCGTGCACAACCCACATCGATCTCCGCTTCCTCTATGCCGTCGAGCGCGCGATGGAACCCGATCGTGCCGACGTCCGCTGGCGGCGCCTCGACGAGATCGAGGCGACGGAGCCGAGCGCGCTTTCGCGCTTTGCCAGGAAGGTCCTGCGGCTTTGATGCGTCCGACGATCCTGCCCGGCCGCCGTCACACCGTTACCGGCAGCTTCATACCGAGCCGCTGGAACGCCGCCTCGCAGAGCTCGAGGTCGCGCTGCGTGTAGGCGAGGAAGTAGACCGCGCGGATGTTGGTCTCGGGCCACAGCGTCAGGTACTTGCGCGCCTCCCGCACCAGGTCCACAGTCACATCTATGGCGTCGAGATTCCGGCTGCGGGTGCCGAGCAGCGGGAAGACGATCGACGTCAACCGGCGCGGATGTCAGACGGCAATCGTCTCATCTTTTCCGGCGCTGCCGATGCCGGCAAGGGACGGATCGGAGTAGAAAGCCCGGATCTGTGATTTCAGCAGCCGGGAGTGCAAACGGGCAACGCCGCGGCGGTAGCGCTGTCATGAAAAGGGCATGACGCGACGCCATGCGATCGCTCTTCCGACACGACCTGGACCACCGGAACGGGAAGACCGGTCCGCCAGCCTGCACCAGCGCATCAATTGCAGTAGAGCGGCAGCAGAACCCTCGCGCGGGCTCCCCCGCCCGGCGCATCGGCAAGCTCGAGCCGACCGCCATGCGCTTCCGCAGCGCCGCGCGCGATGGCGAGGCCGAGGCCCGCGCCTCCGGTGGCGCGATTGCGCGATGTCTCCAGTCTGACGAAGGGCTCCATCAGCCCTTCCCGGTCCTGCGCGGCGATACCCGGTCCGCCGTCGTCGACGGTGATGACCAGCCATCCGTCATCGGACGCTGCTGAAATCCGGGCGAAGTGACCGTACGTGACCGCATTCTCGGTCAGGTTCGAGACGAGCCGGCGCAGGGCCAGTGCGCTGCCGAGCACCTGCGCATCCGCCGCGGCCGGTGCGACCGCGAGCGTCACGTCGGCGCCAGCGAGCCGCCGGTCGGCCGCCTCCCGCTCCAGAATCGCGATCACTTCGACCAGTTCCTCCTCGCGCAGAGGTGCGCTCGCCTTGAACGCGAGCAGGCTGTCGTCCAGAAGCCGGCTCATGTCCGCGAGATCGGAGATCGCCTTTTCGCGCTCGGCGCCGTCCGGGATCATGTCGGCCCGCAGCCGCAGCCGCGTCACGTAGGTGCGCAGGTCGTGCGAGATGCCGCCGACCAGCGCCATGCGCGAGCGCAGCATGCCGGTCATGCGCGAGCTCAACCGGTTGAACGCGCCGATCAGCGCCCGGATCTCGGGTGCACTGCGCGGCGCATCGGGTATCGGCGGCACCTCCGCGCCGATGGGGGCCCGGTCGACCGCCTCGGCGAGATCGCGCAAGGGGGTCGCCTCGCGGCGCAGAAG
>CAYYGO010000046.1:0-32002 GCA_964471635.1 uncultured Hyphomicrobium sp.
GCACCGCACAAATAGAGGCCCGACACCGGCATCCTGTAGTCGGCGTGCCCGATCACGGGACGGGCCGAGAACAACTGGTCCAGTGTGAGCTGGCCGTGGAAGATGTCGCCGTCGGGCAACCCGAAACGGTGCTCGAGATCGAGCGGCGAGAGCGTCTGGCGCGCGAGGATCGACGACTTGAAGTTCGGCGCGTGGCGGGAAACGGTGTCAACGACGAGATCGGCGAATACCTCTTTCTCATGGGCGTGCTCCCAGCTCCGTTCACCGGGCAGGCGGGGTGCGACGTGCTGTACGAACAGGCTAGCGACATGCTGCCCGGCAGGTGCCAGACTATCGTCGATGGTCGAGGGAATGAGGATCTCGATCACCGGCTCCTTCGACCATCCGTCGAGGCGGGCATCGAAATAGGCGCGGTCGAGATAGTCGAGCGTCGGGCCGATGACGATGCCGGCACCATGGTGCGGCTGGACATGCTTGCCCGGCAGGCAGGTAAAATCGGGCAGCTCGCCCAGCGCGACGTTCATGCGGAAGGTGCCGGATCCTGTCTTCATCCCGACGAAGTGGCGCCTCAGGTCCGGCTCGACGGCGGACTCGGGTATGAGACGCTCGAATAGCAGCTTCGGCGCCACGCCGGCCGCGATGATGGGCGCTCGTATCTCCTCGCCCGTGGCGAGCACGACGCCGGCCGCCCGCCCGTCGCGAATGAGAACCTCGGCGACGGCCGCGCCGGTGCGGATCTCGGCGCCGCGATGGCGTGCTGCGCGTGCCAATGCCGTCGCGATCGCACCCATGCCGCCGCGCGCATGGCCCCACACGCCGGGCTTGCCGTTGGTCTCGCCGATGCAGTGGTGTAACAGGACATAGGCCGTGCCGGGGGTGGACGGACCGGCATACGCCCCGACGATGCTGTCGAATGCGAACGCGCCCTTGACCACGCCGCTCTCGAAATACTGGGCAAGGAAATCGGACGCGCTCTGGGATGCGAGGTCGGCCATGAGGCGCTGCCGTCCGACCGGCATCCGCAGGAAATCGCGGCCAACTTCCAGACCCTTCAACAGCTCCATGAAGCCGCCCTTGGCGTTTGGCGGCGTGCGCAACAGTAGGTCGCGCACAATGAGGCCAGCCCGCATCATGTCGTCGTCGTAGCGATCAAGCGCCTCGGCGTCCCGCTCCGAAAAAGCGGCGATCGCCGCCCGCCGGCCAGCCGCGTCGTATGGGATAAGCAACGAGCGCCGCTCGTCGACCGGCCAGAAATTGGCTACCGGGCGCTCGATAATGTCGAGGCCATGCTCGACAAGCTCGAGGTCGACGATGACCTTTGTGTTGAGCAGGCTCACCGCATAAGAAGCGACCGAATTTCGAAATCCTGGCGCGAACTCCTCGGTGACTGCCGCACCGCCGACCACGTCGTTGCGCTCGAGAACGACTGTCTTTAGGCCGGCGGCGGCCAGATAGGCGCCAGTGACCAAGCCATTGTGCCCGCCACCGACGACAACGGCGTCGTAATCGCGAGAGCTGTGGAAAGCGGGAGCGCCCACTGGCGCGCTGGATCGGGTCATGAAAGAGGCTTGTGGCGCGATTTCGTGGGGCTGGCAACGCTCATGGCGCACCGCAAGATGCGCACCGCAGCAAAATTTCGCTTTGCAGCAGCGCGGGGCTTGGGCGTTAAGTTGTTATCAACGAACCAAGAATCGATGCTGACAGGCAGCGACGGCAGAAGTCGTCCGTTAACATCTTTCCTCCTAGTCTCTTATCGTAGAGCTATTTCCGGCCGATCCAGTGACGCACGAGGGTCCATGACGACGACCGCGATCCAGATCTCGACGACTGCCCGGCCCACGCAAATGTCGCTTCGGCTGCCCGACAGAATCCTAGGGTTGGCGCTGGCCACACTCGTTCCAGCGTGCTTCTGGACCGCGCTGATCGCGGGCGTCGCATTGGCGCTCGGCTCCCCGTTGAGCGGCCTCACGCTGGCCAGTATCGCCACTCTGATTGCCGCATTCCTCGGACCGGTCGTCGGCGCCATCATCATGCGGCCCTGATCGCGGGCCTAGGCCCGTGCCGCCGACCAACGGCCGCTGAACCGTACGGCCTTGGAACGAGCCACAATGCAAAGCGGACGATGAACGTCCAACACGGCGCTAGCGGACGTGCGCCATTAGTCCCAGTTCGGCCCCGACCGCCGCCAGCCTGATCGTCACGTTCCCCACGAGCAGCGGAACTGCTGGCACTTGGAACGGGCCGCGCCGACGTCGCACCGCGCAGTCACCAGCCGGCAGACGCGGCAGCTGTAGGCGGAAATGCAGCCCCGGTAGCTGCCACCCTTGGCAAAGCGGCACTGGACCACTGTCTGGCAATCCCGCTCCGGATTGAGGGCCCCGCCCGGGCCCTGCTGCGCACTTGCCGGTACGGAGGCGCTTATCGCCAAGAGACCCATGGCAGCCAGAGCCTGCCGAACCGTGAGCCTGCGCATGATGGTATGCCCCGAGGTTGCCGACCGCCCGATGACGGGTCGTCGCGACGCTCGGACAGAACGCTGTCGCGCGCAATGGCCGGCTGCCGCGAGACAATCACGATATGGAGCGCCTGTGCCCGCCGCGCCACGAACGGTGCCACAACCGGACCGCGCCGTAGGAACGGCACGCCGCTCACACTCGGCAGGCTACCGGGCGGCAGGCTACCGGGCGGCAGGCTACTCCGCGGTAAGCTACTCGGCGGCAAGCTACTCGGCGGCAGCCTTCTTCGGACGCACCTCGGCCATGTAGTCGTTGAGCAGCGTCTCGGAAATGCGGCCCGGCTGGTAACTGGTGCCGGCGATCTCGCGGACCGGCGTGACCTCGGCCGCGGAGCCGGTGATGAAGCACTCGGAGAACGATCCGAGTTCGTCGGGCATAATGCGCCGCTCGACAACCTCGAAGCCGCGCTTGCGCGCGAGCTCGATCACGGTGGCGCGCGTAATTCCCGACAGGAAACAGTCCGCTATCGGCGTATGGATCTTGCCATCGGACACGAAGAACACGTTCGCGCCCGTGCACTCGGCAACGCGGCCCTGCCAGTCGAACATCAGCGCATCCGCGTAGCCCCTGCGCTCGGCCTTGTGCTTCGACAGCGTGCAGATCATGTAGAGGCCCGCAGCCTTGGCATGGGCCGGAGCGCAGGCCGGATCGGGGCGGCGATACTCGGCAATGTCGAGCTTGATGCCACGCATCCGCTCGACCGGATCGAACATCGACGGCCATGTCCAGGTGGCGATCGCGACGTGGATGGGGTTCTGCTGGGCGGCGACCGCCATCATCTTCTCGCCGCCGCGCCAGGCCACTGCGCGGACATACTTGTTGCCGCCGCCGTTGCGGGCGAGGATCTCTTCCTTGGCAGCTTCGAGCTTGTCCGTGCTGTAAGGCAACTCGAAATCGAGGATGCCTGCGGAGCGAGCCAAGCGCTCGGTGTGGGTGCGGGATTTGAACACGGCGCCATCGTAGGCCCGCTCGCCCTCGAACACGCAGGAACCGTAATGCAGGCCATGTGTCAAAACATGGATCCGCGCGTCGCTTGAGGGGATAACCTCGCCATCGAACCAGATCAGCGGGTCACCGAAATAGGTCAGATCCATGCTCACCCCTGCCTTGTTCTGCCCGGCATCGACCCAGCCGAGCCCCGGCGTTGCCGCCGCTCAGACGCCACCCGCACGCACCTGGGGCTGCGCACCAAGGCCCACAGGTTCTGGGCCCGCGAGGCTGGAAGGTCGTTTGCGCCGGATTAGCTGACGCTGCCGAAACAGCTTGCAACGCGTAACAATCGGCTTCAAGTAAGTCAACATGACTGACTTAAGTGGACCTGCATCGCCGGGTGCCTCGGGCCGTCGGCACAAGGACTCGGGAGCCGTGGAGCTCAAGGCACCGGACGCCGCTGCGCCCGACCGCGACATGCTGCTCGCCTGTGTCGAGTTGCTGTTCTTCGCCTATCGGGACTTCACCGGCGACCCGGACGCGGTGCTCGACGAGTTCGGGTTCGGCCGCGCTCATCACCGCGTGCTGCACTTCATCTCGAGAAATCCCGGCCTTACGGTTGCCGACCTTCTCGATATCCTGCGCATCACGAAGCAGAGCCTGGCGCGCGTGCTCCGTCAGCTCATCAGCGAGGGCTTCGTCGCACAGCGCGCAGGCGAGGTGGACCGGCGCGAGCGTCGCCTCTACCTGACGGCAAAAGGGGGGCGCCTAGCCGAACGGTTGGCGACACTGCAGACGCGCCGCATCGAGGCGGCGCTGCGCGAGGCAGGGCCCGTGGCCGGCGATGCGGCGCGGCGGTTCCTGTTCGCAATGATCGCAGATGCCCACCGCCCCAAGGTCGAGGCGCTGATCCGCCTGCCGCGCGGCGCAGCGACCGGGAGCGGAGCGGCTCAGACCGGCAAGAAGAGCGAGTAGGCGCCATGACGACGACCGACGCCGCGGCGCGCGGCGAGCCCCTGCCGGACGACGCGCCCCATATCCTCGTCGTCGATGACGACCAGAAGATCCGTGATCTGCTGGTCCGCTACCTCTACGAGAACGGATTTCGCGTCTCGGCGGCCGAGAGCGTTGCCGCAGCCCGCGCCGCCATGCGCGGCCTCGCCTACGATATCGTGCTGCTCGACGTGATGATGCCGGGCGAGACCGGACTTACGCTCGCGCGCGAGCTCAAGGCGACCACGGCGATACCGGTCTGTCTGCTGACGGCCCGCTCGGAGGCCGAGCACCGCATCGAGGGCCTCGAGATCGGCGTCGAGGACTACATTCCCAAACCGTTCGAGCCGCGCGAGTTGCTGCTGCGGCTGCGCAACATCCTCAAGCGCGGCGAGCGCCCGGCCGCGCCGCGCGAGGAAGTGCGAATGGGTGCGTTCATCTTCAATCTGGGACGAGGCGAATTGCGGCGCAACGAGGAGACCATCAAGCTCACGGAGCGCGAGCGCGACCTGCTGCGGCTGTTTGCGCAGCGCTCCGGCCAGCCGATTCCGCGCCACGAGCTGTCGAACGACGACAGTACCGGCAACGAGCGCGCCATCGACGTGCAGATCAACAGGCTGAGGCGCAAGATCGAGGTCGATCCCTCCCAGCCGGTCTATTTGCAGACGGTGCGCGGCAAGGGCTACATCCTTTACGTGGACTAGCGCTCGAGGCCCGGCAGCGCGGGAGATCGGGCGGCCTGACGCAAGAGTAGAGGAGTGGCTGGAACGCCTCGGCATGGCATTTGTTGACGCAGATCGCATGCGGCGCTGGATCGGCCTCACAGCCGGGCGCGACACGTCGAGGCCCGCGGCCGAGACGGCGGCACCGCCTGCCGCGCGGGCACCGAAGCTCGGGCCGCTCATCGCGCTGCTCGCGGAGCTGATGCCGAAGGGCCTCTACGCCCGCGCCCTCATCATCATCATCGCGCCCATCGTCGTGCTCGAAGGCGTCATCGCCTTCACGTTCATGGAGCGGCACTGGCAGGCGGTAACGCGGCGTCTTTCGGAGGCGACGGCGCGCGACATCGCGGCGCTCATCGACGTCTACGAGGATTACAACCGGGAGGACGACTATGCCCGCCTGATCGAGATGGCGCGCGACCGCCTCAACCTCTCGATGCAGATTCTTCCGCCCGGCGAGCTGCCTGCGCCTGGGCCTAAACCGTTCTTCTCGCTGCTGGACAAGGCGCTGTCGAACGAGATCCGCAGGCAGGTGCAGCTGCCGTTCTGGATCGATACGGTCGGCGATTCGCGCCGCGTCGAGATCCGCGTGAAGCATGAGAACGCCGTGCTGCGGTTCGGCGCCACCCGCACCCAGACCTACGCCTCGAACTCGCACATCTTCCTGCTGTGGATGGTCGGCACCTCGGTCATCCTGCTCACGGTGGCGATCTTGTTCCTGCGCAATCAGATCCGACCGATCCTGCGGCTCGCCGAGGCAGCCGACGCATTCGGCAAGGGCCGCCCGTTCCCCGAGGACTTCAGGCCGCGCGGCGCACGCGAGGTGCGCCAGGCGGCCGAAGCGTTCATCGAGATGCGCAACCGCATCAAGACCCATGTCGATCAGCGCACAACGATGCTGGCCGGCGTGAGCCACGACCTCCGAACCGTGCTGACCCGCTTCAAGCTGGAGCTGGCTCTGCTGCCGAAGGGCATCGAGACGGACGCGCTCGAGGCCGAGGTCAACGAGATGCAGCATATGCTCGAGGATTATCTCGCGTTCGCGCGCGGCGACGGAGGCGAGGAGGCGAAGCCGACGAACCTGCGCGAGCTGCTCGAGGAAGTCTACGCGGATGCGCAGGTCTTCGGTACTCCGATCGAACTCAAGCTGAGGAAGCGCCGGAAAGACATCGTGCTCCCGCTGAAGCGTCAGGCCCTCAAACGCGCAATCACCAACCTCGTGTCGAACGCGGCTCGTTTCGGGGATCAGATCGTCATCCGCGCAGCAACGGAAGGCCGCTGGGTGCGCATCGAGGTCGACGACGACGGCCCGGGCATCCCGCCCGGCGAGCGGGCCAATGTGTTCAAGCCGTTCTACCGGCTAGATCACGCCCGCAACCAGGACGAGGGCAACACCGGCCTCGGCCTGGCAATCGCTCGGGATATCGCCAAGAGCCACGGCGGCGATGTCGCTCTCGGCGAAAGCTCGATGGGCGGGCTTCGCGCGATCATCTCGCTGCCGCTGTAAAGCCGTGACTTACGCTGCAGGCGGGCTGCCTTGTGCAGCACCGACCGTGCCGGTAGAAGCGCCGGTCTTCGTTGCCGAGCGCGGCGCGCAACCCGGAATGACCGTTGCGGCCATGCGCTGAAGCGCCCCGGTCATCTCGTCGAGGGAGCCCATGACGCGCTCCCCGCGCCGGAGCCGCCGATCAAGGGCCGCCATGGTCCGCGCGAGTCCTGCGTCGTCGTCCTCGAGCCATACCGGGAAGACCGAAGAATAGACGGTAGCCAGACCGGCGACCCTGACGCCGCCGCCTACGCCCTCGGTCGCGATGCCGGCGGCATTGAGCATCCACGCCTGCGACGCGAGCAGGCTCCGGGCCAGAGCCGGATCGGCAGCGCTGCCCTCCCAGATCGACCGCAGCGCCGGCCGATAGCGCGTCAGCGCGTCGAAGCGGCTCATGACGACCTCGAACAGGGCATCGCGCGGCGACTGGCCCTCGGGGCGCCGCGCCGCCCGCGACAATACCTCATCGTCGATCGACCGCATGAAACGGGCGACGATCTCCCCCTTGGTCGAGAAGTGCTTGCGCACGTCGGCCAGCGACAGGCCGGCCGCCTCCGCGACGTCAATCAGCGCGGTGTCCTTCCAAGGCCGTTCCCCCGCGATGCGGATCGCCGCCAGGACTATGCGGCCTTCGGGGGTTGTGGGGTCGAGCATGACAGTCTCCATCGCCGTCGGGGAAGCGCTGAACTCGGGGTGGCTACGTCGTACATGGGATCCCGGACCGGACCATGGCAAGTCCGGTCGCGCGTATAGGACACAAAACTGTGAGGCCGGCGCTTTGGGCTTGCACGAACTGCAGCTGGCCAGTAGTGTAATGTTATTACATTCGTATGGAGCAAGTGATTGCGGCCCCTGTCGCAAGCCCTGCCCAGCAGTGGAGTCCGTCCATGCCCTGCAGAACCGCATTACGAGCCGTTGGCTGTCTCGGCATCACAATCTGCCTGCTCGCGTCGTCCGCAGCCGAGGCTCGCACCGCCGCGCCGTCAGGCGAAGACGGCCTCGGGGCCTGTCAGCGGGCCGTCAGCCGCATCGGCGCACAGATGGGCCACCAACGGTCCGTGAGCCCGGACGGCCAGGAAACCATCCAGTTCGTGTTGCGCGGAGAAGGCGGCGACTACACCGTGAGTTGCAACGCCAGGACCGGCTCGATCGGCGCGGCAGTGCCCGTGCTGCGATCGACGCTCGACGCTGCGCCCTCGGCTGGCCGCTGACGATCTCGGCGACACGCAACGGAATTGAACGCGGCTCTCGACACGCATCCGGCCCCGCAGGCTTCCTCCCTGGGTACCGGCTCGAGAGTTGTCGTTTCAATGAACCCGGCACGCCGGAGCCTGGCCCCCCCTGCGGGCGGCCAGGCTCGCCGGGAGACGACTTGGCGGCCGCGAGCGGAAGGGACGAGTCTTCTCCCTCACCCTGCAAGCTCGCGGCCGCGTTTTGTCGCCGCGGCAACAGCCCGACCCATCAGATCGGTCAGTCCCCTCTCGCCCATCAGCACGGTCAGGGCTGCAGCAGTGGTGCCACCGGGCGAGGTCACGTTCGCTCTCAGCACGCTCGCATCCAGATCGGACTGCCGTAGCAGCTCGCCAGCGCCCGCAACTGTGGCGCGAGAAAGCTGCCGCGCCAGACCAGGAGACAGCCCCTCAGCCAGCGCCGCGCGCTCCAGCGCCTCGGCGAGCAGGAACACGTAGGCCGGGCCGGAGCCCGACACGGCCGTGACGGCGTCCATCTGCGCCTCGCTCGCAATCCAGCCGACCTCGCCGACCGCGCCGAGCAAGGCCTCGGCAAGAACACGCTGGGCAGCATTCACATGGCCGTTCGGGCAGCAGACCGTGATGCCGCGGCCGATTGCTGCCGGCGTATTCGGCATGGCGCGGATCACGGCCGCACCCGGGCCGAGCAGGGACTCGAACGCCCGGATCGGCCGGCCGGCAGCGATGGAGAGAACGAGCGTCGCTGGCCCTGCGGTGCGCGCCAGGGGCGGGAAAACGTCGTCCATCATCTGTGGTTTGACGGCAAAAACGATCACGGCGGGATGAGTACTCAGTCTCGGCAGCACCGGCTCCGCCCGAATACCGTGCCGCGCAAGCAGGCTAGCCACCTCAGCGGGCGGCGCAGGATCCTGCACCACGACCCGACCCGGATCGAGACCGCGGGCCAGCCAGCCCTCGAGCATGGCGCTGCCCATCTTGCCGCAGCCCGCGAGCACCAGCGGACCGTCGATCTCGATCGTCATACGTGCATGCCCCCCCGCCATTCGCCAATCGGCCGCGCCCTGGCGGTATCGGCAGGATACGGCCGGCGCTATGCCTGACCCTCGGTCTCGAACATCGTCGACACGAGCGCCTCGCGGCTTTCCTTACCGGCCCAGACCACGAACTGGAAAGCCTGATAATAGCGCTCGCAGGCCTCGAGCGCGGCCTTCAGCATCGCCTCGCACTGACGGGGCGTTGCAATCGCCCCGTTGAGGAGGAGCGCATGTCGGAACATCACGAGACCTTCCTGGGTCCAGAGATCGAAATGCCCGAGCCAGAGCTGCTCGTTGATCTGGGCTACCAGTCGGTACATCTCCTGGAGGCGTGCGTCAGGCACGCGGAAGTCGAAGGCGCAGGCCAGATGCAGCGCCTCTAGATCGCCCCGCCAATTGAGCGAGATGTGATAGTCGGTCCACGAGCCCGCCACGATCAGCGTCATCTCGTCCTCGCCCGTGCGGTCGCAGGCCCAGTCGTGGGACTGCGCCAGCGTCTCGACGAGATCGATCGGATTGGTGACGCGATCGTAGCCCAGTTCCGACGATGCCATTCTCGCTCCTTAGGGTCTTGTCGTGTGTCGCTCTCGGTCGGGCAAAGACGCCCGCGCGCCGTGACGCTCTCCGCCGCCGTTGCGTCAACACCGCGGTAGGGCGACGTTGCCGACGGAGGGCACGAAAACAGAGGGGGACACGAGTCGCAAGCAACCCGCCCTCTTTTCAACGGGCAACGCCAAATTCAGCTACCGGCAGGCGCAAAATTGCGGCAGCCATCACCTCGGTGTTGATAAGCCGTGTGCAAGCTGTGGAAGTGGCCGTCGGGCACTCGACGGAGCCGACGCGGCCTGCGTGTCGGCGCTCGACGTGCGATTCAGCCCGCCGATGGCATGCCGAGACGGGCCTCGATGGCAGCGATCCGCGCCGCTAGCCGCTCGTTCTCCGCCCGCGCCTTCTCCGCCATGGCGCGAACCGCCTCGAACTCGTCGCGCCTCACCAAATCCATGCCGGACACCATGCGCTCGCCCTGCGCCTTCATCAGCGTCTCGACCTCGCGCTTGACACCTTCCGCCGCCCCGGCGGCATCCGTCATCAACTTGGCGAGTTCGTCGAGAACGCGATTGCTGGTCTGGGTCATGGATTCGCCGCTCCTGGTCGCGTCATGCCTGCGACATTCCCGCGGACTATGGCGACACGGCATGGCGAGCACAAGAGCGCGGGGCGCAATGCCGGCCCGGCGGCCCGCGGCTGCGGCTGCGGCTTGACATCGCTCCGCGCCTGTCCAAATCGTCCGACGCGGCGCGAAACCTGTCCTACCGCATTCTCCGTTCCGCAAAAACCACCCAACACCGGGGGCCGGCCACGCGCCGGAGTCGACTGCCATGAGCCTGCTCGCCATCCCATTCCCCGGGCTCGACCCCGTCGCGTTCTCGTTGGGACCGATCGCGGTCAAGTGGTACGGCCTCGCCTACATGGCCGGCCTCGTCCTCGGCTGGCTCTACATCCGCCACCTGATGCGCAGCCCGGCAATCTGGCCTGGCAATCGGCCGCCGTTCGGCATCGAAGGCGTGGACGACCTGCTGCTCTACATGACCATCGGCGTGATCGCAGGCGGACGACTCGGCTTCGTGCTGTTCTACGAGCCGGGCTATTACCTAAAGAACCCGCTCGACATCCCTGCGGTCTGGAAGGGGGGTATGGCCTTCCACGGAGCGCTCGTCGGCTGCGGCTTGGCCACTTGGCTTTTCGCGCGTCAGCGCAACGTATCGCCCTTCTCGACGATGGATCTCTGCGCCGCGGCCGTTCCGATCGGGCTTCTCTTCGGTCGACTTGCCAACTTCATCAACGGCGAGCTCTGGGGCCGGCCGACGGATGTCTGGTGGGGCATGGTGTTCCCCGAGGCCAAACTCTACTTCCCGAACAGCGAGCCGCAGCCGCGACATCCGAGCCAGCTCTACGAGGCAGCTCTCGAGGGGCTTGCGCTGTTCCTGATCCTCAGGGTCATGACACATCATTTCCGCGTACTCGAGCGGCCGGGTGTGATCACCGGCGCATTCCTCTCGGGCTACGGCATATTCCGCTCGTTCTGCGAGCTGTTCAGGCAGCCCGACCCGCTGCACGCATTCACCTACTACGGCCTGACGCCCGGCATCGCGTACTCGATACCTATGATCCTGCTTGGTCTCTGGTTCATCTGGCAGGCCCGCAAGGCGACCGTCGCCGCATGACGCTGCCGGTTGGCTATGACCCCGAGGCGCGGCGCGACACGCCACTGGCTCTGAAGCTCAAGGAGCGCATCCGGAGCGAGGGGCCGATCACGGTCGCAGAGTACATGCAGGTGTGCCTGCAGGATCCTGAGCATGGCTACTATCGCACCAAGACTGCGATCGGGGCGCAAGGCGATTTCACTACGGCGCCGGAGATCAGCCAGGTCTTCGGCGAGTTGATCGGCCTCTGGTGCGCAGTTGTCTGGCGGCAGATGGGCAGCCCGGCGCGGCTGAACCTCGTCGAAGTCGGCCCGGGTCGCGGGACGTTGATGCGGGATGCGTTGCGGGCAGCAAAGGTGGTACCGGGGCTCCGGGATGCGATCGCCCTGCATCTGGTCGAGACAAGCATGGTGCTGCGCCACTCGCAGGCCAAGACGCTCGCAGGCGTCGGGTGCGAGCCGCGTTGGATCGAGGCGCTCCTCGCCGTCGGGGAGAGCGGTCCCGGAGGTTACGCGACGCGACCCGACCTCCCGATGGCGCCAACCCTGCTGATCGCCAACGAGTTGCTGGACGCCCGCCCTGTTCGTCAGCTCGAGTGCCACGGTGGGCTTTGGTTCGAGCGCACCGTGTACCTGGACCACCGCTGCGAACTGGCGTTCGGCCGCTCCCTAAGCCCGGCCGGCGGCGTGGGTGGACGCGGCGATCGAGTGCGACCGCCAGCCGAGGGCGACATCGTCGAGGTGAGCGAGGGACTGGGCGACATCACGGCCCCGCTCGCAGCGATCGCGGTCGACCATCCGGTCGCTGCCCTGTTCATCGACTATGGCTACGTCGCGCCAGCGACCGGCGCGACACTTCAGGCCGTGCGCCTGCACGTGGCCGAGCACCCTTTGACCTCTCCCGGCGAAGCGGACCTGTCGGCGCTCGTCGATTTCGGCGAAGCGTCGCAGGCATTCACGCAAAGCAGCTTTGCTGTCGACGGTCCGGTCACACAGGCCGAGTTCCTGGGCTCGCTCGGCATTGTGGAACGGGCCTCGAAGCTGATGGCTGCCAACCCCGCCAAAACGGTCGAGATCGAGATGGGCGTGGCGCGGCTGATGGCCGTGCCCGGCATGGGCAACCGCTTCAAGGCGATGGGTGTTCGATCCGCCGGACTGCCGCCCCTGCCTGGCTTTCCGGCGGTGGACAAACGCCGCTCCGCACCCTAACCCTCGAGACCGACGCGTTGACCACGGAACCCGCGATGCCGAACCCCATCCTCGCCGAAACATTCACCGAAATCGGCTGCGTCCGGCACGGGTTCTTCACGCGCGAGGGAGGCGTGTCGGGCGGGATCTACGCCAGCCTCAACTGCGGGCTCGGCTCGGAGGACGCCCGGGAGGCGGTGATCCAGAACCGCGCGCGCGTCGCTCGCCACCTGGGCGCGAAGCAGCGCGATGTGGTCACGGTTCACCAGGCGCACACGGCCACTGCAATCGTCGTCGACGGGCCGATCCCGCGCGACGCACTGCCAAAGGCCGACGCGGTCGTCACCGCAAAACGTGGTCTCGTGATCGGCGCGCTGGCGGCCGACTGTGCGCCGGTCCTGTTTGCCGACCCGGGCGCCGGGATTGTCGCCGCGGCCCATGCCGGTTGGCGAGGAGCGGTCGCCGGCATCCTCGATGCCACAGTGGGCGCCATGGTCGGCGAGGGCGCCGAGCGAAGCCGCATATGCGCCGCCATTGGCCCTTGCATCAACCAGGCCGCCTACGAGGTCGGCGCCGACTTCGAGGCCGAGCTCTTGGCGCTCGACCCGGCCAATGCGCGCTTCTTCGTACGCCCCGCGGCCGGAGCGAAGCCGCTCTTCGACCTGCCGGGTTATGTCGCGGCGCGGCTGGAGCGGTTGCGTATCGGCTCCATCGAGCGGCGTTCCGACTGCACCTCTGCGAACGAATCGAGATACTTCAGCTACCGGCGGTCGCGCCGGCTCGGTGAGCCGGATTACGGCCGTCAAATCTCTGCCATTGTTGTGGCCTAATTGCACTATCCACAGATGTGCGGCGGGAAGACGGGGATTTGTTAGGCACGTTCAGCACGTTGTCGTTCGTGCAGCTGGACGCACGCGCCTCTTTTGGCTTAAGGATTCCTCGAGAGGGTACCGGTTGTAGAGGAGTTCAGGCCGCCAGGTATGTACGCCGGCCACCGGACATCAGCGGGTCAATCAGGGGGGACGTCATCGTGACGACCGTCGACACTGCTGCGGCCTGGCAAGCGAGAAGGCCTGTCGCAACGTTAGCTTTGCTCGTTGTAACCAGCCTCGGCCTCGCCGGCTGCGAAACGGGCAACAATCTTCTCGCATCACCCGGCCCATCAACTTCGCTTGCCGAGCAGACGGCTCCAGCGCCTGTGGCGAAGAAACTCGCGACCATTGCGGTTGCGCCGATCATTGGCGCGCCCGAGGCGATCGCGAAGCAGTTGCAGACCCAGCTCACCGCCGCAGCGGAGAAGCAGGGTTTTGCGCTGGTCAAGTCGCCGCAGGACAAGCTCGACTACACGCTGCGCGGCTATATCGTCAGTGCACGCGAGAAGTCGGGCAGCAAAGTCTCCTATATTTGGGACGTCACAGATCCAGCCGGGCGGCGCATCAACCGCATCACCGGCGAGGAGGTCGTCGCCGGGGCGGAGAGCAAAGACCCCTGGGCCCAGGTCTCCGCAGCCGTGACCCAGACCATCGCCGACAAGACCGCGGTGTCGCTCGCCTCGTGGGCTCCGACGCAGACCGGCACGGTGCCGGTGGCGACTGCGCCTGCGAACCCGGGCGCGCTCGGCGGTCCGCAAGTCGCGGCCGCGACGCCGGCCGCTGCAACGGCCACCGACGCAACGCGTGGTGCCCCGCCCGCCAGCCCAACGACCGGCAGCATTGCCAGCGGCTCGGTCGCCGCCAGCGTGCCGAGCGTGGTTGGCGCCCCGGGCGACGGCAGCGTTTCCCTGACGAGCGCGTTGCAGAAAGAGCTTTCCAAGAACGGAGTAGCGCTCTCCGACGCGTCGGCCGCAGCTGCGGCCTACAAGGTAGAGGGCCGCGTCAAGCTCGGAGAGACGCGCGACGGAAAGCAGCCGATCACCATCGACTGGGACGTCAAGGACCCGAAGGGCAAGAAACTCGGGACAGTGTCGCAGAAGAACGAGATCCCGCAGGGCTCGCTAGATGGTCCGTGGGGCAAGACGGCAGACGCGGCCGCCGCTGCCGCGGCGCAGGGCATCCTCAAACTGCTGCCCAATCAAAAAGCCGCAAACTGAACGCGGCAGACATGTCGGTCCCGGCCAGACCAGCCCGACGGTACGCGCTTTAAGCGCCACAGTCAGCCGGCGGCGCGACAACGAGGCACAGCAGCGAGGCCCGGGTGTGGTTTACACACCTGGGCCTCGCTGCTAGAAGCCCCGTCATAAAGCTGTCGTGGAGGGCGGGTCATGGCATTCGACGCACGCGGCAAGGACGGACAGGGCTCGCCGAGAATGAAGCTCGTCGCCGGCAACAGCAACCGTCCGCTGGCTGACGCCATCTCAGCCTGCCTCAATGTGCCGCTGACCAAGGGTCAGGTGCGGCGCTTCGCCGACATGGAGATCTTCGTCGAGCTGCAGGAGAACGTCCGTGGACAGGACGTGTTCGTGCTCCAGTCGACCTCTTTCCCGGCAAATGACAACCTGATGGAGCTGTTGATCTTGGTCGACGCTCTGAAACGCGCCTCCGCGCGGCGCATCACAGCGGTCATCCCTTATTTCGGCTACGCGCGACAGGACCGTAAGCCAGGTCCGCGCACGCCGATCTCGGCCAAGCTCGTCGCCAACCTGATCGAGCGCGCCGGCACCGACCGGGTGCTGACGCTCGATCTCCACGCCGGTCAGATCCAGGGTTTCTTCGACATCCCGACGGACAACCTTTTTGCCGCACCGGTCATCACGCGCGACATTCAGGAGCATCTCGGAACCGACAATCTGGTCGTCGTATCGCCCGATGTCGGCGGCGTGGTTCGGGCACGCGCCCTCGCCAAGCGTGTCGAGGCGCCGATCGCCATTTGCGACAAACGGCGCGAGCGACCCGGCGAGAGCGAAGTCATGAACGTTATCGGCGACGTCAAGGGCAAGCGCGCCATCTTGATCGACGATATCGTCGACTCGGGCGGCACGCTGTGCAACGCCGCCGAGGCACTACTGAAGAACGGTGCGTCCGAGGTCACGGCATACATCACCCACGGCGTTCTGTCGGGCGGCGCGGTGAGCCGCATCCAGAACTCGCGCCTGAAGTCGCTGGTCATCACCGACTCGATCCTGCCGACCGAAGCCGTACGTGCAGCCAAGAACATTCGCCTGCTGCCGATCGCGCCGCTGATCGGCGAGGCGATTCTGCGCACATCTCGCGAGGAAAGCGTGTCGAGCCTGTTCTACTAGGAGTTGGGCGATAGACGTCCGGCACGCGTTCCATAGGCCGGCGTTAGGCCGGTCGCCAAGGGCCCGACTACCGTTACTGGCTCGCGTTGCCGGGGCCGCTATCCGTATTTTCCGGCGCCGCCAGACACGCAGCGCACCGCCCGCTGAGCTCGATCGTCATTTCCTTCAAGGCAAAGCCGATCCCGGCAGCCGTCTCGCCCAGAAGCCGCACAACCTCCGGCTGCTCCAACTCGCGTGCCGAGCCGCACCGGTCGCAGATCGCGAACACCGCCTGGCCGGCTCCGCGATCGTGGTGATGCGGATGGCGGCAGGCAACGAATGCGTTGAGGCTCTCCAGCCGGTGCGCAAGACCGTCCTCGATCAAACGGTTCAGTGCGCGGTACACCGTTGGCGGCGCCGTCAGCCCCTTGTCGCGCAACTGGTCGATGATCTCGTAGGCGCTCAATGGCCGACCGACCACACGCAGCGCATCGACGATCAGTTTGTCCTGGTCGGGCGCGCCACGGCGGCGGGACGGCTTTTTGGCCATCGGCGGGATCTCTTCGGGTTGTGGTGCCTCCCAATCGAGGGGCGGCCTTCGCTGTCGATTTCTAGCACGTCGCGATGCATCGCGGCGATTTGCCAAGCGCGGCAGCCGCGGCTATAAGGCGAAAATCTCAAGCAATCCGCATGAGATGCCGCCCGGCACCCTTGGAGGCCGTTTGCGGATCGTGGGCCGTTCGAGGCCCTTTTTTCGTTGGAGAAACAGAGCCATGGCAAGCAATGTCGTCATGCTTGAAGCCACGGCGCGCCAGCGTGCAGGCAAGGGGGCCGCACGCCAAGCCCGTCGTGAGAACAAGATTCCAGCCGTCATCTACGGCGACAACCAGTCTCCCGAGCAGATCGCGCTCGACTACAACACGTTGTGGAAGCAGATCCTCAAGGGTCATTTCCTGTCGACCGTGTGCGAACTCGCGGTCGGCGACAAGAAGCATCTCGTGATCCCGCGCGACGTCCAGCTCGATCCGGTGCGCGACACGCCGCTTCACGTCGATTTCCTACGCATCGGCAAGGATGGCATCATCCGCGTTGCCGTGCCGGTCAGGTTCACCAATGAGGCGCTGTCCCCGGGCCTGAAGCGCGGCGGCGTGCTGAACATCGTACGCCACGACGTCGAGGTGTTCTGCCGCTACGACAGCATCCCAACTCACTTCGAGACCAGCCTCGAAGGGCTCGAGATCGGACGCTCGATCCATATCTCCGCGTTCAAGCTTCCGGACGGCGTCACACCGGTGATCCGCAACCGCGATTTCACGGTGGCGACGATTGCAGGCGCCGTGAAGCAGGAGGAGGAAGCTCCAGCAGCAACCGCAGCCGCCGCAGCGACGCCGGCAGCAGGGGACGCCAAGGCTGCGGCGCCGGGAGCCAAGGGGGGCGACGCAAAGGCCGCCGCTCCGGCAGCCGGCAAGGGTGCCGCACCGGCTGCGAAGCCGGCAGCGAAGAAGTAGTACCGGATCAGGCGTCCCTGCAGCCGCGCGGCCGGCGGGGACGCCTGAACCTCCGAAGGCCGAACCTCCGAAGGCCGACAGTCCGAGGCAGTGGGGAAAAGCGCCATGGCAGGAGGGGGACGCCAAGGCGGGCACCGCCCACCGCCGCAGGTCGCCCATCATGCGGCTGACAGCTCTGCGAACCCTGGATAGGCGCCATGAAGCTCATCGTCGGCCTCGGCAATCCGGGAGAGCGCTATGCCGGCAACCGGCACAACATCGGGTTCATGGCCGCCGAGGCCATTGCCGCACGACATCGCTTTGGACCCTGGAAGCGGAAGTTCTCGGCTCTCGCAGCCGACGGGGAGATCGCAGGCGAACGCTGTCTGATCCT
Source organism: uncultured Hyphomicrobium sp. (assembly GCA_964471635.1). Lineage (GTDB taxonomy): Bacteria > Pseudomonadota > Alphaproteobacteria > Rhizobiales > Hyphomicrobiaceae > JAKAML01. The sequence continues at coordinate 17,442 of CAYYGO010000046.1, forward strand.
GAAGCCCGACACCTACATGAACGAGAGTGGCCGGGCGGTCGGCGAAGCCTGCCGGTTCCTGAAGATCGGCGAGGCTGACGTCGTCGTGCTCCACGACGAGCTCGATCTCGCGCCCGGCAAGCTCAAGGTGAAGTCCGGGGGCGGCAATGCGGGGCACAACGGGCTGCGCTCGATCAGCGCCCATCTGGGCAACGACTACCGGCGCGTGCGGATCGGCATCGGACACCCCGGCTCCAGGGATCAGGTTTCAAATTTCGTTCTGTCCGACTTCGCCAAGACCGAGCAATCGGCCTGGGTCGAGCCGCTGCTCGCCGCAATGGCGGATGAGGCGCATCTTCTGGTCGGCGACAAGGATGATCGCTACGTCAGCGCCGTTCTGCGGCGGCTGGGGCCAGAGGCGGAGACGCCGAGCGCCGATGCCGGGAACACGCACGGGGCGGTGCCACGAGGGGAAGAGTCGACCAAGCCGGCAAAGCCCGCGCCCCCGCCAGCTCGCCATCCGGCCGGCGAGCGGGCAGGCAAGCGGCAATCGGCCATTGCCGAGAACCTTGCCCGCTGGCTCGCGGCCCGCAAGAGCGGTGACTGAGCGTCGCCACCATGACGTGCCGCTCGCTCGTCTGTTCCGTGCTTTCGGCCGGGCGTCGTCCATCTTTCCGTCATCGCGACCGCATATCAGACGCGAGTTCACTCACGGAGCAACGTCATGGCCGAGGCCACTGCCGAGACTGACAGGGACCGCAGGCGCACGCTTCGCCGGCGCGCTTGGGGTCTTTACTCTTGGGGCAGCCGCGCGCACTGGATCTCGACGCTGTTCGCGACCCGCGCCGATGTGGCGGCGACTTTGGCCGCGCTCTCGCTCATCGGCGGGGTAGGTGCGGTGACTGTGACGGATGCCGTGGTCTCGCAAGGAGCGCGCGAGGCCACCAAGGTTGCAGTCGCCGCGCAGCGCGTCGGCGAGAACGCGACGCTGTTCGGCATCGAAGGCCGGGACGAGGCCGGTCGCCGCGGCACCTTCGACCTGGTGGTGCTCGACAAGAAATTCGACTGGGTCAAAGGCAGCACCACGGAGCTCGTCAAGGACGGCAGAGTGCTTTCGGCTGCCGAGGTTATGCGCGAGGTGCTGGGCGCCGAGGTGCGGTCGAGCCTCTCCACGGCAATCGAGATCATCGCTGTCGGTACCGCCTCGCAGGAAGGCGACATGACCGCCGAGACGCATCGCGCCGGGTTGCGTGCCCGCCAGACTGCCGAGTGGATCGCGCCAGCGGTGCCCAAGGAGATCCCGATCCAGACCTTGAACCTCGGCCAATACCGAGTGTCCTGCACCGCCTGCGAGACGGGCACCACGAGCTGGCAACGGCCGTTCGTTGTCGTTGCAGTGCGCAGCAAGGACAGAGGCGCGGATATCGGTCAGGCCCTCGCCGCCGCAATGAGCGACAAGGCCAACCTCCCGAGTCTCGCGGCCTACTCGACGTTCGGCCTCAGCCGCTACAGGTGAGACGCCTCGAGGTCGTTGGAAGGCAGCGATCGCTCAGACCTTGAACCCGTGGGTCTTGCGGAAGCCTATCCACGAGCCGACCTCGTCGATCGCGGGCAGCCCGGTAGTTCCGCCGAGTTCCCGCGTTACCCGGGTGGGCAGGGCATCGCCGGCACCCGCATGCTCGGACACCACGGCCGCCACGACCTTCGAGCCGCGCTGCGACTTGGTCTCGCAGCGGAGCACGGCGGCGTCGCCCTCGAGCCGGATTTCAAACGCGAACGGCAATTGGACCACCGCATTGAGCTCGATGTAGACGAGGCTCGAGGTCCTGTCGGCCAGAGTGCAGTAGACCCGGCTTCGGAGCGACAGCGGGATGACGCCGTGGCAGCGTGATCGGCGCGTTCCGAAGCTCCGGCGCTGCTCGTGGAGGCTCATTTATCGGCCCGTGCCTTGTGGCTCCTCAAGGGGGAACGCTAGAGCTACTGGCCTGCGCGGGGCTGACTAGGTACACGGCACGGCGCGCAGACCGGGGCGGCTTGCCGCAAGGCCGAAGCCTCGCCGCTGGCCAAGGCCGCTTCACAAGCGGCATGAAGCGCTCTAGGCATCTGGCCAAGACAGCTAGCAGCCCTCAACCCGAGCCGGCCGGCGCAACGCCGCGGCGATCCACACACCTGCAGGTCCATTCCATGGGTTTCAAATGCGGCATCGTCGGCCTGCCGAACGTCGGCAAGTCGACGCTCTTCAATGCACTGACGCAGACCGCTGCTGCAGAGGCGGCCAACTATCCCTTCTGCACCATCGAACCCAATGTCGGCGAGGTGGGTGTGCCGGACGAGCGGCTCGAGAAGCTTGCCGCCATCGCCGGCTCGAAGCAGATCATTCCAACCCGCCTGACGTTCGTCGACATCGCCGGTCTCGTGCGCGGGGCATCGAAGGGCGAAGGGCTCGGCAACCAATTCCTGTCGCACATCCGCGAGGTCGACGCGGTGGCCTACGTCGTCCGCTGCTTCGAGGACGACGACATCACCCACGTCGAGAACCGCATCGACCCTGTCGCCGACGCCGAGACGGTCGAGACCGAGCTTATGCTCGCCGACCTCGACAGTCTGGAAAAGCGACGCCCCAATCTCGAGAAGAAGGCCAAGGGCGGCGACAAGGAGGCCAAGGCGCAAATCGGGCTCATCGACAAGGCGCTCGAGCTTTTGCGCGAGGGAAAGCCCGCGCGGCTCGCGCAGGTATCGGCCGAGGACGAGCCGCTCTGGCGGACCATGCAACTGCTGACAGCCAAGCCTGTGCTCTATGTCTGCAACGTCGAGGAGACTTCGGCCGCCGCCGGCAATGCGCACTCGGCGCGTGTCGCGGAGCGTGCCAAGGCCGAAGGTGCGGGCTGCGTCGTCATCTCGGCCAAGATCGAAAGCGAGTTCTCGGGTCTGCCCGCGGACGACCGGAAGGCCTTCCTCGCCGATATGGGGTTGGATGAGCCCGGCCTCAACCGGCTGATCCGCGAGGGCTACAAGCTCTTGGGCCTCGTCACCTATTTTACCGTCGGCCCCAAGGAGGCGCGGGCCTGGACGATCACCGACGGCACCAAGGCGCCGCAGGCTGCCGGCGTGATCCACACCGATTTCGAGAAGGGCTTCATCAGGGCCGAGACTATCGCCTACCCCGACTACGTATCGCTCAACGGCGAGGTCGGAGCCAAGGAAGCCGGCAAGATGCGGCTCGAGGGTAAGGAGTACGTCGTCAAGGACGGCGACGTGATGCACTTCCGCTTCGCCAACTGACGGCCACGCCAGCCACGGACCATCCGCATGACCGAACAGACAGCACCCCTTCCCGACCGCCTCTCGACCAATCCGGCAAGCCCCCACTACGACGAGGCACTGCTGGCGCGTGGCGTCGGGATCCGCTTCAACGGCGTCGAGAAAACGAATGTCGAGGAATACTGCGTCAGCGAGGGCTGGATCCGCGTTGCCGCCGGCAAGGCCCGCGATCGCCGCGGCAACGCCATGACCGTGAAGCTCAAGGGCAAGGTCGAGGCGTTCCTGAAGGGGGATGAAACCCAGGGTGGCAGCGACCAGTCGTCATAAGCGGGGTCGCGTTGGAGCGACCTGGCCTCACCCCTGTGCCTTCTGCCCGTACGACCTGAACTTCTCGAGCATCAGGGCCATCTCCTCGTCGGGAAGCACGACAGGCTCGCCGAGCGTCAGCACCTTGTAGTACTGCTCAGCCAGTACCTCTACTTCGTGCGCGAGTTCCAGAGCTGCCGCCAGCGTCGCTCCGAGCGCGATCTGACCATGGTTGGCCATCAGTATGGCATTGCGACTGGCCAGACCGGCCCGCACGTGACGCGACAGCTCCTCGGTGCCGAATGTCGCGTAGGGCACCACGGGGATGTCCCGTCCGCCGGCAGCGGCGACCATGTAGTGGAACGCCGGGATGGGTTTGTGGGCGCACGCCAGAACAGTCGCATGCAGCGAATGCGTATGGACCACGGCGCCCATGTCCGGGCGCGCCTCGTAGGCGGCGAGATGGAACCGCCATTCCGAGGACGGCTTGCGCTGCCCGGCCGCGACCGTGCCGTCGGCCGCCACCCGCACGATGTCGGATGCCTCGAGCGATGCGTAGGCCATGCCGGACGGCGTCACGAGCATCCCATCCTGCCAACGGCAAGAAACATTGCCGGAGCGGCCAGGAGAGAGCCCGGTCCGGCTCATCTCGAGCGCCGCCTCGATCACGTCCCGACGCAGCGCGGTCTCGGCGGCGGAAACCCGCTGGCGCTTCGTCGGAGGCTTCCTCGGTGGCTTCGTCACGGTGTCCTCCCGTTGCACCTCGCCGCCTCAGACGTATGCGACGAGACGACCCGCTGCCGCAACCGCGATCCAGAGGCCGAGCGACAGCAGGGCAGCGGCGCGGACGTGGTTCGGAAAGGGCGCGTGGGCGGGGATCCGCTCCGCCTCTCGCGCGCCGATCCGGCCGATCAGCACGGCGTTGACCAGGGCTACCAGCACCAGCAGCGCTTTGACCTGGAACACCAGGTTCACAGCCAGATGGCTCGCCTCCGCCGTGAAAAGTGCTGCCCCGGTCGCCGCCATGAGCGCGAAGGCCGCGATGGCGGCGCGCCGGGCCGGACCGACGACCTCGGCGGGTGGCGTAGCCGCGAACGCCCCGAGCAGGCGCAGGTCGAGCACGGCGACCGCCGCTGCGAAGAGCGCGAGTCCCACAACGTGGCCGACGTTCGCCGCGGCATAGATCCAGCTCGACTGCCGGATCGCCTCGCCGGCTGCCGACTGCTCGAGTGCCAGCAGCACCGCCGGCGCACCCGGAGCCATCAGCGCATCTCGATCGTCTTGCCGTCCACCGTGATCCGCTCGGCACGGATCTCGTCCCTCTCGACGCGCGACGGATAGCCGACGGCCGTGATGGCCCGGCCGATCGCGACGAGCTCCTTCAGGGCGCCCCGATTCTCCATGCGAGAGGTCGGCGCGAGGGTCACGGTCCAGACCTTGTCGGAGCCTTTGACCGTTAGCACGACATGCGGGTTCTCGTACTTCGATGTCACAATTTCGCCCGCGACGGTGACGGGGCTCGACGCATCGTAGCTGCCCCAGCCGTGGTGAGCGGCAAGCGGGGTGGCGGAAAGCGCCAGTGCGGCGACGGCGGTAAGGACGTTGCGCTGCATGATCATCGCTCCGGGCTCGAGTTCTGGGACGCGTGCCGTGCGGATATGGGCACGCGAACCGCCCAACGCCAGCCGTCAGCGCTCAGCCGTGCTCGGGATAAAGCTTCGCCAGACCTTCCCGTGTTGCCGGCGCCACGCCGCGCTCGGTGATGAAGCCCGTGACGAGGCGCGCGGGCGTCACGTCGAAGGCGGGGTTCCTGGCCCGCGAGCCAGGCGCCGCAAGGGCCACCGTCACGACGTTGCCGTCGGGCAGTCGTCCGGGAATCGAAAGCACCTCGTCCTCGCTCCGTTCCTCGATCTCGATCGAGCGACCGTCGGAGAGCTGCCAGTCGATCGTCGTGTGCGGCAACGCGACGTAGAACGGGACGCCGTTGTCGTGCGCAGCCAGAGCTTTCAGATAGGTGCCGATCTTGTTCGCGACATCGCCGTTCGAGGTCACGCGGTCGGTTCCGACGATGCACAGGTCGACCTGACCGTGCTGCATGTAGTGGCCGCCGGCGTTATCGACGATGAGGGTATGGGGCACGCCATGCCCACCGAGCTCGAATGCGGTGAGCGACGCGCCCTGGTTCCGGGGCCGGGTCTCGTCGACCCACACATGAACCGCGATGCCCCGGTCGTGCGCCGTATAGATCGGCGAGGTGGCCGTGCCCCAGTCGACGCACGCGAGCCAGCCGGCATTGCAGTGCGTCAGCACGTTGACCGGCTCGCCGGGCCGCTTGCGCGACGCGATCGCCTCGATCAACGCGAAACCGTTCTGGCCCATGCGCCGGCACGTCTCGACATCGTCGTCTGCCATACGTGTGGCGCGCGCGTAGGCTTCGGCGGCGCGCTTGGAGGGAGCCAACGGTGCGACCGCGCGGCGGACCTCTTCGAGCGCCCAGCGCAGATTGACGGCCGTCGGCCGCTGGGCGTTGAGGAAGTCGATGCCGGCTGCGAGGTTCCCGTCGGACGGATCCTCGCGCAACGCCAAAGAGAGACCGTAGGCCGCCGCGACGCCGATCAGCGGCGCGCCACGCACCTGCATGATCTTGATGGCGCGCGCCGCTTCCCCGACCGAGGTCAGACGGACCGTCTCGACCCTGTGCGGCAGAAGCGTCTGATCGATGATCTCGACCGACCAGCCGTCCGGAGCGAGCCAGATGGTGCGGTAGTGCTTGCCGTCAATTTTCATCTCGCGCCTCTGGAGTGGCAGTCAGCCTCGACGAAGCCGTCTCAGTTTCCGCTATTCATCTGCGGGCAGAGCGGGATGCTGATCGCATCGTCGAGACCGCAAGTCCCGCACTTGATCGCATACCACTCGGCGTGCGGTCGCGCAGAGCGGTCAACGATCTCGAGGCCGGGCGCGTCGCAAATCGGGCACGCCACCGTGGCACTAGGTTCCCGCCGCCAGATCTGCACCTTCGCCAGCCCTTCGCGGAGCTCATGGATGTTGGCAAGCCTCTTGTCGCGTCTGAACACGTCTCGCCCTCGCTTGCCGAGTTCAGTGACCGTCGAATGCCATCAGAAAATGGCTCTCGATGCCGAGGGTGGCAAGCTTCTTCGCCCCGCCGAGCTCGGGTAAATCGACGATGAACGCCGCGCCGATCACCTCGCCGCCGGTCCGCCTGACCAGCTTGGCGGCCGCCTCAGCAGTTCCGCCCGTGGCAATGAGGTCGTCGACGATCAGGATCCGCTCGCCGGTTTTGATCGCGTCCGCGTGGATCTCGATCGTGTCGACACCATACTCGAGGGTGTAGTCCTGTCCGATCGTCTTCCACGGCAGTTTGCCCTTCTTTCGGATCGGGATGAAGCCGCAGCCAAGCCGGTCCGCTACGGCGCCGCCCAGAATGAACCCGCGCGCCTCGATCCCGGCTACTGCGTCGACCGGACGGGTGCGGAACGGCTCCGCGAGCTGGGCAATCGTAGCCTTGAACCCCTGTGCATCGGCCAGCAGTGTCGTCACGTCACGGAACATGATGCCGGGCTTTGGGTAGTCCGGAATGGTCCGGACCAAGCCTTTCAGATCGTTCAAGGGCCACCTCATGGTCAAATTCGCGGCGCAAAATAGCAATATCGCGGCAAGCGGGATAGAACGAACAGCAGACGCGGCCCGGAGGCCGATTCGAGGGCCGAGGGTCGGCTGACCGGGTGGCTCAAAAGTGCGAGCCAGGCTTCGTCCGACACGGCGGCAGAAGGTAGCGGGGGCCGGCATGAACGAGGGCAGGAGTGATCGACCATGACGGACACCAACTACCCTCTCTCTGCGGACGGCGGCCCCGACGATCTGCCGCGGACGTTAAGGCGCGAGAAGGAGGCCCGTGAACGCGAGGCCCGGGAGCGCCAGACGGGGCGCGAGCGCGATGCATATCAGCACGGCCCTGCCGGCGGCCGCGAGCCGGGCCTCGGCGCGATGCCGCCCGGTGGCGATCCGTTCGGCACGGGCGAGCCGCCCTATGTCGGCGTCGAGGGCGCGCCGCTGCCGGCGGTCGTCCGGCGCATCGAGGTTCCGTTTCTGCAACTCATGTTGTTCTTTCTCAAATCCGTCCTCGCAATGGTTCCCGCGCTGCTGCTGCTCGGCGCCATTCTGTGGGGCCTGGGACAGATCCTGCAGACGTTCTTCCCCCACCTCGTCAAGATGCAGATCCTGATCTGGTTCCCGAATTGAGGGCCGTCCTGCGGCCAGAGGGCGCGGTCTTGGCTCCGAGCCGGTAGGGCAGACGCTTTAGCCATTGCGAATGGCCCGCGGTGGCCTCCCCTTCGCCGAGCCCAGAGCGACCGCAATCGCGGCGCACAAGCCCCTTGGCATCTGGCCCCTGGCCCACACTCGACCCCAATTGGCGAGATCGGAACGGCGCCGCTGGCGCCAATCGAAATTTTTGATGTTGCCTGGCGCCCAGGGAGCACACCCGGCAGGTTGTCCGACCGACCGGCTTCCATCGGGGCGGCTTCTTGTGAGAAAAGAACGTCGGCGGGTAGCGGGGACCAGCCCTTTGGGGGGGGGTCCTTGCGATTACACAGCGCGGGACACTCCGCCCGTAGCAACCACCGATCGAAACGCCCTGAGGGGTCAGACCTCAGTTGGACCCGCGCCTGCCAGTCGAACGAAGGAACCCGGCGTGACACAAGAGCAGCGCGCATTCCGAGCCCGCCAAGCCCCGCGAGCGCCGACGGCTCCCTCTGGCTGCATTCGGCGGTCTCGCACGATCGCATGGATCGAGGCCGCATGGCTTGCGCTGATGACCCTGGTCTCGTTGACCCTTGTAGGCCATAGCGCCCTCGCCCAATCACCCGCCGAGGCGGCGCCGCCGCCCGTCAGCGTCGCCGTGCTGGTAAGCTCTCGCGCCGACGTCTGCTTCGATACCGGCGATGTCGGCGCGATCACGACCCTGACCCGCGCCGAGGCCGAGCGCATCAACCGACAGGGCGGCATCGCCGGTCGCCGGGTCGAGCTTCGCATTCTCGACGACGAAAGCGATCCCAAAAAGACGGTGTCGAACCTTGGCAGCGCACTGGCCGACCCCAACACGGTGGCGATCGTCGGCCTCTCGAACTCCAACCGGGCCAAGGCGACATTCGAGGCCATCGGTGCCCAGATAAAGTCCTCGGGGGTTCCATTCCTGTCGAGCATCTCGGTCAACACGATCTTCAAGGACTATCCGAACGTCCTGACCACCCAGCCGACGCAGGACGAGGATCGCCTGCCGGTGATGGCGCAGTTCATTCGCCGAATGGGATTCGCGCGCGTGGCCTATGCCGGCCTCGGCGATGCCGTGTTCAGCAGTGCGCTCGGCGACGGCCTCAAAAGGATGATGTCGGACCGGCCGCTCGTCGCCGACCAGCGCATGAAATCGGTCGGCGACGCGCTCGACCCCGCCGAGGTCTCCGGCGCGGTGGCCGCCATCAAGGCCGCAAGCCCGGAAATGCTGGTGCTCGGTTTCGGCGCAGAGCGGGCCAACACCTTTCTCGGCGCGATGGTCCGCGCCGGTGTCACTCCGACGTTGTTCCTGGCCGGGCGCATCGAGTCCCTCCCGCCGGAGCTCGTAAAGACCTATCCCAACGCCATCTATCAGCTCGCCTGGGACCGCGTTCCGGAAGCCTACAACGACCGGCTGCAGAGGGTCATCTCGAGCGGCGCGGCGGAGAGCTGGGTCTTCGAGGGCCGCAAGATCGCCGCTGCACCGGGCTGGGCGTCCGGCCAGTGCAAGCCGCGGCCTGCTGACAACGTGCCCGATCCCCTCGACAGCGCGAACTTGCGCGCAATCGGCATTGGAGCACGCTTCGCCGACATGGTCGCGCTCGTCGCCGAGACGGCGCGCGCCGCGAAACCGGGCACCTCGGTCGCAGGTCTCAGGCGCCACATCATCCAGGAGCTGACGACCGCGTATGCCGCCGGTCGCGGCATGTTCCGGGGCAGCTTCGAGAACTGGTCGTTCCTGCCGTCGACGCGCTCTGCCGTGCGCACACCGTTCGTCGTCATCCTGCCGCAAGGGCTGGGGCGGATGCAGCTCGCACCCGTTCAATTCGTCCGGACGCGCGACGGCGGGCTGCGCGAGATCAGCACGCTCTATGTCGATATCGATCTCGTTCGCGCACACCGCGTCGACGACAATGAGAAGACGTTCTCGGCCGAGTTCTACCTGTCGATGCGGGACGGGACCGGGGCGTCGATCGAGCAGATCGAGTTCACCAACGCGTTCCTCGACCCGCGGACCAACGGCCGCCAGCTGACGATCGAGATGCTGCACGGGGGAGGAGAGAACATGTCTTACCCGGAAAGCATGAAGATCTACAAGGTTTCAGGCCGCTTCACGTTCGAGCCTGAGCTGGCAACCTATCCCTTCGACACCCAGCGCTTTGCGATCAACCTCCAGCCCAGGCGGGCGGACCAGCCGTTCGTGATTCAACCGCCACCGATCGAGCTGCGCGACAAGCAGGTGGGCTCCGACGGCTGGGATCTCAAGTCGCAGTACGTCGGCTACAGCGAGGGCTTTGTGCCGCTTCTCAATGCCTACACGCACGAGCCGAGCGTGGTGCCCTACTACAATGCGAGCTTCGTATGGCTGATGAAGCGGCAGACGACCGACTACTTCCTGCGCGTCGTGGTGCCGCTCGCCTTCATCCTGATCGTCGCCTATCTGTCGTACTTCATCACGACGGCGCACTTCGAGGCGATCGTCACCATCCAGGTGACCGCACTTCTGTCCGCTGTGGCGCTCTATCTCTCGCTACCGAAGCTCGATTCCGACGCGGCAACGCTGTCGGATAGGCTGTTCGTGTTCAACTACATGCTCGTGAGTCTGATGATCGGCATCTCGATCCTGCGCGTCAACGCGTTCGCGGTCTCGTGGCCGTGGATGCGGCCCGTGCTCCGCATCGCGCATGTCGCGGGCATACCGGCATTGATCGCGGCCGTGGCGATCTACATCGCGCGCGTCACTGAGGTGTGAGTGGAGGCCACGCTCGCGGCCCCCAGGGGTGGGTGCTGCGGCCGCCTCCCGTCAGGCCCTCGCCTTCGCGAGGACGCGCCCCGCGACGGCATCGAGCCTCGCGATCAGCGCCGGATCGCGGGCCTCCGGCGCCGTGATGAGCGCCACGTCGAGGGCGCTGTCAGAGCCGATCGGGCATTTTGGATGCTGCCTCGGGAAATCCTTCGCAAGTCGCAGCACGAGCCGCTGCGCCTTCTCCGTATTGCCCTTCATGATGCTGATGACGGCCGCGACATCGACGTGCGCGTGCTCGTCGTGCCAGCAGTCGTAGTCGGTCACCATGGCGACGACCGCGTAGCAGATCTCGGCCTCCCGGGCGAGCTTGGCCTCGGGCATGTTGGTCATGCCGATCACATCGCAACCCCACGAGCGATAGAGATTGCTTTCGGCACGGGTCGAGAACTGCGGACCTTCCATGACGATGTATGTGCCGCCCTTCGAGACGGCAATGCCCTCGGCCTCCGCGGCGGCGAAGGCCGCATCCGCGAGCAAGGGCGACACCGGATCGGCGACCGAGACATGCGCCACACAGCCGGTGCCGAAGAACGACTTCTCGCGCGCGAAGGTCCGGTCGATGAACTGATCGACGACGACGAAATGACCGGGCGGCAATTCCTCCTTCAAGGAGCCGCACGCCGAGATGGAGACGAGATCGGTGACGCCGGCGCGCTTCATCGCGTCGATGTTGGCGCGGTAGTTGATGTGGGTCGGCGACACCTTGTGCCCGCGACCGTGACGGGGCAGGAAGCGCACCGGCAGCCCACCGATCTCGGCGTGGAGGATCGCGTCGGAAGGCTCGCCCCAGGGGCTTGCGACGTTGACCCATTCCGCCTTCTCGATGCCGGGCAGATTGTAGAAGCCGCTGCCGCCGATGATACCGAGAACCGACCTGGACATCCGCCATGCTCCTCTTGATGCCATTGCCGGGATCCGTCCCGGCGCGGGCGGAATAAGCCCCAATCGCGATCGCAATGCTAGTGCATTGATGGCAAGGGCGCCGTGGGGCTACCCGCACACCCCAACTCGATTGCCGGCGACGACACCGCCGTCGAGATGCGGCTAGGACAGCTTACGGCGCCCGGCCGAGGCCTTGAGCTCGCGCAGCGCTATCAGCAGCTCGCTGGTCACCCAGTAGCGCGACAGCACGCTTTCCGAGAGCACATCGCTCCGCAGCACGCGCTCCATCCAGGCGAGCGCCCGCGCCTGCTCCCACCGGCTGCCGTAGCGGAACGACTTGACGGTCGCGAGCAGCGCCCACGGCAACCGGATGTGTCGCGTCTGGTCGATCGCCATGGCGCCGTTCTTGCGCTCGATGCTGCCGTCGGAACTGTCGGTCTCCTCGCTCGAGATCACCCGCCCGTCGACCGCCCGCATCCAACGGCGGCTCACGTCCGCCAATTGATCGTCGCGCGAGAACTGGTTCAAGACATACATCACGAGCCCCGACACGCCGAGCGCCCGCACCTTGGTGTGATAGTTCGGGTAGTCGTACCAGCGCGCCTCGTCGGTGATCTTCGTCTTGCGAAGCCAGGAGACGCCGCGCTGGATGGCCTCCGCGACCCGCTGGGCGCGCTCGGCCTCGGCCGGTTGCAGGCCCGCCTTGCTGCGCGCCTGATACTTGTCGAGCCCCAGAATGGCCCAGGCGGTGGCATAGGTCGAGGCGTGGCGATCGTTCGCCGTCGCGGGGTAGATGGGCCACCAGCCATCGGCGGCCTGGTTGTCGAGCAGAAACGTCACCGCGGGCTCCGGGATCGGCAGCCCGACATGGCCGAGGCTATAGAGCACCCAGCCGCTGACGCCGACGTGCTCGGGCTTGTCGGCCAGCTCGCGCCAGCAGCCGCACGACGGGTCCATGGACTTATAGACGAAGCGTTCGATCGCCGTCTTATTGAGTTCGAACAACCCGGCCGAGGACACCGTCATTTGCGCCACCGTCCAGGGCACGAAACCGGTCGCCTCGGTCCATGACGGCCTCAAGAGTTGCAACTCGATCACCTCCGCGATGCGGCGGATCATCCGGTCGAGATTGGCCTCGGCCTCTGCGGACAGGACGATCTCGCCGGCCTTGTCACCGCCGAGACGCTGGTAGGCCTGGAGCTGGCCGAGGCGGTTGCCGAATTCGTCCGGATTACGGATCACGTCCTGGGCCGCGATGCTGACCGCTCCGGCGATGCCGAGCGTCGCTCCTTTTCCGATCCAGGAGAGCCTGCCGAAAAAGGAGAGGACGCTATGTAGAATGCCGCCTGCGCCGCCACCATCGCCAGTCAGCACGGCAACCTCCAATGATCAAATCCGCCGGTCCGAGCCCCCCGGGCCTTACGAAACGGACGGGATCAGAGATCGCGCGACGGAGGCTGTCAATCGCTACCAGTCCGATCGCCGGCGTGTTGCGCCCAAAAAGAAACACGGCCCCCTTCGAGGAGGCCGTTGGTATCGAGCTGCGCAAAAGATGAGTGGCCATACTCGGCGTACGAACCGCCAGGTGCCTGTGTTTGCCCGCGCCGAGGTCCCCACCACGCGCCGCTGTTGGATCCACTCGACGTGCGAGTGAGAACGACGGTCGAGCGACAGAAATGGGCGAGCGCGCCGACCGCAGCGCGCCCGCCCGACCGAGGACTCATGTCCGCCTAGTGAGCCACGCGAGCCCACAAGCGGCGCTTGGCCAGGAACAGCAGCAACGTTGTAACGAAGAGATAGAGCATCACCTGCCAGCCGATGCGCTTCCGGGTGTTGAGCGTCGGGTCCGCCGCCCAGGCCAGGAACGCGGCGACGTCGCGTGCGTTGGCTTCGAGCGAGCCCGTTCCGTTCTGGTACTTGATGAAGTTGTCCTTGGCGAGCGGAGGCACCATTGCGATCTGATGACCGGGGAAGGCGACGTTGTAGTTCATGCCGTCGCCCATCGGGAACCCCTGCGGCGGATCGGCGTAGCCGGTCAAGAGCGCGTAGATGTAGTCCGGACCGGCTTCCTGATACCCGGTGAGGATGTCACGCATCATGAGGAAAATGTGCGTGTACCAGGGTGCGGTCGGCTCGATGCCGCGTGCCTTCGCGATGACAGAGAGGTCGGGCGGCAGCGCGCCGTTGAACGTATCGCGCGCCTCCTGCTCGTTCTTGTGCGGTCCAAGTATGCGATCCGACGGTAGCGCCGGCCGCTCGAACATTTTGCCCTTGTCGTTGGGGCCGTCCACGATCTTGTTCGGCCAGCCCGCCGCCAGGGCCTTGACAGCCTCGACGGGGAACTCCGGACCGCCAGGCTCCGAGAGGTTGCGGAACGCCACACGCTTCATCCCGTGGCAGTTGGCACAGTTCTCCTGATAGACTTGGAAGCCACGCTGCAACTGCTCGTTGTCATATTGACCGGTGAAGCCGGCAAACGACCATGACTGACGCTCGATGTGAATGTGCTCGCCGCCGCCCGCCAGTGCCGGGCACGGTGCCGCCAGGGCCAGGAGCAGGGCTCCCGCGACGGCCCGCAATGCGCTGATCTTCATCGTTAGAGTTCCCCCGGTGTCAGCGTTTCTCTGGCGCCGCGGCAGCGCCCTTCGGCAAGGCTCCCCCGCCCGCCGCCGGCCCGAGCACCGACTCGGTGATCGAATTGGGCAGCTTCCGTGGCGTCTCGATGAGGCCAAGGATCGGCATAACGAGCAGGAAGTGGGCGAAATAGTAGGCCGTGAACACGCGCGCCCAGAACACGTACACGCCGTCGGCCGGCTTGGCGCCGAGATAGCCCAGCGCAAGGCAGGAGAACGCGAACAGCCAGAAGAACCAGCGATAGAGCGGCCGGTACTTCGTGGAGCGCACCCGGCTCGTGTCGAGCCAAGGAATGAAAAGCAGCACCGCAATGGCACCGAACATCGCGATCACGCCACCGAGCTTGTCGGGGATCGCGCGCAGGATCGCGTAGAACGGCAGGAAGTACCATTCCGGCACGATG
>CAYYGO010000047.1:0-30586 GCA_964471635.1 uncultured Hyphomicrobium sp.
CGGACGAGCCGGGCCGACAGGCCGTCGGTGTCGCCGGGCTCGATGCCGCGCGAGACGACCCGCGACGAAGTCAACGCGGCGATCCTGGCGGCCTCGAAGCAGCAGCTCAAAGGCATCCTCGGAACCACCGACCAGCCCAACGTGTCGTCCGACTTCAACCACGATAGTCACTCGAGTGTATTCCATCTCGACCAGACCAAAGTGATGGACGGCAAGCTCGTCCGCATTCTCACCTGGTACGACAACGAGTGGGGCTTCTCGAACCGTATGGCCGACACCGCCGTGGCGATGGGCAAGCTGATCTGAGCGCAAGTCGCCTGCCGTTTCCAGGGCCAAGCCGATCCGCCGGGATCGGCCTAGCCCTTTTTCCGTTGGCGACGGTGGCGCCCCCCCACGCAGGTCGTCACCTCGGCAATTGCCGGACACGGGTCCCGGCCGGGTGAACCGATCGAAGGTCGTCGCGCCCGTCGGCAACCACTCCGAACCGGCCAAATCGCAATCGCGGCGGCGGATTAAGGAATGCCGGAGTTTGCCCGCGCGCTCCCGCGCGGCTCCGCATAGTAGGTACTGGCAGACGGCCATGATTGGCGCTAGATCAGCGGCCAATTAAGCGATCCAGTGCATCGACATCCGGAGACCATCAGTACCATGACCGAGAAGCTCGAAGACATCGCACACGCCATGGTCGCCCCCGGCAAGGGCATCCTCGCCGCCGACGAGAGCTCGGGCACCATCAAGAAGCGCTTCGACAAGATCGATCTCGCCTCGACCGAGGACAGCCGGCGCGACTACCGCGAGATGCTGTTCCGCGCCACCGACGCGATGAAGAACCACATCTCGGGCGTCATCCTGTACGACGAGACCATCCGCCAGAAGGCCAAGGACGGCACGCCGCTGGTCGAGATCATGCGGGCGGCCGGCTCCATCCCCGGCATCAAGGTCGACACCGGCGCGAAGGCGCTCGCCGGACCGACGTCGCAAATCGAGACGGTGACCGAAGGCCTCGACGGGCTGCGCGAGCGGCTCTCCGAGTATCACAAGCTCGGCGCGCGCTTCGCCAAGTGGCGCGGCGTCATCACCATCGCCGACGGCTGCCCGTCGTGGAACTGCGTCAAAGCCAATGCCCACGCGCTCGCCCGCTACGCCGCGCTCTGCCAGGAGGCCGGGATCGTGCCGATCGTCGAGCCCGAGGTCCTGATGGACGGCGACCATTCGGGCCACGACATCGACGAGTGCTACCGCGTCACCGAGTGGACGCTGCGCACGGTGTTCCGAGAGCTCTACGACGCACGCGTCAAGCTGGAGGGCATCGTGCTGAAGCCCAACATGGTCATCGCGGGCCAGAAGGCCAAGAAGCAGGCATCCGCCGCCGAGGTCGCCGAGAAGACAGTGCGCTGCCTGAAGACCACCGTGCCATCAACGGTGCCGGGAATTGCCTTCCTCTCCGGCGGCCAGTCCGACGAGGCGGCGACCGAGCACCTGTCGCTGATGAACGCCATGGGCCCGCTGCCTTGGGCGCTCACCTTCTCCTACGGCCGTGCGCTGCAGGCGGCTGCGCTCAAGGCCTGGGGCGGCAAGCCCGAGAACGTCGCGGCCGGCCAGCGCGCCTTCGCCCATCGCGCCCGCATGAATGGGCTGGCCGCCCTCGGCAAGTGGGAAGAGAAGCTCGAGAAGGCCGCCTGAGCGCAGCCGCCCTGCCCGCCTGAGCCACCATCGTAGGGCCGGCCGTCTCGGCCGGCCTCCATCGTCGTCTCGCCAGCTTCGGGGACAACTGCGATCCAGCCGACGCGACGGCAGCGTTCTTAGGGGATCACGATCCGCCTCCGGCCGCCTCACCCGATCGGCCGGTTCATGCCCGGAGTGCTGCCATGCCCGACCGATCGTCCGCCATCCCTCCGACGCCGCTCGCGCTCGGGATCGCCGGGCTCGCGCCCTTTGTCGGCTTCGCGGCGCTGATCGGCTTCGGCGTGCCGACGCTCTCCACAGGCGGCCTCGCCGTGCCCGCGATGGCCGCGCTCCTGGCCTATGGGGCGGTCATCCTGTCGTTCATGGGCGGCGTGCACTGGGGCCTCGCCCTCAGGGGTGCGCCGCCAACGGGCTACGTCGCGAGCGTGCTGCCCTCACTGACCGGCTGGTTCGCGGTGCTGTTGCTGCCGCCCGCCCCGGCAGCGCTGGCGCTTGCCGCGGCGTTTGCCGCGCTGCTGCTCTACGACCTCGCCGTGGTCGGCCGCAGCGAAGCGCCGCCATGGTACGGGCGGCTCAGGATCGGCCTCACCGGCATCGTGGTCGCGACACTGCTCGTCGCCAGCCTGAAGCACGCCGGCTGATCGCCCGGCCAGGGGTGCGAGCCGCGAAACGGATCAACGCACCGTCTTGTCGACGTTGAGCGCCGCATCCATTCCGATCACGGTATCGAGCCCTTTGGCGCCGGTCAGCACAGCGTTGTAGAGATCGGCTCCGGTGACATCGGCCCCGGTCAGGTCGGCACCGGTGAAATCGACCTTGGCAAGTGCGGCCTCGCGGAGCCGCGCGCCCCGCAGATCGGCCCCCGGAAAGCGCGCGAACTCCAGGTTAGCCGCGGTGAAATCGGCGCCATTGAGCCGCGCGCCCGAGAAATCGCAGCCGATCAGATCGGTGCCGCGCCGCGTCGTGAGCGTTCCTTGGCCCGGGCGCGGTTCGTAGGACGAGAAGTCGGCACCCGACGCCTCGATCTCGCGGAAGCTCGCACCGTCGAATTTACCGACGAGACGGGCGCCGCTGAGATTGGCACCGTCGAGCCGCGGCGCGTCTTTCCAGTCGAAGTTGAAGGACGTGTGGATGGTCGGACGCAGGATGGTGGCGCCGGCGAGGTTGGCGCCACTCAGATTGGCGCGGGTCAGCGACGAGCGATTGAGACGCGCACCGGTCAGGTCGGCGTCCGACAGATCGCTCTCCGTGAAGTCGATGCCCCACAGGTCGGCCTCGCGGAAGCGGGCTCCGGCGAGCCCAAGGCCGGCCAGATCGAGATAGCGTAGGCTCTTGCCGGACAGGTCGAGCACGCCCCCGCGCCGCACGTCGACCAGCGCGCGCGCCACCTCCCGCGTCGAGACCTCGGGTTTGCCCTCGGGCATCGCGTCCGATATTTCGTGCGGCTCGTTGGCAACGTGATTGTAGCGTGCACGGTTGGTATCGCCCGCGGCGATGGCGTGCCCCGCGGCCATGGATGCGATCGCGACAGGCAAGACGAGCCGGGCGAGCAAAAGGCAGGTGCAGGCCTCCGCCCACCGAGCGGCCGCCGCGCACCAGACGACCGGGTCAGCCGGCACAACCGTCCCTGCCCCTGCGTTGTGCACAGCCGCCATAAACTTTCCGCTCCTGCCTTGCCGCGGCACCACGTCTAATGCCAGGATCGACCAATTCGGGGCGATGCTCAACCGGCGATCTCGACCGCGGTACCCTTGTCCGCAGCGATATGCCCCCGGACAGGGCCGCATCGAGTGCCCGGACACGCCATCGGCCAGGTCCGGAAATCAAGCGCCGGCATGTGCGGGCGGGCCACGTTTCCGCCGCTTTCGGATCGAATAGGCAACGCCGTCCGTGCCCCGATCTCGACAGCCTGACGGCCCGAGCCACAAGTGCGCCGATCCGACCCCGCACGCGACCAGTACAGGCCACAATGCCCGGATCCAAAGAGCGACAGCCCATGGCAAGACCAAGTTCGCGAGACCGAAGACACCGGACGAGCGAGGTCGCAGGACCCAGCGGATCGAGACAAATTCTGGGCCAGCGCCCGCGCATGTCGGGTGGCAGGACACCACGCGTTCGAGCCAGCAGCCCGGAGCGACAGGCGGGCGCGTACGCGCCAGCGGCCCGGGCGTTGGGAGGCACATCGTGAGGACATCGGAACGGAGCGGGCGCAGCCAGGCCGCGGGCAGAACCGTAAGGCCAGCCCCAAAGCTGACGTCGGCCCCTTCACTGGCTGCCCGCGAGGCGCCCGACGCATCTCCCGGCAGGGGACCGATGCTGCAGCCGGTCCTGGAGACGAGGGGCGATGCGACCGATGCCGCCCGCTTGGAGCAGGTCGTTGAGGCGGTCGTGGCTACGGTCGCCGCCTCAGCCGGCGCCGCGCCGGTTGCCTCGATCATCGTTGCTCCTGCCAGGGGATGCGCGCTGACGGGCGCTATTGCCGGCGCCATCGGCATCGCACGGACCGCTGGCCTCACGGTTCTGATCGAAGGCGACGCCCGGCTCGCCCGAGCGCTCGGCGCCGACGGCGTTCATCTCTCCTGGTGCGAGGAACCGATGCCGCTCTACTTCGAGGCGCGCGAGATCCTCGGAACAAAAGGCATCGTGGGCGCGGACGCCGGCCGGTCGCGCCATGACGCCATGACGCTCGGCGAGGCCGGCGCGGACTACGTCGCGTTCGGTATTCCCGCCCATGTTTCCGATCGCGATGGCGCGCGCCAACGTCGGCTCGATCTCGTCGGCTGGTGGGGCGAGATTTTCGAGATACCCTCGGTCGCCAGCGACATAGGCTTGCCCGAGGAGGCGGCCGCCCTGGCCAGCGCAGGCGCCGACTTCGTCGCAGCCCGCTTCCCGGCCGACCTCGAGGCATCCGCGCTACCGGGTTGGCTTGCGGCCTATGTCGTGGCCCTCGCGCCGCCCGCTGCTACCGCATCCTGAGGGCGCGATGAGACACTCCGCTCCCACCCCGCGCCACGCGAGCCTGCTCCTGAAGAGCCGCGCGGCCACGAAAGGGCCCCCCAGCCCGAGTGCCGCATGCGCTTCGGTCCCGTCCATCGGCAGCGCCCCTCTCCGCCCGAGCCTCGCGGCCATGCTCGCGACCGTGTTCCTCGTGGCAGGCGGACCAACCGCAACTGCCGAGACCAGCTCCTGGAGCACCCGGACCGAGCAGAGTGGCACGCCAACGCCGCCGAAGCCCGCCGCGTCCGGTGCGCCCGCACCGCAGAAGGCCGCCAAGCCGGCCCAGGCGCCGAAGCCCACCGCGCTGCCCCAGGCCGCCCAGCCCGCACCGGCGGCGAGAGTAAAGACGCAGCCCGCCGCACTACCCAAGCAAGCCCTGCCCACCGACCGCTTCACGACACCGGCCGGCGCCGTCACCCCGGCCAAGCCCGTGGCACCGGACGACGACGATGCCTACCTCGCTTTCGACCAGGGCCGCTATCTGACGGCACTCGACCTCGCCGAGCGCCGCGCCGCAGTCGGCGACGCTGCCGCCCACACACTGATCGGCCGGATTTTCGCCGAGGGCCTCGGCGTGCCGCAGAACCTCTACACCGCGGCCAATGCCTACGCCCGTGGCGCCGAGCTCGGCGATGTGGAAGCGCAGTTCGCGCTCGGTCTTATGATGGCGCAAGGCAATGGGGTCGAGCGCGATCTCGTCTCTGCCGGCATCTGGCTCGAGCGCGCGGCCTCGACGGGGCATCCGCTGGCCAACTACAATCTTGGCCTTCTGTTCCTCAAGGGCCAGGGCAAGCCGGAGAACCCCCACCGCGCCGCAGCCCATATCCGCTACGCCGCCGAGAAGGGGATCGCCACGGCGCAGTACGACATCTCCACGATGTACCAGCAGGGCGTCGGCGTGCCGCACGACGCGGTCGAGGCCTCCCGCTGGATCCGCCGCGCAGCCGACCAGGGCCACAGCGAGGCCGAGCTCGAGTACGCCGTGATGCTGCTGCGCGGGCTCGGTCTCACCGCCGACGAGCCGAAGGCGATCGGCTACTTGACGCGCGCCGCCGAAAAAGGCCTCGCAGTGGCGCAGAACCGCCTCGCTCACGTCTACGCCGAGGGAGTCGGCGTCGATCGCAGCCCGGCCGAGGCCGCGAAATGGCGCCTCGTCGCCAAGGCGAACGGCGTCGCCGAGGACCCGGCCCTCGACAAGCTCGTCGCGGCGCTCCCGAAGGCCGACCGTCTTGCCGCCGAGGCAGCCGCCATCGAATGGCGCGAGAAGGCCGCCGTGCTGCCTGTCGAGTGACGCGCAGCAGCGACGCAACGACCCGGAACACTGCGGCGCGATGTGACATCGCAGCCGTGGCCCCTTGCCACCCGGCGGCTAAGGGGCTAGTGGCCGTTCTCCGATACCCCGCCCGCTTTCCCGGCCCATCCGACTGGCGCCAGAGAGCCCCCGCCCCCAAAAGCTGAACCGCACGCATGGCCGCAACCGCACTGATGAACGTGATGATGGGTGCCGCCCGCAAGGCCGCACGCGGGCTGGTGCGCGACTTCGGCGAGGTCGAGCAGCTCCAGGTCTCGGTGAAAGGTCCGGCGAACTTCGTGTCCGCCGCCGATCACCGCGCCGAGGAGACGCTCTACAACGAGCTGTCCAGGGCGCGTCCCGGCTATGGTTTTCTGATGGAAGAGCGCGGCGTCGTCGAGGGCGCAGACAACACGCACCGCTGGATCGTCGATCCCCTCGACGGCACGACGAACTTTCTGCACGGGCTGCCGATGTTCGCGATCTCGATCGGGCTCGAGCGCGAGGGGCAGCTCGTCGCCGGCCTCGTCTACAATCCGATTTCGGACGAGATGTTCACCGCCGAGAAGGGCAAGGGCGCATTTCTCAACGACCGGCGACGCCTGCGCGTAGCGGCCCGCCGCTCGATCGAGGACGCTGTCGTCGCGACCGGCATCCCGCATCGCGGCCGGCCTGGCCATCCGCGCTTCCTGCGCGAGCTCGAGACGACGATGGCCGCCGTTGCCGGTGTCCGCCGCACCGGCTCGGCCGCGCTCGATCTCGCCTTTACCGCGGCGGGCCGCTTCGACGCCTACTGGGAGCGCAACCTGAAGCCATGGGATATCGCTGGCGGCACGGTGCTGATCCGCGAGGCCGGCGGCATCGTCACCGACCTCGCAGGGAGCGACGGCATGATCGACCGGGGAGACATCATCGCGGGCAACAGCGCCATTCATAAGGCATTGATCGGGCTCGTCGGCGGCGAGGCGGCGTCGACCTGAGCGGCACCTCCGGCGGGGTCCGGGAGCGAGGACGTGTCGCGCCAGGATCAGCCGGCCCACGCCCGTCAGGGCGGTCCGGGTCGCACGATTCATGGTTTCGATGAGCATTGGACGCGCGGGCTCGGAAGAACGGGCACGATGTTGCCGATTTGCGCTGTCATAGCGCTGGTCTAAGGTCACCGCGCCGCAAACCCTGAATCCGCGACAGGAGCACGCATGGCAAGGAAGCGCGCCAACGACGCAACAGCCAAAGGGTTGCACAGATCGCTGACGCCTCCGGGCCTATTCCTCATCCGGATGCTGGTGTTCCTGACGCTGGTCGCCTTCATCGCGGCCATTCTGCACAAGCAGCTTCTGGCGGCGCTCGCCACCAACCCGGGGCTCAACGGTCTCATCTTGGGCGTGCTTGGGCTCGGCATCATCTACGCCTTCCGCCAGGTCATCCGGCTTTATCCCGAGATTCGCTGGGTCAACGCCTTCCGCATCGCCGACCCCGGTCTCGCCATTGCCCACAAGCCCGTGCTGCTTGCCCCCATGGCGACGATGCTGCGCGACCGCACCGGCGTACTGTCGCTATCGACGGCCTCGATGAGCTCGATCACGGACAGCATCGGTTCGCGGCTCGACGAGGCGCGCGACACCGGACGCTATCTCGTCGGCCTACTGGTGTTCCTCGGCCTGCTGGGCACGTTCTGGGGCCTGCTCGAGACGATCCAGTCGGTCGGCAAGGTGATCGATGCGCTCGATACCAAAGGCGGCGAGGGGGCGGCGCTCTTCGATGAGTTGAAAAGCGGGCTCGCCGCGCCGCTGAAGGGCATGGGGACGGCGTTCTCGTCGTCGCTGCTCGGCCTCGCCGGATCGCTGGTGCTGGGCTTCCTCGAGCTGCAGGCAAGCCACGCCCACAACCGGTTCTACAACGAGCTCGAGGAATGGCTCTCGGGCATCACCGAGCTGACACCGGGTGGCGGCGCCGTCGATGCCAACAGCGCCCGTCTCGCGATCGCCATCGAGGACATGAACCGAGCCATCGGCGACCTCTCGGCGCGAATAGCCGGCGGGACGGGCACGCTCGGAGGCGCGGCCGGAGCGGGCACCGACGAAAGCGTGCGCGACCTCGCGCGTGGCGTGAACCAGCTGGTGACGCAGATGCGCGCCGAGCAGAAGGTCGTGCGCGAGTGGGTGGACGAGCAGTCGAGCCAGCAGGCCGAGGTGGCTGGCATGCTGCGCGATCTGGCCCAAGCGGCGCAGAAGCGGGGAGGCTAGCCAGCCATGGCACGCGGACGCTCGCGCCGCGGCAGCGGCGACTACGGCGAGTTCTGGCCCGGCTACGTCGACGTGCTGTCGACGCTGCTGCTGGTCGTCACCTTCCTCATGTCGATCTTCATGATCGCCCAGTATTTCGCCGGCCAGGAGGCGGCGGGCAAAGACACGGTGCTTAAGCGGCTCAACCGCCAGATCGCCGAGCTCACCAATCTGCTGTCGCTCGAGAAGGGCCGCGGCCGGACCAGCGAGGACGAGCTGTCCGCGCTGCAGGCCTCGCTCGCGACCTTGAAGGAGGAGAATGCGCGCCTTGCGGGACTTTCGCTCGGCGGCGACGACAGGGCGCGGGCAGCCGAGGGGCGGGCGGCCTCGCTCGCCGCCGATCTCGGCAAGGAGAAGGAGATCTCGGGCGAGGCGCTGGCCAAGGTCGACCTCTTGAACCAGCAGCTTCTGGCGCTGCGCCGCCAGCTCGCGGCACTCAACGAGGCGCTGGAGGCTTCGGAGCGAAAGGACCAGGAGGCGCAGGACCGCATCAAGGACCTCGGCACGCGGCTCAACGCGGTGCTGGCGCGACAGGTGCAGGAGCTGCAGCGCTACCGGTCGGACTTCTTCGGGCGCCTGCGCGATCTGCTGAAAGACCGCAAGGACATCCGCGTCGTCGGCGACCGGTTCGTGTTCCAGTCCGAGGTGTTATTCCCGTCCGGTCAGGCACAGATGACGGTCGAGGGCCTTGCCGCCATCGACCAGCTCGCGCAGGCGATCGTCGAGCTCGAGCGGCAGATCCCCGGCGAGATCGACTGGGCGTTGCAGGTCGACGGCCATACCGATGCCCGCCCGATCGCGAGCCGCGATTTCCCCTCGAACTGGGAGCTGTCGACCGCACGCGCGGTTTCGGTGGTCAAGTATCTCGCGTCGCGAGGCGTGCCCGCGAGCCGGCTCGTCGCGGCGGGCTACGGCGAGTTCGCGCCGCTCGAAGCCGGCAACACCGAGGATGTGTTCCGGCGCAACCGGCGCATAGAGCTGAAGCTCACCAATCGCTGAAGTTCCGGGCGGACGACCGACCATCTGCAGGCAGCGGCGCTCCCGAGCCCGGCCTGCCGCTCTTCGGCCCGCCTCCTCACGCACCTCCGATTGCCCGAAGTGCGCAGGGCTCTCGGCGCTTGAAGCCGAAAAAGCCCGGGCGGTTGTTCAGAAGTATACGTATTTTCTACCTTTGATTGCACACTCCGTGCTCTGTGCAAGCCTTGCGCAAGCCATTCCCGCTCTACGTGGCGAAGATGTTTTTTCGCTTGCCGATTCCGCAACTTCATTCGCTGGCCCCGCCAGCCCCGAAAAGCGAGTGCCCACCATGAGCTCCGATCAGACGACGGCCGAGACCAAAGACACGTTGCTCACCGAGCTCGGCGAGAGGATGTCGTTCCTGCGCCTGGAAAAGGCGTCGCTCGACAAGCTCCGCGCCCACTCGCCGACCCTTGAGCGCGAGCTTCAGAAAAGCCTCAACCGCTTCTACGAGATCATCGATCAGACCCCTGCGGTGCGCTCCAAGTTCGACACGTCCGACCAGCTGACCCGGGCACGCAACCTTCAATTCCGTCACTGGCAGTCGATCGTCCTCGGCAGCCTCGACGATATCTATGTCGCCGGCGCCCAGCGCGTCGGCCGCGTGCACGCCAGGATCGGGCTGTCGCCGCGCTGGTACATCGGCGGCTACGCACTCATCCTCGAGGGCATCATACGCGGTGTCGTGCGCGAGCACCGAGCTGCTGGCTCGATGTTCTCCGTCGGTCGGAAAAGCGAGAGCGAGGCGCTCACCGACATGATCGTCGCGCTGGTCAAGTGCGCCTGCCTCGACATGGACTACTCGATCACCATGTACATCGAGGCGGCCGACGCCGCGCGCAAGCGCGAGGAGATCGACCGCCAGCACGCCGAGCGCCTCGCCGAGATCGAGAAGTCGCGAAGCGAGGATCTGCGACAGAAGGCGGCCGAGGATGCGCTCGTTCGCCAGCAGGATCTCGAGCGGGTCACGACGGCTCTGCAAAGGGGGCTCGCCCGGCTCTCGGCGAAGGATCTGGCGCGCGGTCTCGACGACGACGTGCCGAAGGACTTCTCGCAGATCCGCGTCGACTTCGACGCGGCCGTCCGCCAGATGAAGGGCTCGCTTCAGACCGTGCGCGAGAGCACCGTCGGCATCAACTCGAGCGCCAGCGAGATGGCCACGGCCTCAGACGATCTGGCGCGCCGCACAGAGCACCAGGCCGCCAATCTCGAGCAGACGACCGCGGCTCTGGCCCAGATCACACAGCAGGTCAAGGAGACCGCCGACAACGCCCGCCAGGCGAGCACGGTGGCCGACTCGGCCAAGAAGCTTGCCGAGGAGGGCGGACACGTCATCCGCCAGACCACGGCCGCGATGAGCAATATCGAGCGCTCGTCGGCCGAGATCAGCAAAATCATTGGCGTAATCGACGAGATCGCGTTCCAGACCAATCTGCTCGCCCTGAATGCCGGCGTCGAGGCTGCACGCGCGGGCGAGGCGGGTCGCGGTTTCGCCGTCGTGGCTTCGGAGGTCCGCGCACTCGCCCAGCGCTCGGCCGAGGCTGCCAAGGAGATAAAGGGCCTCATCATGACCTCGGTTAGCCAGGTCAACGACGGCGTTAAGCTCGTTTCCGAGACCGGCAAGTCGCTGGAGCGCATCGTATCGGAGGTGACGCAGGTCAATACCGAGGTACGCCGCATCGTCATCGGCAACCGCGAGCAGGCGACGAACCTCGAGGAGGTCAGCAACGCGCTGAAGCAGCTCGACACCATCACCCAGCAGAACGCCGCCATGGTCGAGCAGGCGACCGCTGCCAGCCATACGCTTCTGCAGGAGGCGCAGCGACTGTCGGGCGTCGTCGCCGAGTTCAAGCTCGGAACGCAAGACGCCCGACTGCGAGAGGAGATCGAGCGCGTCGCGCCGCACATGTTCCCCGCTTCCGCAACGCAGGAGCGACCCGCTGGTGGAGCCGCAGGGCCCCGCAAGGTCGCGGCCGCCGGCGGAGCGCGCTCAGGCCCGGCCGACGGCAATTGGGAAGAGTTCTGAGGCTGGCCGCCCGGGCGCTCCGAGTTGTCCGAGCCGCGCCCGGGCCCTAGACACACGTGTGCCCTTCGGTCGGTCTACGACGCCTCGGTCCCGCCCGCCGCGGGAGCCCGCCAGTCGAATTGCCGCTCGCGATCGGCGGCGAGCTTGCGATAGGGAAGACCGACCGCACCCGCTCCGACGCGCCGCTTGAACTGGATGGTGCGGATCATCTCGCGCACGCGCGGCTGGATCTCCGTCCGCCAGCGTCGGCCATTGAAGACGCCGTAGTGCCCCACACCCGGCTGCACGTAGTGATAGCGCTCGGCGACCGGCACGTTCGGACAGAGGTCGTGCGCCGCCTCGGTCTGGCCGAGCCCGCAGATGTCGTCGCGCTCGCCTTCGACCGTCATCAGCGCCGTGTCGCGGATGGCACGGCAGTCGACGCGCTTGCCCCGGTGCATCAACGTCCCCTCGGGCAGTGCGTGGTCCTGGAAAACAGTCTTGACGGTCTGCAGGTAGAACTCCGCGGTGAGATCCATCACCGCGAGGTACTCCTCGTAGAACGTGCGGTGCTGCTCGACGCTGTCGTGGTCGCCCTTGACGAGTTTGTCGAACAGATCGACGTGAGCTTCGATGTGGCGGTCGAGGTTCATGCTCATGAACCCGGTGAGCTGCACGAAGCCCGGGTAGACGCGCCGCATGAAGCCCGGATTGCCGAACGGCACATGCGAGATGACGTTGCGCTCGAACCAAGTGATCGGCTTGTCGCGCGCGAGCTGATTGACCCTGGTCTCGTTGCGCCGCGTGTCGATCGGCCCGCCCATCAGCGTCAGCGATGCCGGCTGGCAGGGATCACCCTCGGCGGCCATCACGGCGGCCGCCACCAGCGCCGGCACCGACGGCTGGCAGACCGCGATGACATGCGTGTTGGGTCCAAGAAAGCGCAGGAAGGCGATGATCGTGTCGACGAAGTCGTCGAGGTCGAAACGGCCGGCATAGAGCGGCACGTCGCGGGCGTCGATCCAGTCGGTGATGTACGTGTTGTGCTCGGGCAGCATCGCCTCGACAGTGCCGCGCAGAAGCGTCGCATAGTGTCCCGACATCGGCGCGACGATGAGCACCTTCGGATCATAGCGCTTGCCGACCACCCGCTCGTCTCGGTCGAAGTGCAACAGATTGCAGAACGGGGTCGACCGTACGACCTCCTCGGCTACCGGCACGTCGAGACCATGCAGCCGCGTCGATTTGATGCCCCATTCCGGCTTGCCATAGCGCCGCGTCACCTGCTCGAACACGTCCCAGGCCGCCACGAGGTTGCGCGCCAGAGCCGTTCCGGCCAGCGGGTTCATCGGTGTGTCGAGCGTCCGGCGGGCGAGCTTCATGCTGAGTCGGAGCGGCGACAGCACGGCATGGGCCGCCTCGTAGGCGTAGTACTGCATGTCGGGACCTCATGACGGATGGAGCGAGCGACGGGCCGCCCGAAGGCGCAAAGCACCATCCTATGTGCAGCGCAACAACGAGCGCAAGACCTTGCAGCGCAACATGAGGTGCGCGCGGAGGCACGCAGTCAGCGATAGGGGCCGTTCAGTCGGCGCAACAATGGCTTGCACCGCCACGGGACCGTTATTCCGCAATCCGGCGAATGGACAAGCGTTTGTGTATCGCTGCTCTGCACACACTGGACGCGGAGACGTCTCGCCGCTTTCCGGCCAAGCCCGCAGCCCCTGCCCGACCGGGGCGACCATCCGAGCCTTGGCGCTATTCGGCCGCCTGCTTGGTGTCGCGCGCTCCATCCTCGCGGCCAAACTGCAACTCTGCGAGGCGTGCATAAAGGCCACCTGCCGCAACGAGTTCGGCGTGGGTGCCCTCGGCCACCACAAGTCCTCCGTCCATGACCAGAATGCGGTCGGCCTTCTGCACCGTTGCCAGGCGATGGGCGATGACCAGCGTCGTGCGCCCTTTCATCACACCATCGAGCGCACGCTGCACGAGAACCTCGTTCTCGGCATCGAGCGCGCTCGTGGCCTCGTCCAGAAGCAGCACCGGCGCGTTCTTGAGGATGGCCCGTGCGATCGCGATGCGCTGGCGCTGCCCCCCCGACAGCGTGACGCCGCGCTCGCCGAGCCGCGTCTCGTAACCGTCCGGCAGGGCGCGAATGAACGGGTCGGCCTGGGCCGAGGCCGCCGCCTTCATGACGTCGTCGATGGTGGCGTCGGGTGCGCCGTAGCGGATGTTCTCCGCCACCGTGTCCGCAAAGAGGGCCACGTCCTGGGGCACCAGAGCGATGCGCGACCGCACGGCATCGAGCGAGGCCTCGTCCACCGGCACGCCGTCGAGCAGGACGCGACCCGCCGACGGATCGTAGAAGCGCAGCAGCAGATTGAAGATGGTCGTCTTGCCGGCGCCCGACGGTCCCACAACGGCGACGGTCTCTCCGGGCGCCACGCGGAGCGAGACGCCGTCGAGTGCACTCGCCTCGGGTCGCGACGGATAGCGGAACGAGACCCCCTCGAAGACGATTTCCCCCTTCGCCGGCTCCGGCATCGGACGCGGATGGTCGGGCGAGCGGATCTCGGGCACCACGGACTTGAGCTCGATCAGCCGCTCGGCCGCGCCCGCAGCCTGTTTCACCTCGCCCCAGACCTCGGCGAGCTCGGCCAGCGCACCGCCCGCGAACACCGCGTACAGCACGAACTGCGACAGCGTACCGCCGGTGATCGTGCCCTTCACGACCGATGCGGCGCCGATCCACAGAACGCCGACGATGCTCGCAAAGACCAGGAACATCGCCACCGCGGTCAGACCGGCACGTGCCTTCAACCGGTCGCGGGCGGCGTCGAACGCACGCTCGACGGCAACCGCGAAGCGTCCCATCACGGCGCTCTCGTGCCGGAAGGCCTGCATCGTGCGCACCGCCTGCAGGTTCTCGCCCGCGTACGCCGACGCCTCGGCAAGGCTGTCCTGGGCGCGGCGAGACAGCTTCTGCACCGAGCGGCCGTAGGTCATGAGCGGCAGCACGATTGCGGGGATCGCAATCAGCACCAAACCCGACAGCCACGGGCTCGTCGCCACCATCATGCCGAGAGCGCCGACCAGCATGATCGTATTGCGCAGCGCCTGGCTTAACGTGCTGCCGGCCATCGACTTGAGCTGAGTCGTGTCGGCGGTGAGGCGGCTCAGCACCTCTCCCGAATGGGTCCGCTCGAAGAAGGCGGGACCAAGCGTCGTCAGGTGCGCGAACACGTCGCGGCGCAGGTCGGCGACCACGCGCTCGCCGAGCCAGTTGACGAAATAGAAGCGTGCCGAGGCTGCCACAGCCAGAACGAACCCGATGCCGATGAGCATCAGGAAATAGTTGTCGATGAGCCGACCGTCCGCCGAGGTGAACCCGAAATCGATCATGCGCCGGATGGCGATTGGCATCAGCAGCATGGCGAGCGCCGATACGACAAGCGCCACGGCTGCACCGGCAAGCACGGTCGGATAACGGGTCAGATAGGGGCTCAGCGCAACAAGCGGGCGTAGCGATGGACGCGGTGTCTTCTCTGCGCCGTCCGTGCTGTCGCCCTTGCGGGCACCGCCTTGACGTCCGTCACCGTGGGCGGCGGCGTCAGTGTTGTCTCGGGGCCGGGTGTCGAGGCTCTGGCGGCGGCTCAAGGTCATTCCTCAAATGATTGTCGCGTGCACAGGGCCGCGACGAGGCACCATGCCCCACGCCACCCTGAAAGCTCAAGCGAAATGGCCACGTCGGGGCCTTCGACCTTCACCCGATAGCCGAGCGGCCGCGGCTTGCCGACGCGCTCCGTCTCGACTATAGAAGCCGTTCCGCGAGACATTTACGGCCGCGCGAGCCCAGGGTTTCAGACCGGGCGACCGCAGCGTTGGCTCAGCCACACTCTGCCCCAGGGGCCCGTGACATGAAGAAAGACGCCGATTTCCATCCCGACTACCACCAGATCAAGGTGGTCATGACCGATGGCACCGAATTCATCACGTACTCGACCTACGGCAAAGAGGGCGACACGCTCTCGCTCGACATCGATCCGACCACGCACCCGGCCTGGACGGGCGGCGACCAGAAGATGATGGACCGTGGCGGCCGCGTCTCGCGCTTCAAGAAGAAGTTCGAGGGCATGTTCTGACGGACGTCCGGCTTTGTGCGGCATAAGTCAGCCGGCATGTGGAAGCGCCGATAGGCCCTGAATACGATCGGTCCTGAGAAGGGCGCTCGAGCCGGCGTTGCGGATGGGCGCCGTGCTGGTGCACGTTCACCGCTCGCGTGCGCAGCCCAAGTCGAGCAACACGACCGGGTCGCAAAACGTTCGTGGCCGTTCGCTTGTGACCTCCAGGCCCCGCGCCCAACATGAGCGCAGCCCGGACGATCAGGACCTCACGCTCGATGGCGCCGACATGACGCCTCCATCGCGATAGAGCGCGAGGCGGGTGCGCGGCTCCGCGACGGCGCCCCGTGCACGATCTTACGCCTTACCAGCGAAGGCCCGCTCGATCAGCGACTGCTGCTGCCCGACCGGGTTGGCGATGGCCGGTGCGTGTTCCGACACTCCCTGGGGCGCAAGTCCGCCACCGACCGCGATCGCCCGGTCGAGCTGCACGATGCGATCGTGCAGCTTGAAGCTCTCTTCGATCAGCTCGCGCACGCCTGCCGGAAGATCGGCGTAGCCCTTGACGTGCGAGGGCCGTCCGAAGCTCTGCAGTTTGACGCGCTGCCGTTTGCTGCGGGCCTCGGCCTCGCTGATCTCGCCTTCCTTGAAGGCGCGGCGGATCAGTAGCCAGGACGCCAAGTCAAGAAGCCGTGTGGTGAGCCGCATGCTTTCGGTGGCGTAGAGCACGTTGGTCGCCGGGGGCAACCCTTTCGAGTCCTTCCGGCCCGGACCATCGAGATAGGCCGCGGTCCGCTCGACCAGGGCCATGCCCTCCTTGAAGATGGCATCGAAACCCTCTGAGGCCTCGAACCTCTGACCGAAGGAGATGGTGACACTTCTGTCGCCGATGGCGCCACTAACGCGACTGGTGCTCATGACTCTTTCAACACGCTCACTGCTACTTCGTGAACCCTAACACCGCCCACACTATGCAGCCATAGTTAAGAATGCGGTCCGAAAAGCGGCATCCCGGGACACTCCGGGCCGTTGGCAACCCTTGGTCTGCGATATCCCCCGGATACTGCACCGCGGGCCAGTGCAGCCGACCGCGCGGAAGGCTATGCAAGTTCAGCGCCGCATTCCGCAGCGTCTGCGCAAAAAAGTTGAGCCGCTCTTTCGAGCGGCTCAGAAGTCGATAGGGAGGCGTCAAACAGAGTGGGCGGAGCCACTCCAAATCCATGTGACTGGATCGAGGCCAAGCTACATCGACGTGCTTAACAGCCGGTTAACCGATCGCTCGTTTTCGTGCCGCGCGATTCGCTGGCCAGACGAGATGCGGCCGGTTTCGGCACGCTCGGCAACGGTTGCACCCTCAACGCCTGAACAACGCCGCGGCAGCGGACTCGTGCGATTTCTTTCGGTCGATCTCGTGCCGCGTGCGTGCGATCTCCGCCTCGAGTGCGACGATCCGCGCCTCGAGCTCGCCGACCGAAAGCGACGCCAGGGCCTCGCCGACCGTCACCTGCGGCGGCGGGCGGGGCCGCTCGTCATCGAATGTCATCTGTGTCTCCGCTTCCTTTGGCGCGCCTCTTGTCTCGGCGGCGGCCGTCGGGCATGAGTGCCCGGCCTTACCAGAAACCGATCAACGGGCGGCACGATATGACCACGATACCCGAGACGATGACTGCGATCGAGATCCAGGGCAATGGCGGGCCGGAGGTCCTGGGCAAGGTCGAGTTGCCGGTGCCAGTGGCAGGGCCGGGGCAGCTCCTGGTCAAAGTCGCGTTCGCGGGCGTCAACCGCCCGGACGTGCTGCAGCGGAAGGGACTCTACCCCGCACCGAAAGGTCATTCGGCGCTGCCCGGGCTCGAGATCTCGGGCACGGTGGCGGCAACGGGCGCGGGCGTGAGCCGCTTCAAGCCAGGCGACACCGTGATGGCGCTGGTGAATGGCGGCGGCTACGCGGAATACTGCATCGCCGAGGAGCCCGCCACGCTGCCCGTCCCCGAGGGCTTGTCGCTGGCCGAGGCGGCCGCCATCCCCGAGACCTTCTTCACCGTTTGGCACAACGTCTTCCAGCGCGGCGGGCTCAAGCCCGGCGAGTGGCTCATGGTGCATGGCGGCACCTCCGGGATCGGCGTCACCGCTATCCAGCTCGGCAAGGCGTTCGGAGCCAGGGTCGTCGCGACCGCCGGATCGGCCGCCAAGTGCGACGCCTGCCGCAAGCTCGGCGCCGACCGCGCCGTCGACTATACGGCCGAGGATTTCGTGGACGTGGTCAAGGCCGAGACAGCGGGCCGCGGCGTCGATGTCATCCTCGACATGGTCGGCGGCGACTACGTCGACCGCAACATCCGCTCGCTCGCCGACGACGGGCGCCTCGTCAACATCGCCTACCAGAAGGGCTCGAGCGTCACCGTCGACTTGATGCGCGTGATGCTGAAGCGGTTGACGCTGACGGGCTCGACGCTCCGCATCCGGCCGAACGAGGTCAAGGGCCAGATCGCGCGCGGCCTAGCGACCGAGGTGCTACCCAAGCTCGTGGCCGGCGAGATCAAGGTGGTGATGGACAGCACGTTTCCGCTGGCCGAGGCCGCAGCGGCGCACGCGCGCATGGAGAGCGGAGCGCACGTCGGCAAGATCGTGCTCGCGGTCGGCTGACGCCGCACAGCTGCCCGTCGCCAGCACGTCCCCTGGCCGGCCGCCACCACCGCAGCCCACCTTCGACGTGCCGCCGCGCGCCTAGGCACTCAGTAGCAGTGTTGACGCAATGTCCAGCTCACGACGCGGCAACGCTCCTTGCCGCCGGACACTCGGCATACGCGGTTCGGATGGCGCTGGTAGTCGCAGTAGTAGCGCCGTGGCCCGATGCCGGCAAAACCCGAATAGCCTCGCACGGGGCCGGCGTGCTCGCTCGTCCACACGGCGTAGCCACGCCGCGCCTGTACCTCAGGCACCGAGACAGCGAGTGCAAAAAGCGCGAGCGACAGCGTCGCCAGGACAGCTCGTGCTGGTTCCATTTCCCGCCTCCGGAGCTGGTTTGCCACTCTCTTATAGGCCGTGTCCGCGGCTGCTACCAGTCGAGCTGGCGCATTGCAGCCACGGGACGGACGGCAGAGGACCCGAACAGCCGCGACAGCTCGGCGTCATCGAGCCCCGCCTCCCCCGCGACATGGATGCCGCTCGCAACGAACACGGCGCGCACCCCGACCGCCGCGGCGCCGGCGATATCCGTGCGGATGCCGTCGCCAATGGCGAGCGTGCGCGACCGGCTGACAGCTCCGCCCCGCAAGCGGGCAACGAGCGCAAATGCCTGGTCGTAGATCGGCAGATAGGGCTTGCCGGCATAAGTCACCGGCTGGCCCAGCGCCTCGTAGGCAGCGGCGAGCGCCCCCGCGCAGTAGACGATGGCCCCGCCGCGCTCGACCTGAAGGTCGGGGTTCGCGCAGATCATCGGCACACTGCGCTGAGCCAACGCGGCGAGCTCGCCCGAGTAGGTCGCCGGGGTCTCGGTCGTATCGTCGCGAAGCCCCGTGCAGACGACGACGCCCGCGTCCCCGAGCGGCACCAGCGTGGCGGAAAGACCCTCGAACAGCGGCAGGTCGCGCTCCGGCCCGAGATGGCCAATGCGCTTCCCCTCTGCGACCGCTGCGGCTATCAGCGCACGCGCCGCATCGCCCGACGACAGAATGGCATCGTAGGCCCAGCGCGGCACACCGATACGATCAAGCTGGGCTTGGACCGCATCGGCAGGGCGCGGCGCGTTCGAAAGCAGCAGCACCGTGCCGCCCTCGTCGCGAAATCGGCGGCAGGCGGCAACCGCGGTGTCGAACGGGCGGACGCCATTATGCATCACGCCCCAGATGTCGACGAGCCAGAGATCGGCGGTCGGGGTGAGTGGCGCGATGTGGTCGATGATCGGCAGCGGGGTACGGGCGGGATCGGTCATGTGCACTGCATAGCCCGAAGACCCGACTTGGCGCACGGCGGCATTGCGTCCTTCTGCTCGATGGCGGCTCGATGGGGGACTTCGGTCAGGCGGCCGCGTGACTACCCGACGGCGGCGATATGGCCTCGGGCTTCAGCGCGCGAGGACCGCCGAAGAGTTGCCCCTGGCCGAACAGCACACCGAAGCCGAAG
Source organism: uncultured Hyphomicrobium sp. (assembly GCA_964471635.1). Taxonomy (GTDB): domain Bacteria; phylum Pseudomonadota; class Alphaproteobacteria; order Rhizobiales; family Hyphomicrobiaceae; genus JAKAML01. The sequence continues at coordinate 19,522 of CAYYGO010000047.1, forward strand.
ATCCGGGCGAGCTCCGCATCGGTGGCAATCGCCCCGACGATCAGGGTCATGCCGAGCTGTGACAGGTGGCGGCAGATATCGTCCGCAGGCACCGGGCCGCCGGAGGCCGGCATGCCGTCGAGGAATACGGCCGCATCGAGTTTGACGAAGTCGAAGCCCGCGGCTTTCAGCGCCTCGAAATCCATGTCGAGATCGGTGACCGACTGAAGAGCGAAACGGAACCCGAGGCCATTCATCTCACGCAGCGTCTCCCAGTCGCGCGGCGAGAAAATGCGGACGTCGCCCTGCGGGAAACTCAGAACGAGCTGAGCCGCCAGCGCCTCGCGCGATGCGTAAGCATCGGTGAAGTCCGAGAGGAACTGGTCGTGCGACAGCGATTCCCCGCTGAGCCCGGAGAACACGGCACCGGCCTTGCCACGGTCGGCGAGACGCTCGGCGACCTGTGCGGTGCGCGTGATGCGCGCACAGTCGAGCAGCGGGAGAAGGCCGCTTTCGCGCAGCTCCGGCACGCTGTCGGGCGGATCGAGCACCTCGCCCGCCTTGTCGCGAAGACGCACCGTCACCTCGTAGTGACGCGGCCTCTGGTCCGCGAGGCCGAGAATGGGCTCGAGCAACACGTCGAGCCGTCCGGCCGTAATCGCCTCTGTAATGGCTGCAAGTCGCGCGTGCGCCGCCGGCGCGGCAGTGGGCCGCGACGCATACGCCTGGGCCTCGGCGACCTTCATCTGCGGTCCCGTCGTCTGCGGTCCCGTCGTCTGCGGTCCGGTCGTATGGAACTCGTGCGCCTGAACCCCGGCGGGTGCCGGCGCGCGGGTCTCCGGAAGCGCGGGAAGCGCCGGCGGGACAGCATCGGGATCCGGGCGGCGCATGGTGTCGGCGGCCGTGCGCAGCGCATTGACCGAGGTGTCGATGGCGGCAGGCGGCACACGCGACGCGCCCTGAGGCCTCTTCAGAAGCCCGGCCTCGGCGGCGTTGACCTCGTCGGCGAGCTTCTTGATGAGACCCTGGATCATCTCGAGGTCGGCCTGACGCGGCCCGCCGGGCGCGTCCTGCGCGACGAGCTCGCCGTCCTGACCCCGCTCGGCGGCATCCAGACCGATGTCGGTCCTTGTGTCGGTCCTTGCTGGCACGCGCGGTCTCGCGTCGACCGGCGGCGAGGCAGCTCTCGACTCCGCGTCATGACCACCCGCTCCCACCCCGACGATCGCGCCACTTGCCGGCTGCGGCTCAGACGGGTGAAGCGGACGATACGACCAATAGTCCGGCGCACTGGTCTGAGCGTGGTTCGGTGGCGCGCCGGTGCGCGGCGACGGCGGGGACGCATCGGCCGGTGCCGCGCCCTGGTATGCTGCCGTCGGCAAAGGCGGGGGCATTGCAGCCATCGACGCGAACGGCGGCGGCGTCACGTCGGCCTGCGCCGCCGTCTCGGAGTTCTGACGAGCGGCCCGGGTGGCGGCCGGTGACGGATCCGGCAACTGATTCGTCTGTGGCCATCCCTGTGGAATACCCTGGCCCTTCGAAAAACCCTGGCCCTGTGGAAAGCCCTGGGTCGGGGATGCGAGCTGTGGTGAGCCCCTAGGCGGCGTCTGCATCGACGCCGTGGTCGGGTCCTCATGGGCCTGCTGCAGTGTCGGCTGGAACGACGGCGTCTCCAGAGATGGCCGTGGCGGCGCGGCGATATCCGTGTCGGCTCCAGACGGCATCACACTTGCCGACTGCAGCGCCGCCCCCGCCTGTGTCGCCGGGCCGGGCGCGGCGTCCACCGCCGTGCGTGGTACAGCGCGACGGTCTCCGCCGCTCCGGCGATCCACCCCGCTCCGCCGATCGTCGCCAAGCCGTGGGCCCTTGAGGTGGCTGGCCGGCGCGCGGCTTCCGGGCGGTGCTGGAGCAGCCGCGGCTCCTGCCTGCGAGCGGCTGAGCTCGGCCTCGAGCCGGCGCACTTCGGCGCTCAGTGTCTCGACGCGCTCCGACCGCCGTACCAGGGCATGCAAGGCCAGCAATCCGATGTAGATCGACAGCGCGGCGATCACCGCCAGCCAGAAGGCGAGCCGGAACTGGAAATAGAGCCCGATCGCCAGCGCCACGGTCGTCACCGTGATCGCAACCACGACGAAGGCGTCCGCGGCCCGACTGCGAGGCGGACTGCCTTTGGCAGCGGACGATCGGTCGGAACTTGATTTTGCCATGGTGCGCTTGATCGGCTCGCTCACAAACGAATCTCTTAGCCTCACTTTTCCGGCCGCTGCCCGCCGATGCAACCACGCGGGGCGCTCTGTCACCAGGAAAAGGCCGCCAAGGCTCCGGAGCAGGCTTTTGGTGGAAGGCTTGTGGCCCTCGAGCGACGTGGCCCGTGCGCCACTCCGCGCAGCCACGGTGCAGCGCTTATGCCGCAGCTCCGATCGCGGCACCGAGGCGCTCGCGCATCCGGTCGAGGTCGTCGGGACCGGCCGTCAGGGGCGGCGCCACCACCAGAGTATCGCCCACGACGCGCACATAGAGATCGAGCTCGTGGAAGGCGTGCTCCATCAAGGCGTAGCCGCGACGACCCGCAACCCCCGCCTCGGGCTCGAGGTCGATGCCGCACATGAGGCCGATGGGCCGGATGTCGACCACTCGTGGCATGTCGCGCAGCGACATCATGCGCTCGGCAAAGCCGGCTTCGGCGGCGCGTGCCCGCTCGTTGAGCCCCTCGTCTCGGTGCAGCGCGAGCGTGGCCAGCGCGGCGGCCACGGCCAGCGGGTGGCCGGAGTAGGTGTAACCGTGGAACAGCTCGACGGCATGCTCGGGACCGTTCATCAACGTCTCGTGGACGGCGTCGCGCACGAGGACGCCAGCCATCGGCACGGCACCGTTGGTGACCCCCTTCGCGAACGTGATGATGTCGGGAACGATGCCGTACCGGTCGGCCGCGAAACCGTGGCCAAGACGTCCGAACCCGGTGATCACCTCGTCGAAGATCAGCAGGATGCCGTGGCGCGCCGTGATGGCGCGCAGCCTCTCCAGATAGCCCCGGGGCGGCGGCAGGCAGCCCGTCGATCCTGCAACCGGCTCGACGATGACCGCGGCGATGGTCGCAGCATCATGGAACGCGATCTTCCGCTCCAGCTCGTCGAGCAGCTCCGCGCCCCACGACGGCTCGCCGACCGAGAAGGCCTGGCGACTTCGATCGTAGGTCGAGGCGAGGTGGTCGACGGTGCCGAGCAGCGGCCCGAACGCCCTGCGATTGTTGACCATACCGCCGACCGAGAGCCCGCCGAAGCCGACGCCGTGGTAGCCCCGCTCGCGACCGATGAAGCGGTACCGGCCGGCATGCCCCGCGGCCCGCCAGTAGGCCAGCGCGATCTTCATCGCCGTGTCGACCGCCTCCGACCCGCTGGACGCCAGGAACACATGGTCGAGGTCGCCCGGCGCCATCAGCGCCAGCTCGCTTGCCAGCCGGAATGCGGCTGGATGGGCGAACTGGAATGCGGGGGCATAATCGAGCGTCGCGGCGGCCTTCTGGATCGCCTCCACGATCGGCCGACGCGCATGGCCGGCGTTGACACAATAGAGCCCCGAGGTCGCGTCCAGCACCCGCCGCCCGTCCGGGGTCACGTAATGGAGCCCGTCGGCCGACGCGATCAGCCGCGGACGGCGCTTGAACGCCCGGTTCGCCGTGAACGGCAGCCAATAGGCGTCAAGCTCGTTGGGGCTCGTGCGGTGCGGAGCCAAGGCTGGCACTCCGTGTTGCAGGGGTGGATCTCGAAACGCGGTTGCGGGCACGGCGGAAGCGGCCAGGGCAGCCGACCGCGTGTCGTCGTCGAGCGATGATAGGACGAGTTGCCTCCCTCGGCCACGCTCGCGTAAGGGCTGCGCCAGCCTCGCCACGGCCGCCACGATCTCAGCCGGGGATTGTCAAAGTTCCGCCGCGGGCGGGTCGGCAGTCGACCCGAATCCGGGTGCCATTTAGCACTCGTTAGGCGAATCGCCGTGGTATGGTGCCATCCGGGCCCGAGATCACACTCCCGGCGTGCACGAAAGGGAAAGCCCGATGTTCATGAATACTCTGACGTTGGACGGCGGGCAGGCTGTGTATCCGGAGCTGGCCGGGGCGCGTGTGGTCGTGACCGGTCTCACCCCCTCGGCGGGCGTCGATCTTGCGCGTGCTTTCGCCGAGCACAAGTCGAGCCTCGTCGTGCAGTCGGCCTCCGACGCACCCGAGATCGTCGAGCTCGCGGCGCTCCTCGCTCAGAGCGCAGCCGATATCAAGCTCTTCACGAGCCCGATCGCCTCCGACGCCGACGCAGTCGACTTCGCCAAGACCGCGGCCCAGGCCTTCGGTGGGCTAGATGCGGCGATCAACATCATTTCCGTCACCCGTGTCGAGCTCCGTCGACTGGCATCCGAGGACGACATCGCGGCATTTGTCTCCACCAAGCTCGGCCCCGCGCTCGAGATCACCCGCGTCGCCGCCAACCGCATGCGCCTGACACTCGGCACCGGGCTCGTCCTCAACATCCTTGTCACCGAGCCCGAGCTGTCGCGCTCAGAGGCCGCGCTCGTCGGCATGATCCGCGCTGCGCTGGCCGCGATCACGCGGCGCGAGGCAGAGGCCTGGGCCGGCCAGGCGATCCGCATCAATGCGATCGCGCCGCGCATGAGCCTGCCAGGCGACGCCCCGTCCGGCGCATGCCTGTCGGGCGAGGCCGACATCGCCGCCCTGGCCCTGTTCCTCGCATCGAAGAAGGGCCGCACGCACACGAGCCATGTGTTCGATGCCGAAGGCGTTGCTGGCCTCGGCTGCTGAGCGGGCGATAGCGACGCCTGAACGGAGAGCCGGGCTCACACGCGCGGCTCGGCAAGGCCATCCTCGACCATGCGTCCGTCGACGAGGCGAACCTGCCGGTCGACGCGCCGCGCCAGCTCGAGATCGTGGGTTACGACGATCACCGCCTTGCCGTCGGCTCGCGTCATCCGCTCGAAATAGTCGAACACAAGCTTCGAGTTGCGGGAATCGAGATTTCCCGTCGGCTCGTCCGCGATCACCAGCAGCGGATCGTTTGCAAGCGCCCGCGCGATCGCCACCCGCTGCCGCTCCCCGCCGGAGAGCTGATGCGGCCGCTTGTGGCCGGCGCCGCCGAGACCGAACGAGGCGAGCAGGTGATCGGCCCGCTCGCGCATCGCCGCCGGCTCCATCCGCGCGAGCTTCCGCATCGGCAGCATCACGTTGTCGAGCGCCGAGAACTCCGGCAGCAGGAAATGGAACTGGAACACGAAGCCGATCTCCGCGAGCCGCATCGCCTCGCGCTCGGCGCGGGTGGCGCGCGTCGTGTCGCGGCCGGCCAGAACGATCCGCCCGCGGGTCGGCTGGTCGAGCAGCCCCACGAGATAGATCAGCGACGACTTGCCCGACCCCGACGGACCGGTCACCGCGACCACCTCGCCCGGATAGACGTCGAGGTCGATGTCGGCAACCAGTGTCACCGGCTCCGGCCCGTCGGTCAGGATCCGCGTCACGCCGTCGAGCGAGACGATGGGGCGGCGCGCCGCCGTGGCGGTCGGGCGAGCGTCCATCAGGCACCGCCCCGGATCACGTCGACCGGGTTGAGGGCCGCGGCCTTCCTCGCCGGGAGATAGGCCGCCAGCGCAGAGACGAGGATCGCGATGCCGCCGCCTATGGCATAGCTCCAGAACGAGCGGTTCAACACGAACCCCTGGGTGCGGATCATGCCCTCGATGTCGAACTTGATGCTGGCGAGCAGCTGGATCAGCAGAAAGCCGAGGAGCCAGCCGAGCAGCGTTCCGACGACGCCGACGATCAACCCCTGCATGAGGAAGATGCGGCGGATGTCGGTCTCGGAGAATCCGATCGACTTCAGGATCGCCACGTCGTGGCGCTTCTCGTTCACCACTGTCGAGACGATGTTATAGATCCCGAACCCAGACACGATCAGGATCGCTCCGACGGTCGAGTACATGATGCCGTTCTGGATGACGAAGATGCCGAAGATATTCTGGTTGGTCTCGCGCCAGCTCTCCGTCTTGTAGCCGTGCTGCGCCTCGATACGGGCCGCCACCGCGTCGGCGGCGTCGATCTCGGCCAAGCGGATACGGATCTGGTTGACGACGTCCGTGCGGCGCTGGAGCACCTGGTTCTTCTTGATCTGGATATAGGCTTGGCTGTCGTCGAGCTGCACGATTCCGGTCTCGAATATGCCGACGACCTTCATCTGCAGCGTCACGCCCGAGCTAGCCACCAGCGTCACGTTGCTGCCGCGCACCGCGCCCGATTTCTTCGCCGCCCCGCGGCCGATGATGATGCCGTTGGCGTTCTCCGCGAGATCGTCCAGAGAGCCGTCGATCATGTCGGTTGCGAGCGATGAGACGGGGCGCTCCTTCATCGCGTCGATGCCCATGACGGTAAGGCCGGTGTCCTTGCCGCCGTAGCGCAGGAACGCCTGCCCGGTCAGCGTCGGCGCGAACGACATACCCTTCTCCGCGGCCAGGGCCGTCAGGATCGCGTCCGCCGAGCGGATGCCGCGGGGCTCGTCGCGCGGCTTCACGCCCCGCAGCTCGACCGCCCAGTCTTTGTGCTCGGTGGCGACCGGCTGCGGCGGCGGCACGCGGAACTCGTCGCGGATCACCACATGCGGAGAGATGTCGACGATGCGCTTGACGAAATCGGCCTGAAACCCCTGCATCAGCGCCGAGATGCCGACGTAGAACCCGACGCCCATGGTGACGCCGAGCACCGAGACCATGGTCTGGCGCGGGCGGCTCGTGACATAGGCGCGTGCGATCGAGATCAGCGTGCCCACGGCTCAACTCCCGGCCGGCCGGGCCGACGCGGCGCTGCGCGCGACCACGTCCTCGCGGCCGATGCCGGACACGATCTCGATGTCGGTGCCGCTGCGGATACCGGTCGTGACGGGGACGCGCATCGGTTCGCCGTCGACGATCTTCACCACGTGACCGTCGAGCACCGCGGTAAGCGGCAAAAGAAGCGCCTCCTTCGCCTCGCGCGCCACGATGTTGACCTCGACGGACATGCCGACCATCAGGCCCGATGCCTGCGGCAGCGCGGCCTTGACGCGAAACGTCTTGGCGACCGGATCGCCCTTCGGCGTGATGCTGGTGATGCGCCCCTCGATCGCACGCCCTGCAAGCGCATCCGACTTAACGAGCACCTTCTGCCCGGTGTGGATCAGCGCGACGTCCTCCTCGTCGATCGCCGCGACGACCTGCAGCTGACCCGGGTCGCCGACCCAGAGCACCGTGGTTCCGGCCGCCAGCAGCTCGCCAAGCTCGCCGTCGCGCCGCAGCACGACGCCGTCGATCGGGGAGATCAGGGACAAGAGCCCGATCCGCTCGCGCTGCGCGCGCACCTTGGCCGCATACTCCTCGGCGAACGCGCGGGTCTGCGCCAGCGTCTGCTGCGAGACGATATCGCGGCCGGCAAGCTTCTCCTTGCGCTCGTAGTCGTCCTCGTAGAACTTCCGACGCGCCTCGAGCTCGGCCAGCGTCGCCTCCTCGACCGTCGCATCCTGACGCGCCAGAACCTGGCCGGCCCTGACCCGGTCACCCTCGGCCACGTAGAGCTGCATCAGCCGCGCGTTGGCCGCGGTCGAGAGCTTGGCCCAGCTCACCGGCTCGACTTCGCCCGTCCCGTAGATCGCCAGCACCGCCGGTCCAACAGTGGGCTTCACGGTGTCGAGGCGCGGCTTCCGCGCGGAGCCGAATGGCAAACCGACGAGCAGCGCAAGCGACACCAGCGCCGCCAAGGCCACCGCGACTTGGCCGAGGCGGCCACGCCCCACAGCACCGGGTGGAGACCGGCGCGACTGCTTCTCATCCGCCTCGGCATCGTTCTGATATATTTGCAGCACTTGGCCTCCGCGGCTTGCCTCGGAACCAGACTAGCAAATCATTTCAACGCTAATTTTGATGCGCCGCAACTGCATAGGATCGAGCCGCCGGAGCCGGGGCCTTGGCGGCAGCCCCGGCCTGGTCTACGAGAGGGACGAGCGGTTCCGTAGCTCAACGGATAGAGCACTTGGCTTCGAACCAAGGGGTTGCAGGTTCGAGTCCTGCCGGGACCGCCAGCACCCGCCTTCGACAGGCCGACGCCCGGGGCTCGCGCGACAAGCCGTTGTGCTCGCACGCACCGTTCGTTTCGGCGCACGAGCCCGCCTTCGGCACGTGACGGCTAGGTGGCGAGCGTCGGATAGTCGACGTAGCCCTTCTCGCCCGGCGTGTAGAACGTCGCCTGATGCGGCGCGGCCAGAAGAGCACCGTGGCGGATGCGCTCGACGAGATCCGGGTTCGAGATGAAGTCCTTGCCGAATGCTATCGCATCGGCGCCACCCGCGGCGACGAGCGCCGCGCCCGTGTCGCCCGTGTAGCCCCCGCAGGCGATGAGCGATCCGGTGTAGACGGACCGCACCATCGTCACCGGATCGCTGGCCGCCGCATTTGCGAACGGCCGCATGACGTGAAGGTAGGCGAGGCCGTATGCATCGAGCCGCTCGACGTAGTAGCCATAGAGCTCGGCCGTATCGGCCTCCTCAATGCCGTTGAAAGTGTGGCCGGGGCTCACCCGGACGCCGACGCGACCGGCGGGCACACGGGCGAGAACGGCCTCCAGCACCTCGATCGGCATGCGCACCCGGTTCTCGATCGAGCCGCCGTAGCGATCGGTGCGCTTGTTGACGTTCGTCGACAGGAACTGGTGCAGCAGGTAGCCGTTGGCCGAATGCAGCTCGACCCCGTCGAAGCCGAGCGCAATCGCGCCTTCCGCCGCCGCCGCGAAGTCACCTGCGATCGCCGCGATCTCGTGCGTCTCGAGCGCCCGCGGCACATCGTGATCGACCATGCCCTTCTGGTCGGTCCACATCTTGCCCGGCGCTTGGACCGCGCTCGGTGCAACCGTCTCGGCCGGCACACCCCGGTTCAAGGAAGCCGCGACCCGGCCACAGTGCCAGAGCTGCACGACGATCTTGCCGCCTTTCGCGTGCACCGCGTCCACAACCGCCGTCCAGCCCGCCTTCTGATCGTCGGCGTGGACGCCCGGCGTGCGGCAATACCCCATCGCCCCGTACGACACCTGCGTCGCCTCCGTGATGACGAGCCCAGCGGATGCGCGCTGCGCGTAGTAGGTGGCGGCGAAGGGCGCGGGGACGCCCCGGGCGCTTGCGCGCGAGCGTGTCAACGGCGCCATCACGATGCGATTGGCGAGGTCGATGGCGCCCAGCGTCACGGGCGAGAACAGCGGCGTAGTGCTCATGAGTCGTGCTCCTGATCTGGGACGGTGGCCATGACGACCGGCGCATCCGCTGAACCGGCGGCAGCGACGGCACGTTACGTCAGCGATCAACCGCGCCGATGGCGTTGCGCGCAGACTTGGCCCGCGCGCCGAGTTTTCAATACGCCTGATCCTATATTAGTTCAATAAGCCGGTATTACCGTATTTACGTTGGCCCGGATTCTTGCCTCGTCGTCGATGGTCGACGGCCCCCTCTTCCTTGACACAGCGAACGACCCACCATATTTGATGCGCGCGACTGGCACTCCTCTCATCGAAGTGCTAACGCGCCAACCCTTCTCCATCGACCAGACCGGGCAAAAAACTATAAGCCCTTGAATTTGGAGCGAAATTATCCATGAAGTTCCGTCCCCTCCATGACCGCGTCGTAATCAAGCGCGCGGAGCACGAGACGAAGTCTGCAGGCGGCATCATCATTCCGGACACGGCCGGCGAGAAGCCGCAGCAGGGCGAAGTGGTGGCCGTCGGCCCCGGCGCCCGCGACGAGGCCGGCAAGCTCGTGCCGATCGATCTCAAGAAGGGCGACAAGGTGCTGTTCGGCAAGTGGAGCGGCACCGAGGTCAAGATCGACGGCCAGGAGCTGCTGATCATGAAGGAGAGCGACATCATGGGCGTGCTCGAGAAGTAAGCCCGCCCGTCGCCCGCAAATACCCTCGCCCCCCTACTTTCCCAGTCCAAGGAGCAAGCCCACATGGCTGCCAAGATCGTCCACTTCGGCCCCGACGCACGAGAGAAGATGCTGCGCGGCGTCGACATCCTCGCCAACGCAGTGAAGGTCACGCTCGGCCCCAAGGGTCGCAACGTCATTATCGAGAAGAGCTTCGGCGCACCGCGCACGACCAAGGACGGCGTCACCGTCGCCAAGGAGATCGAACTCGAGGACAAGTTCGAGAACATGGGCGCACAGATGGTGCGTGAGGTCGCCTCGAAGACCAATGACGTCGCCGGCGACGGCACCACCACGGCAACCGTCCTCGCCCAGTCGATCGTGCGCGAGGGTCTGAAGTCGGTGGCCGCCGGCATGAACCCGATGGATCTCAAGCGCGGCATCGACAAGGCCGTCGCCCAGGTCGTCGAGGAGATCGGCAAGAAGGCCAAGAAAGTCAAGAACTCGGGCGAGATCGCCCAGGTCGGCACCATCTCCGCCAACGGCGAGGCCTCGATCGGCGACATGATCGCCGAGGCGATGCAAAAGGTCGGCAACGAGGGCGTGATCACCGTCGAGGAGGCCAAGAGCCTCGAGAGCGAGCTCACCGTCGTCGAGGGCATGCAGTTCGACCGCGGCTACCTCTCGCCCTACTTCATCACCAACGCCGACAAGATGGTTGCCGAGCTCGACGATCCCTACATCCTGATCCACGAGAAGAAGCTCTCCGGCCTGCAGCAGCTGCTGCCCGTGCTCGAGGCCGTCGTGCAGACGGGCCGTCCGCTGCTCATCATCGCCGAGGACATCGAGGGCGAGGCGCTTGCGACGCTCGTGGTCAACAAGCTGCGCGGCGGCTTGAAGGTCGCGGCCGTCAAGGCACCGGGCTTCGGCGATCGCCGCAAGGCGATGCTCGAGGACATCGCGATCCTCACGGCCGGGCAGACGATCAGCGAGGATCTCGGCATCAAGCTCGAGAACGTGACGCTGAACATGCTCGGCCGCGCCAAGCGCGTCACGATCACAAAGGACGACACCACGATCGTCGACGGCACCGGCAAGAAGAAGGACATCGAGGGTCGCGTCAACCAGATCAAGGCGCAGATCGAGGAGACGACCTC
>CAYYGO010000048.1:0-29707 GCA_964471635.1 uncultured Hyphomicrobium sp.
CGGCGGCGCTCGATGGTGATGACGGGGGTCTCGCTCATGCGCGGCCTCCGTTGTAGGCGTCATAGTCGAAACCGCGATTGGAACGCGGGTCGCCATCGCAGATGACCGTGAGGAGCTGGGAGGCATCCTCGTCGGTGTCGTCGACGAGGAGGATGCGGGCATCGTAATCGTGATCGCGATAGCCGCTGCGGGAGTGAGCGTCGTATCTCAAGCCGGCCTCCCTTACGCTGCTTGTGTTTGGTCAGGGCTGCCGGCATCAGCCGCATCAGCTTCGCGGAGCATGATGTCGCCGCCGTTGAGGGGCAGGTATTCGAGCTTCAGCGAAAAGCCCTTGCCGTCCTTCTGGGTCCAGGCGCAGCCGATGTCCTGCCAGTAGCTTTTTTCGCCGCGGCGGGTGACGGCGAGGATGCGATGGGTGGGTTTGTTGGATGGTGTCGTCATGAGGATTGACCTTTCTTCGTTGTGAGCGAGGGCCGGAATTGGCGACCTCGTTGCCGCCCGCGCCTCACAGCGTCGCATCGCGGTCAACGGCAAAAATTATGAGGTGGCGCGAGTTTGCGCTTGAGCGCGTTCACGCGCGGCGCGGGCGCCCGTGACCATGGCGCAAGACGTGGCACGGGCTGCGCAAGCGCAAAGTCGTGACGGAGCCTTGTCATTTTTCCGTTGAAGGGCCGGCGGCCTTGGCTCGCGTTAGCGGGCATGCCGGCCCGTCCGCTGGAGATGCGCGCCTGTGAGACCGTGGCGGCAAACTGATGAGGTCGCCATACCGGTTCGAGAGAGCGGCGAAGGAAGGATGAATAGAGAAGAGATGCAGCCCAACGGCACGTACCTCCGCAATGCTGCGTTGCACCGGCGTGACGCCAGCTCGATGCAGGCGGGCATGGGACTCCAAACTGCGGCACGGCGCAGCGATGGAAATCCGACATGGGCTGGAAGGACTGGTTCAAGAACGATGCAGAGCGGCTCGCCTGGCGCGTGCCGGAATTGCGCGGGGATGCGCAGGATGCGTCTGGTTACGTCGCTGCACACGATCCGCAGCGTGCAGCAGAACTGCTCGACCGATTGCCGCGCGGCGTCGATGTCATTCGCAGCCAGATCGACCGCAAGGAACGTGCGCGCTTCGCACGCGCCTCGGAGATTGCGGCCTTCCGCTACAAGCCAGGCGATGTGCTGATCGGCAAGCACAACGGCTATCTCATCGGCATGGGCGGCGACAAGCCGCTGCTTACGGCGGCCTCGGCGCGTTCGGGCAAAACATCGACGGTGCTTAAACCGACGCTGCTCACCTATCCCGGCTCGATGGTGGTGCTCGACCCGAAGGGCGAGCTTGCTGCAGCGACGGCGGAGCATCGCCGCGTGCATCTGAAGCAGGACGTATTCGTGGTGGACCCGCACAGCAGCTCGAAACTGCCAGCTGCGTCATTCAATCCGCTGGCCGAACTCGATCCAACTGCGCCGACCATCCTCGACGATGTCGACCTGATGGCTGAGACGATGATCCTCGAGGACAATGGCGGCGCGGATGGTTCGCACTGGACGTCAAGCGCGCGGGCATTGCTGCGCGGTCTCATTCTGCATGCGCTGCAGCTGCCGGAGATGGACCGCAACCTCGTGGTGGTGCGGCAGTTGCTGACCCTCACCTACCGGTCACTGCTGGAGATGCTGCAAGAACTCAAGAACAGCGGTTCGAAAGATCCCGCCGAGGCGACCCAGAACGCGCTGTTCATGCGGATGGCCGAGCAAGCCGACCTGTTCGGCGGCGCTCTGGCGGCCGCCGGCAACAGCTTCCTGCGCAAGGCGTCCAGGGAACGTTCGGGCATCATCTCGACGGCGGATGCGCAGCTCAAATTCCTCGATAGCCTGCCATTGCAGGCGTCGCTGCGAACAAGCGATTTCCGGCTGTCGGCACTCGCTGAGCGGCCGACGACCATCTATCTGTGTCTGCCATCGAGCCATATGACGACCCAGTTCCGCTGGCTGCGCATCATCGTGCGCTTTGCGCTTCTCGCCCTCGAGAAGCGGGGAACCTGGCCGCGCGGCAAACCGCATGTGTTGTTCATGATGGAGGAGTTTCCGGTGCTTGGGCACATGCCCATCATGGAACAGGCCGCCGCATATTTTCCTGGCTTCGGCGTTCGGTTGTGGGCCGTGGTGCAGGACCTCTCGCAGATCGAGCATTACTACCCGAAGACCTATCAGACCTTTCTCGGCAATGCTGGCGTGCAGCAGTATTTCGCCAATGGTGATCAGAAGACGCTGAAATTTATCTCCGACAGCATGGGCTCGTTGTCATTCGTGCGCGGTCAATTCGGCGATCTTCAAGATGACAAGGCGCGCGACTACATCGACAAAGAACGCCTACTCTACCCCGAGGAATGCGCCGCAGCTTTTGCACGCAGCACTGGAGCACAATTGCTGATGATCGAGGGCCAGCCGCCAATGGCGATCGAGCGCCTCACCTTCGAGGATGTCGATGCGCTGCGCCTTCGGGTCGAGGCAGGGCAAGTCGCGTAGAGCCATGAAATGGAGGTCAATCTCACGGTAGCCTTTCAGCTACAGAGCAAACATTGTCGCGGGTAATTTGCTCCGCACCGGCAGCTTTCATTGCAATTTCTTTATCGCCATCGCTTGCCAGCTTCAGCTTTTCAATACAGGGCTTTCTTTGCTCAACACCAGCAGTAACTTGCCGCGCCCTGTCTGCATCGGCCCGCGCCCTGTCTGCATCGGCCCGCGCCCTGTCTGCATCGGCCCGTGCTGCAGCTTCAATCGCGGCTACAAGCTTGTTGCGTTCTTGCCGTACACAATCGGGGCCATGGTCACCTTTGCGTTTGCACAAATCTGCTGCTGCTGTTCCTGCATCTTCAAGTCTGGGTAAACCGCGCCCTGTATCATTACTTGCCAGCGTCTGCGCGGCCAGAGGGTTTGCAGCGGCAACAGCCAACATTGTGGGAACTACAATCTGCGCGGCAGCTTTTCGAATACCTGATGCGACTGACATGATCGCTCCCGCAAGCGTGTCCCAAGCGCGGGCATCGGCGCGCGCTCTAAAATGGGTTCATGCTCCCGCATGTGTGATGCGAGAGCATGATGAGACTACCAGTTTGCGGCGGTTCACTTCAAGCGCAGCAGCGGCGAGTCCGCGCTGGTACAAGCGAGTCCCGGTCGCCGTCGCACCCATGGCACAGATCGCAGCAAGAGCCACAGACCGCATGGCAGCGGGTTAGCAGTGGGAATAGCGAGAGTTGCTGCTCGTGCCGGTTGGGGCCGAAGGGACATGGCTCGCAAGTGTTCTTCAACATGCAGAATCTCCGTTGCAGGGGAGACAGTGGCGGCGTGGCCGCCACTGCCAGAAGCGTACCGGCCGCCTACTCCTTGCGGTTCGTGTCGTACCAGTTCTGCAGCTCGACCGTCGGCAGGGTCGGCGGCGGCGGCGCATCCGCCTTCTTGTCGGCGATGGCGATGTCCTTGATGGCGTCGAAGATGGAACCGAACATGGTGTCGTCCTTTTGCTGTGGTGCCGCTGTTGAGGCGGGGAATGGCGGGCGAGCCCGCCGGCGGTTCCGTCGGATGAGACGGAATGGGGAACTCAGTTGTGGCGCGCCCAGTAGTGGCGCGTATCCTCCTGAAAGAGGCGCATGAAGAGCCTGCCAGCTTCAACCTCGACACCTTCGGCGAGCGTGATGCAGTTGGTGCCGACCTGGATGGTGATGTGCGGTTCGAAGGCCTCGTCGGCCTTGTCTTTGTTGCTGGTGACGCCATAACCCACGACCCAGATGTGTTCGGCGGCGAAGAAGCTGACATCGTCGAGAATGAGACCGTCAGGACGGATGGTGATGCGGGTGATCTTGCGCAAGTCGGTGACGATGAAGGCAGCCGCGACGCCGAGGGCCAACATTCCGTGCAGCAGGAAGAACACCAACACGATGTAGAGCCAGGTCACGTTGAGCGGCGATCCGGCCTCGCGCTCCGGGAACAGCACCGGCCAGATGATGGCAAGCGCCGCAACGCCAAGAACGACTTTCGTGCGTGTTGCGAACGCCATCACACTGGCGCCGAGCGTATGCGGCAGGGAGTACCGCTTGCCGCCATCGCGCGTGTGCTGGATGTCGAAATGGCCGTAGAGATCGGCAGGCAGATGCCGCGGAGCCTCCGGCATATGACGCTGCGCAGTTTCGGATTTCTGCATCGGCATGAGCGGCCTCGTCGTCAGCTTCGAAGCGACGATACTGAGACCTGGCTGCAATCTGGAAGCTGACGGTCCTTCCGAATTACGCCTCGTCAGGCGCGCCATGGAGCGCGCTTTGGAAGGGAGGCGCGATGCTGATGGCAATCTTCAATCTGTTCCGCCGCTCCTACCTGATGCTGCAGGTGGTGGCGCTCATGATCTGGCTTGGCCTCGAGCTGGCGGGATATGGCTTCGGACTGCTCGATGGTGTGCTCGGGCGCCGCTTGACCAATGCAGAAGCGCCGCGCGGCATCGGCGGATTGTTGTCACGCGCTCCGCCTGGGCCGGTGCGGCTGTCACGCGGCGAACGCGAGGCCTTGCGCAGCCGGATGCTGGCGGCTTTCGGAAGCGCGCCGCCCAAGCACACGACGCTTTCGGAGCTGCGCTGGATGTACGAGCTCAAATCCGGAAGCCTGTGCGATTGGCGCGGCAGCAACGTCGCGAGCGATACGGCGGAATGCAATCGGCTGACACGAACGACGCCGTTCTTTCAGGCGCTCATGGAGGCGATGCATCCCAAGACCGAAATGCTGATGCTGGAAGAGATCACAGGTCGCAATGGCGATAAGGTGCTCCTCGCCTTCATTCTCGGTACGGATGGCAAGCCGAAGATCCTGTTCGATCTGTCGCGCATCGATACCGGCAAGTGGGACCCGGCCAAGGGCTTCAAGCTCAAGGCCTATCATGGTGGGGGCTTGAGCGAGGTCCCGCTTGGCGAGCCGATCAACCGCGAGGCGCGTGTGTTTCTCATTGGTGATCCGGGCAAGTTGACGCGCCGCCGCGCCGATTGCGCTCAGGCCCACTGCACGGCGCTGCTCCTGGTCTATGGCTACGACTATCAGGGCTATCGCAACACCGAAGGGCAGCTCACCACGAACAATCTGGCCGACATTCCCGTCACGCCCGATCTGGAGCGGCGCTTCGATCTCTATGCAGTCGCGCTCGGCACTGCCATGCCGGCGCCGGCGACCGTGGCACCGGTGCCCTACACGATCGAGCGCTTCGGTGTGACCAGGTTCCAGACGATTGAACTCGACCGCAAGCTGGAGGCGCTGCTGGGGGCCGATGCTGCGAAGCGGGTGCTGTACTCGCCCTATGGTTACGATGTGGCTTTCGGCCGTGTGTTCGCCATCATGCTCGATGGAACGCTCTATGCGCTCTGGGATGGCGGTCACGGCTATGCACGCCACGGCACCGACCGGCTGGTGTTCGATGTGATCGAGGGCGGCACGCGGCGGCGGCTCGATAATGTGCGCAGCTCGGGCGGCGTCTATCTCCTGCCCTACTCCGGTTCGGCGGGCATCGAGGTTCGGAAATTCACCGCGCAGGACGGCAAGCCCTGGTCGAGCTTCGAGAGCTTCACCGATCTCTTCGCGCCGCTGCGCAAGGCTGGCCATTGAAAGTAGCGTGAGCGCGGCAGGCCGGCCCTACCAGAGCCAGCCGCGCTCCACCAATCCGTTACCGTACACTCTGGCGCGAGAGACGCTGCAGCACCTGGCTCTTGGCCAGCAGCGTCATGGCCGGGGTGGCATAGCCGACATAGGGCTTGGGCTCCTTCACCGAGCTGCGATGGAGCCCGACAATGGCGTGGTCACGCTCGGCGAGCAGCAGCGAACCCGAGCTTCCCGATGTGGCCGAGCAGCTATGGGCGAGCTTGTCCGGCCCGAGATTGCTCTCTGTCGCGACACGGCAGCGAAAGCGCGTCACCGCCTTCACGTCACCGCGGCTGTGATGGACGAGAACAAGCCGCTCGCCGGGAAGCGCAGCGCGGAAGACGAGCTTGGGCAACACATGTGCGTTCGAGTTCACCGCCTGCTTCAGGTTCAGGATCGCATAGTCCAGCGCTTTGTCCTGTTCGACGGCAGCGGGATCGACATCGATCAAGGTGACGTTGTTGTCGTCGATGTAATCGAGCCAGAGCGTGATGCGGTCGATCTTCTCTTCTGGCGCCGTCTCGATGCAGTGGTGGTTGGTGACGACCTGCTGCTGGGCGATGACGGCGGCGGTGCACCGGTAGGTCCAGCGCTGCGTGGCGGTGCTGGTTTCGATGACGAGCATGCCGATGCTGGCGGCGAGCCGCCGCAAAGGTTCATCGGGACGGAATTCCGCGAGCCGCTCGGAGTAATCCGGATGCGCATTGGATTTCGGCATGCGGCCTTCGAGAAGCGTCGCCACGCTGCTGAATACGGTGTGCAGCGTCTCGTGCGGCGGAGCCGACCGGATATGCGCGCCCATCTCGGTGCGCGCGAGCCAGGCGCCTAGGGTCAATGCGCCAGCGATGGTGAGCGCGAAACGTGCGGAGATCATCACCTGCCTCCTCATGAAGAGGCAGACAGAGAATGCCGAGGGGACACATAGCAGAAAGCTGGCGGCCACCAACCGCAGGCTCGATGCTCGCGCATGAATGGCGTTACGCAACATGCCTTACCGTGGAGGCATGCATGCGACGCGTCTGGACCGCAGCAGCGATCATCGCGGCGATCGTTCTGGTGGCCGCTTCGGCAACGATGAATTTCACTTTCGCGCGGTCGATGGGACGCACCCCCGAGGAGGGTCTGATCCTGGGTGCGGTCGCTGTCGGCGTCGATATCCTGAAGGCGGTGTTGGCGCTTCAGATCGCGGAGGCGCTCCGCGATCGACGATGGGGCTTCGCGCTGATCGGGACGCTCACCTTCGTGCTGTTCAGCGCCCTCTCCCTTGCTGCCGCGCTCGGCTTTGCGGCGAGCAACCGGGAGGCGGTGTTGGGCGAGAAGGCCCGCGGCAATCTGCGGCTGGCCGCGCTGGAGGCGCAGTTGGGCGCGTTGCGCAAGAAGCGTGATGCACTTCCGCCCCATCGACTTGCCGCGCTTGTCGATGAGGATCTGGCATCGAGCCAACGCGACCCGCGTTGGACGGCATCGCGGCAATGCAGCGCCGCCAACGGGCGCATGCTGCGTGAGTTCTGCGATGGGGTGAGCCGATTTCGCAGCGAGCGGATTGCAGCACGCGAGGCTGCGAGGCTCGAGGAGGAGATCGTAGCGATCGAACGAGAGATGGACGGGCTACGCAAAGCCGGAGGAGGCAAAGCGAGCGATCCGCAGGCCTATGCCCTGGCGCAGGCATTGGGATTGAGCGAAGCGCAGGTGCAACGCGGGCTCTCGGCGCTGATGGCGATCGTGGTGGAGGTGGGCTCCGGACTGGGGTTGTTCCTCGCGCACAATCGATCTTCAAATCCCGCGAAACCCTCGACGAACAGGACGCTTCGAGCGGAAAACGAGGCACCGGCCATTGACGAGGGCAATGAGCCGACGGGCAAGCCGGAAGAACCAGATGTAACTGCGCAGAAGAACGGACAGCGGGCCGTTGTGGTGGTCCGGCCTCGCAAAGGGCAGTTGCCGGCGCCGCGGTCGGACCGACCAAGCCGCCGACGCAAGCTGAACGGGGAGACCGAACAATCCGATGCATAACACTCTCCAAAAGAAGAGCACCGGTAGGTCCGGCGCTCTTCGTGTGATCGTCATTCGGAGCGTGAGTACATCAGGTCGTAGGCTTCGACGGCGCGCCTCAAGAATGTGCGCCAGTCGACGCGGTCCCGTTTCATCAACTGGCGCAGCCGTCTCTGGGTGTCCCAATCGATGACGTTGGTTGTTGGTCCGGCGTTGGACACCTGGCGGGCGTTGTCAGCCATGCTCACCTCCCTTCTCCTTATCCGGATGAGCCGGCGTCGGCAGGGCGATGCGCGGAGCCTCAATGCTCAACCATTCCGGGGCTGCGGTCTGGCGCTGGAGGAAGCGGTACCCCTGGATCAGGTGCGTGACGAGATCGTCGACGTTGCGGTAGTTCATCTCGCGGGCCAATTCATCGATCCGGAGGAAGGTCTTGAAGCCAGTCTCGATCAGATCGGCGCGACTGGAACAACCGGAGACAGCCGTTCCGGCTTCCCGATTGACCGGGACATCGAGCAGGCTCTCCAAGCGCTTGAACCACTCGAGCTCCAGCCGCACATAGTAAGGGGTGTCACGATGGAGAAGCTTGAGCGAGCGGCCGTCGATTACGTCGTCTTTGCGGACGACCTGGCCGTTGGGGTTGCGATGAGGATGGTAGGCACCATGAGACATGTGCGGTTCCTTGCTTCGGAAGACTGGAACTGAAGTCTGTTTCAACTCGTGGGATGGCTTGGCCGAACCATCCAGTAAGCGACGTCGCAAGGAGAAGGATAACTAGGAACTCGCCGCCTGAAGGCCCGACGTTCAGACTTCGATCGCGGAATCTGCGATCATGGTCCCGAGCTCAAGCACGAACGTCCCAGATTTTGGGACACGCAAGGGCAGACAGATCGAAGCCAGACGGTCGGTGGCATCCATAGATGCGTGAACACCGATAGAGGAAGGGCTTTGCTCGACTTGCACGACGTCCCATTTTATGGGATGTCGAGGCGATGCGACCGGGCTCAGGGAGACCGAGTATGGGTGAACGCGGAGGCATGCCCGCTTTCGGCTGGGTCCCCGGCCGAGGGGAGCCACAGGTTGACGAGAGCAAACTTCTTGAATTCGTTCGACGACTTGTGAAGAAGGCCCACGAGCGTACGTCTCTCAAATTTATTTATGAATTGGCAGCCGCGTCAGGATGGCCTCTGCAAACCAAGGAGGAAACTCTGAGGAAATTCATACGCGAAGAGGGCCGCGGGTTCGATAACAAAGACGATTTAATGCGACTCGCAAGAGTATTTACGATGACGCCAATCGGAAGCGCATTGGTAGCACCGCTGCGGACGACCGTAACGGCGGGCACCGATGAAGAGATTCGACTCCGCTTCTTCGGCGAGTTTCTCAAGCCAGCAGGAGCCGTTCATCTCACACTTAGCAAGCGATATCTGGTATTCCACTCGGGCTTTTTCGAGTCGGACGCCTACTCAATCCGATTTTTAAAGATTATTAAGAACGACATCACAGGACAGATAGCTTTCGAGGATAGCAAAAGTATCGGAAATGCCTTGCGCGTGATGGAAGGCCCTGCGCTTTTCTTGAACTATGGGATTGTACAGTACTGCATGGGGAAACCACATTTCGTTTCGACCGATCCAATCAGCGATGTCGGGAGCCGTTTGATCGTGATAGACCGCTGGATCATCGATACAGGCGACGCTCAAGTGCTGGTTGGTCGGATGAGTGGAATGTCCAATATCGGCGGCAGCTACATCAAGGATGTGTTGCTCTACAAATTTGATGGGAGTGACCACGACGGACAACGTCAGAGTGGAAATTTTTCACTGTCATCGATGAGCGCGTATCAGCGCGCGCGCTTCAAAGATCTTGCCAGGATGCGCCCCAGAGACCTGCCCGACCTCGCGCTCGATGCGCTGCTGGATGACGGCAGTTAGTCAAGAGTAGCTTTGAGCACCTGCGCCAATGCAGATCTCACTGCAGTATCGGATCTGATTAACCCGAGCTGTTCTCGAGAGAAGCCTTTTCGCTCCAATACTTCAAAAGCTACGGCGGGCCACGCGTCAGATTGATGAGGCACTTCTTGCTTCGGCATTGGCGACCAATCATAAAGAGCGCGTACTAGGTATAACGATAGCACGCTTCCGATATGTACGTTTAGGCTACGGCGGGCGCTCTCGTCATCAACTCCAGCGGTGCACTCGAGAAACTCGGCGACGGTCAAGGATTTTCCGCGGCTTGGGAGATCTCTCAAGCCGTCGAGAAAATAGATGAACTGCGGTACAATCTTCGCGCTCACCAGTTCTTGTAACGTGGAAGGAAGGCGGTGATGCGTCTCTAGGAATGAGCGAAGCGCTTCTCGACGCGTCGTCACTGCGTGATTCAAGATGCGTTTCTCACGCTGGCGACCATAAGCCTCTTTAAGTCGTTGAGCCGTGGCGTCGAACCGATGAAGTGCTGAGTCTGGCAAATTCAAAACATGTCTTTCGTTGCGGCTGCGCGTCAATTGAAATCGCGGCTGCAGAGGTTGTCGTTATAAACACTGGACGTTACTGCGAATGTTGCAATTGCCATCCCCTCCTACTCAATCACAGATTTGCGAAACTATTTGTATATAATGTTTGGCTTCGCACTCTTCCCCTCCGTACAGGAAAACACTAACGGTATTTAACGGTATTAGGGGGAGGGTAAACCGTCACGAATTGGTGGGGTAAACCGTCACGCATGAGGGGGGCATTCCGTCACGGGAGGGGGAGTAAACCGTCACGGCTTGGGCGAGTTGCTTCGTGGCATCCCCAAAGGGGGGTAAACCGTCACAAGCTGCCGCCTGAGACTCGGGGGACCCCCTTGCCGAACCTCGCACTGCCGCAAAGGGGGGTAAACCCACACGAACTGCCGGGTGCAAGAATCGCCGATGCGGAATCGGCGAACACTGCATGACATCTCCGTTCGGCGAAGCTAGGCTCATGTCATTCCTTGAGTGAGATGGATGGCCGATAGACGTATTGCCTCGACCCGTGAATTGGTACCGCTGACGCGCCGCGTGACGGAAGCTGCGGTCGAACTTGTCCAGCCCCTGAGTGACGAGCCGGAGTTCATGCATGCGGTGCTGTGTCAGGTCGGGCTGCCGCGCAGCGAGGTGAAGGCGCGCGAGTTCACACGGTCAACTGGCGGCGCATCGATGCTGATCGAAGCTGGCAAATGGTTCGATGGCATGCGCTACCATGACATGCCCCTGCCCTATGGCACGCGCCCGCGTCTCGTGCTGTTTCATGTGTGCTCGGAAGCGGTGCGGCGGAAATCGCCGGAGGTCGAAGTCGAGCGCAGTGCCAGTGCGTTCCTGGAACGGCTGGGCATCAAGAAGAACGGCGAGAGCTTTTCGGCATTCAAGAAGCAGATGCTTGCGCTGGCGGCATGCCGCATGCAGATCGGCTATGCGACTGACAGCAAGGTGGTGAACCTCAAATGCGATCCGATACAGCGCTTCGATGCGTGGACGCAGAGCGATAACGGACAATTGGGATTGTGGCCAGGTGTGATCCAGCTCTCCGGCGAGTTCTACGAGACGCTGCGTGAGCATGCGGTGCCGCTCGATCCGCGCGCCATCGCGGCCTTGCAGAATTCGGCGCTGGCGCTGGATACTTATACTTGGCTGGCTCACCGGCTATGTCGCATCCGGCAGAACAAGGGCTTTACGCTCTACTGGCGGAACCTGAAAGACCAGTTCGGGCAGGAGTATCGCAGCGACAAGGATTTCAAGCGCGAATTCTCCGGCGCGCTGCGCAAGGCACATGCGGTCTATCCGGAGGCACGCATCGAGATTGTGCGCGGCGGTCTTCGTTTGATGCCCTCCCCTCCTCCGGTCAAGCGACGTCAGGTCGTCGTTGCGCTCCCGGCTCCAGAAACGGAAGCAGCAGCAATCACGCCGACCACGCCTGCGCCATTGGCGCTTCCGCAGCGGGCGCCTGCGGCGCTGCCGGAATTCATCGCCAAGCTTGACCCGCAAACACTGCGACGCGCGCGCGACCTTGCCGCCGGCTTCGATTTTGAGAAGATCGCTGCGACCTATGCGACGATGCTGGCCAAGAGCAAGCGCCCGCCCAGCAATCTGGATGAGAAATTTCTGTCCTATCTTCGCGGTTTCGTGAAAGGCGGTCCGGTCAAACCGGCGACGGCGACCTCGACTGCTTCGGCGAGGATCGTGCTGAAAGCGGCAACTTACGAGCGGGCTGCTGCCGAGGCACCCGGCTGGGATCTGGGTGAGCTGGAAAAAGTCTGGCGCAACTGGATCGAGACCTTGGGCGCGTTGCCCGATAAACCCGACCAGGCCTTCCTCGGTTTCGTGCGCAAGCACATTCGCCAGAAGGGCGGCCGGGGGAATTGACGCCTCTCCCACCCCTTCTGACGCAATTCTGGGCGCTCGGGGGCGGAGTCAAAATTTGGTCGCTGAGTGGCCTTGGCGGACTGGCATGTAGGGTCGGTGCGGCACTCCGGTTTTGGCGCGTACTGGCGAATCCTGTGGCCAGTCTGGGAGTCTGGAAAGCCACCTCGACCCCGTCATTGCCTTAGAATCCGCCCCAACTGAAAACATGCTGCAAACAAGCTGATTGCACGAAATGTTCAACGAGCAAACACCATGCAATCATGATGATAACAAACCGATTTCAATCGGAAATCGGTTCGCAAACAACTGTTTTCAGTTTGCAATCTCGATGCGGGCGCGACGACAATCTGAAAGCAACTTGCATACAAGATGTTTTCAGCTTGATTGCAGCGTGGCGCCTGCCCCGCTCTCTCGTTAGGTCCGATCCGCCTGGGTGAGGCTGTGCGCTACCCGCCTTTCAGGGTTCGCGGGCTGTGCATGCTGCGCTACCGGACGACGGCTTCTCTGTGCCGGCCTGTCTCCTTCCAGGACCAACGCCGCCGGAATTGAGCGCGCGTCGGCGCCCCCGCAGCGTATCACAATATGTAATGTGCCGGTGCTCTTACGTCCGGCATGGCGATATGGGCGCAGCGCACATCAAATCATTT
The DNA here is from genome assembly GCA_964471635.1 of uncultured Hyphomicrobium sp. GTDB lineage: Bacteria > Pseudomonadota > Alphaproteobacteria > Rhizobiales > Hyphomicrobiaceae > JAKAML01. Next base: position 12,679 of record CAYYGO010000048.1, read on the forward strand.
GACGCGACTCGATGGCCGCGAGCATGCTTGTGAACATTAGGATTTCCAGATGCTTTCCGGATGTTTTCAGTAAGTTGACAAGGCATTTTCAATTCGCATGCGCATTGCGTTCAAAGTGTTTTCAGTGAGTGGGGTGTTGTCATGGCGATGGTGATTGGGCTCGGCAGCCACAAGGGCGGGGTAGGGAAGACGACCTTTGCGCGAGCGATCGCGCTGGTGGCGGCTGCGCAGGATCTGACCGTGCATATCGCCGATCTCGACCAGGAGCAGCAGACAGCGTTCGAGTGGGCACAGCGGCGCCGGGAGACGGGTCGTAAGCCGGATATCTCGGTCGATGTGTATGCCGATCCGGCGCAGGCCATGCGCCGCGCGGATGAATTCGACATCATCGTCCTCGATGGTCCGGCGCGCGCAAAGGCCATGGCTCTGGAGATCGCGGAGGCGAGCGACCTCTTCATCCAGCCGACCAAGGGCGTGATCGACGATATGGCGCCGGCGGTGCGCATGTTCCATGAGCTCGTGAAGCACGGCGTGCCCAAATCCAAGATGGTGTTCGCGCTGCATGGCGTTCTGGCAGCCAAAGAGATCGAGGATGGCATGGCCTATCTGACCGGTGCGGGCTACGAGGTCATAAAGGGTTCCATGTTCATGCAGCGCGGCTACGGCGATGCGCAGAATTTTGGCCTAACGGCGCTGGAGACCAAATGGGAGTCGCTCAATGTCGATGCGGCCCGCGTCGTGGCTTCGGTCGTGCGCAAGGTGCGCCAGATCGTGGAAGAACGGGAAAGCGCGGCGCCTGAAGCCCGCAAGCTGGCGGGATAGGGGAGGGGAGCATGGCGCTGAAGAAGCTGATTGAGATCGATGAGAAGTTTCCGGTGATCAAGAAGCCGCGCCTCGGCGCGCCGCCGCCTGCCGATGACGTGCTCGACAATGTCGGCGAGGCGGAAAAGCCGCAGAAGGCATCTGTGCGTGAGACAACACCGATGCAGGATGACGGCACCACGGCTGAGACTGCTGTCGCCGCTGAAGACGAAAGCGCGACGCCGGACCAGACACGCAGTGGAGCACCGCGCAAACGTGAGCGCCAGCCCAAGCGTCAGGCGCATCCCGATCGCAGCATCTATGGGCGGCGCTACCGCAAGACGGGCCGCACCTTCCAGTTCGGCGCGCGCGTGACGCCGGAATTTGCCGAGGCCATGCGCGTGACGGCGGCGGCGCGCAACATCACCATCGGCGAACTGCTTGATGAGATGCGGACCATCTACGACAGCATTCGCTCGCTCTCGGACGAGCGGCAGGTTGGCGTGCCGGAAATTCTCGCGAGCATTCGAAAGAGCTGACGCCTGCTCATTGCCGCATGGCGCCATTCCCGGATCGATGGTCGCGGGTGAGGTATGCGCATTCCGACGAAGCCGGACACTGAATCCGATCGAAGCCGGACAGTAACTCGACGCAAGCCGGACAGCGATCCGGAGGAAGCCGGACAACAACTCGACGAAGCCGGACACCGCCGCCCGTCGACGTGGGCATGACGTCAGGACTGCGGTTTGACGTCAAGGCCGGCGCGCTTGGCGGCAGTCTTGCGGATGCTGTCGCCGTTGAGCACGAGGCGATGGGCGTTGTGCACGAGCCGGTCGAGGATGGCGTCGGCGATGGTCGGGTTCGGGATCAGCTCGTGCCAGTGCTCGATTGGCAGCTGACTGGTGACGATGGTCGAGCCGCGCTCGTGGCGGTCGTCGACGATCTCCAGGAGGTCGCGCGCCTGCTCGACCGTGATCGCCGACAGTCCCCAGTCGTCGAGGATCAGCAGATCGACGCGGGCCAGGGTACGCAGCAGCCGGGCATGCCGTCCGTCGCCACGCGCCAGCCCGAGCGCATCGAACAGCCTCGGCACGCGGTGATAGAGCACCGAGCGATCATCGCGGCAGGCTTTGTGGCCGAGGGCACAGGCAAGCCAACTCTTGCCGAGCCCGGTCTTGCCGACGATGGCCAAGTTCTGGTGGCGGGCGATCCAATCGCCGGCGACAAGCTTCGACCACAGCGCCTTGTCGAGCCCACGTGCGATCTTCATGTCGGCATCCTCGACGGTTGCGCTCTGGCGCAGGCCGGCGAACTTAAGTCGGCTGGAGAGCCGCTTGTTCTCGCGCTCGATGGCCTCGCGGTCGACCAGCAGAGCAAGGCGCTCCTCGAACGACAGCGCCTCGACATCGGGCTGTCGTCGTTGCTCTTCCAGTGCCTTGGCCATGCCGGTGAGTCCGAGTGCGGTCAGCCGTTCGTGCGTCGGATGCGTCAACATCTTAGTCCTCATTCTTGCGCTTGCCCGCACGATCACGCCAAGCGCGTCCGGGGGGCGGGCGCACCCCGGAGCACACGGGACCCGTCAGTGGTAGTAGCCACGGCCACGGATGTTTTCGTGATGGATCGACCCGGCATCCGGCGGCGCCGGATTGGCCGAGGTGCCGTCCTCGCGCCGGTACGCCTTGTCGAGACCGTGCTGCAGGATCGAGGTGATCGAGCCGCAGGTCGTGGCGCCAATGTCGTTGCCGCGCTTGGCCGCTGCCTCGACGCGCGCCGCGCCGTAGCTCTTCTCCAGGCGCAGGATGCCGAGACACGAGCGGAAGCCCTGCTCGGGATGCGGCTTGGCCTTCATGATCGCCTCGAACAGAGCGACTGTCGCCGGCCCGATCCTGGCGGCTTCCGCCATCATCCGCGTCGGCGTCCATTCCGCGTAGCGGCGATGCGCGCTCGGCATGTGCTCCGGAACCGTCGTGTGCCGCCGCCGGACGGGCGAGAAGGCGTGTGCGGCGACGCGCGTGCTCTTGTGGAAGATCTCCACCGTCGCAGGCGTGATGCGCGCCTCGACGATCTCGCCGATCAGCCGCGACGGCACCGAGTAGAAGTGGCCTGCGATCTCAATGTGATAGTCGAGTGCCACCCGAGCGCGCTTCCACTCGGCATACTCGAAGGGTTTGGTCGGCAGTACCTTGAGCGCCGGCCGATCGAGCGTCTCCAGCAGCTCGGTGCGGCTGGCGCCGATCTTGCGCATGACCTTCGCATTGATGGCGGCGACGCAGTCCTTAATCGCCGTGTTCAGCTCAGCGAGCGAGAAGAAGGTGCAATCCCGGAGCTTGGCCAGAACGAAGCGCTCGACGATCTGCACCGCGACCTCGACCTTCGCCTTGTCACGCGGCTTGCGGATGCGGGTCGGCAGCACGACGCAGTCGTAGTGATCGGCGAGGTCCTGGTACGTCCGGTTGATGCCGGGCTCGTAGCGCGACGGCTTGGTGATGCCAGCCTTGAGGTTGTCCGGCACCAGCGCCTTCGGCACGCCGCCGATCGCGGCGAGCGCGTTGACGTGCGCGCCGATCCAGTCGGGCAGCGTCTCGGTCCAGCGCGCCTCGGCGTAGGTGAAGTTGGAGGCGCCGAGCGCGGCGACGAAGATGCGCGCCTGATGCACCGCCCCGGTCTGCGGATCGACGACGCCAATCGTCTGTCCCGCCCAGTCGACGAACAGCTTGTCGCCCGCCAAGTGCGTCTGCCGCATCGTCGCGGCAAGCTGGCCGCGCCACGCTTTGTGCAGTTCGCAGAAGCGCGTGTAGCTGTAGCTGTCCGGATGCTCGGCCAGATGTTCCTGCCACAGCAGCAGCAGCGTCACCCCGCGTCGCGCCAGTTCTCGATCGATCGCCGGCCAATCGATGACCGGGCGGGGGCTGCCTGCGCCGATAACGGGAAAGAGGCGCTGCTCCAGCGCCGCATCATCGAGCCCCTCCGGCAGCGGCCAGCCGAGTTCGGCGGCCTCGGCCCGACGCACGTACTCGGCGACCTGCGTCTTGCCGATCCCCGTCGCATTGCTGATCTTGCGGTAGCTGAGCCTCAGCTCGTGCCGCAGACGCAGCACCTCGCGCACCTTGCGCATCGACAATCTCTCCGCTGGCATCGCCCGCCCTCCCTGTTGGAGGGGCCGCGATCAGGTGATTCGATTGTCGACGGGAGGCAGCCTCAGCCGGCCATCACCGGCTGTCCGCAATCATCGAGTTGCTGTCCGGCTTCCTTCGAGTTTGCTGTCCGGCTTCGCTCGGATTCCGCAGAGGTAGGCGTGCAACACGCGAACACGTTCCCAGTAGGCGAGGGTAGCAAGGGCACCGGGCGAGCCATCAGCACGCATCGCGCGCTGGTATGCGGCGAGCGGCGCAAGATGCCGTTGCTGCTCGGCTGGCGACAGGCCGTTCCACCATGCCGTTGCCGGAGAGGGCGTCTGATAAGGCGGGATTGCGTCGTCCGTCATCGTCACACCTGATCCCGACGTGATGGCGATCCTGTGGCTCACAGACCGGCGGCCATCCTACTGCCACGGCCTAGCGGTTGCTTCTGATCGATCGATATCCGCGGCGCCGGAGGAGGTTGCCATGTCCAAGGAAGAGATGCACAAGCTCTACCTACAGGCGATGGAGCGAAGCATCCGGGCAGCCTATGGCACGATCGTGTCGGACGAGGAGGCCGCAATACTCCATCGCGCGCGGAACGGATCGAAGCGGCGGCGCGGCAAGCCCAAGACGCCCTACCGCAAATCGGGAGCGCACCCCGACGCGCCTGTAACGCCGCTGGTGCTCAAGGATTTCGAACTGATGTGCTTCGCCGATGCGATGGAGCACGAGCAGGTGACCTTCATCAACATGACCGTGCGGGCCGAAGACGTACTGGTCGAAGCGTCACCGGCGGATGCGACGCGCTTCCTGCTGCACCTCAGGGCCAAGCAAAGCGAACTCAGTGCGGCCGACAAAGCACATTGGGCGCTACGCGGCGGCGAGCTGCGCGCGCTGCTTTCGCGTTCGGTTTGATGTGCTAACCCCGAGACGAACGGTCGGCGTCGCTATGGACGCCCAAAACCGCCGCGCGAAGGCGATCTCTTCGGGGCCGATGACATCTAGATAGATTTCGGTCGTGCTGAGCCTCGCATGCCCCATCCAGCGCTTGAGCAGCGTGAGGGGGACACCTGCCTGCAACGCGCCGACGCCGAAGCCATGACGCAGGCCATGCGGGCGCGCCTGCTGGCCGGCAATGCCGGCAGCATCCATCATGGATTTGACGAGGCGCCACCCCGTGACGCGATGGAACGGCCAGAGGCGTTGATGCGCATGTGCGGGCTGTCGCTGCGCGCAGCGCAATTGGAACGCATCATCTAGCTCGACAACCAATGCCGGCGGTAGCGGCACGACGCGCACCACTACCTTGCGGCGCTTGAGGGTGAGCAGGGTGACGCTGTTCAATTCCAGATCGAAGCGCGACGGGGTGAGGGCGAGCACCTCGCTGATGCGTGCTCCGGACCAGGCCAACGTCTTGATGAAAAGCCTCTTGGCATCAGGGTGTTGCGCACTGGCAGCCAGAACCCGCTGCAGCTCAGCTTGCGTCAGATACTTGCGACCATGCCCGTGGCTGGTGCCGGGGCGGCGGATAGGGTGTGCATCAGAATTGCCCATATTGTTGCATTCAAAAATATTCTTTTCTTTTCAGTAACATAGATTGAATGAGCAAGTAGTCTTCGCCATTTCTTACCCGTAATGACCCCTCTCTTATCACGAGATCACAAGGAGTGCAACAATATGGGCAATATTGTTGCGTGAATACTGTTTTCGTTTCTCATCTTATGTGGTAAATACTTCTTGATAGAATAAATAGCCAGCCAGATACTTTGATGAATTTGGAAGTATAGGAGGCGCGTCAACGACGTGAAGGAGAAGTCTTATGGCTCAACACGCATCAACAGCAGTCAAAATGGCTGCGCTCGCTTTCGCAGCTCCGGCGCTGCTTCTCCCGATGAAAGCCGCTGCGCAACAGATGGCCCTCGGCGGGCCGACAACCGACGAAATTGTAGCTGCTTGCAGCAAAGCTCATCAGCCGAACCAAGGCGCAATCGCCGAGTGCATCGTTCGGCGGGGCGGGGAAGAGAACCGTAGAGCTACTGAAGAAAACCGCCGAGCCACAGCAAACGCAAGCAGGCAGGCAGACCTCCACGAACAAGAAGCGCGGTGTGCCCAAGATCTAAAGGCAATGCGTACTAGCGATCCATCGGTTGTCGATCGCGGTCGTGCAATTCTCGCGGGTCGCCCCTTGGCCGCGTACGGGACCTGCAATCTGGTCAAAGACCTGACTAAGTCGTAACTAGCTAGACAGCCGGACCGCTTGGCTTTTTAGGCGGCGCAGCGGCCACTTGCGCCTTGTCGGCGGCCTTTGCTGGTGCCGGCGGTTGCTTCTCAGGGTCGCTTTTGGCAACCGCGGGTTGATCAGTGGCGGCTTGCTTGATTGGCGGCGTGTCTTGCGTGGGAGCCTCAGCCTTCTTGACGTCGGCCTGCGCTGGCTTGGCAGGGGCGTCGAATACATCCGCTTCCGCCGCAACCTCTGTCTTCGCGGCTGCAGCCGCTGCTGCAGCTCTTGCTTCCTGTTCCCGTCGTTGCGACTCTGTGGCGGCTCGTTCCGCTGCCGCCTTCTGCTCCTGTTCTATGAGGGGCTTTAATTTGTCGACCATGGCCGCGCCTTCAGGCGTCTTTTTTGCGGCATCAAGCATTTCGCCAAGCCGCTTCTTTGCCTCTGGGTCAGGTGATTGAATTACGCTGCGGAAGACTTCAGCGGCATTCTGGTCGGTTGGCACCCAGCCGTTGCGCATGGCCTCAACGATGACGCCGTTGTGTAGACCTGCCACATCGCCAGCCTTGGTCGGATCTTCGCGACGGGCACGTTCTTCTTGACGCTTGCGCTCATCCAGAAAGCGACGTTCGTGTAGGGAAGCAGCAGCCGTATCACCGCGTTGCTGTGCGGCGCGCGCTTCATCGAGGTTTTTCTTATTCTCGATGATGGGGTCGCTGTACTTCTTTCCGACATTAGCGACTTTGGGCGCATAGATATTGGTATCCAGCCCCAAGCGGTCGCGGGTATCGCGGGCGACTTCCTTGGTGCGGGCGACGAGGGCTTCGCCGGACAAGCCTTCGTTCCGGCCAAGGATGCCGGCGACGCGCGATGCAGTGAATTGCCCTTGTGGAGATGCCCCGTAGAGTGATTGAAAGTTCTGCTGGTAGAACTGGGTGCTCATTCCGGAAATGCTGCCGTCGCTGCCAAGGCCGAAGCCAGAGGCGCTGGCTCGCGACAATCCTGCGAGGCCATAGTCGCTTGCAGATGAACGATCGCGGCCAAATTCGCGTCCGATGATGCCGCGAAGATAGGCTGCCTCTCCTCCGCGTGCGCCGGCGGCGAGTAGTGCCTCGGCTTGCTTCGCATCGACACTGGCGGCACTCGAGTAGTAGTTGACGGCAGATGGCTGTAAGGGCGGCCGCACGGCGGCGACGGCCTGCATCACCGATGCAAGAATGGCAGACGCATTCGAAGGTCCGAGCATGGCGCGGGCGCGGATGGCGTCACGATCGCCCTGTGACAGGGTCATCGGCGGTAAGGTTGCCTCGAAGGCGGCGAGGTGGCGCTCGACCAGCTCACTCTTCTCCCGTTCGGCGATGGTGCCGGCACCTGTCATGTCGGTGGCGCGATATCCGGGGAGGTCACTGGGTGCCTGTTGAGTGAGACTTCGCCTCTCTCGGAACAAATTGGCACGGCGGGCAGCGAGCGTGCTCATGCCGCGACCTCAGTTTGGAAGAAGGGATTGATGACACGTATCAGGGCGCGCATCGATGCAGCGCAGTGGCGGGTCTCGACCGTGGTCAGGTTGCGCATGTCCCGCGGATGCAGGCGCAGCACCGCGTGCAGTGTCACTTCGTTGATGAACGCCTCGCTGTCACGGCGATTGAGACAAGCGCTGTGATGACGCACGATGGGGCGGATGGTGCGAATGTTGTCCATCGTGATGTGTCGTGTTTGCGCCGGTCGGCCTGCCATACCCCTCTCCATTGTTGCACATGCAATATACGGGCGCAGGGTTAAGGGAGGGCTAATTTGTAATCATTTACCAGAAGATATGCTAATGGGCAGCCCAACCTGCCTGTGCAAACCGCTTGCCCATTCTCACAAGAAAACATAATTAAGAACAATTTAATCTGATAGTCAGATATTCAATAATATATTTAGATAATTGTGCACAAGACTTTTGGAGACCGATTCATGGGTGACGAGCTTTCAGATATTGGCCGAGATCGCAGAGAAAAAGACCGCGCAGTAAGTCGCTTTGCTGAGGAGCTGTCTGGCCGACGCGGCGACCAACCGCAAATCCTTCGGCGGCCGGATGGATCGATTGATGTGCGTTTGACTGGTGGCCATGAACCTACATTTGTCCAATATAAATGTCTCCACACGGAAGGGCGTGGCGATCAAAGACGGCATTCCATAAGTTTCGGCTATGAGACTGGCGATCTCAAGGGCAGTGTGGAGGTGCCTGTTCGCCTGGACTCTGGACGCATCGTGGCAGACAAGGACGCGGCCGAGTACGGCGAACATAAGGACAGACTTGCTGCCGATCATCCCGAAAGACAGTTCGCCGAGAAGATTATAGACGGCGCCTTGTCGAGCGGTATTGTCCGCCCCGGCCAACTGATGGAACCTGCCGTCTCACCAACAATGAGGGAGCGTCCGCCGGTTCCGGCAGCGAAGGCGGTCGCGCCCATTTGAACCAGTGCGCATTGTGGCACGCTGGTCACGGATGGGATTGAACCCTCTTGCTCAATAGCCAGTGCACATGACAATTCTTTGCTTGCTTGCAAAATGCAGGAGAGCGTGACCCCTTCCGGTCGCGCTGACCGTAGGAGCGGCGGAGGGGCATGGCCGTGGTACCAACCGAAGCGATTAGCCCAAGCGTTCTCTCGGCAGTTCAAGCGAGGCGCGCGGTCAAGCTCAAGGTCTTTGTCTCTTACAGCCGAGAGGATGTCGGGTTCGCAGACCAGCTCGCTTCTGGGTTGCGCTTGTGCGGGTTTGAGCCTTTCGTTGATCGCCACTCGGTTGCCAGCGGCGAAGCGTGGCAGCAGAGATTGGGGCAGCTCATTCGTGATGCTGACACAGTTGTGTTCGTGCTGTCGCCGGCATCGGCAAGCTCCCCTGTATGCGCCTGGGAAGTGGCTGAGGCACAGCGGCTGAACAAGCGAATTCTGCCAGTCCTCTGTCGCCCGCTCGACGGGGCCCTTCCGCCACAGCCCCTGAGCGATCTGAGCTACATCTTCTTCTACGCCGAGCCGTCGGTCCCTGGTGCTGGCTTTGGCCAGGGCTTGACCGAGCTGGTTGCAGCGCTCAACTCGAATCTCGAATGGTTGCGCGAGCATACCCGTTTGCTGCAGCGAGCCGAGGAATGGGCGGCGGCGGGGCGGTCTCCGAACCGCATGCTTTCGGGAGCAGACATCGAAGCAGCAAAGGCATGGGCGGCGGCGCGCCCTGCCGACGCACCGCCCCCGACGGAGCTGCATCTCGAGTATCTGCGTGCCAGCGAGGCAGACGAGATCGCTCGCTCGAATGCTGAGCGCCAGAAACTCCAAGCTATCGCCGCGGCACAGGCTGACCGTGCAAGGGCACTTGAAGTCGCGGAAGAGGCGACAAGGAAGCGTGCGCGGTTGCGCATCGGCGCGTTCGTGGCCCTCACACTCGCAGCGACGTTCGCCGGATGGCAGTGGCGTCGGGCGATTGAAGCCAATTCGGTCGTCCTGAAAGAACGTGATCAGGCTGAGGCAGCGCGCGGCGCGGCCGAGGTTGCTCGCAAAGAGGCGACAGCTTCGCGCGATCTGGCAGAGCAGGAACGTAGCAAAGCAGTGGACCTGCGAACGCGGCAGCTCCTTGTTGCATCGGCCCAGCGAGTGGCGGCGGGTGACGGGGTGGCTGGTGTCACGCTCGCCCTGGAGGCGTTGCCTGGCGCAGGAGTCGCGAAAGGCAACATTGAAGTGCCACCAGGCGTCGAGCAGGCACTCGATTCGGCGCTTCGAGGTCTGCACGAGTCGGTCGTACTACACGGTCATGATGGTCCGGTACGAAATGCTACTTTCGCGGTCGGCGGCAAGTACATTCTAACTACCGGAGATGATGGCACCGTCAGATTGTTCGATGCAGAAACTGGCCGGCTAATAAAGCTTTTCAGCGAGCCAAAAACCGAATTCCGCTCTGCTTGGATTACGGATGATGGGCGTTATGTCGGCGCCTCTGATTCGGGCGGCAAGATTGGTGTTGTTTGGAGCGTAGAGACTGGTGTCAAGATCAGGGAATTCGGCAGGTCGAACCCGGCAAGCCTCGTTCGCGCCGTCCGGGGGGCTCATCGAGTCCTCGTTGCGACGGCTGGAGGGGGAACAGACAGCATCGATATTGCAACTGGCGCTTTGATCGCCCTGGGTGGCAGCGGACACGTGAGTGACGACGCCTCTTCAATCTTCAACATGAAGACGAAAGAGCAGCATCCCACCTCGGCAATCTCTCCTGATGGCCGCTTCATACTGCTGAATCCTGAATGCCGGCTCATAGAATCTGCGTCGGGCCGCTTCATTTCGCGACTTGGAGAGAGTGCAGCCTGCGGTCGAGTGGCCTTTACTCAGGACGGTTCATTCATCCTTGTGGAGAACTCTGAAGATAATGGATCGGTAAAGATTGTAAGCACCGAAACCGGCACATCGATCGGATCAATCGCAGGAAAATCACTAAGCAGCCTCGTGCTCAACGAAAAGGGAAGGCTGTTGGCAAGCACAAGCTTGTCGCAGGATGGCGCAATAGAGCAAGTGCTCCAGTTCTTCGACGTGGCACAGACAAATCAGCCGATCTCAACCTTTCGAAATGTGAGTGGGGGCAACCGAGACGGAGTGACGCCATTCAATTTTCCTTACGGGGATGGAAATGCACCCCGCTTTAGTCCTGATGGAAGCGTTGCGCTGATTATTCCGCATCAAGGGCCAAGCGTCGTCTGGAGCGTACGCGATGGCGTGACAATCGCACAAATTCACGCACGAGACGGTGTTTTCTCTCCGAGCGGTTCACTCCTCGCGAGCAACTTGGGCGAGGATGTAGCCATTTATCGAGTACTCGATGGCAAACTCATCGCGAGGCTCGCGGGTCATCGGCACAATGTGAATTCCATTCAGTTTTCCGAGGACGAAACTGCGCTGTTGACGAGCTCCAGCGACGGAACCGCGAGATTATGGCGCATCGAGCCTCATCTTTCGCCGTCGAATATTAATCGCGATCCGATTGTTTTGCGAGCATCGCAAGACAGCATGCGGAGGCAATTGCAAGATTTGCAATTCAGCTGCGACGGAGAGCGTTTGCTATTTTCGCACAACTACGGTGCCTCTACGGTCTATGATACGAAGCTGCGAAAATCTATGGCCTTGGTCGAGCATGGTGCCCAGACAAACTCGGCCTATTTCCTCGACTGTGAACGATATGTCGTGCCTGTCTCCGCTGATGGGACGGAGCAGCTACGCCTTTTCAGCACTCGCACGGGCGACGATCTGGGTTCATTCGCTTTGCCACTTCAGCCGGGTGTCAAACGCGGCTGGGAAGATCGGATCGCCACATTTGGAAGCAACGGCTGGCGCGTCACACCTGACAGGAAGTATCTACTCGGCTTTGAGCGAAAGACTGGTGCCATCCACATTTGGTCAACCCAAGATCGAAGGCATCTGATCACGCTGAATGCGCTCGGCCTTGGCAAGGACCCATGGTTGAGAATTAGTCCTAACAGCACATTGGCGATTGCGGGAGGAGAGGGCGGGCGCGTTGTAGCCTTCGAGACTCCGTCCGGCCGAATGATCCGGGAGTGGCAAGACTGGGAGTCCTGGAAGGGAGGATTCGTCTGGAGCCGTGACGGATCGCGCATTGCAAGAAACGATGGCGTGTGGCGTGTCGAAGACTGGATGCGCGTGGTTGATTTCCACATTGATTCAGGATGCGGTGTCGTTCGAGCCTGGTCAAGTGATGCGGAACAAGTGGCGTTTCACCGGCGAGATACATCCAACGTGTGCCTGTATAGTAGCAAGAATGGCAGATTGACATGGTCAATCGATCATAGGTACTGGGAAGCTCACTCCCGCGAAGTCACTTGGCTATCATTCGCTGCTGGAGGACAGAGGTTGATTACTGTGTCGAGCGATGACACGGCGCGACTTTGGGATACGACTACTGGGGAGCGCATAGCGGTTATTGGAAAGCCATTCCGAAAGTATGATCAGAAAATTGTAATCAGATCCGATGGGCTCCAAATTGATATTGCGAATAAGGGAAGAACAGCCGTGACCGGGCATATGGACGTCATCCGTGTCTGGGATGTCGATACAGGGGCGATTCGTACGGAGTTCAGGCACGGACTTGGGTACCTCAATTCTTTGGCGGTAAGCGATGATGGAAGGCGCATTTCCGCATCTGATCAGGATGGAGGCATCATGCTCTGGGAGCGCATTACCGATGCGAGCGCCCTTGTTGATCGCGCCATGTTGGTATTGCCCCGGTGCCTCAACCAGGAAGAGCGCGCTGAGGTCGGGCTGGACAACTCCACCCCCGATTGGTGCCTGCGGCACCGCAAGTGGCCGTATGGGCACCGCCGGGTAGGTGTTGAGTTCCAGATGAAACCCAGCGAGCCGGGTTACGAGCCTAGTGCTAGGCCAGCACCCGAACGGGGCGTCAAGATCGTGAGTGTCCTCCGCCATTTGCCTGGAGAGCAGGCGGGCCTGATGAGCGGTGATGTCATCCTGGAGATCAACGGTAGGCGCGTCGATACCGTCGGTGACGCAACAACGGTGATCGGCGATCTAGCGCCAGGATCAGACAATGAATTCATCGTGTTGCGCGATGGCGTCGAGTTGAAGCTTCGTGTGCGCCCACAAAATTGAATGGGGTGGCATCTCAGTGCGTACCCCGCAGACAGCTTGTTGCTGGCTGGCCTCAACTGCTAAGTGAGACGCTGTTCCATAGCCAAGAGCAGCGTCAATGCGAAAGAAGGTACTCATTGCGGCGTTCCCGCGTCCTCCGTCGCTGCATCGCCACAACGGGCGGAAAACGCGGATCGGGGAGCGCATAGAACGGGGCTGATTTGCGGACACGAGTAAGCTCTTTCAGACAAAAGATAACGCATAACTTTGGGTTGAGGTGGTCGGTGCGCCTGAATACCGGGCCAAGAGAGCTGCGGATGCACTGCGACCCGTATTCGACTACAAGCGGCTAACCAGGCTGGTGATTATTCGCTTCCAAATATTTCACGAGGGTTATCTCGCGCTGATCCGCCGCAAGCTTGCTGAATTCGCTTCTCCGGCGGTACCGATCATGCGGGAGGTCCTTGCTATGACCGTCAAAGCGATTCCGCATCAAGCCCATCTCGACCAGCTTTCGCCCTCGCCGGGTTCAATGTCGGACAATGTTCAGGCGCGGGCTGCCATCATAGAGCTTGCCCGCGCATTGGCGCGGCAGGCGGCGCAGGAAGACGATGCAGCCGAACGCGCTCCGTAGTAAGATGCAGGAGCCTGCATCAGCCATGGAGTTTCGGTCATGCGCGCTGCGATCTACGCCCGCTTCTCGAGCGAGTTGCAGGATGCGCGGTCGATCGATGATCAGGTAGCGCTCGCCAAAAAGCTCGCAGAAGCGCGAAGCATCGCGGTTGTGGAGGTTTACAAGGACGCTGCGATCTCCGGCGCGTCAACGATCAATCGTCCGGGCATCACCAAGCTACTCGCCGATGCTGCCACGCGCCGCTTCGATCTCGTCATCACGGAGAGCCTCGACCGGCTATCGCGGAGCCAAGCCGATATTGCCGGTTTACATGAGAGGCTGACCTTCCTCGACGTGCGCATCGAGACATTGGCCGATGGCGTGGTGACGGAGCTGCATGTCGGCCTGAAGGGCACGATGTCAGCTCTGTTCCTGAAGGATCTGGCGCAGAAAACGCGCCGCGGGCAGCAGGGGCGGGTGAAGGCCGGCCGCATCCCCGGCGGCAAGAGCTACGGCTACGAGGTTGTCCAATCGCTGAACGAGCGTGGACAGCGGCGCATCATCGAGAGTGAGGCGGAGGTCATCCGCCGCATCTTCCAGGAATACGCCGAAGGCAAAGGGCCGCTGGCGATCGTCCACGACCTGAACCGTGAGGGCAAGGCCGGTCCCACTGGCAAGCGCTGGAATGCGTCGACGCTCCTCGGCTCGCCCAAGCGCCGCAACGGACTTCTGAACAATGAACTCTACAAGGGGACCATCGTCTATAATCGGCAGCGGTTCCTCAAAGACCCCGATACCGGCAAGCGCATCTCGCGGGAGAACCCCGAGAGCGAGTGGCTGCGACAGGATGTCCCCGAACTGCGCATCGTCGAGCAGGATGTGTGGGACACTGTTCAGCAACGCCGGGCGGAGCGGGGCGGGCCACACTTGCATCATCGTCGCCGTCCCAAGCGGCTCCTATCCGGCCTGCTCAAATGCAGCTGCTGCGGCGGCAACTACAGCGTGGTGCGCGACGACTTCATGCGCTGTTCGACCCTGCAGAATTCGAAAGGGTGCACGAACGCGCGAACCATTCGGTGCAGTGAGATCGAAGGGCGGGTCCTCAAAGCGCTTCAGGAACGGTTGCTTGACCCGGAAGTGGTCGCGGAGGCGGTCGAAACCTATCGGCAGGAGCGGTCGCGCTTGTCTGCCCAGCGTCGCCGCAAGCGCAACGAGCTGGAGCGTGAGCTCGAGCAGGTCATGCGGCAGATCAACCGGACGGTCGACATGCTGCTCGATGACACGCTGGATCGGGCCACGGGCAAGGTCCGGATGAAGGAGCTATCGACCCGCCGGGATGAACTTCAGGTGGAATTGGAGAAGGCGCCCGAGGCGGACGCTGTTGCCGTGCATCCCCAGGCGGCCGAACGGTACCGCAAGAAAGTGGGCGAGATCCGGGACGCCTTGAAGCAGGGCGAGGAGGCGGGGCGGGCGGCCATCAACGTGCTGCGCGAGGTGATCGACCACATCGTGGTCACGCCAACACCGCGCCCGGAGCCGGTGAAGCTCCAAGTCGTTGGAAATCTTGTAGCTTTCTTGGTTGGCACCCCGTCCGGCGAGGAGGTGGCTGAATCGGTGGTTGCGGGGGCCCGCAACCAATGCAAGCTTGATGATTGCAGGCGAGCTTCGCCGTCGGCGGCGCGTTCGATTGCGACGGGCAAGCTTCCTGAACGCTGGATCGAAGTGACAAGGTTCTCCCCAGTGCGACGCCGCAGCGTCGCTAGGGGCCAGAATTCATGTGCGAAATCAGCGATGACCTGCCGAAGCGTGTGCCAGTCCTTGCCGGCGAGGTCGCTGCCGTCGAACGCTATCTCGGTGATGTCTTGACCGAGCTGCTCGGGCGAGAACGAGGGGCGAACACGCCTTCCCGCGGTCCGCGCGATTTGCCATGATGCAGCGGCGATGGTCGGTACAGCGAGATGAAACATGAGCGATCGCAGGGCGAGCACGCGGACGCGCGGGGAAGCAGGGCCCACCCGCGCATGCCTCTATCTCCGTGTCTCGACGGGACGGCAGGCCGAGCAGGATCTGTCGATCCCTGACCAGAAGAAGCAGACATCGGCATGGTGTCAGGCGCGCGGTTGGGAAGTGGCAGAGGCGTACGTGGAGCCCGGCGCTTCCGCCATGGACGACAAGCGTCCGGAATTCCAGCGCATGGTCGAGCGCGCCTGCGAGAGCGATCGTCCCTACGACGTCATCGTCGTTCACTCGTTCAGCCGCTTCTTCCGCGATGCGTTCGGCCTCGAGTTCTACGTTCGCAAGCTCGCCAAGCACAACGTAAAGCTCATCTCAATGACGCAGGAGCTGGGCGAGGACCCGGCTCAGGTCATGATGCGCCAGGTGATCGCGCTCTTCGACGAGTACCAGTCCCGCGAGAACGCCAAGCACGTGATCAGGGCGATGAAGGAGAACACGCGCCAGGGCTTCTGGAACGGCTCGCGACCGCCGCCAGGCTACAAGGTCGTCGACGCGGAGATGCGCGGCCAGCGTGTCAAGCGCAAGCTCGTGATCGAGCCGACCGAGGCCGAGTTCGTGCGGCTGGTCTTCCGGCTCTGCCTCGACGGCGATGGCAGTTACGGCCCCATGGGAATCAAGGCGCTCACCAGCTGGCTCAACGCCCGCGGATATCGGACGCGAGGCGGCGCCTGCTGGGGTGTTGGTCAAATCCACAAGCTGCTCACGAACCCGGTCTACTCGGGCCGCATGCGCTTCAACCGCGTCGAGTCCAAGACGAACAGGGTGAAGCCGGAGGCCGAGTACGTCTTCTGCGATGTCGACCCGATCATCGCGGTCGCCGACTTCGAAAAGGTGCAGGCGCAGTTGAAGGCGCGCAATCCGCGCGTCACCGCGCCCCGCACCATCACCGGTCCGATCCTGCTGACCGGACTGGCGACGTGCGCGTCATGTGGCGGCGCCATGACGCTGCGGACCGGTACATCGCGCAGCGGCGAGGTACACCGCTACTACACCTGCACAACCCAGGCGCGCGCCGGCAAGCAAGCCTGCAAGGGGCGCTCGATCCGTATGGACCGCCTCGATCACCTCGTTACCCGCCACGTTTCCGAGCGGCTGCTCGAGCCCGAGCGCATGGGCAACCTCCTCCAGGTCATCGCCGAGAAACGGGCGGTGAAGGCGACCGAGGTCGATGATCGTGCCGCGGCGCTGCAGCGTGAGGTGGCGGAAGCCGACGAGCGGCTGCGCCGCCTCTACCGGATGGTCGAAGAAGGCATCACCGAACTCGATGCCGCCCTGAAGGAGCGCGTGGCGACACTGAAGGCCGGCCGTGATGCGGCGGCAGCGGCGCTGGCACGCTTGAACGCGAACACCCGCGATAGCGTCCGCCTGGGACCGGAGGTCATCGGCCAGTTCGTCGATGTCATGCGGGAGCGGCTCAGCACCGGGGATGCATCGTTCCGCAAGGCCTACCTTGCCTCGTTCATCGACCGCATCGAGGTCGACGACGCGCAGATCCGCATCTGCGGCCGAAAAGACGTGCTGGAACAATGCATTGTGGCCGGGGCAAAACCCTCGGCACCGGTTCGCAGTTCTGTACGGGGTTGGCTGGTCAATCAGGATTCGAACCTAAGCAGGCACTTCCAGAGCATCCAATCTA
>CAYYGO010000049.1:0-29318 GCA_964471635.1 uncultured Hyphomicrobium sp.
CCGGTCGCAGAGACCCCACACGTCACATGCCCGCGTAGTTCGGGCCTCCGCCGCCTTCGGGGCAAACCCAGGTGATATTCTGGCTCGGATCCTTGATATCGCAGGTCTTGCAGTGCACGCAGTTCTGCGCGTTGATCTGGAACCGCTTGCTTCCGTTGCCCTCGTCAACGATCTCGTAGACGCCCGCCGGGCAGTAGCGTTGCGCGGGCTCTGCCCAGCGCGGCAGGTTGATCTCCACCGGCACCCTGGCATCCGAAAGCCGGAGGTGGACGGGCTGGTCCTCCTCGTGGTTCGTTGCCGAGAACGAAACGCTGGTCAGCTTGTCGAAGGTCAACACGCCATCCGGCCGCGGATAGGCAATGAGTCGCGCGCGTCCGACATCCCTGAGCGCCGCGTGGTCGGCCTTGCCGTGCTTCAGCGTGTAGCCGAGCCCGCGACCTGGGATGATCGTGTTGAGCCACATATCGAGGCCGCCCGCGATAATGCCGGCAACGGTCCCGAGCTTCGACCACAAGGGCTTTGCGTTTCTAACGCGCCTCAAATCGCGGCCGATTTCGCCGTCGCGAACCTCCTGCTCATAAGTCGCGAGTTCGTCGTGCTGGCGACCTGCGCCTATCGCCTCGAACGCCGCCTCGGCAGCCGCAATGCCGGACAACATCGCGTTGTGGCTACCCTTGATGCGGGGAACGTTGACCATGCCAGCCGCGCAGCCGAGCAAGGCGCCGCCCTTGAACACGAGCTTCGGGAGCGATTGCCACCCGCCTTCGGTCAAGGCGCGCGCACCGTAGCCGATGCGCTTGCCGCCCTCGAACACGTCGCGGACATCCGGGTGCGTCTTGAACCGCTGGAACTCGTCGTAGGGCGAGAGGTAAGGGTTGTCGTAGTTGAGATGCACGACGAAGCCGACCGAAACCAGGTCGGCACCGTAGTGATAGAGGAACGATCCGCCGCCTGTCCGGGTGTCCAGCGGCCAACCGAACGAGTGCTGGACGAGGCCCTTTCTGTGCTTGTCCGGGCGAACCTGCCAAAGCTCCTTGATGCCGATGCCGTACTTCTGCGGACACCGCCCGGCTGCGAGGCCGAATTTTGCGACGATCTGTTTGGCCAGCGAGCCGCGGGCTCCTTCGCCGATGAGCGTGTACTTGCCGCGAAGCTCCATACCCCGCACGAAGCTGTCCTTGATCGCACCGTCGCGTCCGACGCCCATGTCCCCGGTCGCGACGCCGACAACCGCCCCGCTGTCGTCGTAGAGCACTTCGGCGGCCGCAAAACCCGGATAGACTTCGACGCCAAGCTCGGCGGCCTGCTCCCCGAGCCACCGCGTGAGCGCGCCGAGCGAGACGATGTAGTTGCCGTGGTTCGACATCAGCGGCGGCAACAGCACATTCGGCAGGCGCAGAGAGCCGGCCGGACCGAGGACGAGGAACTTGTCTTCGGCGACCTCGGTGTCGACTGGGGCACCCCGCGCCTTCCAGTCGGGGATCAATCGATTGAGACCAACTGGATCGATGACCGCGCCCGACAGTATATGCGCCCCGACCTCGGAGCCCTTCTCCAGAACGACAACCGAAACCTCGCGTTGCTCCGCCGCAGCGAGCTGCTTCAGCCGGATCGCCGCTGAGAGGCCTGCCGGCCCCGCGCCCACGATGACCACGTCGAACTCCATGGCGTCTCTTTGTGGCAACTCGGCTGCGGCGCTCGTCATGCTCACTTCCTATCTAGACGGTCCAATCTATTGATAAAGTCGGACTTGCAGGCCGCGTCAAGCCGACAGCATCGGGCTCGCCCGCCTGCCGCAACTGGACGACGCTTGGCGCCGCGTGTGCAACTGGTTAAGAACCCTCATGGACGCGGATCGCGCAGCAATGGCGGCAACACTGCTCGCCTGGTATCGCGAGATGGGGGTTGATGCCGCCGTCGCGGACACCGGGACGAATTGGATTTCGCACGGCCCCTCGGCCCCTGGCGACGCCCTGCGCGGGGCGCTGGCAGGTCTGGCCGGCCCGCAAGCCGTTCACACTGCGCAACCAGCCTCCAGCCCGCCTCCGGCCGCTAGTCGTCCGACGGTCGGCACTTCCGCCAGCACCGGCGCCGCGCAATCTCGCCTGCCGAACGAGCCCAAGGCGCCGCCACCCGCTCGTGCCGCGGGGCCGCCCGCACAGCGACCCGCCTTTGCACCGCGTGCGCCTGATACGGCAGAGCAATCCGCACGAAGCTTAGCGATTTCCGCGCAAACCATTGCCGCACTTGCCGAGACGATCGCCGCCTTTGACGGCTGCGGGCTCAAGGCGACGGCCAGCAAGGCCTGCGTCTGGCGCGGCTCGGAGCGGGCCCGCCTCATGATAGTCGGCGAAGCCCCCGGCCGAGACGAGGATATCGAGGGACGGCCGTTCGTCGGGCGCGCCGGCCAGTTGCTCGACCGCATGCTCGCATCCATCGGACTGGCCGAAGAAGACGTGCATATCACCAACATCGTCTACTGGCGCCCGCCGGGCAACCGGACACCAACGCCCCTTGAGGCGCAGGTGTGCAGGCCGTTCCTGGAACGGCAGGTGGAGCTTGTCGCCCCAGAGGTCGTTCTGCTGCTCGGCGGCGCGGCGGCCAAGCATGTTCTCGATGTCGCGGACGGCATCATGCGGCTCAGAGGCGCTTGGCGCGAGGTCTCTATGGGGACGCGAAGGGTCAAAGCGCTGGCGAGCCTGCACCCGGCCTATCTTCTGCGAACGCCAGCCGCCAAAAGGCTCGCCTGGCAGGATTTGTTGACCATCAAGGCAGCACTTGCCGTGCGTTAACGTCGAACGGCACAATTCCAAAAGAACTTTACCAAACTCATTAAGCGGGCCCCAATCAGCCGCCGCTAGGATCCAGCATTGAAGACGGTCGAACGATCGGCGTCTCGAGCGATATCATGTTGGGAGTTCGACGCTATGGCGCGCACGGGGCTTGTCTATCTGCGCCCGATCTCGGTGATTTTCTTCCGCGCCGAAGGACCGTACCGGACGTCGAGTGCCGAGGCCTGGTCGAACATGCTGCGATGGCTCGACTCTCACGGGCTGCGAGCGCGCACCCCGCGCGGCTATGGTCTGTCGCGCGACAACCCTCGCATCGTTCCGGCAGAGAAATGCCGCTACGATGCATGCATCGAGCTGCCGACCGATATCGACGTGTCGCGGCTTGGGCACTTCGAGATCCAGAAGCTGCCAGGCGGAGCCTACGCTCGCCAGCGCCATGTCGGCTGCTACAGCAACATCCGCACCGAGCTGTCGGAGATGCGCGACCGCTGGGCGCCGCAACAGGGCCTCGCGCTCGATGCCCGACGGCCGCTGGTCACGATCTTCCTCAACGATCCAAAGCATACGCCGGAAGAGCAGCTCAAGGCCGACGTGTGCCTGCCAGTGATGGCAGCGACCGGCTCCGGCCGCACGGCGGCGTAGCGCAGCCGAACGGAAGGCTTTACCTCGTGCGGCCGACGCGCGACAGTGCCGGGGCGTATTGAGGCCTCAGAGAGCTGCGCCATGCCCCGCATCGACGAGACGCGCCCCTTCATTCCGGTCCGCATCGCCATCCTCACCATGTCCGACACCCGCACGCCGAAGGAGGACGCCTCAGGCAATGCGCTGTCGGAGATGATCAGAGATGCGGGCCACGAGGTTGCCGACCGCGATCTCGCCAAGGACGATGTTCCGGCCATTCGCACCATCGTCGAGCGATGGATCAAGGACCCGACGATCGATGTCGTCATAACCACCGGGGGGACCGGGTTTACCGGCCGCGACGTGACGCCCGAGGCCGTGAAGCCGCTGTTCGAGAAGGAGATCGAAGGCTTCTCGACAGTGTTCCACATGATCTCGTTCCAGAAGATCGAGACGTCGACCGTCCAGTCGCGCGCCTGCGGTGGCGTTGCGCACGGAACCTACATCTTCTGCCTGCCGGGATCGCCGGGCGCCTGCAAAGACGCGTGGAACGGCATACTCAAGTGGCAACTCGACAACCGCCACCGGCCCTGCAACTTCGTCGAGATCATGCCGCGCCTCGAGGAGCATCGCCGGAAGGCCGGCTGAGCCAGGCAGAGCCCATGCCGGCTATGCGGCGCCACCCGGTCGGTCGGCCAAGCTAGAGCCTGATCGACCGAGACGGGAGCGGCTTTGCGTCCATCGAAGGCGTGAAACAGATTCTGAAACAGAGACTTAAGGCAGGCGACCGAGGCTGGAAGCTAATCCATCAGGGTCGGACCTGCTCTAAGGTGCTGGAGGGACGAGCCGGCCAACCGCGGAGCCGGCAGCTTTGAAGTCCGCCACCTCGTCGATATCGCCGAGCGGGTCGATCAAGGCGACCCGAAGACCGTCGAGATTGCGGCGGGTATCGGCAAACGTGTCTGCCGTCGACCACCGCACATTGCGGAAAACCCCCGTAAACGCGCGGGCACGGCGCAAGCCGACCAGCCAATAGCCGCCGTCGGGCGCCGGGCCGAAAACAGCGTCGTCCGAGCCGAGCCTCATGAATGCCGCCGCGATATGGGACGGCCTTATCGTCGGAATGTCCGTGCCAATGATGATCACCGGACCGACCGGCATACCATTCATTATACGCTGCATTCGGGCTCCGAGATCGCCGCCGCCTTGACCGACGCGCTCGATTCCAGCCGGCCAGGCGCGACTCGCGAGCGCGGCATCGGGCGCCACGGCGAGCACCGTCTGCCAGCGCGGATCGGCGGCAAGTCGCGTCAGCGTTGTTCGTGTCGCGTGACGGTAGAACCCGGTCGCCCGCGCGACACCTAGGCCACGCGCCAGCCTTGTCTTGACGCGGCCTGCTGCGGGCTCCTTGACGAATACGACCAACCTCTGACGGCGAGTCGAGCGTGGCGCCGGCTGAGCTGGCCGGGCAATGCGGCCGCCATGCCGCTCAAGCGGAACCGGCGACGCGGGACGCGGCCGGCGGTGAAGCACGTTCACTCTGTATTCCATCCTCCTATAGCGCTGCGACAAGGCAAGCGGCGGCTTCATGCAACGGGCACGTACGCATAGCCCGCGCCGTCCTTGGCAATCGTTCCCGCGCCCGGCAGCCCGAAGTGGTAGCCCGATACGATCGCTTTGTCGGCGATGGCGCGATCGAACACCCTGCGGCGATTGGCCTCTGCCATGGCCGCATCCCCATCGAACATGACGTGCCAGCCGGGATTGCGAACGAATAGGGCCGGAATGTTGGCGATGTCGCCGAGCACCATCAGCGGAGCGGCGCCGGTGTCTACGACGTAACTTGTATGGCCTGCCGTATGGCCGAACGTCGGCAGCGCGCGAATGCCCGGCACCGCATCCACTGCGCCGTCGATGACACGAACGTTTTTCCAGTTCGGGAGCGTTCCCTGTATCCGCTTCGCAAGCCCATGGCGCGCGTCCGGCAGCTTCGAGAAGACCGAGGCATCGGTCCACCAGTCGAGCTCGGCTTTCGGAAGCACAATCTCGGCGCTCGGATAGACCTGCGCGTTCGTGTCCTTGGCCATCAGCCCGAAAATATGATCGGGGTGGAAGTGCGTGACCACGATGGTCGAGATCGAGGCCGGATCGATACCCGCCGCCGCCATGCGCTCGCCCATCTTGCCGGCCGTTGGCGCAAGTTGCGCGCCCGTGCCGCTGTCGAACATGATGGTCTTGCCGCCGAGCTTGATGAACGTGACCGTGAACGGGATCGTGACCTTTGCATCGTCGAGACCCGCCGCCTTCAGCGCCGCCCTGGTGTCGTCGATGCTGGCATTCTTGATGAAGGCAGGATCGTGGTCGCGCTGCCAAACGCCGTCGAGCACGGTCGTCACCTCGATGCCGCCGATCTTGAAGGTGTGGAAGCCCTTTGCGGTGACGTCGGCGGCCGTCTGCGCATGGGCTGGAGTGATGAAGGCGAGTGGGCGCTCTAGCCCCAGGATGGCGCCGGCAGTGGCAGCGGACACCACGAACTCGCGGCGGGAGGCCTTCAGCATGTTGGAGTTCCTATTTGGGAATGGCGTCGGCTCTGGTGGACGTGAGAGGCATGTGGCATCCGCTTCGAGGGCCGCAACCGTGCCGACCGCGCGGCCTGGAGGCATGCCCGTCACCCAGCAACCGGCGCTCATTTTTCGAGGCTTGCTCGACTGCTGCTGCGATCCGACCAAAGTAGCCCGGCGACCCGCCCGATTTGTGGCATCGATTATCGATGCTCGCGTCTTGCACCAACGAAAAATTGAGCACGGCGGATCTTGCGCCGCCAATCGTTCCCCCGGTTGCGGTCGCCAGGTGAGTGGCAACGTCTCTTTGACACTGGTCAATCCATCCGCGGCTACTCTCTGCGACGAAGGTCCAAAGGAGACAACATGCCATGGACCAGTCGCCGGCACCCGGGCAGGGCGCGATTCGTGACCGTGCCGACGTCAGGAAAATTCTCGGGCTCGGCGCGAACGGTTTCTTGAAGGAGGTGGCCCGCGGTCGCTTATGGCAGGCCGTGGCAGCGGGGACGCTTCTGCTCGCGGGTGCCTGGTGGGCAATAGGCAGCGGCGGCACGAGTGTTCAGTACGTCACCCAGCCGACGCAACGCGGCAACCTCGTCGTGATGGTGACGGCCACAGGCTCGGTGCAACCCATCAACAAGGTCGAAGTCTCGAGCGAGCTTTCGGGCACCGTGCGCAAGGTGCTCGTCGACTACAATACCATCGTGACGCCGGGTCAGCCGCTCGCCGAGCTCGATACGGACAAGCTCAAAGCTACGGTCGACAGCTCGCGCGCCAGGCTTGCCGCGGCCAGGGCGCGGGTTCTGGATGCCGAAGCCACCGTGATCGAGAAGCAGCGCGATCTGGTACGAAAGCGGTTGCTGGCGGGGCGTCAGATCGCCTCGACGCACGATCTCGAGCTCGCACAGGCCGCCCATGACCGCGCCGTCGCCGGCGTACAGAGCACGGTCGCGGATGTCGGCGTCGCCGAGGCGGAGCTCAAACTCAACGAGACGAACCTCGCCAAGGCTTGTATCTGCTCGCCGATCGGCGGCGTCGTGCTGAGCCGCAACGTCGATCCCGGTCAGACAGTGGCGTCTTCGTTTCAGGCCCCGGTCCTGTTCGCGATCGCGGAGGACCTCAGGAAGATGGAGCTGCAGGTCGATGTCGACGAGGCCGATGTCGGCAAGGTGAAGGTCGGACAGAGCGCGGTATTCAGCGTCGATGCCTTCCCCGACCGCAAGTTCCCGGCCGAAATCCGCGACGTCCGCTTCGCGTCCGAGACGGTGCAGGGAGTCGTAACCTACAAGGCCGTGCTGTCGGTCGACAATTCCGACATGCTGCTTCGCCCCGGTATGACGGCCACCGCCGAGATAAGGGTCACCGAGATCGCAGATGCGCTACTGATACCGAACGCGGCGCTGCGCTTCACGCCGCCGGCAACGGAAACAGCGAAAACGCAGAGCCTCTTGCGGCGGATCATGCCGGGACCGCCGCAGTTCAGGCCCGCAAGCGTGCGCGAGGAAGCCGGCACCGAGCGCACCGTATGGCTGCTGCGTAACGGCACGCCCTCGGCGCTCAAGGTCACTATCGGCGCCAGCGACGGCAGGAGCACCGAGCTTCGCTCGGGCAATCTCAGCTTCGGCCAGCCGCTGGTCGTCGACCAGGCCGCGAGGAAGTCGTGACGGCACGGGGGGCCCAGGCTGGCGTCGAGGCCGGCACACCTCTGATCGCGTTCCGTGCCGTCGCCAAGGTTTACGGCGCCGGCGCCGCGGCGGTGCACGCGCTCGATCACGTCGACATGTCGATCGAGGACGGGGAGTGCGTCGCCATCATGGGTCCGTCGGGCTCGGGAAAGTCGACGGCCATGAACATCATCGGCTGCCTCGATACTCCGACGTCGGGCGACTACCTGCTTCAGGGCGTCGAGGTCGGGCGGCTCGAACGCAATCAACGGGCGCTGATCCGCCGCCACATGTTGGGGTTCGTGTTCCAGGGCTTCAACCTGCTGCCGCGCACCACCGCGATTGAAAACGTCGAGCTGCCTCTGATCTATCGCGGCATGGCGGTGGCCGAGCGGCGGCGGCTGGCTGCACGCGCCCTCGAGCGAGTGGGGCTGGCCGGCCGCGAAGGCCATACGCCGGGTGAACTGTCGGGCGGGCAGCAGCAGCGTGTTGCCATCGCGCGCGCCATCGTGACCGATCCGGGGATACTGCTCGCGGACGAGCCGACCGGCAATCTCGACACCAAAACGAGCCGCGAGATCATGGACCTCGTGACGAGCCTCAATCTCGATCAGCGCATGACCGTCATCATGGTGACGCACGAGCCCGACATCGCCGCATACGCCGAGCGCGTCATTCGATTTCTCGATGGACGCATCGACAGCGATACGCGTAACCGCAAGGCGGCGTGATGCTGATCGAGGCCGTCAAACTCGCCTTCCAGGCCATCAAGCGCAACGCTTTGCGCTCGTTTCTGACCGTGCTCGGCATAGTGATCGGCGTCGGCGCTGTCATCGCCATGGTCACGATCGGCAACGGAACCACCGCCAAGGTCACGGCCGACCTCGCCAAGCTCGGCTCCAACCTTCTGTTCGTGAGCCCCGGGCAATTCGGTCCGGGCCGCGCCAGCTCCGATGCCAAATCCTTCAATGCCCGCGACGTGGAGGCGATGAGAACGCAGCTCAGCGGCGTCAAGGCGATCGCGCCTGTCGCGCAGAAGTCGGTGACCGTCGTCTTTGGCACCGACAACCGGATCACGGTGGTGACGGGCACCGACAACGACTACTTCGTTACCCAGGCCTGGAGCCTCCGGTCGGGCAGGTCGTTCCTCGAGGGCGAGATCCGCGGCGGGCGCTCCGCCTGTATCATCGGCATGACGGTGAACGACAAGCTGTTCGGCGCTGGCGATCCGGTCGGCCGCAGTGTGCGGGTCGGCAAGGTTTCGTGTGAGATCGTCGGGCTGCTCGAGGCGAAGGGGCAATCGAGCTTCGGGACCGACCAGGACGATATCGTGTTGATGCCACTGCGCACCTTTCAGCGCCGGCTGGCCGGCAACACCGACATCAGCCGCGTCATGGTGTCCGCAGAAGACGGCGTCGATACGGGCAAAGTCCAGGCCGACATCGAACGCATGTTGCGCGAGCGGCGCAATATCGGCCCCGGCAAAGAGGACGATTTCTCGGTCCGGGACATGAAGCAGATCGCGCAGGCGACTGCGGGCACGACGGCCATGCTCACCGGACTGCTCGGCGCGGTTGCCGCGGTGAGCCTCCTGGTCGGCGGCATAGGCATCATGAACATCATGCTGGTCTCGGTGACGGAGCGCACGCGCGAGATCGGCATTCGGCTGGCGATCGGCGCCCTGGAGCACCAGGTCTTGTCTCAGTTCCTGGTCGAGGCGGTGGTGCTGTCGCTGTTCGGAGGGCTGGTCGGCATCGTGCTCGGTCTCGGTCTGGCCGCGCTGGCGACGGGCGTGCTGCAGGTGCCATTCGTCGTCGGACCGAACATCATCGCGGTGGCATTTGCGTTCTCGGCGCTGGTCGGTGTTGTGTTCGGCTTTGTCCCAGCGCGGCGTGCCGCACGGCTGAGCCCTATCGACGCGCTGCGCCACGAGTGACGCAATGCGGCGTGCCGGTCGCTCGGCAGCGCATCACGTAGCGGCCAGCCGGTGCAGGAAGCGCCGGCGGTCGCCAATTCGCATTCGCGCCGCAGGCACACGCGGCGGCGTACCGTTTGCGTTGCGCTGCAGGGCGGCGGTGCGCGCCGGCGAATGGTCCACGGCTGCGGAGACCCGAATATGCGGCGCCATCAGCGCGACGAGCCGCTCGATCTTCCGCTCGCGAATGCCGAGCTCGGCGAGGTGGCGGGCGGTGTTCAGTACATAGTCCAGGTTCGACCCGGTGAGCCCTCGCGCTTTGCGGATCAGCCGCGACTCGAGCGCGAGCGGCAGATGGCCCGCATAGGCCGGGTGGGCGCGCTCGGCTATGAAGACCAGCGCGCGCACGACGGGGCGGCCTTCGCGCAGCAGTGTCGCCGGCACCCTGGCCTCCCGATAGACGCCGGTGACAAGCTCGCGCACACGGAGGTAGCGGCGAACCGAGCTTGCCTCTGCGGCGGGCACACGGAACGCGATCCCTTCGCACATGCCGCCGCGGTCGAGGCCGAGCACGAGGCCCGGCCGTCTCGGTGTGCCGCGGTAGTGAAGCGAGTAGATGCAGAACGCCCGGCGATAGCCGGAGACGCGGGCGTGTACCGCCTCGACGTGCGCAAAGCCCGGCTGCCACATCAGTGAGCCGTAGCCGAACACCCAAAGATCGCCGGCGGAGCCGCCCGGACCAAAGCCTGGCGGACCATCGGGCGGAGGTGTGCTGGGCATGTCGGCGCCCCCCCCCCCGGTCAGCGCTTTCCGGGCAATGTTGCGGGAGCCGACGGGGCGGACGCGCGGCCACGCCCGAAGTCCGGCGCAGCTGTGTCCTGGCCGGCCTGGATGATGCCGCGCCGTATGGCACGAGCATCCGCGAACAACCGCTCGAGCGTGGCGCCGTCGCCGTAGCGGATCGCACGCTGCAGCTGTGTCAGATCCTCGGTGAAACGCCCGAGCATCTCCAGCACTGCGTCCTTGTTGTTGAGGAAAACGTCGCGCCACATCACGGGATCGGATGCGGCGATACGGGTGAAATCGCGGAAGCCGCCGGCGGAGAACTTGATCACCTCGGTGTCGGTGACGCGCGCGAGATGGGCCGCCGTATTGACGATGTTGAACGCGATGAGGTGGGGTACGTGACTAGTGATTGCCAGCACCATGTCGTGGTGCTCCGCACCCATCACCTCGACGGCGGAACCGAGCGCCTCCCAGAACGCCTTGAGGCGGGCCACCGCCGCAGCATCGGCGTCTGGCGCGGGCGTCAGGATGCACCAGCGGTTGTCGAACAACTCGGCGAACCCGGCCTCGGGCCCAGACTGCTCGGTGCCGGCGATCGGGTGGCCCGGCACGAAGTGCACGCCCGCCGGGATGTGCGGAGCGACGTCGCGAACTACGGCGGCCTTGACCGAGCCGACGTCGGTAACAATGGCGCCTGGCGCGAGGTGTGGCCCGATCTCCGCGGCGATGGCGGCATAGGCTCCGACCGGCGCGCACAAAATGACGAGATCGGCCCCTTTCACCGCATCGGCGGCACGGGCATAGGCGACCCGGACAAGACCAAGGTCCTCGGCCTTGCGCCGTGTCTCCCCCGTCGCCGAGCTGCCCACGATCTCTCCGGCGAGCCCGCCGCGCCGCGCCGCGTGGCTGATCGACGAACCGATGAGGCCGAGGCCGATCAGAGCTACGCGTTTGAACATCGGCCCGCTCATGCTGTGGTTCCGACGAAATCGCGCAATGCCTCGACGACAACGCGGTTCTCGGCTTCGGTGCCGACCGTAAGCCGCAACGCAGATGGCAGACCGTAGCTCGTTACGCGCCGCAGGATGATGCCGCGCTGCCGCAGGAATTCGTCTGCCGCCTCTGCGGTGCGGCCCCTTCCGCCGGGAAAGTGCATGAGCAGAAAATTCGCCACACTCGGTGTCACCTCAAGTCCGAGACCCTCGATCTCGCGGGTGAGCCACGGCAGCCAGCGCTCGTTGTGCAGTACGGCCGCCTCCTCGTGACCCCGGTCCTCGATCGCAGCAACGCCCGCCGCGATCGCGGGCGAGGACAGGTTGAACGGGCCACGGATCCTGTTCAGCACGGAGGCGATGCCTGCCGGGCAATAGGCCCAGCCGATGCGCAGCGCGGCCAGCCCGTGGATCTTGGAGAACGTGCGGGTCATCACGGTGTTGCCGGTGGTGGCAACAAGCTCGATACCGGCCTCGTAGTCGTTCCGCCGAACGTACTCGCAATAGGCCGCATCGAGCACCAGGAGCACGCGGCCCGGAAGTCCGGCGCGCAGCCGACGCACCTCCTCGATCGGGATGTAGGTGCCGGTCGGATTGTTCGGGTTGGCTATGAAAACGACCCTCGTCGCCGGGGTGACGCGAGCGAGAATCGCGTCGACGTCGGTCCGCAACCCCGTCTCCGGCGCCACCACGGGCGTTGCGCCGCAGGACAGAATGGCGATGCGATACACCAGAAAGCCGTGCTCGGTGTAGATCGCCTCGTCGCCCGGGCCAAGGTAAGCGTGAGCCAGCATGGTGAGCAGCTCGTCCGAGCCCGCACCGCATACGATGCAAGCCGGATCGAGGCCGAAACGGCGGCCGATCGCAGTCCGGAGCGCCGTCGCTTGTCCGTCGGGATAGCGTTCGAGTGCGTCCGCGGTCTCCCGGAAGGCCGCGACGGCTTTGGTGCTCGGGCCGAGCGGGGTCTCGTTCGAGGAGAGCTTCACGGGTTTGACGCCGCCGGGAAGCTTGCTTTCACCCGGAACATAGATCTCGATGTCGAGAATGCCGTCGCGCGGCACAGGCGCAGAGGGGAGCGGGCGGGACACGGCAGCTTCCGTTGTGTCGGGAAGTCCGCTTTCTAAGCCCGGGCCCCGCTGAAATCAAAGGAAACATTGGCATGCGGCCCACGGCCGCCACCATCGGCCGCAGCTCCCTTGACCCTCGCGCCCCCCATCCGATATGTCTGCAGCCCGTCGTGGTGATTTGGCCGGCCGGCTTGCAGCCACGTTAAAGAATTCGCTAAACAGGCCGTGCGCGCGCCCCCGCGGGGCGAAGCCGGCCATAGACCGCAGGTCCGCGCTGAGATGGCCGAAATCGAACCCACTCTGCCGTCGTCGAGGGTGCAACAGGACGCGCCCGCGATGGGCGACGGCCCATCCGACGTGCCCGATCCCCGCAAGTCCGAGGTTCACAATCCGTCGAGCCGGGTCGTGGTGTTCCCGGAGGACGAACCGCTTCGGCTCGATAGCGGCCAGACCCTCGCCCCATTCCAGATCGCCTACCAGACCTACGGCACGCTAAATGCGGCGCGATCGAACGCTATCCTGATTTGCCACGCGCTCACCGGCGACCAGTACGTGCTCGACCGCAATCCGATTACCGGAAAGTCTGGCTGGTGGGAGACATTGGTCGGACCCGGCAAGCCGATCGATACCGATCGCTTCTTCGTCATCTGCTCGAATATCCTCGGCGGCTGCATGGGCTCTACCGGCCCGGCCTCGATCAACCCACGAACCGGCAAGCCCTACGCCCTCGACTTCCCCGTCATCACCATCGGCGACATGGTGGACGCGCAAGTGCGCCTCATCGACCATCTCGGCATCGGCGAGCTGTTCTCCGTGATTGGCGGCTCGATGGGCGGCATGCAGGTGCTCGAGTGGGCCGCCCGCCACAAGAACCGCGTCGCCACCGTCATCCCGGTCGCGACGGCGCCGTGGCACTCCGCCCAGAACATCGCCTTCCACGAAGTCGGTCGTCAGGCCGTGATGGCCGATCCAGACTGGTGTGAAGGAAAGTATCTCGAGCGCGGCACGCGCCCGGCGCGCGGACTGGCGGTCGCGCGGATGGCCGCCCACATCACTTACCTCTCGGAGAAAGCACTCGAGGAGAAGTTCGGGCGCAACCTTCAGAACCGCGCCGCACGCTCGTTCTCGTTCGACGCCGATTTCAAGGTCGAGAGCTATCTCCGCCACCAGGGCTCGACCTTCGTCGACCGCTTCGACGCCAACAGCTACCTCTACATCACGCGCGCCATGGACTACTTCGATCTCGAGGCGGAGCACGGCGGCAAGCTGGCCAACGCATTTCGCGGCACGAGAGCGCAGTTCTGCATCGTCTCCTTCACCTCCGACTGGCTCTATCCGACACGCGATAGCAAGGACATCGTGAAAGCGCTAAATGCGGTCGCCGCAAACGTGTCGTTCGTCGAGATCGAGAGCAGCAAGGGGCACGACGCCTTCCTGCTCGACGAGCGGGAGTTCTTCGACACCATCCGCGGCTTTATTGACGCCGCTGCCAAGAAGCGCGGCCTCGCACCCGCCGGCCGCGCGGCGACGGAGGCCGGCGCGCGATGACCGGGACGGCACTTCAAGGCCAAGCGGCGTCACGCCCGCGCGTCGATCACCTGCTGATCGCGGAGATGGTCGCGCCCGGATCGCGCGTGCTCGATGTCGGTTGCGGCGACGGCGCCTTGCTGCAGCTTCTGCTCGAGACCAAGGGGGTCGATGGTCGCGGCATGGAGCTCTCGCGCGAGAAGGTCAACGCCTGCGTGAAGCGCGGCTTGAGCGTGATCCAGGGCGATGCCGACCGCGACCTCGTCGACTACCCGGACCAGGCGTTCGACTATGCGATCCTCTCGCTCACCATCCAGGCAACGCGCTACCCGCGCACGGTGCTCGAGAACCTGCTGCGCATCGGCCGCCATGCCATCGTCTCGTTCCCGAACTTCGGGCACTGGAAGATACGCGCACAGCTTCTTCTGACGGGCCGCATGCCGATGACGGAGAACCTCCCCGAGCCGTGGTATCTCTCGCCCGACGGCCATCTCTGCACGATCAAGGATTTCTCCGACCTCGTCGGCAACATGGATGCGTCGGTCGAAGACGCCGTGGCGTTCAACGGCTCCGGTACGCGCATTCCGATCAAGAACGCTCTGTCGATGCAGAACCTTCTGGGCGAGAAGGCGGTGTTCCTTCTGAAGCGGAACGACTAGCGCCGATTCGATATCCGCCGCGCACGGTCGCCAGCTGCCCTATGGCCCGGGCGCGCACGACCTTGCCGGCGGGGGCCACCAGCTCCTTGCGGGCCTCGATGAGAATGACACCGCCGAAACCGGGCGAGATCCGGTTGCCCAAGCGCTCGATGGTCGCCGCGGAGGCGAGCAACATGCGCCAGCGATCGACCGGCGGCAGATGGAGGGCGTACTCCGAGCCAACGGGCGAGAACATGGCGTCCGCCAGCAGACGCTCGATCTGGCCGCGGCTGTAAGGGCGGCCGTTGCCGAACGGCGTACGGTCGAGGCGGGCCCAAACGCCCCGCCGGTTGGGAACGACCAGCAGCAGGCTGCCCTGCGGCACCAGAACTCGCCACAGCTCGCGCAGCAACGTCGCCGGCCGGCTGGCGCTCTCCAGGCAGTGGATCGCCAACAGCTTGTCGACGGAATTATCCGGCAGAGGCAGCGTCTCCTCGTCGACAAGCACGCTGCGCACCGGACCCGCCGCCGGCCAGACCAGCGCTCCTTGACCCATGGGCATCAGCGCGCCGACGCGCCGCGCATCGGCGCGATAGGCGCCGAGGTAGGGCGACGCGAAGCCGAGACCCACCACAGTCTCGCCCTTGACGCCATGCCAGCGCGCGCGGATGCGACCAGCCACCAGCCGCCGCACCACTTGACCCAGCGGTGTCGCATAAAAATCGCGCAACTCCTCGACGTCGACATGCATAGGCGTGCTCGGCTAGCGCAGGGTGCTCGATCGCATGGCAAACCTAGCACAACTAGCGCCGGTCGCGCGCAAGCCCTGATAATGCCAGCGATAGCCCTGCAAGGAGCGCCATGACGAGAACGATCGACGGCCCTCCCGGCGCATCGACGGCCGAGGAGAATGCAAGACCGGCAACGGTACTGACTGCCCCGGTCAGGGCGGCCAGAAGGGCCATTTGCTCCGGCGTTGCAGCAAATGGACGCGCTGCTACCGACGGCACGATCAGGAATGCGATGACGAGCAGGATACCAACGATCTTCATGCCGACCGCAATGGTCAAAGCAAGCAAAACTGTGAACGCCATGCGCACGCCCTCGCGCGGCACGCCCTCGGCTGTCGCGAGTTCCTCGTGCACGGCCAACCGCAGAAGCGAGCTCCACAGCCCGGCCATCGCAGCGAGCACCGCGCCGCCGCCGAGATAGACCCACATGAGGTCGTCGCGTGTGACCGAGAACACGTCGCCGAAGAGATAGCCCATGAGATCGACCGAGGGCCCGCGGACGAGGGCCGTTGCGATCACGCCGGCGGCCAGCGCCCCGAAGTGCATCAGCCCGAGTATCGCGTCTGTCGGCACGGCGCGCTGACGGCCCGCAAGCATCAGCAGAACGGCAACAACAATTGCGATCGCCATGACGCTCAGTGTCAGATCGATCTGTAGCATGAGACCGAAGGCGACGCCGAGCAGGCTCGCCTGTGCCACCGTCTCGCCGAAATACGACATCCGGCTCCACACCACGATGCAACCCAAGGGCGCGGCGACGATGGCGAGGCCGACGGCAGCCGCCAGCGCGCGGAGCAGAAAAGGCTCGATCACGGGCGCCGCTCCCCAATGGCCGGCGCGGGCGGCTCGGGCTCGCCGCGCAGATCGTGACGGTGGTCATGGTGATGGTGATAGACGCCGATGGCGCGCGACGCATCGGCGCCGAACAGGCGGACATATTCCGGATGCAGCGCCACCGCCTCGGGCACACCGGAGCAGCAGATATGCCGAT
The DNA here is from genome assembly GCA_964471635.1 of uncultured Hyphomicrobium sp. Taxonomy (GTDB): domain Bacteria; phylum Pseudomonadota; class Alphaproteobacteria; order Rhizobiales; family Hyphomicrobiaceae; genus JAKAML01. The sequence goes on from CAYYGO010000049.1 coordinate 16,346, forward strand.
TGAGGCAGATGACGCGGTCGCTCGAGGCCATGACGACGTGGAGATCGTGACTGACGAGCAGCACGCCGAGACCGCGCCGGTCCCGCAGCGTTCCGATCAGCGTGTAGAGCTCGGCCTCACCGGCATAGTCGACACCGCGCACCGGCTCGTCGAGAACGATCAGCTCGGGCTCTCGCAACAGCGCGCGCGCGATGACGACCCGCTGCAGCTCGCCACCCGAAAGCTCGACCATCTGCTGGCCGGCGACGCGCGACGCGCCGACTTCCTCGAGCACGCCGCGGATACGTGCCGTTGCAGAGCGATGGCCGAGCCCGAGGAATCGCTCGACTGTCATCGGCAGGGCGCGGTCGATGTCGAAGCGCTGCGGCGCATAGCCGATAACGACGCCGGGCCGGCGAAGCAACCTGCCCGCGTCGATTTCGATAAGGCCGAGCAGTGCGCGCACGAGCGTGGTCTTGCCGCCGCCGTTTGGTCCGATGACCGTGACGATCTCGCGCGGCCTGACGTCGATGTCGACCGACGAGAGCAACTGACGACCCCCGCGAGACAGCGACAAGCCTCGGCATCCGATCAGCGCGGTCGGATCGAGCGGCACGGCGGCGCCATGGTGGTGATCGTGGCCGCAGCAGGCGTCGGGTGGTGCATCAGAGGCTCGCACGCCCTCTGGCGCCGGCTCCAGCAACGGCTCGACGGGTTGCTTGGACGCAAGCTTGGACTTGGCGGTGCCTGTCATCTCGCGCCGCTCAACCCTCGTCGCTGTGGTGCCTGCGGGGCCGCAACACGTCGGGTGACGCGCCCGTGTCGGCCTCGATGCAGCGCGGACACAATCCGGTCACCTCGACGAATTTCACGCGCGGTTTGAAGTCGGCCGCCTTAGCGATCCGCTCGATCGTATCGAACACCCCATCGCTGTCGACCTCGGCCACCGCGCCACACTTCTCGCAAGACAGGAAGAGCGGACGGCGCCCCTTGACGAAATCGTCGCTGTGTAGCCGGCGGCAGGCAAAAAAGGCATTCTTGCTGTCCAGCCGGTGAATGACGCCGGCGTCGATCAGCGCATCGAGAGCCCGGTAGACCGAGATCGGCGCCAACCGCGTCCCTTTGTCGGCCAATCGTCCAAGGATATCGTAGGCGCCGATGGAGCCATGCGCCGCCACGATCTCCTCGAACACTTGCTGGCGCAGCTTGGTGAAGCGCAGATTGCGCTCGCCGAAGATAGCCTCCGCTCGATCCACAGCCTGCGCTACGCGTTTCGGCGTCTTCTCGCCCGGCGCCGGGAACAGCGACTTCGAGGAGTGTTCAGCCATCGTGCGTGTCCATCCTGGGAACTCTTGATCTTCGCCGGTCCGCCGACAACTCGGCGTATATTATAGCATATTTCCAACGCGCCGCGCCACGGGCGGCTTCGGCCCGCCGTCCGACACCGTGCCATGGGCATCGCGGTCGCTGCAAAAGGTAGAGGACCTTCCCGTTTTCGCCACCATTGCGTGTTTCGTGGGCGGCTCCCGAGGATGCCGGCGTCGGGAGCGATCAGGCGTCGGCCGATGGCGCTCAGCCGCCGCTCTCCCCGTGTTCGGCCACAACCGTCGACCCAGCGATTAAGATGCCGCCAGAGCCCGCCTACATCGTCGCCGCCCGCCGTTCGGCTATTGGACGCATCGGTGGCATCCACCGGTCGCGCCGGGTCGAGGAGCTTGCCGCTCCAGTCATCTTGGCGGCTTTGGGCGATTGCGGCCTAAAGGCCCGCGAGGCCGAGGAGATCATTGTCGGGAACGCCAGCGAAGGCGGCAATCCAGCCCGATTGATAGCGCTCGCCGCGGGCCTCAGCGAAGGGTCGGCAGCGCTGACCGTCGACCGCCAGTGCGGCTCGGGCCTCGAGGCCATTCTTCTGGCTATCAGGACGATCGGCGCCGGAGATGCCGGCGTGATCGTCGCGGGTGGAGCAGAATCGCTGTCGAATGCCCCGTGGCGGATCGCCAAGCCCAAGTCGCTCTATCAGACACCCCATTTCATGCGCCTCGAGCCGACGCTCGCCGACCACGACGATGGAGGCGAGGAGCATCAGCCCTTCGATGCGCTCGAGGCATTGTCGCGCCGGCTAGGGATCGGCCGGGGCCAACAGGATGCGTGGTCCCTCAAATCTCATATGAAGGCCGGCGCCGCCCGCGAGGCGCGGCGGTTCGTCGGCGAGATCGTGCCGATCCGCGCCACGCCCGAGGAGGTCCGCGACCAGAGTGCGATCGAGCCCGCACTCGAGGACCTGGAGAAGCTGCCACCGCTGGCAGCGCCTGACGGCACCTTGACCATCGGCAATACGAGCACGATGCACGACGGCGCTGCATTTGCGGTTGTCGTGTCGGGGAGCGTCTGGGAACGGCTCGGCCGCCCGAGGTCTCTGCGTCTTGTCGCCAGTGCGGTCCAGGGCGTGACACCCGACCGGGAGGGCAGCGCGCCGGTGGAGGCTGTCAAGCGATTGTCGGCGCGGATGGGCGGACTCGACACTGGCTCGATCGGCGTCGTGGAGCTGAGCGAGGGCTCGTCGGCACAGGCACTTGCTTTCGCGAAAGAGCTCGGGTTCGACCCTGAGATCGTCAACCCGGACGGCGGTGCGGTGGTGCGCGGCCATCCCTTCGGAGCGGCCGGTGCGGTGCTCGTCGCCCGCCTTTTCACGCGGATGGCCCGCGATCCCGAGGCTGCTACGGCGATGCGCGGACTGGCGGCGCAAGGCACGATCGGCGGCATGGGCCTGGCTGCCCTTTTCGAGCGCGCATAGTCGCCAGCGCTTCTACGACGTCGAGCAGCCGGTGCGACGATCCGGTCGCTTGAGGCAGCGCGGGTCTTCGGGGCGATGACCCGAGACGATAAACAGATATTCTGGCGGGACGTGCCGAAGCCCGCCTGTGCAAGCGACCGTGGCGCGAGGTCCAGACGCCCGGCATTCGATACCGCCTGCCAGATGAGCCGCCGCACGCCCCCGACGCAGCAAGTGCCATCTGGTCAGTGGATTAGAGAATGCGGCTGTGGCGCGGTCGAAGCCAGTTGAGCCCTGAAGATCACCCCTCGCCGAGCGCCTGTCGCACGCATCTCCGCTTGGTCCACAAAGCCGTGCGCTGGCCCTCGTTACGTCGCGGTAATGCCAACCTTCGCCGCAATCCCGTGGTGTGATACCCCAATCGTGGGGTTGTTTTCCTGAACACGTACGCATCGTCGGCGTTGCGCCGGCACCGCCCGAGGCAGGCGGACGACGGAGGGCTGCGGCAATGGATGTGAAGGCGTTGGTGGACTGGCTGATGGCCAACGGCTCGTCGCTGCTCGTCGGCACGCTGATCTTTCTGGTCATCGGATTGATCCTGACCTCGGGACCGGCAAAGCGGGTCTATCGCGCGCTGGAAGAGACGTTCCTCACCAACTGGCAGCTCGCGCTTCTATCCTCGACCGGCCTCGTCCTCTCGTTGGCCTCCGGCTATACGACCTGGGACGGTATGCGAAACTTCACCGGCGAGCCGATCCTGTCGGGTATGATCACGTTCGGCATCCAGGGCGTGATGCTGATCGTCGCTTGGCTGATCGGCGAGAGCTTCGCGACGGGCTTGAACCAAAAGGGCGCCGCCGGGTCGGGCGGATGGGATTTGCTGGCGACGGGCCTCTTCGCCATTCTGGCGCTGGTCGCGGCCACGATGTGGTTCGGCCAGGGCGGCAGCGGAGCACCAACCGGCAACTGGTTCGACAGCGCCACCGCACGCTCCATCCAGAGCTTCGCGCTCTACGGAGCCCTGACCGCGCTGATTTTCGCCCTGATCATCGCCATGACCATGAGCGACATCGGCGGCTCCTACGTCCAGAGTGCGCGCGTCATCGTCAAGAATGCAGTTCTATGGGTCATGTTCCTGGCCTGCATGGCGACGAGCGTCTTCTTCTCCTTCGACAGCCTGTTCACCGCCATCTTCCCGCAGTCCGAGCGTGTCCGCGCGGCGGAGTTGCGCGCCCAGAACCAAGTGGCGGGCATGGTGTCGGACATCGGCGCCAGCATCGGCGAGCGGCGGCTGGCCGAGGCTGAGACGCTGTTCACCAGCGACGGCTGGCGCAGCTACGACGATGGCTTGGCGAGCCTCGTTCGCGCCGCGCAAGGGTCGGGCGCCGAGATCGAGGCCTATTTCAACGCACTCATCGAGGACAAGAACAGGGCGATCAAGCAGCAGCAAGAACGCATCTCCACGGCCCAGTCGAGCCAGGCCGGGCTGCAGACCCGCAAGACCTCGCTGACCGACGAGCTGTCGCGGCTCGAGGCCGAGCGGCCGACGCTCGCCGGCGAGTTCGCAGAGAAGAAGTCGGCGCTCGACGAGCGCGCCAAGGAGGTCGACGCCAAGCGCGTCGAGGCGATGGCCGAGGACAAGGGTGTCGAAGGCACCGGTAAGGCGGGCCGCGGCCCGGCCTACCGCCAGCGCATGGACGAGCTTGCGAAGCTACAGGACTACATCAAGATTGGAGAAGAGCGGGTCCGCGACGCGAAAAAGCGCCTCGACGCCGCCGAGACCCGTATCGCTCAGCTGAAGCGCGAGCTGGCAACGATCGACGGCGATCTTGCAAAATACAAGGGCGAGGCGGAGACGGCCGAGCAGCGCGTGAGGCTGGCTCAGGAATCGTCGATTGCCGATCCGCAGGCACGCCTGGACCCCTCGCGGCTCGTGCCCCAGTTCGAGACGGCGCGCTCCGATTTCCGGCAGGACCCGACCGTCGACAAACTGGGCAGGGTCCAGCAGATGTGCGGCCGGATCTATACCGCGATGGTCACCGCCACGCCTGAGACCAAGAAGAAGGTCGCCGGCATCGAGTGCGATCCGAAGCATGCAGCAGAGGCCGCCGCGTTGGTTTTTGCCCTGAACGCAGGTGCCGAAAACTTCTCGCGAACGTGTGCAGGAGGGGAGAAGCTGGCCGGCTACCGCACAGCCGACGAGTTGTTCGGCTTTGCGCGGCGGTGTCTTGCCGACAGCGGCCTGCCGTCCAAGGAGACGGATGCGCTACGCACGAAGATCAACTTCATCGAGCTCAACCGCGATGACAAGGCCCACCGCTTTGTCGTGACGTGGAATGCGTTCGGCGACGGCAACCGCTTGGCCTACCTCGCACTCGCGATCGCGATCGCCATCGACAGCCTGGTGTTCATGTCTGGGCTGTTCGGCGCCAATGCCATCCGATCGCCGCTGTCGGACGTGCCGAGCTACAAAGCCCGCTCGGCACGCCAGCTCGAGGACATCATCGAGAACGCGCTCCTGCCCGATACCTTCGCCAACGCCAAGCTCGTGCTGGGCGCGCTCCATACGATCACCAACACCGAGGGCTACGTGGCCGAGGTCGAGCCGCGCAGCTACGACCCCGAGACGGCGGCACGGTTGCGCGAGGTACTGTCGGCCGGCTCGACGATCGGCGCGGTGCGGCGCGAATCCGACGGGCGCTACCTCGTGCGCGCCGAGCTGTACGAGTTCCTCGCCATCGTGGCAAAGCGGGCGTTCGACAAGAACAAGAGCAAGTTCACCGAGAACGTCGAGCAGTCGGTCAAGGCGCAGGAGCTCGAGAAGATGGTCGCGGTGGCGCTGCTGCCTCATGTCGGCGCCAATGCCGACATGGTGCTCGGCCATTTCCACCCGATCTCGGAGGAGAAGGGTTTCGCTGGCTTCACATCGGAGGTGCTGCTTGCAGAGGTTGCCGACGATCACAAGCGCACCGTGAGAAGCGTCCTCAACGCCGGCTCGACCTTCAAGCTCGTGCACCGTTTCGACCGTCAGGACAGCCCGCCGCCGCGCTACATCGTGCACGCCGATCTCTACAAGACGCTCGCCCGCATCCGCGCTCGCACGCTGACCGCGGGCGGCGACACCTGGCACCAGGCACAGATCGGGGCGTCGTCGGCACCGCGGCCGGGCGGCCCGCTGTCTGCCGCCGCTGGCCGGATCGAAGCCGCACCTCAGCCGCGCCTCATCGAGAACGGCCAGCCCCCTGCCGCACCTGCGGCTCCGCTAACGCCGGTGCAGCCCCAAGCCGAGCCCGAGGACCAGCGACGCGCCTACGCACGAAGCCTAGTTGCTGCACTCGGCATCGAGCCCGACCTCTTTCTCGAGCTTTCCGGTGACGCGTTCGGTGCCGCCGTGGCAGCAAGCGAGTCGTTCGACCGCGCACGCCAATCGAACCACCTTCTCGATCGCGGCCTGACCGAGCGCGACGAGCGGGCGCGCATGCAGCTCGATCAGGCCTTCGCTCGCATCGAGAGCCAGTTGCGTGCCAATGACACGCGCGAGCGGCAGGTGCTTCGGGACGCCTACCAGGACGTGGACCAGAACTGGCTCGTCGTGATGATGCTCCCCGGCGCGCCCTACGAGAGCCTGCTGTCGTCCGTCATCGAGATCCTGGAGCCGGACAACGGGGCCGGCGCCTTGCCGGCCGAGCAGCAGGAGCTGTTGCGTCTCGCGAAGCGGCTGCAGGCCGCGATGGCATCGAGCCGCCGCGACAATGCCGAGGCGTGGGACAAGCTGGCAAATGCCATCGGCGGCAGCTTCTCACAGGCCGGCGCCGACGGCGAGCGCAACAAGCGAACGCTCAATTGACGGCAACGCACCGACGATAGTCCCGATCCGACGCCGTGCCCGCGGGTGCGGTGTCGCCTGCCCCGACCCAGCTGCCCCGGCCCCGCTGCCCCTGGCTTGATGCGGCGAGCGACGGCCAGCCGGGCCGACGTCGTGGCGCCGCACGACGCAGGATGCTGTTGCAGCTATGGCGCGAACGGCACCACGCGCTGGCACTGCTCGCCGAGACCCTGGATACCGAGTCGCACCTCGTCGCCGGGGACCAGCCACCGCGGCGGCTTCATGCCAAGTGCCACGCCCGCCGGCGTTCCGGTCGTCACAACATCGCCGGGCTCCAGCACCATGAACTGGCTGATGTAGGACAGCAGCGCGGGGATCGAGAACACCATGTTCGCTGTGGTGCCGCTCTGACGGCGCTCGCCGTTCACGTCGAGCCACATGGCAAGCCGGCCCGGATCGGCCATCTCGTCGGTGGTCACCAGCCAGGGCCCAAGCGGACCCGAGGTCTCGAAGCACTTGCCTTTCATCCACTGCCCCTTGCGCTCGACCTGGAAGAGACGCTCTGAAACGTCGTTGCAGATGGTGTAGCCGGCGATGTGCGCAAGCGCGTCCTTCTCCTCGACGTAGCGGGCGCGCGTGCCGATGACAAAGGCAATCTCGACCTCGTAGTCGAGCTTCTGCGCGCCCTTCGGTGATATGATGGCGTCGTTCGGACCGACGACGGCATTGCCCGCCTTGTTGAACAGGATCGGCTCGGTCGGCAGCGGCGCACCGATCTCGGCAGCGTGATCGGAGAAGTTGAGACCGACGGCCACGAAATTCCACACGCGCGCGACGGGCGCACCTAGCCGAACGCCCGCTGGCGCGAGCGGCAGCGACGCGGGATCGAGCGCCGCAAGCCTCTCGAGCGTCTCCGGCGCGAGCGTTCCGCCCGTGATGTCGGCCACATGCGCCGAGAGGTCGCGGATGCGGCCCTCGCCGTCGACCAGACCGGGCTTCTCCGCGCCCTGGCTGCCAAATCTTACGAGCTTCATGGGCTCACCGCCTCCCGTTCCATAATTCCGCGCCGCACCTCGGCGGAGGAAGCAACCACGCGTCCGCGCCCCGCTCAAGCGCTTGCACCTGAGAGCGACGCGAGGCCGCATAAAGCGATTGCCCCACGGATCGTTTCGAGGAAAAGTCGTCATCCTGCCGCCGTATCGGCCGCCTAGTTTCGACCATGCGAAACGTTGGAGATCTACTCGATGCTGAGACTTCTTTCGGTTGCCGCGCTGATTGCAGTGGGCGCAACGGCTGTCGCCGCCCAGAACCTCGAGGTCATAAAGGCTCGCAAGGAGATCCTGAAGGGCTTCGGCGCAGCGGCCAAGGATCCAGGTGCCATGATGAAGGGCGAGGCGAAGTTCGACTTGGCCAAGGTGCAGGCGGCGCTGAAGACCTTCCAGGAGGGCGCGGCGAAACTGCCGGCGATGTTCCCCGACGACAGCAAGACGGGTGGCGAGACCGAGGCGCTGCCCGAGATCTGGACCAAGAAGGCCGACTTCGACGAGCGCTTCAAGCGGCTTGCCAGCGCCAGCGCCGACGCTGCCGGCAAGATCACCGACGAGCTCGCGTTCCAGGACGTCTGGCCAAAGCTGCTCGGCGACAACTGCTCGAGCTGCCACAAGGTCTACCGCAAGCCGAAGTGAGCGCTGCCTCATGCCGATCCGAGGCGCAGCCGGCGCTCGCACGGTGTTGGTGCGCGCGTGGGACCTGCCCACGCGCGTCTTCCACTGGTCGCTTGTGCTGCTGATCGCGGCATCGTGGGCCACCTTCGAGTATTCTGAGCTGATCCGCGACTCGACGCTCGTTTGGCACAAGCGTTGCGGCTACGCCGCACTTATACTCGTCGTGTGGCGGCTGATGTGGGGCTGTGTCGGCTCGTCGACATCGCGCTTCTCGACTTTTGTCGCCGGACCCGCCACAACGTGGCGGTATGCGGTTTCGCTGACATCGGGCCGCTCGCAACGCTATCTCGGCCACAATCCCCTCGGCGCGTTCATGGTGCTGGCTCTTTTGACGCTGGTCGGAGGGCAGGCCGCCATCGGGCTCTTTATCGTCGAGCACAACGACGTCACCGCGGGACCGCTCTACAAGCTTGCTTCGGAGGACGTGCGGAAGCTGCTGTTGCGCTGGCACCGGTTGGCCTTCGACTTCGTGATCCTGCCGGCGATCGTGCTGCACGTTGCAGTCAACGTGCTCTACAGTCTGGTCAAGAAGGACCCGTTGATCCCGGCCATGCTGACCGGACTTAAGCCTCGCGCCGACTATGCCGACGCGCCCGAGGCCGCGATCATCGCCCGGCCCGTGCTCAGCGCCGTCCTTCTCTTGGGACTGGCGGCGGCCATCGTGCTCGGCGGCATCGTCGCGCTCGGCGGCAGGCTTTGACGATTGGGCGAAAGCGATAGCCCGGGCAGGTGCCAAAGGGTCATTGCGCAATGGCCCTGTGGCGTCGCTGCTTCGGACGGCGTCTGCCGCAAGCGCTGGAGGGACGAGGTCGCTCGGCCTCACTCAGGCCAAGCTCCATTCCGCTGCCGTCACTGAGGACGCATCAGCTCGATCGCCATCTTCCAGCGGGCGTGCTTCTCCCGCTCCCGCACCCAGTAGCTCATCAGGTTGGCCCCGGTTAGCAGCTCGCCCGAGAGACTGTTCTTAGCCGCGTAGGCCTTCCACTCCGCGCTCGAGAAGACGTCGCGAAAGAGCTTCTCGTACCAGGCTGTGGCCGGGCCGCTCATGCGCGGCGTACCGACCACCGAGCGCTGCATGAAGTAGGTGAAATCCATGCCTGTCTCGCGCAGCGTGGGCACCGCAACGTAGGCTGACAGCCGGGCCGGAGTGAAGGCGACGATCGGCTTGGTCATGCCCTTCGGGTAGAAATCGTTCTGCTCCGCCGGGTTGTTGACGGTCGAATCTGCCTTCTTGTCGGCCAGCTCCTTCGCAACCTCGCCGCCGCCGCCCATCGCGCGATAGGTCATCTTGAGGCCGTAGGTCGCATTGAGGAACTCGGTCAACAATTGGTCCTCGGCGCCCTTGCCGGTGCCGGCCATCACCCAGTCCTTGCCCTTCTCCTTCGCCGCTTTGACGAAGTCGTCGATGGTCTTGATGTCGGTACGGTCGGAGTGGACCCATAGCAGGAAGACGTCCTCGGCGAGACGCGCGATGGGCGTGAAGCGCGCCACATCGATCTTGAGCTCGGGCATGTCGAGCGGCGTCGTGTAGAAGCTGTTGAGGGTGAACAGGATCGCGTGGTCGTCGCCGGCCCGGGCCTGCAGCTTGGCCATCGCGTCGCCGCCCGAGCGTCCCGGCTCGTTCACGACCGAGAACGGGACTTTGGCAAGCCCCTTCTTCGCGATCAAATCGACGAGGAAGCGCACCGCCTTGTCGGCGCCGCCGCCTGGTCCTGCCATGACGACGAACTCGATCGGCTTCGATGGCTCCCAGCTCGCGGCTCCCTGCGCGAGCACCTTCGACTGTGCTGCCTGCAAGGGAGCGGGAGCGAGCGGCGCGGTGGCCTGGGGTGGCGGCGGCACCTTCGGCGGAGCAGGCGCCTTCGCGGCTGGCGGCGGCGCAAGCTGCGCCCTGACCGGCGCCGGGTCCGAAGCGACAGCAGCGCCGAAGACCGCGGCAACCGCCAAACCCGCCTGCATGGCAGAGCGCCACCGCCTCCGCACGACTGATGCTGGTCGGCTCATGATCCGCGCCTCCGTGCTCGTGCTGATTCTGCGGACCCCGGCATGCCGCGATCCAAAGGAGAGTGCGTCTACTTCTTGATCCAGACTTCCACACGGCGATTGAGATTGCGCGACAACGGGTTGTCGTTGCAGGCGACGGGCGCCAGCTCGCCGTAGGCGCGCTGAACGATTTGCGGACGAGCCTGGGTGATGCCCGCCGCCTGGAGCGCGCGCACGACGGCCCCGGAGCGGCGCTGCGACAGCTTCAGATTGGCGGGGAACGAGCCGAGCGAATCGGCGAAGCCGACGATCAGCACCTGAGCCGCTGCGTACTCGGGCAACCGCAGGATGTCGGCGAGGCGCTTGACGTCAGCAGTTGCCCGCGCGTCGAGTGTGGCGTCGCCGGTTCCGAAGCGAAACGTCGTCGACAGCCGGCTGGCGTCGCGGATCTCGGTGATGAGCGTACGCATCATCTCGATGTCGAAGTCTTCGCTCTGCGCGTTGAGAGCATAGGCGATGCGCGTCGTCTGCGACGGGAAGTCGAGCGTTTCCGGCGATTGGTCGACGAAGTTCGACTCGCGCAGCACAGGTTGCATGGCCGGGGACAAGGCGAACGCCAGCAACTCGCGTCCGAGCGGCGATTTCGGAGCACCCGCCGTGTAGAGATGCAGCCGGTGCATCAGCGGATATTCCTCGGTCTTGGCCACGAAATTCGACGGCCGCGTGATAAGACCGCAGGATGCTTCGATGTTGAGTGGCTTGGAATTGCGCACGAGGCCGATCGTCGTGATGCCGATACCGTTCTTGTCCTGGGCCACCTTGTCGGACCAGTCGGTCGCGGCGTCGACGCGAATGATCTCGGGCGAGGCGGTCAGCCCGCGCGGTTTCATCACGATCTCGTCGAACGCACCCCAATAGCCTGACGTTTCCACCATGGCGTAGACGTTGATCTTTCCAGGCGGGAGGCCAAGCTCGGACCAGTCCTTGATCTGACCGGCGTAGATCTTCGCCACGTTGTCGACCGAAATCGAGGCGGCCGGATTCTCGGGCGCGACGAGCACCGTAATCGCGTTCAGCGCGTAGATGTTCTCGCTGCCGGGAGCACGGAGATTACCAAGCCCCGCTGCCTGGGCACTGGCCTGCTCCTCCGGCGTCACGGGACGCGCCGACCAGATCACCTCCACGGTCCGTGCAGCCAGGCCCGCCAGTCCGGCGGGCACGCCTTGGCGAGCCACGATGAAACTGCCGATCTCTCGGCCGCCCGCGTCGCTCAGTTTGAACTCGAGATTCTTCGGATCGCTGCCGACCGTACGGACCACCTGAGCACCGATCGACTGGGCATAGGCCGCGACAAGCCGAGGCATCACGGCCGTTCCCTGCGCGCTGCCTCCCATCCACGTGGTGGTGCCGAGGTTGGCCGGACGTGCCAAGGTTGCTGGCTGGGGCGCGATGGGTGCGGTCGGGCATCCCTGTCCGACGCATTCAAAGCGCGACGCCTCGAGCGTCATCCGGCCCAGCGCCTTCGAATCGATCGTGTACCGGACCCCGTCGTAGCCGCGCAGCTCTCCCTGAACGCTGAAGCCGCCGCCCCGCATCTGCAGCGTCACCTCCGCCGCCTGAACGGCTCCGGCAGCGAGTATCCAGGACGTCATCGCGGCGAGGAGGAGCTGCGGCGTCCGGCGGCGTCTCGTCATGGTGTTCCGACTCCCTGGTGTCCAGTTCTGACTTCCAGCGGCACGGCCGCCGCCGCCGGCTAGGGCCGGATCGTGAGGTCTGGTATCGCGTCCCGAATGAGGCGTATGCCGTCCGTCGTCGACTGACCACAAGCGAGCCTCGCGATCGCGCCAAGCTCACGCTGCGTGCGCCCGCCGGGCATCAGCAGAATGGCCTCGAACGCGATCGGCGGCGAACCGGCTGGTCCGCAGCCGCCCGACTGCACACTCGACTGTGCGCTGGTCTGGGCGCTGGTCTGGGCTGTCGCATGGCCAAGTGCCATCGAGACGACGGCGGTCGGCTGATCGGGATGGGTCCAGAACGTGTAGACCTCGACCTTATCGCCGCGGCCTCGGCCATCGTCGGAACGACTGAGGAAGCCCCGGCCGCGGTTCTGCTCCCGACTTTCGGACCGCGATGCTGCCGAGCTGGACGGCGCCCCGTGCCATACATGGCCCTTGCCGCCCGCCACCGCCGCGTACTCTAGCGCGTGGAGATCGAGATCGGCGTCGGCCTTCCATACCAGGGCAACTTTGGCCATACCGGCGAGGCTCACCGCGTCGAGCGCAAGCGGATGCTTCGTGCCGTCGGACATCTCGATCGACGCCGCAACGCCTACGCCCTGGAACAGATCGAGCGTGGTGGCGAGCGCGCCGGCAGCACTGAGACGCAGCTCGAACGCGACGGCGCCGTAACGAAGCGTCAGTGCCTGTCCGGCTCGGCACGGCGCATCGACCGAGATTGCCAACAAGCCGCCATCCATGGGCTCGGAGGCCACGCGATCGGGCGCACACGCAACCCCGCTCGCTGGCGACACCGCGGTCGCTGGTTGCGGCCGGCGGCGCGCCTCGTCCTCCTCGGCTTTGCGCTTGGCTTCCGCCTCGGCCGCTGCGGCAGCCGCAGCCCGGCGGCGCGCCTCGTCCTCCTCGGCTTTGCGCTTGGCTTCCGCCTCGGCCGCTGCGGCCGCCGCAGCCC
>CAYYGO010000050.1:0-27813 GCA_964471635.1 uncultured Hyphomicrobium sp.
TCGAACCTGCGACCCTCAGTTTAGGAAACTGATGCTCTATCCAGCTGAGCTACGGGACCGTTCACCACGGCAGGTCAGCGGGGTGACCCGAGGACCGGTCGGCAGGCGAGCGGCCGGCGCGTCGCATCGACAGCGGTTGACCGGCCGTCCGTTCGCCCGACGGGAGTCTATGCTGATCGAGCGGCCCAGCGTCAAGCACGCGCACACCGGCGGACCTTTCGGACCGCGCGGGGCTTGGGCCCGGCCAGCGTCGGGACGCGGCACTTGACCTCCGTCGACAGCCATACTGACGTGTCGGTCCACCGTCAGGGAGGGACCATGAACCTTTTCCGCCTTTTGGCCGCGCGACACGATGCGGGCCGGCCTGTCCGTGTCGGTCTTATCGGCGCCGGCAAATTCGGCTCGATGTTCTTAGCTCAGGTGCCGACGACGCCGGGTCTCGAGGTGGCGATGATCGCCGACCTGGATCCAGCCCGCGCGAAGACCGCCTGCAGCGCCGTGGGCTGGACAACCGAGCGGATCGCCGCGACGCGCTTCGTCGAAAGCGGCGCCGAGCTGGCCGCCGATGGCAGCCTGGAGGTAGTGGTCGAGGCGACGGGTAGCCCGGCCGCCGGCATTCGCCATGCCCGCGCGGCGATCGGTGCCGGCAAGCACGTCGTCATGGTCAATGTCGAGGCGGACGTGCTGGCCGGCCCACTGCTGGCGGACATGGCGCGGCGGGCCGGGGTGGTATACTCGCTGGCCTACGGCGACCAGCCCGCGCTGACCGCCGATCTGGTCGACTGGGCCCGCGCGGCGGGCTTCCGGGTCGTAGCCGCTGGCAAGGGCACGAAATATTTGCCGGCCTTCCACGAGGTGACACCCGACGAGGTATGGGGTCACTACGGGATCGCGCCGGCAGACGCGGCGGCAGCCGGCATGAACGCCCAGATGTTCAACTCGTTCCTCGACGGCACCAAGAGCGCCATCGAGATGGCGGCCATCGCCAATGCTTGCGACCTCGACGTTCCGACCCATGGGCTCGCATTTCCTCCCTGCGGCGTCGACGACCTTGCCCAGGTCCTGAAGCCGAAGAGCGCAGGCGGCCAGCTCGAGCGGCCGGGCGTCGTCGAGGTGGTCTCCTCGCTCGAGCGTGACGGGCGACCGGTGTTCCGCGATCTCCGCTGGGGGGTCTACGTTGTATTCGAGGCGCCGACCGACTACGCCGCGGCCTGCTTCCGCCAGTATGGCCTCAAAACCGACGACTCCGGCCGCTACGCCGCGATGTACAAGCCCTTCCACCTGATCGGCATGGAGCTCGGCATCTCGGTGCTGTCGGCTGCCCTTCGGGGCGAGGCGACCGGCGCGCCGCGCTCCTTCCGGGGCGATGTCGTCGCGGTTGCCAAGCGTGACCTCGGCGCTGGCGAGACGCTCGACGGCGAAGGCGGCTACACGGTGTGGGGTAAGCTCATGCCGGCGTCGAATAGCCTCGAAATCGGGGCGCTGCCAATCGGGATGGCGCACTGCGTTCGGCTCTTGCGACCCGTCGGGAAGGGCGAGACCGTCCACATCGCCGACGTAACGGGAGTTCCTGACGAGCTGTCGGAGGTCCGTCGGGCGTGCGCGGAAGGGTTTGCCGCAGGCGCGTAGGCACCACTCGGAACGCGCGCACGGGCGCTCATCCGTGCCGCTGTCCCATCCCCTGCTCGAAGGCGCTGCGTGGCCAGGCCACCCGGACCACGGCACCCTGGTTGGGCGCACTCTGGTTGCCGAGCACAACGGTGGCACCCGAGCGCTCGAGCAGAGTCTTGGCTATGAAGAAGCCAAGTCCCATCCCCGATGGCCCGCTCGACCGCCCGGGTCTGCCCGGCCGTGTGGTGAAGTAGGGCTCACCCAGACTGTCCATCACCTCCGGCGGGAAGCCCGGTCCATCGTCGACGATCGTCACCGCAACCTCGTCCCCGCTCCAGGTCGCGCCGACCTCGACGCGCGAGCGCGCGAAGTCGACCGCATTCTCGACGATGTTGCCGATGCCGTAGATCACGCCCGGCCGTCGGTGCCCGACTGGCTCCGCGACGCCGGGAGCAGGAGCAGAATCGGTCGCGGAGGCCACGATCAGAACGTCGACGCGGCCGCTCGAATAGGGCGCTGCAGCCTCCTCCACCATCTCGCGGA
Organism: uncultured Hyphomicrobium sp.; assembly: GCA_964471635.1. Taxonomy (GTDB): domain Bacteria; phylum Pseudomonadota; class Alphaproteobacteria; order Rhizobiales; family Hyphomicrobiaceae; genus JAKAML01. Next base: position 2,155 of record CAYYGO010000050.1, read on the forward strand.
CGGAAAGGCGTGCGTGCAGCGGATCCTCCTCGTCGCTCGGTCGCCGGGTCAACTTGCGTAGGATCTCGCGGCAGCGCACCGCCTGCGACGTCAAAAGATCGAGGTCCTCCTTGAGCCGGGCGTCGCGACCATGCTCTCGCGCCATCTCGCTCGACACGAGGACGATCGTCGACAGGGGCGTGCCGAGCTCGTGCGCGGCGGCGGCTGCCAGACCATCGAGGGCGTGCAGCTTCTGCTCGCGCGCCAGAACGAGCTCGGTTGCCGCCAGCGCGGCAGACATCTGGCGCCCCTCCTTCGACAGCCGCCAGGCATAGAGCGCCAGGAACGCCATGCACGACACGATCGCTGTCAGGATTCCGAGCTTGTACGGCAACGGCATATCGAGCCGCATGCCCTGATACCAGGGGAGAGGATGGTAATGGAACACCATCAGCGCCGTGGCGGAGGTGGCGATGCAGCCGAGTAACACGGTGTTGCGCGGGGGCAGCGTCGCCGCCGACACCATCACCGGGGCCAGCACAAGCACGTTGAAGGGATTCTCGATCCCGCCCGTCAAATAGAGCAGCGCCACCAATTGCAGGACGTCGTAGGCGAGCATCACCGTGGCGAACGGAGCGCTCAGCCTGTGCCGCGCGGGATACTGGATCGACAGGAAGACGTTAAGCCAGGCCGATAGCGCGATGACGCCGAGGCAGTAGCCGACCGGCATCGTGAAGCCGAAGCCGAACGACACCACGGCAATGGCGGTGAGCTGGCCGAAAACCGCCAGCCACCGCAGGCGCACGAGGGTCTGCAGCCGCAGGCGGCTCACTTCGGAATCGGCGAATACGCTGGGATCGCGGCTCATGTGGCGAACGTCGTTCCTGTCCTTTCGTCCTCGCACTACGGCCGGCCGCGGCGCCAAGACATTTGGTTCGTGGAGACTATATTGCCCGGCGACCGGCGATCGCCAACAGTGGTCACGGCTACGGCGTCGCGGCGCTGGCTGCGAGCGTGCCGCATGACACGTGCTGGCCTCGCCCCCTATATACGACAGGCGGCGCCCTCGCCGCGCAGAAGACCATGCTGATGACGGGTTCGACATGAGCTATCGCACGCTTACGATCGCCATCCTTGCCGCCTTTCTGGGCGCCATGTCCGCACTCCTGGCGATGCCTGAAGCGCGGCGCGCATTCGTCGCGGCCGTGTCGCCGCAAGCCTCCGGAACTGCAGGCACGAGCGGTAAGGCGCTGGTCGGCGGACCGTTCCGGCTGATCGAGCATACCGGGCGCGAGGTGACCGACAAGGACTACCTCGGCAAGCCCATGTTGGTGATGTTCGGCTTCACGTCGTGCCCGGACATCTGTCCCTCGGGACTTCAGGTCATGTCGGCCGCCCTCGACAAGCTCGGCAGCACCTCGACGGACGTCTCCGCACTTTTCATCACGCTCGACCCCGAGCGCGACACGCCCCAGAAGCTCGCGGACTACGTGCACAGCTTCCACCCACAGATCCGCGGTTTGTCAGGTCCAGCGGACGCCGTCGCAGCGGCCGTCAAGGCGTATCGAGTCTACGCCAAGAAGGTGCCGGACACGGGCAGCAGCGGGGGCTACACAATCGATCACTCGTCGTTCTTCTACGTGATGAACCGGCGCGGAGAGTTCGACACGCACCTTCCGCACACGGTTGATCCAGATAAGCTGGCCCAGCGCCTGCGAAGCGTGTTGTAACGGCGCGGAACGGTTCCGATCGCCGGCGAATCAGTGCATGCTCCTGTGGAAATCCTGGGGACAATGCCGGCAGTTGCCTCGCGGCGATTCGCCGCAAAGCGTTTCGGGGGAAACGTCGTCGCCCGAGTGACGAAGTGTTCGTCTGGCCCGTGCACCTAGCTGGTGTCGGGCAGGTCGCGTTCCGTTAAAACTGCGATCGGGGGAAGCAGCGTGCTCTACCACTGGTACGAGCTCGGCCACGTCGCCGTTAGGCCCGCAAGGGCGGCGGCGGATGGGTGCCGGCTATTCTTTAACAACCCTTTCAACCCGCTCTCTCACACGTCCGCGGCCCGTCATGCGGTCGCGGCTTGCGAGGTCTTCGAGCGAACCACCCGGCGCTACGACAAGCCGGCCTTCCGCATCGACGAAACGGTGGCGGCCGGGCATCGCGTCGCAGTGTCCGAGGAGGTCGTCTGGCAGCGCCCGTTCTGCCGCCTCATCCACTTCAAGCGCGACATTCCAGAGAGCGAGACGCGCAACGATCCGCGCGTTCTGCTCGTGGCGCCGATGTCGGGGCACTTCGCCACGCTCCTGCGCGGAACCGTCGAGACGCTGCTGCCCGACCATGAGGTCTACATCACCGACTGGACCGACGCGCGCGACGTCTCGGTGATGGCCGGTGCGTTCGATCTGGACGACTACATCTCCTACACCATCGACATGCTGCGCCACTTCCACGGCGACGTGCACGTGTTCGCGGTCTGCCAACCGTCGGTCCCGGTCATGGCCGCAATCTCTGTGATGGAGGAGGAGGGCGACCCGGCGGTGCCCCACAGCATGGTCCTCGCCGGCGGTCCGATCGACACCCGCGTCAGCCCGACCGAGGTCAACCGCCTCGCCGAGCGCAAGGGCATCGACTGGTTCCGCAACAATGTCATCACCACGGTGCCCTGGCCAAACCCGGGCTGCGGACGCCCCGTCTATCCGGGCTTCCTCCAGTTGACCGGGTTCATGACCATGAACCTCGACCGGCACCTCAACGCGCACAAGGACCTGTTCCGCCACCTCGTCCGCGGCGACGGCGACAGCGCCGAGAAGCACCGCGAGTTCTACGACGAGTATCTGGCGGTGATGGACCTCACCGCGGAGTTCTACCTGCAGACCATCGATACGGTGTTCGTGCGCCACGCGCTGCCCAAGGGGGAGATGACCTATGACGGCCGCCCGGTCGATCCGTCGTGCATCCGCCGCACCGCGCTGATGACCATCGAGGGCGAGAAGGACGACATCACAGGGCTTGGCCAGTGCCGTGCTGCGCATGCGCTCTGCACTTCGATCCCGCAAGAGAGCAAGCTGCATTACGAGTGCAAAGGCGTCGGCCACTACGGCATCTTCAACGGCAAGCGCTTCCGCTCGGACATTGCGCCGCGGATCGCGCAGTTCATGCGCACGCACGACGCCCAGCGCGCGCAATCCATTCCCGAGTGGCAGTCCGAGCAGCAGAGCGGCGCCGCCGAGCGGTCCCGCACTGCTGCAGGCGACCGCGTGATCGACCTTGCCGCGGTTGCGTTCACGTTCGGGCGGCCGGACTTCCCTGGCGCCGAGAGGCCCGACGTCAACGAGCGCAATGTCAATGAGCGAATGGCCAACGAGAGTGCGGTCGACGTGCGTCCCACCGACGCGCAGCACCGTCTGTCAGAGCCGCAGCCCGCGATCCAATTGCTGGCCATGCCGTTCCGGCTGTGGGCGTTGGCCGGCAGCGTTCTGATCGACGGCATGATCCGCATGCACAAGCCGCAGGAGGAGCCCTCGCGGGCGGCGGCAGAGCCGACACCGTTCCCGAGGCGCGCGGCACGCTGAGCAGCGCCGCCCGCCGATACGCCGATCGACGTCCCGGGGCCGCTCTGCCACAGAGTGGCCCCGGTTTTGTTGTGCATCGATTTCGTGGTGGCCGTGCTCGGGTCGAAGCTGTTACGACTTAACATGGAGTGCAGGCCACTCCGCTTCCCTCTAGTCAGGCGTGTTTCGTGATCCGCGGCGGCCGCTGCACCTTCGGTCCGTTGGCGGCAGCGATTTCCGAGCGGGCGTCTGGAAAGGTCGAGAATGCGACATCGCAAGGACGCAGGCACCGCGCCGCTTCACGATCCAACTCTCGATGACATCGGTGCGCCGATCGAGGTACGCCGACATCCGGGTGCACGGCGTCTAACACTTCGTGTCAGCCGCACGCGCCGCACCGTCATCGTCACGATGCCCTCGAGCTGCGATCTCTACGAGGCCGGTGCCTTCCTCAGCCGCAACATCGACTGGGTTCGCGAGCGTCTCGGCAGTCTTCCCGAGCCCGTCGGGCTCGACGACGGCGCACTTTTGCCGCTGCGGGGCGAGCCGCACCAGGTCATGTTTGCTACCAGCCGCGGCAGCCACGGCCCCGTGAGCCGCAGTGAGGCGACCGACGGCACACCTTGCATCGTGGTCCACGGTCATGCCGAGCACGCACCCCGCCGGCTTTTCGATTGGCTCATAGCCGAGGCGCGGCGCGACCTGGAGGCGCGCGTCGCCGACCACGCGGCGAAGCTCGGGGTCAAGCCGCGACGCATTGCCGTCCGCGACCAGTCCAGCCGCTGGGGATCGTGCTCGACGACGGGCACGCTATCTTTCTCGTGGCGGCTGGTGTTGGCGCCGCCTCTGATCCTCGACTACGTTGCCGCGCACGAGGTGGCCCACCTCGCGGAGATGAACCACGGAGCGCGGTTCTGGGCCCTGGTGGAACGTACCATGCCGCGCATGGACGAGGCGCGCCGCTGGCTGAATGTCTATGGCATCGAGCTGCACCGCTACGGACCCGGACCTTCGACGCGCTGAGCGCAGACGGGCATGGTCGACATCACCAGCCGACCATCCGCTCCATCCACCTGCGACGAGCCAAGGCCGCCATGTCAGCGCGCGCCGGCACCCAGCGTCATCATTCCGTGGGGTGGTTGTCCCTGCACGATCGCTTCCGGTCCGCGCTGAAGCCGCTTGCGGATCTCCTCGACGTCGAATCCGGAGGGCAGGCCGGCCACGGTGCCGGACGGCGGCGCATCCGGCGTGTCGCCGACCGCACGAGCGATGAAGTCCTCCTCGATCCGATCCTTCGGGTAGGCTGGCTTCGGACGCCGCCACGGCTCAGTCGACGCCTGCGGCTCCGCCGGCCGAACCTCGGCGGGGCGCGACGTCGTCACCGGACGCGCGGCAGGGGCGGACGGCGCGGCAGGAGCCGTCACGAGCAGGCGTTGCGCCACGGGAGCGTGGCGGGTGTCGATATCGGGGCGCGTCAGATGCTGTTGCGCTACGGACAACGGGATCGCGCCCGCCGACGGACGCGACTGCGCCACCGCGGGAGCACGTGACGGCGCAACGCCCGGAGCAGCAGGCGGCTCACGGGGAGGTAGTGGCGCGGGCTGCGCCCCGGCCGGTGATCCATCAGCAACGGGCCCCGCCTGCAGACGACCGGTGCCTGGCAGCGTGAGCGGCGCACGGCCCGCATGAGCCGCTACCATCACCTCGCGCCAGATCTCGGCCGGAAGGCCGCCGCCCATCACGCGGTTCATTGGCTTGCCGGTATCGTTGCCGACCCACACGCCGGCAACGAAGTGCGCGGTGTAGCCGACGAACACCGCATCGCGGAAATCGGTGGTTGTGCCGGTCTTTCCGGCAGCGGGATGATGCGCCAGCGCCGCGCGACGTCCGGTCCCCTGCACGAGCGCCGCATTGAGCATGTCGTTCATGGCACCGACGTGCGCCGGCGCCACGACTTGCTCCGTCCGGGTGGCACGGCGCGCGTAGAGCACGCGGCCCGAACTCATACGGACGCGCCGGATGGCATGCGGGACGATGGCCGCGCCGCCGTTGGCCAGCACACCGTAGCTGCCTACAAGCTCGGCCAGCGCGACCTCCGACGTTCCCAGCGCCATCGACGGATCCTGGCGCAGCTCGGACTTGACGCCGAGCCGCGCCGCAACCTCCGCGATCCGGCCCGCACCGACGTCCATTTGCAGGCGAGCGGCGATGGTGTTGACGGATTCGGCCAGTGCACGGCGCAACGGCATCGCACCCTGGTAGCGGCCGTTGGTGTTGCGCGGTGTCCAACCCTCGATGCTGAGCGGAAGGTCGTAGCCGATGGAGTCAGGCGTCATCCCGCTTTCGAGCGCCGCGAGGAAGACGAACGGCTTGAAGGCCGATCCCGGCTGCCGGCGTGCCTTGACGGCGCGGTTGAACTGGCTCTCGGCATACGAGCGGCCGCCGATCATCGCCCGGATCCCGCCATCGGGATCGAGCACAATGAGAGCGGCCTGGCTGGCCTGTAGCGTTTCGCCCTGCTCGGCGAGCTTTCGTGCGACGATGGCATGCGCCCGCCGTTGAAGACCGGCGTCCAGCGTCGTCTCGACAACGATCTCGGCATGTCCCGCGCCGACCAGCGGCGGCATCCGCTCGAGCACGAAATCGACGGCATACTCGATGCCGCTCTGCTCCTTTTGCGGCTTGGTCTCGGCGAACCGCACCCGCTCGACCAGCGCACGGCGCTCCTCGGCCTGGCCGATCAGATCGGCTGCGCGCATTTTCTGTACGACGCTGCGACCCCGCGCGCGGGCTGCGCCGGGGCTCGCCGACGGCGCGAACTTGGACGGGGCCTTCAGGAGACCGGCGATGACGGCGGCTTCGGCGAGCGTCAGCTCGCGGGCGCTCTTCTCGAAATAGCGTTGCGCCGCAGCCTCGATCCCGTAGGCGCCGCCGCCGAAGTAGACGCGGTTCAGGTAGAGCTCGAGAATATCGGACTTGCCGAGCCTCAGCTCGAGCCAGACGGCGAGCAGCAACTCCTCGAGCTTGCGGCCGAGCGTGCGATCCGACGTGAGGAACAGGTTCTTCGCTAGCTGCTGGGTCAGCGTCGAGCCGCCCTGGACGAACCGTCCGGCTCGCAGATTGGCGAAGAAGGCGCGTGCGAGCCCCGCCGGGTCGAGGCCCCAATGCTCGTAGAAGCGCCGATCCTCGGTTGCAACGACGGCGTCGATGACATGCTTCGGCAAGAGATCGAGCGGCATGAAGTCGTGGGCGGCGCCGCGCTCGGCCAACACCGAGCCGTCGCTGGCCAGGATGCGGATGACGGGTGCGCGCTCCTTCTGGCGAAGCGACATCGGGTCGGGCATGACGGCCGTGAAATAGATCATCATGCCGGCGAACGCTGCGGCCGCGGCCGTGGTGCCGATGACCAGCGCTTTCAGCCAGCGCGCTGCCTTCGATGCTCGGGGCGGCGGTCCCTGGGGCGGCAACGACGACTGGGGCGGAGGTGGGTGGCCGGGATCGCCTGCGACGCCCGCAGGAAGGCCCGCTTGCGGGCCCGGCGGGGCATGCACGAACGGCGGCACATAGCTGTGCAGCCGCCACAGCATCGGCTGCGGCATCGCCGTCGGCGTCTCGACGGACGGCATCGGGAGCGTGGGCTCGGCGACCGGCGCAGCTACGCCGCCGCTGTCCTTACGGAAGAACCCCATACGCGTCGAAGCCCCAGACTACATCGCCTGTCGGCCGCGCGGTGTCGCGAGGCCGCACCTCCGGGCGGTCATGCCCGAGGTCGTACTATCGGGATACTGTAAGGTGCGATCCGCTACCGCGCGGTTAACCCTGATCGGAGCTCAACGAATTCGATGGCATTCGAGCGAGGTCGCACCGCGAACGCAGCGATGAGCGAACCGGGACAGCACGGCGACGAGAGACGACCAGAGAGACTGGCGGGCAACACCGGCGCCGCGCCCAACCCGCGACAGCCGGCCCGTTTTCCGCTATCTGGATCGGGGGCTCCAGAAGCGGCAGGGGGTGTGCGTCATGTCCGGGGCATCGGGATCGGTAGGTTCGGGGTTGGGGCGGACGGTCAACTACGTCCTAGGCCGCAATACGTTGATCGGCGTGGCCGAGTTGATGCTGCTGCTGATCGCCGGCTATGCCACCTGGCACGGCATGCGCGACTTCATCGTTGGGGTCTCCACAACCGCGACCCAGCAACAGAGTGGGCTGTCGATCTCCAACGATGTCCTCGTCGCCGCGGTATGTATCGTTCTGACATTCCTCATGTGGCTGGCCCTGCGCGAAACATTCGGCGCTGGCCGGCTCCTTCGCGAGCGGCTCATAACGGCGCCGCTCTATATCTTTCTCGCACTCTGGTCGATCGGGTTCGGCTACGGGTTCTGGTGGAGCCTCATCGCCGGCGAGGAAGCCACGCGCACCGGCCTTTCGGGCCTGCAGGAGGACGCCCGCGACGCGGGATCGGCTATTGCCGCGCGGCTCGACGCAGTGCGATCACAACTCGACAGCGTGGTGAGCTGGTCGGACGGCCAGATGGCGCGCGAGGAGACCAGCGGCGGCAGCTGCGGCATCGCATCGGGCGCCGGGCGCGGACCGCTCTACAATGCCAGACGCAGTGTGCGCGACAGCGTGACCACCCTTCGCGACGGCATGACCCGCTCCTGGCTCGAGCCGGTGCAGGCCGACGTGCAGCAGCTGCAGCAGGCGGCGGCCGCAACGGAGGGCGCAAGCGTCGAGGAGCGGCAGAAGCGATTTGAAGCTAAGGCATCCGAGATCCGCGGAAAGGCGCGCGCCATCGCCTCGAGGTCGAACGAACTGGGTCGGTCGACCGCAGCCGAGATGCGAGCCCTGGCGGCAACCGTCTCGACGGCGCCCGGCACGGCCGGCTTCTCGTGCTACGATCCAACTTTGGCCCAGCGCCTGACGCAGGCTGCCGAGCAGGCCGACCAACCCGCGGTGCTGACGTTGCGCGCTGCCGAGTTCAATGAGGGGCCGGCGGGTGTTGCCAACGCCATCAAGAAGCTCTGGGCGAACGTCGGCTCCTACATGTGGAGCCTCGGCGCCTATGTCGCGTCCGGCGGCAAGTCGACGGGCAGCGCAACCGCCAGCGGCGACCCGATCACGGGCCGCGACCTGATCGCGCTGTTGGCGACGATCGGCATCGATCTCGGCCTTCTGGCGATGGCGGCCCTGAACCCGCCCGCGGCGGAGAAGAAGCGGTTCGGCAATCGCGAGAAGGAGCAGATCCAGGATGCGATCCGCACCGCCGTGGCGCGCGCCGAGAAGGCCGACATCGAGTGGGTGCGTCGCCATTTCGTCTACCACAACACCGCGTCGTACCTCGTCATTCCGAACCTCTACAGTTGCAAGCCCGACGATCCCGTCGAAAGCTCGCGCGGGCTGGCCATGAACCAGCTCGCGGGCGTTCTCGACGACATCGGCATCGTGCGCTGGCCGAGCAAGGGCGAGTTCAAGAAGCTGCGCCGGGAGGAGGAGCTCGGCAGCGACACCGACCTCACCGAGATCCGCAGAAAGCGCCTGAAGGATCTCGAGAAGCAGGGTGGTCTCGAACTCGACAAGGAGAAGGCGAAGCGTGTCGAGACCCTGGAGCCGATCCGCAACCACGGCTTGTTCTCGAAGGCCGAGCGCGCACTTCAGATCGCAGGATGGAGTGCTGAGGCCCGCCGCGACATCGAGATCCTGAAGCTTGAGGACGTCGAGGGCCTGACGCCGCTGCTCGATGCCTTGAACAAGACCACGCTCGACACACCTCGCGCGCCGCCCGCCGGGTTGACGACACCGCCAGCGACGAGCTAGATCTGGGTCATGAGCGCCTAGCGATCCCCTTTTCAGACCTTCCGCCGCGACATGCGATCCTGCATGCGCGTCGTTGCGTCTGAAAAGGAGACAGTCATGAACCGCGCGTTCCTCCCCTTCAAGTTCCTGCCGACGCATGCCGCCCGCGCGGCCCTCGGCCGCGAATTGGAGGCGGCCGCGATCCTTGCTCTGCGCGCCATCCTCCGGCACCACCGCTCGCTCGAGATCGCGCACCAGCAGATCTCGTTCAGACAAGTTCCTCTGGCGTTTTCATCACGCATCACCGAGCGCGGCGAACTGGTGATGGACATCGATGTAGGTGACCCGCGGCTCGCCGGCCGCCTGATCCTGGAGGATGAGCTCAGAGAGGCACGCGGCCGACCGCAAAGCGATGCGAGGGGGCTCGCCAAGGACAAGCGGCGCTAGTCCGGTCGAGGTCGGGACGTCGGGCTTGCGGATCGGCCGAGACCCCGCAAGGCGGGCGTTCCGATCGTCTCACACGCGCGTCGGGCGCCGATGCGGGCCGCGCCCCGCTGGCACGTCGACCCGGGCTTGTGACACAGGTCACACGTCGAGGTTGGCGACCGTCAGAGCATTCTCCTGGATGAACTCGCGCCGCGGCTCTACGACGTCGCCCATCAGCTTGGAGAAGATCTCGTCGGCTTCCGCCAGATCGCCAAGCTTGACCTGAAGCAGGGTCCGGCTCTCGCGATTGAGGGTGGTCTCGGCAAGCTGATCGGCATTCATCTCGCCAAGACCCTTGTAGCGTTGCATGGCGATGCCCTTGCGGCCGGTCTCGTAGATCGCCTCGAGCAGCGACCGCGGGCCAGCGATGGCGCGCCGCTGATCCTTGCGGCGGAGCTGGGTTTGCCCGCCGTACACCTCGACGAGATGGGCGTGCCGCTCGCTCATGCGGCGCGCCTCGAGCGAGGCGAGCAGCGGGCGGTCGATGACGTGGGTCTCGGCAACGCCGCGGACCTCGCGTTGGAAGACGAACCCGTCGTTTCCGTAGCGGCCGGTCCAGCCGGTCTCGGTCTCTTCCGCAATGGCATCGAGACGACGCGCGACGGCGCCGGCGGTCGCATTCGCCTTGTCGGCCGACAGCAACACCGACGGCTCGAATGCGCCGCCGATGGCCGCCTGCTCCACGACGCTCCGCGAATAGCGGGTGTGCAGCTCATCGATCAGCTTGGCGAGTCCCCGTGCCGTGTCGACGATCTCGCGCAGATCCTTGCCGGCACGCGCCCCGCCGGCCGTTTCGAGCACGGCATCCTCGAGCCCGCTGTCGATGAGGAAATCCTCGAGCGCGCGCTGGTCCTTGAGGTAGGTCTCGGACTTCCCGCGCGACACTTTGAACAAGGGCGGTTGGGCGATGTAGAGATGCCCGCGCTCGATCAGCTCGCGCATCTGACGGTAGAAGAAGGTCAGCAGCAGCGTGCGGATATGGGAGCCGTCGACATCGGCGTCCGTCATGATGATGATCTTGTGGTAGCGGAGCTTGTCGATGTTGAGCCCGCCCTCCTCCTGCCGGCCGATGCCGGTCCCGAGCGCCGTTATCAGCGTGCCGATCTCCTGGCTGGACAGCATCTTGTCCATGCGCGCCCGCTCGACGTTGAGGATCTTTCCGCGGATCGGCAGCACCGCCTGGAACTCGCGGCTCCTCGCCTGCTTCGCCGAGCCGCCGGCGCTGTCGCCCTCGACGATGAACAGCTCGGTGTTGGCGGCGTTGCGGTCCTGACATTCGGCAAGCTTGCCGGGCAGGTTCGCCATGTCGAGCGCACCCTTCCGCCGCGTCAGGTCGCGGGCCTTGCGGGCCGCCTCGCGCGCCAGCGCCGCCTCGACGATCTTGCCGACGATGACCTTGGCATCCTTCGGATGCTCCTCGAACCAGGCCGCGAGCGCATCGCCGACCGTGGTCTCGACGACGGGCTTCACCTCGGACGATACGAGCTTGTCCTTGGTCTGGGACGAGAACTTCGGATCGGGCACCTTGACGGACAGCACGCACGTCAGACCCTCGCGCGCATCGTCGCCCGAGAGCGCCACTTTCTCCTTCTTCGCGATCCCGCTCTCCTCGGCGTACTTGTTGATGACGCGGGTCAGCGCGCCGCGGAACCCTGCGAGATGCGTGCCGCCGTCGCGCTGCGGAATGTTGTTGGTGAAGCACAACACGTTCTCGTGGTAGCTGTCGTTCCACCACAAAGCGACCTCGACGCTGATGCGGTCGCGCTCCGCTCGGATCATGATCGGCTCGGCGATCAAGGGCTGCTTGGAGCGATCGAGATAGCGTACGAACGCCGCCGTGCCGCCCTCGTAGAAGAACTCCTCGCGCCGCTGGTCCGCGTGACGCATATCGGACAGCACCACCTTGGCGCCCGAGTTGAGGAACGCCAGCTCGCGCAGCCGGTGCTCGATGGTGCCGTAGTCGAACTCGACCATCGTGAAGGTGGCGGTCGAGGGCAGGAACGTGACTTCCGTACCGCGCCGGCCGTCCGGCGCCGCCCCGACGACCTTGAGCGGGGCGACCGGTACACCGTCGCGGAACTCGATCGCGTGCTCGTTGCCGTCGCGCCAGATGCGGCACCTGAGCCAGGTCGAGAGAGCGTTGACGACGGACACGCCGACACCGTGCAGTCCACCGGAGACCTTGTAGGAGTTCTGGTCGAACTTGCCGCCCGCGTGCAGCTCGGTGAAGACGATCTCGGCGGCGGAGCGCTTAGGCTCATGGTCGTCGTCGCGCTTGATGCCCGTTGGAATGCCGCGGCCGTCGTCGCTCACCGTGCACGAGCCGTCCGGGTTCAGCGTCACGAGGCACTGGGTGGCATGCCCAGCCAAAACCTCGTCGATGGCATTGTCCACCACCTCGTAGATCATGTGGTGAAGACCGGAGCCGTCATCGGTATCGCCGATGTACATGCCGGGCCGCTTGCGCACGGCGTCGAGCCCCTTCAAGGTCTTGATCGAGTCCTCGTCGTAGGTCTCGGCGGCAGCCAGTTTCGGGGCAGGCTTGGCGGTCATGCGGGGGGTCCCGGAGCTGCTTCGATTGTTACAGTTTTCAATAGCACGAAACCCTGGAAAACCGGGCAAAAAACGACGGCAGGACCCCACCGGGTGCACACATATTGTTGCAGACTTTTCAGGACCTTCGTGCCCCGGCGACGGCAGGCGGCTCGGAGCCTCTAGCCGCCGCGTACGGCGCTGTCCTCGACGACGAGGAATCGGGCACTGCCCTCGAGCGCCGAGAAGGCCGCGCGGTCGTTCCCGGTGAGCCAGGCCTGTGCCCCGAGGCGGCCGATCTCGGCGAACAGGGCCTGCCGCCGGTCGGCATCGAGATGTGCCGTGACCTCGTCGACGAGCAGGATCGGCGCCGCGCCTTGCTGGCGCTCGGTGAGCAGCTCGGCGTGGGCCAGCACCAGCCCGAGCAGCAACGCCTTCTGCTCGCCCGTCGAGCACAGCCGCGCCGGCGTCGACTTCGGGCCGTGGCCGACAATGAGGTCGGAGCGGTGGGGTCCTTCGAGTGCACGGCCCGCGGCGCGGTCACGCTCGCGGCACTGAGCCAGGCGCGCCGCATAGCCGTCCTCGACCTCCAGTGCCGGGCGCGCGGCCAGATCGCGCTCCATGGCACCCTCGACCTCGACCGTGCTCCACGGGAACGGAGAGGCCGGCTCCCGCACGCGGCGGGTCTCGATCACCGCCCGCAGCGCCGCGACGGCCTCCAGCCGGACCGCGGCGATGGCGACGCCCGTCTCCGCCATCTGCAGCTCAAAGCCCTCGAGCTGGACGCGGTCGCGGACGCCATCGGAGAGCAGACGGTTGCGGCTCGCCATGGCGCGCTCGAAACGGCCTGCGATGGTGCGGTAGCCATGATCGAAGCAGAGGATCAGCCGGTCCAGGAACCGCCGGCGCTCCGCGGCCGGACCGGTGAAGAGGCCGTCCATAGCCGGTGTCAGCCAAACCATCTCGACGTAGTCGGCCAGAATGCCCGAACTCGATTGGGCGACGCCGTCGATGCGCACTTGACGGGTCGAGCCGGTCTGCCCAGGAACGATGCCGGTGCCGACGTCGGCCGCACCGGTCAGGCCATGCAGCCGAGCCGCGACAGCCCAGCCGCCACCGCCGCCCGAGCGGGCAAGCTCCGCGAACGGCGCGCGACGCAGCCCCTGGCCCGGCGCGAGCAGCGTGACGGCCTCGATCAGGTTCGTCTTGCCGGCACCGTTCGGACCGACCAGCACGACCGGCTCCGGCCCGACCTCGATGGCGAGCGAAGCATAGCTGCGAAAGTCGGTGAGCGTAAGGCGCTCGATCCACAGGCGATGCCGATGATCCAGCCCCAAGCGAGGGTGCTGCGCTGCGACGTCGGCGATGCGCTCCTCGTATGGCGCCAAGGCCCCTAGACCCGCATCGGCATGAGGACGTAGAGCGCGCTGTCGTCGCTGGCGTCGCGCACCATGGTCGGCGAGCCTGGATCGGCGAGAAGGAAACGCGCCTCCTCGCCTTCGAGCTGGCCTGCGATATCGAGCAGATAGCGGGCGTTGAAGCCGATCTCGAGCGGTGTCGAGGCATAGTCGACGCCGATTTCCTCGGTTGCGCTGCCGCCCTCGGGGTTGTTGACCGACAGGACGAGCTTGTCGCGGCCGATGTTGAGCTTGACGGCACGACCGCGCTCGCTGGCGATGGTGGACACGCGATCGACGGCACTCATGAATTGCGCGTTGGCGACCTTCATGGACTTGTCGTTCGCCTGCGGGATCACGCGGCCGTAGTCCGGGAAGGTGCCGTCGATGAGCTTCGACGTCAGCGTCACGGTGCCAATCTCGAAGCGGATCTTGGCCTGGCTGACACCGATCTTGACGCCCGCGCCGCTATCCTCGATGAGCCGATGCAGCTCGTGGACCGTCTTGCGCGGGACGATGACGCCCGGCATCCCCTCGGCACCGGCAGGTACGGGCAACTCGACCTGGGCCAGACGATGGCCGTCGGTCGCGACCGCGCGCAACACCGACTTGTCGGCCGAGCGGGCAGTGTGGAGGTAGATCCCGTTCAAATAGTAGCGCGTCTCCTCGGTCGAGATCGCGAAGCGGGTCTTCTCGATCAACCGCTTGAGATCGGCCGCCTGCACCTCGAACTCGTGGCTCATGTCGCCCGCCGCGAGGTCGGGGAAATCGTCGGCCGGCAAGGTTTGCAGGCTGAACCGCGACTGACCGGCGGTGATCGACAGCCTTTCCTTCTCGGCGTCCCGCTTGATCTCGACCTCGGAGCCATCGGGCAGCTTACGAACGATGTCGTGCAGCATGTGGGCCGGCACGGTGACGGCGCCAGGCTGCGCAACGTCTGCGGGAACCGCCTCGATGACCTCGCGCTCGAGATCGGTTGCCTTGAACTCCAGCGCCTGCCCCGCGGCCTTCAAAAGTATGTTGGACAGGATGGGTATGGTGGTGCGGCGCTCGACGACGCTGGTGACATGGCCCAGCGCTCGGAGCAGTTCACCGCGTTCGATCACAAGCCGCATCGGGTTCCTCGGCAGTGGATAGGGCCCGCGCCGGAATGAGTGCCCGGCTGGGTGGGTGGGGTTGCGACCCGTCCGGCTCGGCAGGACGAGCGCTGTGCCCTGATCGGAAAAGTGAGGGCGAATCGCACATCCGGCCCTCGATCGGGAAAGGCACTTGAACCGACAACGTGGGGATTTTCAAGGGGCGGCACACGGTGGCGCGCGCCCGCACACACGAAGCGCACGCCGTGTGGCCTCCTGGTGCGCCGAAATGCGTCGAGGGGCGACGCCGATCTGGCGTCCCCCCTCTCCCCGCTTGCCCGTGACCGCTGCCCTCCCGGGTCACGGGTGTCCTGAACCGAGCCGCCTCTTGCCGACCGCCGGCCGACGGCCCTGGGCCAGCCGGCTGCTCTCAGTGGTTGAGCAGCTTCTTGAGCTCCTCGATCTCCTCGCGCAGACGCGGATTGCTGCTGATCTCGCCCTCGATCTTGCGGATCGCGTGAAGGACGGTCGTATGATCACGATTTCCGAACCTCCGGCCGATCTCGGGAAGCGACCTCTGCGTCAACTGCTTGGCGAGGTACATGCCGATCTGGCGCGGCCAGACGACCGAGCGGTGACGGCGCTGCGAGAGGAGGTCCCCTTTCGAGACGCCGAAGTGGCGCGAGACGATCCGCAGGATGTCCTCGATCTTGACGCGGCGCGGCTCGATGCCCTGGCACAGATCGCGGATCACGGTCTCGGCGATGTCGAGCGTGATCGCCGTCTTCATGTACTGCCAGTTTGCATGCAGCCGCGTGACGGCACCCTCGAGCTCACGGCCGTTCTCGGTCAGCTTGTCGGCAAGCAGCTCGATCACGTCGCGGCCGAGCTCGAACGTCGGGTCCTGCGCCCGCTTGTCGGCCAGCCGCCGCTCGATGACGCGCAGGCGCAGCTCATGGTCGAGGGCGCCGATCTCGCAGACGAGACCGCGCTGGAGACGCGAGCGCATGCGCTCGTTGAGCCGCTCGATATGGTTTGGAGCACGTGCGGACGCCACCACCACCTGCCGGCCGCCGTCGAGCAGCGCGTTGATGATATGATCGAATTCCTGCTCGGTCCGCTCGCCCTGCATGAACTCCAGATCGTCGATCAGCAGCAGGTTGATGGCGCGGAACTTCTCCTTGAACGACAGGGGATCGGAGCTGCGCAGCGCCTCGACGAACTGATAGCGGAACCGCTCGGCCGTCAGGTAGAGCATCTGCGACTGCGGCGCACGCCGCTTCACCTCCCAGGCGATCGCGTGCAGCAAGTGCGTCTTGCCGAGGCCGACCGCCGAGTGGATGTAGAGCGGGTTGAAGCCCGGCCCTCCGGTCAGCAGCGTCTCGGCGACCTGGGTCGCGCCAGCGTGCGCCATCCGATTCGACGGGCCCACGACAAGGCTGTCGAACGTGTAGCGCGGGTCCAGCGGAGAGCCCTCGAAACCGCCGACGCCGGTGCGGCTCATCGGATTCGGCTGCTGGGGCGGCACGACCACCGTGGCCGAATGAGGACGCGGTGGCAAGGCCGCTGCATCGGTACCCTGTCCCAGGCCGGCACCCGATGCGGTCGACACGTGATGAGGATGAGACGGCCGGTCGTCGCTGGCAGCCGGACCGGGCGTGCGTGCGGCCGGCGCGATCGGCTGGCGCCAAACGACCTCAATGCGCTCCGCCCCTTTGAACTCCGCGGCGCAGCACGCCAGGAGCTGCTCCGAGTAGTGGGACATGATCCACTTGCGAAGGAACTGCACCGGCACCGACATTCGCACCGTCTTGCCGTCGAAGGAATCGAACTCCAGCGTCGCGAACCAGCTCGAGAAGATCTCCTCGCCGAGCAGCGCCCTCAGCATGGACCTCGTCTTGTTGCCCCGCCCGTCCGAGTTTGCCGTGTCGCGCAGCGCCGGTTCGCTGACCTTCGCCTGCGGGTCCGCGCCAGTAGCCGCGACGGTTTCGCGCGAGCCCGTTGCAGACGGCTTTCCAGAGCCCGAGCCGGAGCTGGGCGTGACGTTGAACGAATGCATGTTTCAGTACCCCGCACTGATAGTCGTTTGCCCTCATCAAGCCAGCCGCCGTCGTTCGCCGCCGCCCTCGCGGTTGCGCTGTCGATCGGAGATTGACTTCAAGAATTGGGTGCTGCTGAACCCGACCTCGGGATCAGCCCTGCACCCAGGGGAGACCCGTGGCTTTCCAGCCGGAGGTCCGCCCCCTGTGCCGCGCAGCGTCGAGAGCCCCCTCGAAACCGTCGGCAACGTTCCGGCACTTGAGGTAGCCGGCCTCCTTCATGGCCTCCGCCGCCATGCGACTTCGGCCGCCGGAACGGCAGATGAAGAACAACTCGTTGTCCTTCGCCACGCCCGCTGCGTCGAGCAGAGAAGCCAGCTTGCCTGAGAAGCCGAGATCGACCCGGTTCTCAGGAAAGGACTGCCACTCCACCATCACGACGCGCTTCCCGATCTCCGCCAGATCGGGAAGTCCGACAAACGCCCATTCCGCTCGAGTCCGCACATCGATCAGAACAGTGGCGGGATCAGATTTGAGACGCGCCCAGACCTCGGTAACGGGTACGTCCGCAACGTCCGCTTCCCCCATCGAGCTCACGCAATCCTCCCAGGCGACGCGCGAAAACCTGCCGCACACAGCGCCGTGAATTTCGGCTCCGCGCAAGTAACGCACGCTGACAGACGCTTGCCGCCAAGCAGAACGCGGCGGCTCTTCTCTACTGTGGCAATACACCGACGAAGCGCCTGGGCGGATACAATACACATGCCCTAAGGCGATACGCTCGTCGTACTCGGATACCAACCAGCCGCCCTCTCAGCGTCCGGTCGTTCTTAACTACTCGTTAACAGGGTTGAACGCAACCCGGCGGGATGGCTCGGCGGTCTCGCGGACGGGCTGAGAAATACCGCCGCACAAGGGACTATCTCTCAACAGCCCCTGTGCACAATACGCCTGATGCGCCAGCACTTTTCCCCACGCAGCACCGCAACTCGAAACGAACAACGGCGCCCCTATAGAGAGCGCCGTTGAATCGTGTTTTGTCTTGCTGAGCGCCGCCGGGCCGAGTCCGATGACGCGTGACCGGGACTGCACCTGGCCAAAAGAGTCGACGGGATTCCGACGGCTTAGCTGCGTTCAGGGTTTCGTTGGGATGATCATTCGCCAGGGATTCCCTGTTGCGAATGTGTCACAATTCATCGCGTCGCGAACGAGTGGCCCAGCGTCCCGCTCACGCCTTCGCCATGGCCTTTACGCGAGCGGTAAGCCTCGAGACCTTGCGGCTGGCGGTCTTCTTGGGCATGACGCCCTTCTGGGCCGATCGGACGAGCAGCGGCTCCGCGGCCTTGAGAGCGGCCAGAGCAACGGCGACATCGCCGGACTCGATCGCCTCCTCGACGCTCCGCACCTCGGTCTTGACGCGTGTCCGACGACCCTTGTTGATCTCGGTGCGGCGCACGGCTTGGCGGGCGGCTTTCTTGGCAGACTTGGTGTTGGCCATCTTACTGATTTCCCTCGAGCGATACTGAGCTAGCGCCCACCGACACGCGACGATGCGATCGCCTCGACGTGCAGCACGCGAAAACACGGAATGCCGCCCGAAACACCTGTTCCGAGCGGCAATTTCGCTAGCGTATAGCCCCGGCAGCCGATGCGGTCAACGCGGGGCGGCAGGTTGCCTTCCATCGTGGCGTGCGATTGTCGGGGGAGATTAACATCACCACCTGACTTACGTTCGGTACTAAGGGACATTAACGGGGTCTGAAGGAAGATGCGCAAACGTCACCGGGCGTCACGCACCGCGACGGGACCGTGAGCAAGGGGGAGCTGCGACATGATGTCGATGGTCATCTGGATGCTTGGAATAGCGCTCGGTGTATCGCTGCTGGTGCTGAGCGCGGCGATGGGTCTGCCGCTGGCGCACATGGCGGTTGCCGCGTTCATCGCGCTGGTGATTGCGCTGGTCGCGATCCGGGAAAACCGCGAGCAGCGTGCCGCGGGGCTCACGGAATCGGCGATCGCCAGCTCGACCGCGATGAGCATGGCTCTTGTCTGGATCTGGGGCGCACTGGCACTGCTCGTCACCTACTATTTCATTCTTCGCTGGAACGAGTGGCTGCACTTCTTCATCGCGTTCGCCGTCCTCGGCGCGCTGTGTCTCTTCATCTCGAACATGCTTCGCCGTGACGCCGAAGCGGGACGCGACGACGAAAGCATGATCAAGATCGGCAACTATCTCACGATCGGCCAGTTGGTCGGCATGATCGTGACGATGATCGGTCTGCTGGTCGACGGTAAGATGTGGCGCTTCACGACCTCCGCCGGCAATCGCATCGGTTGGCAGGACTGGGCGGCCAACAACATCTTCTTCTTCGGCGCGCTGGCGCTGGCGGCAATCAGCCTCAACGCGTTGCTGTCGAAGCGGAAGGGCGCCGCGGACTGACTGCGATGACTTCGGGTGCCCCGCAACCCGGCGCACCTGCTTCGCGACGCATCATCGGCGCGCGTGTGGCACGTTGACTGGTCGGCCGCTCGTGCGTTGTCGTTGGAGTGTCTTGCGCCGCAACACGCGGAGCCAGGGGTACCCAGTAAAGGGCAGGGGAGGCCCATGACCACGACATCATTGACGCTGCGCGATGGGATGCCGTGGCTCGTCGCGGCACTGGCGGCGGTGGTCGGGCTCATGACATGGGCGGCCCGGCATGACTTCCGCCTTTTGTCGGCGGCGGTAGCGGGCTTGTTCGCGGTCGGCGTCGTCGCCGTCGCGGCTGTGCTGAACCGCCGCGCGACCGCGGGAGGTGACCGCGAGCCCGCCGCGCAATTCCACATGCTGCGCCGAAACACGCGGCTCGTCGCGCTCATCTACGGTTGGGGCGCTGCGGCAATGCTCTCGGTATATACGGTCTCAGGTCTGCATTGGCGGCATGGCTGGCAGTACGGACTGGCCATGGCGCTCATCGCGGCGGGTCTCATTTGGTACGTGCGCGCGCTCGGTCATCCCGGCACGCGGCGTGCTCAGAGGGCCGGTTCGGGCGCGACGCGTGGCCTGATGCTGCTGCATGCGCTCGCGGCAGCGGGTGGGATCGTCTTCCTCGTCGCCTCGGGCAAGCTGTCGATCCTGAAGTCGGATTGGGCAGCCAACCACGTGTTCGTGGCCGGCGGGCTCGCAGTCATCGCCTTGTCGTTGATTTCAGCAAGGACGCACGCCGCGCTTAAGGCTTGAGCGCCGCGGAATGGCACGGCGGAGCGCGGCAATGCGGCGAGCGGCGCGGGCTTGCTGCGTGCTGCCCGAGCCGGCGCGAGTTCATGAGCCGGATGCGTCAGCGATTGGTGAATTTCGGCTTCCGCTTCTCGGCGAAAGCGGCCATGCCTTCCTTCTGATCCTCGGTCGCGAACATCGCGTGGAAAACGCGCCGCTCGAAGCGGATGCCTTCGCTCATGGTCGTCTCGTAGGCCCGATTGACCGTCTCCTTGGTCATCATCACGGCAGGCAGCGACATCGACGCGATCTTGTCGGCCGCCTTGGTGGCTTCGGCAACGAGATCGGCCGCCGGCACGACGCGGGCAACGAGGCCACAGCGTTCCGCCTCCACGGCATCAATCATGCGCCCGGTCAGGCACATGTCCATCGCCTTCGACTTGCCGACAAAGCGAGTGAGGCGCTGCGTGCCGCCAGCACCCGGCATGATGCCGAGCGTGATCTCGGGCTGACCGAACTTGGCCGTGTCTGCGGCGATGATCATGTCGCACATCATCGCCAGTTCGCAACCGCCACCCAGCGCAAAGCCCGCAACCGCAGCAATCACCGGCTTGCGCACGCGGGTGATCCGCTCCCAGCTCGAGATGAAATCCTCGGCATACACCTCCTGATAGGTTTTCGACTGCATCTCCTTGATGTCGGCGCCCGCGGCAAAGGCCTTCTCGGAGCCGGTGATGAGAATGCAGCCGATGGCCGGGTCGGCCTCGAAGGCGTCGAGCGCCGCGTTGAGCTCGCCGATAAGCCGGCTGTTGAGCGCGTTGAGAGCTTGCGGGCGGTTGAGCGTGACGAGGCCGACGCGGCCCTTGGTCTCGACGATGATGGTCTCGAATGTCATGTGTCGCGCTCCCTGCGGCTGCGGCCTTGCTCCGAGCGGACGCGCTCAGCGCTGGCAACTCGGACAATGGTATGTCGAGCGCCCGGCCTGGATTGTGCGGCGCACCATGCCCCGGCAGCCCGGCGAAAGGCAAGGCTCGCCTTCGCGGTCGTATACGAGAAACTGGTGCTGGAAGTAGCCGAGCGCGCCGTCGGCCTTCTTGAAGTCGCGCAGTGTGGAGCCTCCCGCGGCGATCGCAGCGCCCAAGACATTGCGGATGGCAGGGACCAGTCGATGGCAGCGGTCCGTCGGCGCCGCACCGGCCCGCGCCAGTGAGCTGGCGCGGCGATGGGGCGAAAGTCCCGCGCGGTGCAAAGCCTCGGAAACGTAGATGTTTCCAAGACCCGCGACGATCCGCTGGTCGAGCAGGAAGGACTTCAGGTCGGAACGGCGCCCCGCCGCCCGCGCAGCAAGATAGGGCGCATCGAGGGCATTGCCGAGCGGCTCGACACCAAGGACACGGAGCAGCGGGTGGCTATCGAGATCGGCCGTAGCCGCGAGCAACATGTATCCGAACCGCCGCGGATCGTTGTAGGTGACGGCGATGCTGCGCTCCATGTGGAAAACGACGTGATCATGCTGCGGAAGGCCACCAGCATCATGGACGAAAACGCCGGTGGCCGCGCCCGACACGGTGAATCGGCCGCTCATGCCGAGGTGCACGATCAGCGTTTCTCCCGTATCGAGGGCGGCGAGCAGGTATTTGGCGCGACGCGCCAAGCCGACGATACGGCGGCCCGTGACACGCTCGGAGAAGCGCTCCGGAAGCGGGAAGCGCAGGTCTGCGCGGCGGGTCTCAAGCGCCAAGACCGTTCTACCAGCCATCGCCGGCTCGAGGCCTCGGCGAACGGTCTCGACCTCGGGCAGCTCGGGCATGAGCGCTCCTCAGCCCCTCGCCGGCGCAAGCCCGGTCTCGGCGACGAGGCCGGCGGCAGCGATGCCCGCCGCACCGGCCGTCTCGTCGTTCTCCGACGTGTCGCCCGAGATGCCGATCGCGCCGATCAGCACCCCGCCCGTGTCGCGGATCAGCACACCGCCCGGCACCGGAACCATGCGCCCGCCCGTGATGTGGCTCATCGCGGCCACGAAATACGCCTGCTTCTCGGCCCGCTCCATCAGTGCGCGCGACGGGAGGCCGAGCGCGACGGCACCATAGGCTTTGCCGATGGCAACGTCTGCCCGGTGAAGGCTGGTGCCATCCTCGGCAGCGAGCGCGCGAACGGCGCCGCGCGCATCGAGCACGGCTACGGCGAG
The DNA here is from genome assembly GCA_964471635.1 of uncultured Hyphomicrobium sp. Lineage (GTDB taxonomy): Bacteria > Pseudomonadota > Alphaproteobacteria > Rhizobiales > Hyphomicrobiaceae > JAKAML01. Next base: position 24,389 of record CAYYGO010000050.1, read on the forward strand.
CGGCTTCAGCCCGTTGGAGCGGGCGAAGCGGAGCGCCTCGGATAAAATGGTCTGCGCAGTGCTGAGCTGCATGACGATCGCGAGCCTCTGGCGGTGATGGTGGGGGATGGACGAGTGCATTGGGGCATCGGGCGGCGGCGCTTGGCCGCGGCCGCGCTATAGTGGCAGTCGAGGAAACGGTTGGCTATGGTGAGCGGCATGACATCGAGTCCCACCCCTGACGAAACGATCAGTTTCGGCTTCCGCGATGTGCCCACGAGCGAGCGCCAGAGCCTCGTCAACGAGGTCTTCGCGCGATCGGCCGCGCGCTACGACCTGATGAACGACCTGATGTCGGGGGGGCTGCACCGGCTGTGGAAGGCCGACCTCGTGACCATGCTCGCCCCTCCCCGATCGCGGCGGAGCTTCCATCTCCTCGATGTGGCGGGTGGTACCGGCGACGTGGCGCTGCGCTGCGTCAAGGCCGGTGGAGCCGGCACGCGGGCAACGCTCTGCGACATCAGTCCCGAGATGCTGGCGGTCGGCCGGACGCGCATCCGCGAAGCCGGCCTCGATAGTCGGATCGACGCGATCGAGGGCAACGCCGAGGCCTTGCCCTTCGCAGCCGGGAGCTTCGACGCCTACACGATCGCGTTCGGGATCCGCAACGTGACGCGGATCGACCGCGCGCTCGAGGAGGCGTTCCGGGCTCTCAAGATCGGCGGCAGGCTCCTCGTGCTCGAGTTCTCGCGCGTCGATGTGCCGTTGCTCGATCGGATCTACGACTTCCACTCGTTCGAGGTCATTCCGCGTCTCGGAGAAATCGTGGCCGGCGACCGCGCGTCGTATCAGTATCTGGTCGAGAGCATCCGCAGGTTTCCGGCCCAGGAGGAGTTCGCGGGCATGGTCCGCGCCGCCGGGTTCGAGAACGTGTCCTTCCGCAACCTGACTGGCGGCGTTGCCGCCATCCACTCCGGCTGGAAGCTCTGAGCAGACGCCAGCGACGGCGGACGGCCTGGCCGCATGTGCGCCGGCAACCATACTCGCGAAATCAGCGATAGCCGCCGATTTGAGGCGTGAATTGCAGCTTTTTGGCACCACCGTCAGCAGAACTTCACAGGTGACAATGCCGCGAACGCTATTGACACTTGCCTAGAATGGCCGAATTACGTGCATTTCAGAACAAATAACGCCTCGAGCAAGGAGACTGCAAATGACCACCAAGACGAAGGCCCCAGCGGCCGTGAACACCGTTACGTTGCGTCACCTCGCGACGGCGCTCGCAGAGTCGAACGAGATGCCGAAAAAGCAGGTCAACGCCATGCTCGACGAGCTCGTCGGCATGGTGACGAAGCACCTCAAGAAGGGCGACCGTATCCGCATGAGCGGTCTCGGCATTCTGCAGGTCAAGAAGCGCCCGGCACGCATGGGCCGCAATCCGGCGACCGGCGAGGCGATCAAGATCAAGGCCAGCAAGAAGGTCGCATTCCGCGCGGCAAAGGAATTGAAAGAAGCAATCTGAGGCGAAACGCGCTCGGAATGGAAAAGGGCGGCGCGGAATAAATCCGGGCCGCCCTTCTATTTCGTCGATCCGTTGTCGCGCGTCGCACGCAGCCGCAGTGCGGCTACCTGCTCGCGGCCACTACTTTGCCAGCGAGCTGGCCCTGGCAGGCGGGGGCGGGATGGCGCTAATAGGGCGCCCGTCGTTGCAGCGCTCCTAAGCAACCTCAGCAAGGAGGCTTGACCGATGCGCCGGGAGCGGCAACCTCTCCCGTTAGACAAGGGATCGGACCGAAAATGCCAAGTGGCCGCGGCAGCAGCCTCCTCAATGTCGCACGACTGTTGCGCGCTGGCTGGGTGCTGGCACAGCATGGCGTGCGCCTCGTTCCCGATGGCGTGAAGCTGCCGCTTCCGGCACGGCTTGCCCTCGCGGCGACCTGGCCGGTGCGGATCCTCACCGCGCCGTTCCGGCTCGGTCGCAAACCTTCGATGCGCATCGCACGCGCGCTGAGTTCGCTCGGACCGAGCTACATCAAGCTCGGCCAGTTCCTTGCTACACGCGGCGACATAATCGGGCCTCGGCTCGCGGCCGATCTATCGCTGCTGCAGGACCGAATGCCGCCGTTCTCGGCAGCAGAAGCCAAAGCCGCCGTCGAGGAGGCGCTCGGAGGCGCGCTGTCCGCGCACTTCGAGACTTTTGGCCCGCCTGTCGCAGCCGCGTCGATAGCCCAGGTACACAAGGCGACCACTCGTCGCCCCGACGGCACGACACAGCAGGTCGCCGTGAAAATCCTGCGGCCTGGGGTCGAGCGACGCTTCCGCTCCGACCTCGAGTCGTTCTATTTCGCGGCCAGGTTGATCGAGCGGTTCCATGTGCCGTCGCGGCGTCTGAAACCGATCGCGGTCGTCGACAACTTGCGGCGCACGACCGAGCTCGAGCTCGATCTAAGGCTCGAGGCCGCTGCGATATCCGAGATGGCCGACAACATAGCTTCGGATACACCGCGTCCGGGCGAGGCGGCCGGATTCCGGGTACCGACCGTCGACTGGCGGCGGACACAGAAGCGTGTGCTCACCCTCGAATGGATCGACGGCATCCCGATCTCGGACCGCGAGCGACTGAAGGCGGCCGGCTTCGACCTGCGCGCCCTCGGCCTGACGGTGCTGCGCTCGTTCCTCACGCATGCAATGCGCGACGGATTTTTCCATGCCGACATGCACCAGGGCAATCTGCTGGTCGATCCAGAAGGCCGCGTCGTCGCCGTGGATTTCGGCATCATGGGTCGGCTCGGCCCGCAGGAGCAGCGTTTTCTGGCCGAGATTCTGCACGGGCTCATCACGCGCGACTATCGCGCGGCGGCAGCAGTGCACTTCGAGGCCGGCTACGTGCCGTCCCACCATTCAATCGATGTTTTCGCGCAGGCGATGCGGGCCATCGGCGAGCCGATACATGGGCGCACCGCAGCCGAGATCTCGATGGCAGACCTGCTTGGGCAGTTGTTCGCCTACACCGAGGTATTCGACATGGAGACACGGCCAGAGCTCATTCTCCTGCAGAAGAGCATGGTCATCGTCGAGGGCGTCGCACGATCGCTCGACCCGAACCTCAATTTGTGGAGTGCGGCCGAGCCCGTCGCCCGGGAATGGATGGAGGCCAACCTTGGCATGGCAGGCCGCTTGAAGGTCGCCGGCGACAGCGCGTCTGAGGTCGGCCGCCTGCTCGCGCATCTGCCGGGTGCGATGAAGCAGGCCGAGCGGGCCGCCGTCGCCATCAGCGAGATGGCGCAGGGCGGCGTGCGCCTCTCGCAGGACAGTGTTTCGGCGATCGAAGCGACGAACCGACGATCGAGCCGCTTGCGCACGGCAGCAATATTGCTCGGCGCGGCAAGCCTGGTTGCAATGGCCGTACAGCAGCTCGGCTTTCTCTGAACCAACCGGTGCAAGTC
>CAYYGO010000051.1:0-27637 GCA_964471635.1 uncultured Hyphomicrobium sp.
TTGTGCTCCTCGATGCCGGTCGCGACCGCGAAGATGTTGGGGTCGAAGATGATGTCCTCGGCGGGGAAACCGACGCGGCCGGTCAGCAACTCATAGGCGCGCGAGCAGATCTCGACCTTCCGCGCGACCGTGTCGGCCTGACCCTGCTCGTCGAACGCCATCACGACGACGGCAGCCCCGTAGCGCAGGACCTTGCCCGCCTGCTCGATGAACGGCCCCTCGCCCTCCTTCAGCGAGATCGAGTTGACGATGGGCTTGCCCTGCACGCACTTGAGCCCGGCCTCGATGACGCTCCACTTCGAGCTGTCGATCATGATCGGCACCTTCGAGATGTCGGGCTCGGACGCGATCATGTTGAGGAACGTGGTCATCGCCTTCTCACTGTCGAGAAGGCCCTCGTCCATGTTGACGTCGATGATCTGAGCGCCGCTCTCGACCTGCTGGCGCGCCACCGCCAGAGCCGACTGGTAGTCGCCCTGCTCGATGAGCTTCCTGAATTTCGCCGAGCCGGTGACGTTGGTGCGCTCGCCGACATTGATGAAGGACTGCGCTGCGTTACCCGTGGTCATCGTTGGCGTTCCTTGTGGGGCGGACGTTAGGCGAAGCAAGAGCGCGCCCCGCCGCTCGCCAGGTGGCGAACGGGGAACGTCTCACTCGGCGGATGGTGTCAACGGTCAGCGGCGCGTGCGGTCGTCGACTGGCGGCCGGCGTGGCACGTCGGCCGCTGGCACCGGGGATAGCCTGCCAGGTTGTGGCACCACGGCAGGCGCGAGCGACGCGGCCGGCGGAGCCTGCGGGCGGGACTCCTCCGAAGCGACGGCAGCGGCCGGCGGCGGCGGACTGGACGCGGCGGCAGCGGTGGCTGGCGCCCGCGCCGCGGGCTCGCCGTGCAGAGCCGCGGCCTTGGGAAGCCCCGGCCACGCCGCTGGCACGGCCCAGACCCAGAGCGCCGTCGTGAGCGCGAACATGCCCGTAGCGACGAGGATCGGGTCGCGCCATGTCCGCGCCGACGCGAACGCCCCGACACCCGCGGCCTTCTCGTTGATCTCGACGGCCACCTCGGGCACGCGCTGCTCGATCTGCTCGCGCACGACGTGCGCAAGGATCGGCACGAACAGCCGCCACGCCCGCCGCGTCAACAGGCCTTGCGGCCAGGACACCGTCGGGTCCACGGCCCAGAACTCGCTTACGACGCGCGTTTTCTCGGGATCGAGCCTCAGCCGCACGAACATAGAGAAGCTCGGCGGGAAGTAGCCGGCCGCGCGGTGGCGTATCGCCTCCGCCGTCTCGTACTCGATCGCCGCGAGCCGGGTGAACAGCGCGCTGCGGATCTCGTCGGACGCAAGGCTCAGCCCCGGATCCCGCGTTCTGAGCAACGCCGGCAGCTCGACCCTGATCACACGCATGCCGAGCCCCCGAGATGAACTCCGTTCCACAACCCGCCATTGACCAGCCTATAGCACTCTGTCCGGATTTTGCATCGTCTTCGCGTCAGCCGTGAACGAACGGCTCGAGGCCGGAAAGCCGCATCTTGGGCTCGATCTGAGGAATAGCCCTCGGCTCGAACCTCGCGACGTGCTCGCCGATGTGCCGGATGTGGTCCGGCGTCGAGCCGCAGCAGCCCCCGACGATGTTGACGATGCCGTCCTCGGCCCACGGTTCGACCTTGCAAGCCATCTCGTGGGCGGTCTCGTCGTACTCGCCCATGGCATTGGGCAGACCGGCATTGGGGTAGGCGGAGATGCGGGTATTGGCGACATGCGAGAGCTCGGCCAGATAGGGCCGCATCAGCTCGGCGCCGAGTGCGCAGTTGAGCCCGATCGAGAACGGCCGCAGGTGCCGCATTGAGTACCAGAACGCCTCGGCGGTCTGCCCGGAAAGCGTCCGACCCGAGCGGTCCGTGATGGTGCCAGAGATCATGATCGGCAACTCGACGCCCGTGTGCTCGAACGCCTCGAGCGTGGCGTAGCCGGCGGCCTTGGCGTTCAGAGTGTCGAAGATGGTCTCGATCAGAATGATGTCCGAGCCGCCCTCGATGAGACCCAGCACCTGCTCGCGGTAGGCCTTGCGCAGCTCGTCGAAGTCGACATTGCGGAAACCCGGATTGTTGACGTCGGGCGAGATCGACGCCGTCCGGTTCGTCGGCCCGACGGCGCCCGCGACGAAGCGGGGTTTCTCGGGCGTCAGCTTGTTGAACTTGTCGACTGCCGCCCGCGCGAGTTTCGCCGCTGCCACGTTCATCTCGTAGGCCACCGCCTCCATGCCGTAGTCGGCCATCGAGATAACCTGGGCGTTGAAGGTGTTCGTCTCGATGATGTCGGCACCCGCCGCGAGATACTGCTCGTGGATCTCCTGGATGATGCGCGGCTGCGTCAGGACCAGAAGGTCGTTGTTGCCTTTGACGTCCCGCTTCCAGTCCTTGAAGCGGCGGCCGCGATAGTCGGCCTCAGACAGCTTGTGGCGCTGGATCATGGTGCCCATGGCACCGTCGATGATGAGGATACGCTGGCTGGCTGCCGTCTCGAGCAGGGCAGCGCTGGGCTTCTTTTTCATGTGCTGGTTGTCCTCGCTGCCGATTGATCCATCGTCGTAACGGAGCTGACCGTCTGCCATTCCGGCCGCCTCGCACCGCTTAGGCAGCGCGGGCGCGGGTGGCGCGGGCGGGTCTCAGGCCCAGCAGGTGGCAGATGGCGTACACCAGATCGGCCCTGTTGAGCGTGTAGAAGTGCAGCTTCTTGATCCCCTCGTCGACCAGATCCATCACCTGATCGTGGGCGACCGCGGCCGCCACCATCTGCATCGTGGTCGGGTCGTCGTCGAGCCCCTCGAAGCGGCGCGCGATCCAGGCCGGCATCGTGGCCCCCGTCTTGGCGGCAAAGCTCGCGACCTGCTTGAAGTTGTGGATCGGGACGATGCCGGGCATCACGGGCACCCAGATGCCGGCTGCGCGCACGCGCTCGAGATAACGCAGGTAGTGGCTGTTATCGAACACGAACTGCGTGATGACGCGGTCGGCACCGGCGTCGATTTTGGCCTTGAGGTTCTCGATATCGGCCTCGACGCTCGCGCTCTCGGGGTGCTTCTCCGGGTAGCCGGCGACCGAGATCTCGAAGTTTCCGATGCGGCGAAGTCCTGCCACCAGATCGGCCGCGTTCGCGTAGCCGCCCGGATGGGGCTCGTAGCGCGTGCCCGCTCCCGCCGGGGGATCGCCGCGCAGCGCGACGATATGACGGACGCCCGCATCCCAGTAGGCACGCGCCACCCCGTCCACCTCGGCGCGGGAGGCATCGACACACGTGAGGTGGGCTGCCGGCCGCATGGCCGTCGTCTTGACGATCCGATCGACGGTCGCGTGCGTGCGCTCACGCGTCGAGCCGCCCGCGCCGTAGGTGACCGAGACGAACTCCGGGCGAAGCGGCTCGAGCCGCTCGATCGCCTTCCAGAGCTGCTCCTCCATCTTTTCGTTCTTCGGCGGGAAGAACTCGAACGAGACGTCGATCTCGCCGGAGCCCAGGAGCCGGCTCTTCTTCTCTTTCGGCGCGTCCATCAGGGGATCTCCTCGAGCGTACTGTTGACCCCTTGGACCAGGGGTGGCGGTCGGCGGGGTCTCTCCGCCCGCCAGATCGAAACGGTGAGCATGTCGTCTCCGGCGCCCTTCGGCGGCGGCAGCTGGCGCGCCGGCAACGCCTCGAGCCCGGCGTCCGCCAGCCACTGCATGACGAGATCCGTCGGCAAGCCAAGCCGCTCGTGCGCGTGCTCCTCGCGAAGGAACTCGAGGTCGTGGGGAGCGAAATCGACGATCAACAGCCGGCCGCCCGGAGCCAGCAGGCGCGCCGCCTCGCGCACGGCCTGGCAGGGATCGGACAGGAAGTGCAGCACCTGGTGCATCACGATCGCGTCGGCAGAGCGCTCGGGCAGCGAGAGATTATAAAGGTCGCCATGCCGCAGTTGCGCCTTGGCTAGCCCGCGCCCGCTGAATTTGGCGCGCGCATAGGCAAGCATCGCCTGGCTCGCGTCTATTCCGATGGCTCGCTCGCAGCGGTCCGCGAGCAGCTCTAGAATGCGGCCCGTCCCGGTGCCGAGATCGAGCAGCAGACGGAACGGACCCGACCCAAGCTCGGCCCGGATCGCAGCCTCGACGTCCGCCTCGGATACGTGCAGCGCGCGGATGCGGTCCCAGTCGGCGGCATGGCGGTCGAAGTAGGCTTGAGCCGCCGCCTCTCGCTCGCGCTTCAGTGCGTCCGCCCGCTCGCGATCTCGGCGCAACAGCGGGTCCGTGGCATCGACCTCCGCGATCAGCTTCAAGGCCATCCGCCCCGTCTCCGAGCGGTCTGAGATGTGGAAGTAGACCCAACTCCCCTCGCGGAAGCGCTCGACAAGGCCGGCTTCGGCGAGCAGCTTCAGATGACGGCTGATGCGCGGCTGGCTCTGCCCGAGGATGTGCGTCAGATCCTTGACGTTGAGCTCGCCGGCACTGAGCAGTACGAGAATGCGGAGCCGCGTGGTCTCGGCGACAGCCTTGAGGCCACCGACGAGCCGGCTCACCTCAAGGCCGCTGGTTTCGGGCGCGGAGGGATCTGCGCGGGTGTTCAGCTTCTCTTTCGACATGATCGAGAAGATATAAACATATCTTTATGTGTCAAGACGCTTCGCTGCGCTACCCAATATTTTCTTGCGCGATCCATGTCGGGGCTCGCCGTCCCGAGCACCGTCCATCGTCAGCGTGTTTCGTTGCGGTACGGCCCTTAACCGACAGGTAAGTGCGAACCGGTAACGTCGCGATGGTCCCGTTGCCGAGGTCATCCATGAGCCAACTTCATTTCCAGACCATCGTGCCCGCCGCGCCGCCAACCGCCCTTCCCGTCCGCATCGAGCAGTCCTCGACACCGTTCTCCACAGTCGCGCAGACCATGGCGCTGGCCGTCCTCGCGCTCCTGATCGCCGCGCCCTTCGCGATGCTGCTGGTCCATCTCCCGGACGACCCGACGAGCAGCGGACTGCTCGCCGAGAAGCCTGGCAGCGTCGCGCGGGTCGCGCTCGGGCTCGCCCTCTGGTGTGGTCTTCTCGGTTGGCCCGCCGGGCGGCTTCTGGCGCGGCTCGGCCGCCGCCGCACCGTGACGATCTCAGCGGGCCTCGTGGCCGTCGCAGAGGACGGGCCACTCGGCCGCACCCTATGGTCGGAGCCCGTCGACCGCTATCTCGGGATCGCCCACCACATCCGATCGTCTGTCTCCGGCAACCGGCACGAGCTGATCTTGGTGCACCCCGACCGGCGCCGCTCCGTGCTACTGGCCGCGGCTGCGCGCATCACCCAGGCCGAGACCGATGCGGCCGCTTTCGCGCTCGCCGTCGGTGAGCTTCCCGCTCGGGCTCTCTATGAGCGGAACGCTCGCAGCTATCCCGTGGCCGTGCCGACGGAATTCCACTCCCAGGCAGCATAAGCGCTCCGACGACCGGAATCGGGAGCCGGCCGCATGGGGCTTTGACGCAGTGCATCACGACATGCTTCTCTGCGTGTCAGACACAAAAGCGGCCCGATTGCCGTTCATCCCGGTCCGACCACTACGGCTGATGCAGCCAACGCAAGGAGCTCGATGTCCGATGCCGCGTGAGGCCCCCATTTCCGCCCCGAGCCGCAGATCTGCCCCGAGCCGCCGGCCTGCCCGAGTGCAGGCGATCGGCGCGCGCGTCGTGCGTCAGACCTGGCTAGTCTGGCTTGCCAGCCTTGGCCTGCTGACAGCAGTCATCATCGCCGCCGGCCCAGCGCGCGCCGAGGCGCCAGCCACCTATATGCAGCGGGTCGCAAACGAGCTTGTTGCAGCCTCGCGCACCGGAGCTGCCGCCAACTTCGCCGCCGTCATCCGCCGTCATGCCGACGTGCCGCACATCGGCATCTCGTCGCTCGGATCCTATGCCCGCGCCCTGGCTGCGATGGACCGGCCGAGCTATTTCTCCGGCATGGTGAGCTTCATCGCCCGCTACGCCGCGACGAACGCACCGAAGTACCCGGTCGCCTCGGCAATCATGCTGTCCCAGACGACGGAGGACAGCGGGGGTGTGTATGTCGACAGCCGCATCACGCTGCGCAGTGGCGAGACCTACGACGTGCGCTGGTGGCTGGTGCGCAGCGGTGCCAGCTTCAAGGTGCGCGACGCCCAGGTCGCCGGCTTCTGGATGTCGCCGTTCCTGAAGAGCCTGTTCGAAAACTATATCGGCGAGAACGGCGGCAACCCCAAGGCTCTGGTCATCGCGCTCAACCGCTGACACGAGCGCGAGCGGCCGCCACTTTGTCACGGACGAGGCCGCCCCTGGAGCGGCCTTGCTATTTGACGCCGCCCGCCGCCGAGGAGGATGCCGAGCGCCAGTCCTTGGCGTAGAGCGGGATGGTGCCGTTCTGGAACGAGCGTGCGTCGTAATACTTGAGCTCGCGCTCGAATTTCAGCGGCGCCCTCGCCGTCCGCGTGGCCCGATCGAGCCACCCGAAGTCCTCCGCCTCAGCAATCTCCACGGACAGCGCGAAGTCGTAGCGACCGAGCTCGCGAAAGATCTCGTTCGGCTTCTGGTCCTCGCCGCGCGTGTAGAACAGCACATTCTCGGTCCGGCTCGTCCGGCCCATGAGCGAGATCGGTGCAAAGGGGGCGAAAGCCCGGGAGCGGGCGCGTTCCATGCTCCAGATGCCGAGGTCGGCAGCATAAAACAACTTGGTCGCCCCGGTGCGCGGATCGGTGACGGCCAGCTCCATCGACAGCACGGTGCCAGTGCGCGCGCCTTCGTTGGAGAGCGTGATCGGAATGGCGACGATCTCGAGGTTCGAGTTCTGGTACGGCGCCGAGAACTGGATGACGGGCGGCACGAACACGGCCACGTCCGCCTGTTTGAGCGAGGTCTCCCACAGACTGTAGGCGGAGAATACGAGGGCTATCGCCGATACCAGCGCTGCCACGCGATTGCCGTCGACACCTGTCGAGGCCTGATGCGCAAGCTCGTTGGGATCGGTGACGAGGCCAACCGACCTTTCGCCCATGGGCGGCCTCGGGACCGGTGCTGCCATCGGTGTTATCTCCCCCCGACCAATCTCTCGTCGACCGCCTGGCAGGCCGTCGCCGCTCCACGCGCCATGGTGTGGACGAATAGGGCGCCCACGTGGCAGCTAGCCCTCGTCATGCCGCCGCTGCGCGACCGCACGTGAGCACGCGCCGCACACGCCGTCGGCAGAGGAAGTTCGCGCGGGACTTCCAATCCAAATCAGCGCATTATGTTTAACGGTACGAGGGGCGGCATTGCCTCGACCTCTCGGCTTGCCCAGTCGGCGCGACGCCTGCGTCGACATCTGATGTGCGTCAAACCTGATGCCCGGAGCCGCCGATGACGACGTCGCCCGCCTTACGACTCCAGCTTGGTCTCGTGGTCCTACTTGGTCTCCTGGCTCAAGCCGCGGGAAGCGCGCCGCCCGCGCTGGCGCAACCTGTGTCCGGGTCGGTGCGCAGCGCGTGCATGAACGACTATTTCTCTTACTGCAACGGGCACACCGTCGGCAGTGCCGCGCTGCGAAGCTGCATGCGCGCCAACGGGCCGAAGTTGTCGAGCCGGTGCCTGAACGCGCTGGTCGCCGCCGGAGAGGTACCGGGACAGACCGTTGCCAAGAAGAAGGCCCTCGCCGGAGCCAATTGAGCAGCTTTGCTCGTTGCCTCGCGCCGGCGACACGCCCCCGGCGCGCCGGCCGCCGGCGCGGCCCTACCGCTCGAACCGCTTGAACTTGATGCGGTGCGGCTCCACGGCCTTGTCGCCGAGGCGGCGCTTCTTGTCCTCCTCATAGTCGGCGAAGTTGCCCTCGAACCACTCGACGTGGCTGTCACCCTCGAACGCGAGGATGTGGGTCGCGAGCCGGTCGAGAAAGAAGCGGTCGTGCGAGATGACCACCGCGCAGCCGGGGAAATCCTCGAGCGCCGCCTCGAGCGCGCCGAGCGTCTCGGTGTCGAGATCGTTGGTCGGCTCGTCGAGGAGCAGCAGGTTGCCGCCCTCCTTCAGCAGCTTGGCGAGGTGGACGCGGTTCCGCTCGCCGCCCGACAGCATGCCGACCTTCTTCTGCTGATCCGCGCCCTTGAAGTTGAACCATCCGCAATAGGCGCGGCTCGGAACCTCCTTCTTGCCGCCGAGCAGCATCTGGTCGAGGCCGCCCGAGATTTCCTCCCAGACGGTCTTCTTGTCGTCGAGATGCGCGCGGCTCTGGTCGACGTAGCCGATCTTGACCGTGTCGCCGAGCCGGATCGAGCCCTTGTCCGGCTTTTCCGCACCGGTCAGCATCTTGAACAGCGTCGTCTTGCCCGCGCCGTTCGGACCGATCACGCCGACGATGCCGCCGGGCGGCAGCTTGAACGTGAGGTCGTCGATCAGCAGCCGGTCGCCGAACGCCTTCGAGATCCCGTTGCACTCGATGACGACGCCGCCGAGCCTGGGGCCCGTGGCGATCTGGATCGAGTTCTTGTTCGACACCTGATCGCGCGCCGCCTCGTCGGCGAGCTTCTCGTAGGCCGAGATGCGGGCCTTGGACTTGGCCTGCCGAGCCTTGGCCGACGAGCGGATCCACTCCAACTCGCGCGAAAGCGTCTTCTGTTTGTTCTCCTCCGCCGCCTTCTCGGCTTCGGCGCGCTTGGCCTTCTGCTCGAGCCACGACGAATAGTTGCCTTTCCACGGCACGCCCTGGCCGCGATCCAGTTCGAGCGTCCAGTCGGTGATGTTGTCGAGGAAGTAGCGGTCATGGGTGACGAGGATCACGCAGCCCGTGTATTCCTTGAGATAGCGCTCGAGCCACGCGACGCTCTCGGCGTCGAGGTGGTTCGTCGGCTCGTCGAGCAGCAGGATGTCGGGCTTGGCGAGCAGAAGCCTTGTTAAAGCCACGCGGCGCTTCTCGCCGCCCGAGAGCTTGGAAACCGGACTGGCACCGTCCGGACAGCGGAGCGCGTCGAGCGCCTGCTCGACCTGTGCATCGAGGTCCCACAGGTTCCCTGCGTCGATCTGGTCCTGCAGCGCCGTCATCTCGTCGGCGGTCTCGTCCGAGTAGTTGGCCGCGATCTCGTTGTACCGGTCGACGATCGCCTTCTTCTCGGCCACGCCCTCCATGGCGTTCTCGATCACGGTCTTGTTCGGATCGAGCTCCGGCTCCTGCGGCAGGTAGCCGACCTTGATGCCGTCTGCCGGCCGCGCCTCGCCGATGAAGTCGTCGACCGTGCCCGACATGATCTTCAAGAGCGTGGACTTACCCGAGCCGTTCAAGCCCACGACGCCGATCTTGGCGCCGGGGTAGAAGGACAAGTTGATGTCCTTCAGCACCTGCTTGCCGCCGGGATAGGTCTTCGACAGCTTGTGCATGTGATAGACGAACTGGGGGTTCGCCATGACGGCGGGCCTCCTGGTGAGTGCCTATGAGAATGGGTTGGCCGGGTTTGTAACCTTTGAGAAACCATCTCTCAAGCGACAATGCCTCGCCGGCAATTCGTTAGCTCAGATCCAATTCCTCGTCGCTAGGCTGGCGTTCCAGGCCTTTTGGACGCCCACACCGATGACATCGCTCGGATCATCCCGCCTCCTGCGCTTCTCGGTCGCGGCAATTCTCCTAATCGTCACCGGTCCCTTCTCGATCCACGCACTCGCCGTGCTCTTCGGCAGATCCGGCCAGCATCGGGCCGCGATTTCGGTCTACGACTTGGCCCTCCGCATTTCGCCTGACCGGGCCGCTGCTTATCGCAATCGCGGGCAGGCGAAGGGCGCGCTCGGAGATACGGCAGGCGCCATCTACGATCTCGGACGTGCACTCGAACTCGAGCCGAACGACCCGCTGACACGATGGCTACGGGCTGAGATGTTCCTCCGTCTCGAACGCTTCGAGGAGGCCGCCGCAGCCGCCCGCACGACGATCAACCTCGATCCCGCGCATGCCCCGAGCCACGCCCAGCTCGGCTTCGCGCTGCTTCGCATGAAGCGCTACGAGGAGGCGCTCGGGTCGCTCCAGCGAGCGGCGCATCTGGACCCGACGTGCGCCGATGTCCTGGCGTATCGTGCCGATGTGCATGCGCAGCTCAACAACCTCGCCCAGGCCGAACTTGATGCACGCGACGCCACACGCCTGTCTCCTGTCAGCGATTATGCCCACCGCATTCGCGGTTTGGTTGCCTTGAAGTCGCGCAAGTGGCAGGAAGCCGCGGACGCCCTGACCGTCGCCATTTCGCTGGCGCCTGATGCCTGGAGCCTAACCAGGCGCGCCGAGGCGCAACTCTGGCTGAAGCAGTATCGCAAGGCGCTCGACGACGCCCAGCGGGCCATCGCTCTCGATGCCGATCATGCGGATGCGCACCACCACGCGGCCAACGCCGCCAACAGCCTCGGCAAATACGACGAAGCCCTCCTCCATGCCCGCCGCGCCGCTGCCCTCGCACCCGGCAACAGCTGGGTCATGTCGCAGGTCGCGCACGCCCTGAATGGCCTCGACGAGTTCGCCGACGCCGCGACGGCCGCCGAGAAGGCGCTGGCGCTGGACCCGCGCAATGCCCATGCCCTGCGGCAGGCCGGTCTCGCAAAGATCCGCACCGATCAGCCCCAGGACGCCATCGGCTATCTCGATCGCGCCGTGGTCATCGATCCAACGTACAGTCTCGGCTTCAGCCTGCGCGCCCAGGCCAAGGCCGCACTGTACGACGGCCGCGGCGCGCTCGGTGACGCACTTGTCGCGTTGTCCCTTGACCGCAAGAGTGCGTGGTCTCATTTCGCGCATGCCCGCGCCTTGCAGGTTCTTGGAGACCGCCCCGGGGCACTCGCCGCCATCGAACTGGCCAACAGTCTCTATCCGGGCAATGCGCTGATCGCTTCAGTCCGAAAAGACGTCCAGGCCATGACGAGAGGGTCTCGGATCTGAGCGCCACCGCCTTGTGGCCAAGGCACAGGACGAAGTCCTTGTGCGCTTAGCTGGCGTAGTAGGTCATCAGATGCCAAAGGATCGGCTGCAGGCCGATCGGGATCATCGGCTTCGGGACCGCTTCCGAGTACTCGCGAATGCGCATGCCCTGACCGCCGCAGAACAGCACCGTCTTCATGTGACTAGGCCCTCCCTGCCGGAACGATGGCGGGCGTCGGAATGGGAATGATGAACTGGCCACCCCACTCGCCTATGTGGGCCATCTGGCGCGCAATCTCGTCCTTGAGGTTCCACGGCAGCACGAGGACATAGTCGGGTTTGGCCCGGTCGATCGCCTCCGGGGTCAGGATCGGGATGTGCATGCCCGGCGTGTAACGCCCCTGCTTGTAGGTGTTGCGATCGACGGTGAAGTCGAGGAAATCGCGCCCGATGCCGCAGTAGTTGAGCAATGTATTGCCCTTGCCCGGCGCACCGTATCCTGCAATCGACTTGCCCGCCCCCTTGATCGCGATCAGCATCGAGAGAAGCTCGCGCTTCAACGCGCGCACCTCGCGGTCGAAACCGGCGTAGGTCTCGATCGACAGGAAGCCGCGGGCGGTCTCGGCGTCGAGCACGCGGTCGACGGCCGGCGACCTCGGGCGTCGGCTCGCCTCGTGCGCGAGGTAGACGCGAAGCGAGCCGCCATGTGTGGGAAGCTCCTCGACGTCGACCACTCGCAAGCCGTGACGGCCCGCCAGCCGCTCCACCGCGACCAGCGAGAAGTAGGAGAAGTGCTCGTGATAGATGGTGTCGAACTGGCGTTCGTCGATCAGCCGCGCGAGATGCGGAAATTCCAGCGTGATGACACCCTCGGGCTTCAACACAAGCGGCATTCCCGCGACGAAGTCGTTGAGGTCCGGCACCTGGGCCAGGACGTTGTTGCCGACGATGAGATCCGCCTGGCGTCCCTCGGCGGCCAGTGCCCTGGCCAGCCTGCTGCCGAAGAAGTCGACCCTCGTCTCGATGCCCTTGCCGCGTGCCACCTCGGCAATATTGCCCGCCGGCTCGATGCCGAGCACGGGGATGCTCTTCGCCACGAAATGTTGCAGCAGATAGCCGTCGTTCGAGGCGAGCTCCACGACCAGGCTGCCGCTGCCGAGACCGAGATCGGCCTCCATCTTGTCGCAGTAGGTTTTGGCGTGGGCAACCCAGCTCGTCGAATAGGAGGAGAAGTACGCGTAGGTCGAGAAGATGTCCGCCGGCGCCACATACTCTTTGAGCTGCACCAGGAAGCAGCTCGAACAGACCATGACGCGGAGCGGGTAGTAGGGCTCCATGTGGTCGAGCTCGTCCTCTGTCAGCACGTTCTGGCAGAGCGGCGACATGCCGAGATCGACGAACGTGTGGCTGAGCAGGCTACCGCACATGCGGCACGGCTGCACCGCCGTGATGGGCGACCGAAGCGTGGGCGACATAACTGTCATCGTGCAACCTCCTACGCATACCGCACCAACCAGAAGGGTTAATGCGATGCAGCATTACAGAGGCTTATGTTGCAGCGCAACAGTGCATGCGCAGGCGGGTTCAGAAAACTTGCATGAACTTTTGCTACAAAAGTTCTGTTCCAACTCGGTGTCTCGTGTTTCGCCGACAAGCGAAGACCAAGACTGAACCTCGTCGGGGACGCGCACGCGCCGGTCTCGAGTGAAGGGTCGGCGCGCCGGCGATCGAGGCAGTTCGGCATCGCGAGGCGACGCACGCGGAGCGACGGACGCGGCGCCCGATCCACCGCAACGCGGGGCCTTGGCGTCGACGCCGCCGCCCCTCCCTCAGTTCTCACGCATCGCTTTTGCCAACTGGTCGGTAATCGGCTTCAGTAGGTAGGAGAGTGCCGTTCGCTGACCCGTCTCGATGAAGCCGTCGAGCGGCATGCCGGGGCTGAGCTTGAGCCCGGCGCCCCCGCGGGCGGCCGCTGCGTCGACCTCGATGCGGGCTACGAAATACTCCCGGCCCGTGGTCTGGTCGCGCGACAGATCGGCGCCGACGTGGATGACGCGGCCGACGAACTCCGGTGTCTCCTCCTGGCTGAGCGCGCTGAAGCGCAAGATCGCGCGCTGGCCGACGCTGACCTGGTCGATGTCCCGCGGAGCAATGCGAACCTCGGCGCTCAGCGCCTCCCGCTCGGGTACCAGCGTCATGATGGTTTCGCCAGGTCGGAGCACGCCACCGACCGTGTGCTGGGTGAGCTCGTGGACCACGCCCGAGACAGGCGCGCGCACCTCCGTTCGGCGCACCTGCTCGTCGGCGGCTGCCTTGCGCTCCGACAGCTCCGCGAGCTGGCCGTCGATATCGCGCATCTTCGATTGGACGTCGGCAAGGATGCGCTGATCGAGCTCGACGATTTGCAGCTCGATCTCATTGATGCTGCTCTCCGCGCGTGCGATCTGCGCCTCGAGCGCGCCCCGCTCGCCCTCGAAGCGCGCCAGCTCGCGCTTCATGCCGATGAGACGTACCACGTTCGCCAGCTGGCGCTTGTGCAGGTCGTCGACGAGCCTCAACTCCTGGCGGATGAGCTCGATCTCCTTGTCCTTGGCGGCGCGCTGGGCGGCGATCGCGCCAACCTCGTTGCGGGTCTGGGCGATCCGCTCGTTGAGACGCGCCTTCTGGCTCTGCCAGCCGCTTCGGCGCGCGTCCAGCAGACGGCGCTCCTCGTCGAACGACCTGCGGGCGCGCTCGTCGGCGGCGTCGAGCGCGGCGGGGAAGGTCATCGCCCCATCGCCGTTTCGCTCCGCCACGAGCCGCGACCGCTCGCTCTCGAGTTGCACGATCTTGCTGGCCTGGATGGCGGCCACCGCGCGGCTCTGGCCGTCGTCGATGACGAGAAGCACCTGGCCGGCGGCGACGCGGTCGCCGTTCCGGACCCGGATCTCGCCGACAACGCCGCCCGTGGGATGCTGGACACGTTTGACGTGGCTGTCGACCACGAGCTGACCCGGAGCGATGACCGCGCCGGAGAGCTCCGCCGTTGCACTCCAGCCGCCAACGCCGAGCGCCAGCGCGGCAACGATGACAAGGCCGAGGACGGTGCGGTTCAGAAGATCGCTGCCACGCTCGATGGGGTTCGCTTTACGCCGCTTGCGTCGCGTCCGCTCGGCAGGGTCCGGTACGGGGCTCAGCACCAGCGCCTGTGATCGCTTGATGGGGGAGGTCATGGTGCGGTTCTCCGTTTGCCGTGCTCGGGCCTGAGGGGGGTCGCGCGCGCTGCCACATGGCCGCCGTCGATGCGGGGCGTAGTCGCCGCCAGCACCTCGGCCTTGGGGCCGATGGCCTGCAGGCGGCCGCCGCTGACGATGGCGACGGTGTCGAGGGCGGCCAGGATGCTGCGACGGTGGGCGACGACCGCGACGATACCGCCACGTGCGCGGACCTGGTGGAGCGACGCGATCAGAGCGTCCTCGCCGGCCTGGTCGAGGTTGGAGTTCGGCTCGTCGAGCACGACCAGGAACGGATCGTCGAAGAGGGCGCGGGCGAGACCGACCTGCTGGCGCTGGCCGGCCGAAAGCGGTGCGCCGCCCGGTCCGAGTCGGGTCTCGTAGCCTTGCGGCAGATTGACGATCACCTCGTGAATGCCTGCTGCGGTTGCCGCCGCGATCACGGCCCGGCTGTCGGGCTCGTCGCCGAGGCGGGCGATGTTTTCGGCGATGGAGGCCGGGAACAGTTCCACGTGCTGGGGCATGTAGCCGATGAAGCGGCCGCGTCCGCTGCGTTCCCAGCGCTCGATCGGAGTGTCGTCCAGGCGCACCGCGCCGTGCGCCACCGGCCACACTGCGGCAAGCGCCCGGGCGAGTGTCGTTTTGCCAGACCCGCTGGCGCCGACTATGGCAAGGCCTTGGCCCGCCTCGAGGCGAAGCGACACGCCAGCGAGCAGCGGCACGGCGCCGCCCGGGGCGCGGACGACGACGTTGTCGAGAGCAGCCGAGCGTGTCGGCAGAGGCAGCTCGAGCGGACGAGCATCGCCGGGCATGCTCTCCGAGAGCGCACGAAGGCGGCGCGCCGCGGCCCGCGCCTGCGACAGCGACCGCCAGTTGGTGATCGCCTGCTCGACCGGCGCCAGCGCGCGGGCGGAGGCAATCGACGCGGCGATGATGGCGCCTGCGGTCATGTCGCCGGCGATGGCGAGCCACGCACCGAGGCCCAGGATGGCCGACTGCAGAATGAGGCGCAGGACCTTCGAGATGCCGCTCAGCGTCGTGACGACGTCGCCCGCGCCGCGCTGACCGGAGGCGAGCACGCGATGGCGATCGATGAAGCGTGCGGTGGCTTCCGGCGCCATGCCCATCGCCATCAGCGGCTCGACGCTCCGAAGGCTTGCGTCGAGCTCGAGGGCGCGCTGGTGGGAGGCTGCCTGCATGCCGTTTTCCAGGCGGCGGGTCAGGAGATCGGTGACGGTGGCGATGGCGACGATGAGCGCCATGCCGATCAGTGTCACAAGGCCGAGTGTCGGGCTGAGCACCGCGACGAAGGCGAGGAACACCGGCGTCCATGGCAGGTCGGCGACGGCGAGCGGAGCTGGACTGGCGAGGAACCCGCGCAACGTGTCGGCGTCGCGCACCGGCTGCACCGCCTCCGGCCCCGGCTTGCCATCGAGATGGGCGGAGAGCGCCGCCGCATACGCGCGCGGCATCGCCTCGGCATCGATACGGAGGCCGATCCGCAGCACCACCTGCGCGCGGAGCACGTCCAGCACGCCCAGCACGATGTAGAGCCCCGCGACGAGCAGCGACAGCGCGATCAGCGTCGGCACGCTCTGGCTCGTCAGAACGCGGTCGTAGACCTGAAGCATGTAGACGGCGCCGGAGAGCGCCAGGACGTTGACGACTCCGCTCATGACGAGGACGGCGGCCAGCGACCAGCCAAGGCCGGACGGGCGAGGCGGAGGATTGGTCGGCATGGATGACTGTCGAGGCACGATACGATGCTCCGCTTCGGGGCCATGGTCGGCACGATCGGGAACGGGCGGGGCGAGCAGCCCCGCCCGCGTGCGTCAGACGACCTCGAAATCGGATACCGAGAGATCGAGCCGCGCCTGCAGCGTAGCGATCTGCGTGGCCGCAGCGCCTCCAGCTCCATCCGCGTCGTAGAGCAGGGCACCGCTCGAGGAGTTGTAGAGGAAGGTCCCCTGGCCGGGCACGCCCGCGACCGGGTTGCTGCCGACGACGAGGCGGCTGGGGTCGAGAGAGCTGCCCGGAACCAGGCCGCCGCCGAATTGGGAAGCGGTGATGACGAGATCATCGACGCCGACCGTAAAGTCGCTGATGACATCGCGATCGGCGGAATTGCGTGCGAGAACGAAGAAGTCCTGATCCGCGCCGCCGGTAAGTCGATCGATCCCGGTGCCGCCAATCAGCGTGTCGCTGCCCGATCCGCCGTTGAGCGTATCGGCCCCGAGGCCGCCCTCGATGCGGTCGTCGCCTTCTCCGCCGCTCATCGTGTCGTTGCCACCCTCGCCGTGGAGGGTGTCGTTGCCGTCGTCGCCGTTTATCGTGTCGACGCCGCTGCCGCCGAACATCGCATCATCGCCGGTGCCGCCCGTCAACCGATCCGCGCCGTCGCCGCCGAAGATGAAGTCCGAGCCCTCGCCGCCGTGCACCTGGTCGTTGCCGACGCCGCCGTAGAGCTCGTCGTCACCGTTGTCACCCTTGACGACGTCGTCGCCGTCGCCACCCTCGACGAGGTCATTGTCGTCGCCGCCGCTCAGCCGGTCGTTGCCGAAACCGCCGAAAACCTGGTCGCTGCCGCTGCCGCCGTTGGCGGCGTCGTCCCCATCGCCCGCAAACAGCAGGTCGCCGTCGTCGCCGCCGTCGAGGAAGTCGTTGCCGACGCCGCCGTACATTTCGTCGGAGCCTGAGCCGCCGGACAACCGGTCGTTGCCATCCTCGCCCTCGACGAGATCGTTGCCGTCGCCGCCGTTGAGGATATCGTCGCCGATGCCGCCGAACAGCTCGTCGTTGTCGGCCCCGCCCTCGAGCAGGTCGTTGCCGCCGTCACCGTACAGAATGTCACTGCCGTCGTTGCCGAACAGGCGGTCGTTGCCGTCGAAGCCTTCGAGGATGTCGTTGCCCGAGAGCCCGCTGATGACATCGGCAAGGTCGGTGCCGAGCAGGCGGTCGTCCTGGTCTGTGGGGATAGGCATGGGGTTCACTCCGATCCAGTTACTCTGCAGCCGGCCGTCAGGGCTCGGCTCCAGTAGAACGGCCGGTCACGGCGCTTATTCCCCCCCTACGCCCATCGGAAAATCCGCTCGGCGACGGGAATAAGCGGGTCCGCCGCGCGTTAGCCCAGGCACGGAGTCCGTTCCCTGGAGAGCCTCATGTTCAAGCTTCTGAAACCGCTCGCGAAGCCAACGATCGATTTCGTCTGCGACCCAAAAGACCTCGGCGTGATCGCCGAGCCTGTGGCGGCCAAGTCCGCCATCCCTGAATGGTTTCGCAAGCTGCCGCCCGTCGACCAGAGCCACGTTCACGCCAACAACAACGGCCTTACGGTCAAGCGGTGCATGCCGTTCCTCGACGCCATGACGACGGGCTGGGTCCTTCCCCTCGCTGCAACGGTAAGATTGGAGGTTCGCGACGGCGGCAAGACAGTGGAAGCCGGCTGGGAAATCGACCGTGTTATGGTCTCGAACCACAGCATGCACCAGGTCGCCGGCAATCCGCGCGACCCCCGTCCACCGTGCAAGTTCCACAACTATTGGACGGTGATCACGCCGCCGGGATGGAGCTGTCTGTTCGTGCCGCCGCTCAACCGCCCGAGTCCGGTGTTCGAGTGCATCGCAGGCGTCGTCGATACCGATAGCTATACGTCGCTGATCAACTTTCCTTTCATCGCCACCGCGCCTGACGGCGTCTACACCATCGAGCGCGGCACGCCGATCGTGCAGGTCATTCCCTTTCGCCGCGATACGACGTCGCTCACAGGGAACATTCGGGCGGAAAGTGCGGCGGAAGGCGAGAGCCGCGTTCGCATTCTGCGCCAGACCCAGGCGTCCGAGGGCTGGTACAGGCGCGTCGCCCGCGCGGCCCGCTGACGCTGGGCGCAACGCCGGCCGCCGGGCGCGGCTGGTTCGGTCTCGATGACGAAGGACGGATCCGGGTGCCGCAGGGCGCCTGGACTTGTCCGCGTTGGTACGGCCGTAGCCGCGCCCGTCGCACCGGTAGCCCCGTCGCACCGGTAGCCCCGTCGCTCCGGTAGCCCTGTGCCGGTCGACGTGGCGCCGCAGGCGCGCGCCCGGCCGCAGTGTGCAAGCGCGTCTACACAGCAGCAAGAGGAGGCGGACGAGCCGCCTCCTCCCGCGTCTCAACCGCTACTCGCGCAATCAACGCGACCGGTTGGACGAGCTGTTCGAGCTCGAGTTCGACGAGCTGTTGGAAGAGCTGTTGGAGCTCGAGTTGGACGAGCTGTTCGATGAGCTGTTCGAGCTCGAGTTCGACGAGCTGTTCGAGGACGTGTTGGACGAGCTGTTCGAGCTCGAGTTGCGCGACTGCGCGACCTTCATCGGCTCGACCTTCTCGGCGACGGGCTGCTTCGCGGTCGCGGCACCGTGGTCGAGCGGTGCAGCGGCCTGGGCAGCGCCGGCGGCGAGAACGGCCGTGGCGGCGAGGGTCGTGATGGTGACCTTGTTCATGAGGGTCTCTCCCTGGTTGCGATCGCTGCGCCGGAACGGGCGCAGACATCAGGACAACGAATGGGAGCGCGTCTTATTCCCCGCGAAATCTCCCGACGCGACGTTGGAGGTACGCATGATGCACGCGCACTTGCCGCGTGAAATCGGGCCACCCCACCCGCGAGGTCGCACTTCGAGCCGAGCATATCGGAAGCGGAACAAGGTCGCCGACGGCCTCGGCCGCCCGTCTCTGCGCCCGAGCCCTTTACGGCTCCTCGCCCTGTCGACCGTCCCGCAGGGCCGTTCGACAGGTCTACAGCCGCAACGACGGATGGAGACGCACGCCCGGCAAAGTCCTGGTGCCAAACGGGAGCGCAGGACCCTGGGCGTACGCAAGAGGCGGACTACGGCTTCCACTGCCGCCCGATCAGCGCGCGCTCCTCGTCGGCGCGGAGGACGAGCCCGGCGCCGAGCATCCGCATCAAACCATCGACAGCCGCGGGCTCGGTGACACCGCTTGCCGGTTTCATACCCTGGCCCGTAGCCTGCTGCGCCACGGTCTGAACGACACCCTCGACGACCCACTGGCCGGCTGCGCCGCGGCACGCGACGCCGACCGCAAGCGGACGCAACTCGGCGGTCTCCACGAGCTCGAACTCGCGGCACGGCCTGTCGGAGCGGTCGCGGAAGGTCGAAACGGCGACGAGCGCCGTGTCGGGCTGGTTCACCGCCCTCGGCAGCGCCGTCTGCTGATGACTGGCCGAGCCCTCCAGCAAACTTGCGAGCGTGCTCGATGGCGCAAGCGGTCCGATAGCGATGAGAGGGTTCGGGTCAGCCGACCGGCCGGAAACGCCGGCGAGCCAACCAATCGCCACTCCGGCCAGCACCGCGACCGACGCGGCCATGGCGACAGGTCGCCATCCCGTCACCGCCGGACGCTCGTCCTGACGGGCCGATCGCCGGCTTGCGAGGTCGACGACCTTCCCGGGCGCCCCGCCTGCCGCGGGCACATCGGGCGCGCTTCCGGCCATGATCGCCTCCATGAGCCGGTCGGGTACAGGCGCCAGAAGCGCCGCGTCGTAGGCCCCCGACAGCAGCTCCCTGCTGCGGCGGAAGGCTTCCACCGTCGCGCGGGCTTCTGCGTCCGTCTCGATGTAGTCGGCGATGCGGGCCATCTCCTCGGGCTCGAGGGCGCCGTCCGCAAAAGCCATCAGGGTCTCGTCGCTGGGGCGGTTCATTGTGGACGTATCTCGGTGTCGATTGCGGTGGTGCGGCTCGTAGCGCCGATCATCGAAAGAATTCCCGTCAAAGCCTGGTGCGCTTCGTTCTCGCTGCCGACGTACAGGCGGGAGCGCCCAGGACTGCCCGGCCGTGTCGAGACGATGCTGACCAGCCTCCAGCCGTCGTCCGGCACCCGGCATGCGACAAGCACGGCGTTCGGCACCCGGAACTGTCCCGGCGTGAACGCGTCCACCTCGTGGCAGGCATTGCCGAACTTGTCCTTGAAGGCTGCGACCTGCTGGAAGTGCGCCGATCCTGTCCGGTAGGGCAGGCTGGCGGGGTTCTCCATTCTTTCGAGCGCCTGGGCGAGTTCGGTGCGCCGTGCGAGCGGGCCGATCGCGAGCGCATCGGCATCCCCGTCGCTGCGGACGAGGCCACTGTCAAGCACGAGCGCCGTCGCGAGCGAGGCGGCCATCGCCGCACCGACCGCGCTTCCGCCGAGGAGTAGCGCGAGCGACAACTTCGGACCCGAAGGCCGCTTGGGTGCCACCCGAGCGCCAGCTCCCTCGATCGTCCGGATCAGCCGCTCGCTGCCGGACGTGAAGTCGCGCTCGCCGTAGGCGGTCTGCACCAGCACACGCACTAGGCTCATCAGATGCACGAGATGCCGGGCCGCGGCGTCGCGCATCAGCTGGCGCTCGACTTTGCGATGCGTGTCGGCATCCAGCGTGCCGTCCGCGTAGGCCATCAATGTCTCATCCGACAATCTGGTCATAGCCTGCGCGCCTCGCCGTCCGGAACGCCTCTTTGTGGTCTGTCGATAGCCGCAGCAAGTCGCTTTCGCGCCCTGGCCAGCCGGCTCATGACGGTGCCGATGGGAACCCCGGTCACATCCGCGGCCTCCTGGTAGGACATGCCGTCGATCGTCACGAGAGACAGCACGATCCGCTGCTCGTCAGGCAGCATGTCGACCTCCCTTTGCACAATCTCGAGCGCCATGCGGGCCTCCGTCTGCTCATGGACGCGGGCATCGTGACCGACCGCCTCCGCGGCATCAGGATCATCCACGTAGTTTCTTCGAATGTCGTACCGTCGCCGGTCGATCCAAGTCGTTTGCACGATGCGGAACAGCCAGCTGTCGAGCCGTGTGCCCGGCTCGAACTGGTCGAGGCGTCGGAGTGCGCGCTCGCATGCGGCCTGGACGACGTCATCGGCCTCGTCCATCGAGCCGGTGAGCGAATACGCAAACCGCCGCATGCGCGGAAGCAGCACGATCAATTGCTGTCGAATGTCCTGGGTCATCAAGCTGCTTACCGGTTTCACGACGTACATGCGAAGAACGCAGCGGGTCGCATGTTATTCCGCGCCCTCCTGCATGTTCGCGCTTCCCGCGAATGCATGCGGCAAAACGCGCGACCGTACCAATCCACGGGCACGCGGTCGAGGAGATCGAGCTTCCAATAGAAAACCGCTCGCCGGCCGGCGGCGGAATTGCGGGGTGGCAACCCGGAACCGCCTCGCCTGATCCCAAACGAATAGCAAGAGGTGGCTTCGGGTCGGGAATAAATGCCGACTGCAGGCGTTTGCTTTCCGTAACCGCGGCCGAGAGACGGCGCGGACATCAGACCGGACAGGAAACAGGAGCACCCCATGCAGATCCTCGACAACCATCGCTTGCTGGCGGCCAAGGCTGCCTACTCGACCCGCCGTATAGACCTGAAAGAGGCCCGGACGCTGATCACCGACGGCCTTCAGCCTGCGGCCGGCGATCTCGTGCTGGCCCGCGTCGATCGCGCCGGTCACCATGACGGGGTCGAGCTGACGACCGGGCGCCGCGCCACGCTCTACGCCGGCGACGAGGTTCTGTTGTGCTATGGCAACCGCTACGCCCCCGACCAGTTCGAGGCGATCGTGCCCAGCGACCTCGGGCCCTGCCACATGGTTGCCGCGGGCGGCTTGGCGGCACGCGCCCTGAGCTGGCACACGGCGATGCGCTCGCCGACGGACATAACCCCGCTCGGCATCGTCGCAGACCGCGAGGGAGAGCCGCTCAACGTCCGTCAGTATCGCGTGCCGTCGATCGCCAGCGAGCTCAAGGTTCCGGTCATTCTGTCGGTCGGCACGTCGATGAACTCGGGTAAAACCACGACGGCGGCGATGATCGTCCATGCGCTCGCTCGCGCCGGGTACGAAGTGGGAGCGGCGAAGATCACTGGCACCAGCGCCGGCAAGGACACCTGGCTCATGCGCGACTCCGGTGCGTCCCACGTGCTCGACTTCAACGACGCGGGATTCGTCACGACGTTCATGGTGCCGAGTTGCGAGGTCGAATCGGGGGCGATGCGTCTTTTGAGGACGCTTCAGTCGAAGGGTTCCGAGGTGATCGTTGTCGAGGTCGCCGACGGGCTGCTTCAGAAGGAGACCCGCGAGCTGCTCGAGCGCCCGACGTTCAAGCAGTTCGTAAGCTCGGTGTTCTTCTCCGCCGTCGATTCGATGGGCTCGGTCTCGGGCGCCAAATGGCTGCAGGAGATCGGCTATCACCTGCCGGCGCTGGCCGGCGTGATGACCAACTCGCCGCTGGCACGCCGCGAGGCGGCCGAGAGCACAGGCTTGCCGGTGAAGACGCTCGCGGAGCTTCGCGATCCGGCGACTGTCACGGGCCTTCTGCCGCAACTCCGGCAGGTTGCCGATGGTCGCCGCCGGATGCAGGAGGCCGATCGTGTTGCCCTCAGTGCTTGAGGGGCGGCGGCGCTGGATCTTTCTGCGCCTCATCGCCAATGGGCTTGCGCAGGCGGCACTCGCCGCCTGCGTGGCCTTGCTGCTCGATCGACTCCTCTCGAGTCCACCGACGGCCGGCCGCAGCCCTGACGTGACCGGGCTCGGTCTGTTGACGGCGGCCGGCTTCGCGCTGGTGCTCTTGAGGGCGTGGCAGCGGAGGGACTGCGAGGCCATGGGCCTCACCTATGTCCACGACATCCGCGTCAAGGTGTTCGCGCACATGTTGCGTGTCCCGCAATCGGTGCGGGCGCCAGGGCTCGGATCCATGCTGACCAGGCTGACAAACGATCTCCTCGGAATCAAGAACTGGATCAGCTACGGGGTCTCGGGCACCGCGACGGCGGCAACGACCAGCACGGCATTGCTCGTACTGATGTTGGCGGCGGACTGGCGGTTGGCGGTAGCGAGTGTGACGGCGATGGCGCTGATTGCCATCGCGATCTGGGCACTCCTTGGGCCGCTGGACCGCGCTGTGCGCGACGCCCGCCGTCAGCGCGGCCGCATGGCGGGCAACCTCGGCGAGAAGCTGACGGCCCGGCTGACACTACGCATGCTGGGGCGGGGCCCTTCCGAGACCAAGACCGTCGAAACCCAGTCGGCCGAGTTGACGCGCTTGCTGACCCGGCGGGGTCTCTTGAGCGGGCTTATGCGCTATATGCCCGAGGCCTCGCTGCCGCTCGCGGTGGCGGGTTTCGTTCTCGCCGGCTACTTTCTGCCCGTCGCCGGGCCGCCGGCCGGGGGCGCCCAGCCGGGGCTCGTCGCATGGATCTTCATGCTGGGACTGCTGATGTCGCAGCTGCAGGAAGTTGCCCGGGCAACCGACTACTGGGTGAGCTTTGGGCCGGCAATTGACCGGATTTCGTCGATCCTCGCCCTGCCGGCACCCGAGCCCGGCACACGACCGCTGCCAGCGGAATCGGCCGGCGGTGCAATACTCCACATCGAGGCGCTGGAGGCCGAGGCCGGCGGGCCACGCCTCGACCTCGAACTGCGACACGGTGAACCCGCGTTCCTCAGCGGCGCCAGTCGTGAGGCGATGAGCCGGTTGCTCCGTGCCGTCGTGGGCCTCGATCCCGTCACCTCCGGCTCCGTCCGTCTGCGCGGCATCGATATTCAAGACGTCGCGCCGGCCGACCTGCAGCGCGCCATCGGCTACGCCTCGCCCGACCTGCCTCTCATCAGAGGCACAATCGGCGGGAACCTGCGCAAAGGGGCGCGCGGGGCCGCAACCGACGACTGGGTCGCGTCCGTGGTCGCAGCCTGCGGCCTGGCGTCCGGGCGAACCCAGATCGCCATGCTGCTGGAGCGGGAGGTGATCGACCAGGGTCGAGGCCAGCCGGCCGTTTTCCTGGCCCGCGTGCGGCTGGCGCGAGCGCTCTGCCGCCAACCCATCCTTCTGGTGGTTGACGAGGAGGAGTTGGCCGAGGACCGGAGCACGCGCCTGCCAGTGCTGGCGCTTGCCAAGCGGAACGGGATCGCGGTGGTGTGGCGCCGAAGCGGCACACAGCACGGCCAGTCCGGGGACCGAGTGGCGGTTAAGGGACTTCAGGATATGGCACGGGACCCCCCCGATCTCACAGAAGGGATCGGCGTGACCTTTCCGGACTGGGGGGCCAACGCAAAAGCGTGACCAAAGCGCCACGACGGCCCTGGGATCGGCTACCCGCCCCCCGTATGAGCGAGCTCCCGCATTGTTCGATGCACCGGGCGAGGTTACATAATTACAGTACCGACGATCATAGTTCGGAGCCGGTCGGGTCGTCCCGAGGATCAGGAAGCACGGATGGGTCTTTTGCACCGTTTGAGTCGAAAGAACGGGGAAGTCGGCTTGTCTGGACGCTGCGGCTTTGGCTCGCCGAGCGATCGGTCTCGGTGGAGCGCGCTCGCGCTGCTGCTCACTGCTGCCGCGCCGCTTTGGGTGGTTGGACTTGCCGTAGCGTGCCAGATGGTCGACGCGGCTATGAATGCCGCCGTCGCCCAGAGCTCGGACGATGATGACGACGGCGACGACGATGCTCCAGGGCCCGGACCAGGGCCCGGACCCGGGCCTGGGCCAGACCCCGCCGCGGGCGAGATCCCCGGCGTGTTCGACGACGGAGACAATTCAGGGCCGGACGATCGGGACGAGTGCTTCTCGCAGGTTTACGTGCGGCCGCCCTGGCTTCGTGACTGCGACGTCCGGACAACTGTGCCGGCTGTGCCGAGCCAGGCCGTGGCGCCCGTGCCGTCGCAGCCCGTGGTCACCGCTCCATCCAAGAGGTCGGCGGCAGTGACGCTGCCGCCGCCCCGGCCGCCGGAGCCGGAGCGAGCCATCCCGCGAGAGATCGTCGTCCTCAATCTGACCGCAGGCCAGATCGCCAACCTCGTTTCCCGTGGCTTTACCGTGGTGGCCCAGGCCGGCCAGCCGGTGCTTGGGCAGACGTTGGTTCGCATGCGCGTCCCCGACGATCTTTCGACGCGCGCTGGGCTAGATCTCGTCCGCTCGACCGCGCCGGCCTCGATTGCAGACTTTAATCATATCTATGGCGTCTATCGGCTGGGTGCGGGTCGTTGCGACACCCCCGCCTGCAAGCAACGTTCGTCCATCGGCTGGCCGCCGAACCCCGGAGCCTGCCAGGTCGTTGCGACGGTTGGCATGATCGATACAGCCGTCGATCCGGCGAACCCGGCAGTTGTCGGCCAGGCGATCGAGGTCATCGACGGCGTCACGAAGGGCCGTCCGGCCGCGTCGACGCTGCACGGCACAGCGATTGCGGCGCTGATGGGCGGTCGGCCGGATGCGGCCGTCCCGGGACTCCTGCCGAAGTCGCGCGTCGTTGCAATATCGGCCTTCCATCGGGCACCGGACGGCGAGGATGTCGGCGACACGTTCGACGTGGTGCGCGGAATCGACACGCTGGTCGGGCGCGGGATTCGCATTCTTAACTTGAGCTTCACAGGTCCCGATAACCGTGTGCTCTACCAGGCGGTGGTTTTCTCGAAGTCGAGGGGCGCCGTTCTCGTGGCCGCGTCCGGTAACGCAGGCCCTGGCAGCCCGCCGCTCTATCCGGCAGCCTACGACGACGTAGTCGCGGTGACGGGCGTGGCCGCCGACTATCGCGTCTATGGGCGCGCGAACCGTGGCCGCTACGTCGACTTCGCTGGACCTGGCGTCGATGTTCAAGTCGTTTCGCTCCGCGCCGAGCCGCGGTTCGAGTCCGGCACAAGCTTCGCCGCGCCATTTGTGAGTGCTGCGCTCGCCGCCGCCTCAGCGCGTGAGCCGACGGCGCCGATCGATACTATCGTCAAGAGGTTGCAGGCGTCGGCCCTCGATCTTGGTCCACCTGGACGTGATCCGGTGTTCGGATGGGGACTGCTTCAGGCCGGGAGCGTGTGCCCATGAAGATGCACCCGCCCTCTTGTCGGACCATTGCGCCGCCTTTTGCTGCTGCTCTGGCGGTCGCTCTGTCAGCTCACACGGTCTCGGCAGCCGATCTCGGCGGCGATTGCTGTGCCGATCTCGAGGAGCGGATCGCGGAGATCGAGGCAACCGCTGCTCGCAAGGGGAACCGGAAGCTGTCGCTGCGTGTTTCGGGCTCCGTCAGCCATGCCATCCTGGGTTTTGACGACGGCGAGGAGCGGAATGCCTACGTCGTCGCGAACTCGTACTCCGGCGACCGGGTGAGGTTCGACGGCAAAGCGAAAATCGGGGGTGGCCTTTCAGCTGGCTACTATCTCGAGATCGGCTTGTCGCTGCCGTCTTCGGCGGGCGTCACTCAAGTATCCGACGAGTCGGGTACCGGAAGGCCCACGGTGCGCCAGTCGTTGTGGTACATCGACAGTAAGCGGCTCGGAGCCTTGTCGCTGGGCTTCGGCTCGCCCGCGACCGAGGACATCATCGCCTACGATCTCGGCGGTATCGGTGTCGCAGCACAAGCCGATACCGCGGCGATCGGTACGAACTTCTTCACGCGCGACAGTTCAATCGCTGGCAGTGGCGGTCTCAACTCGCTGTCGAGCGGCAACACTATCTCGCTGCGTTGGCGCAGATTCCTACCTCAGCTCGATACGCCAAAGGCCAACATCGTTCGCTACGACAGCCCTGTTTGGATGGGCGCGGGCTTCTCGGCCTCGTGGGGCGAGGACGACTTCTGGGACGTCGCATTGCGCTATGCCACGCGGGGCCGCGGCTTTCGGCTTGCCTTCGGTGTCGGCTACTCCGAGGACACCGACGAGGAGGAAGACACACTCGGCTGGCCGCGCGCCGGCTCCAGCGGTGGCAAAACGCTCGTCCGGGAGCTCAAGGGGTCGGCGAGCCTTCTGCACGAGCCGTCGGGCTTGTTCATATCCGGTGCCTACGTGCACCGTGAGTTCGCCGGCAACGATCTTGGCGTGCTCACCTTCGCCTGTTTCCCGTCGGGCGACGCGGCCGATGTGCGAGCCGCAGGCATCGCGTGCACAAGCCGGCCCGATTTCGACTACTTCTGGGTGTCTGGCGGTATCCGGCTCAACGCCTTGAGCATCGGCACGACCACGCTCTACGGCGAGTATGCCCGCTCCGAGGATGCCGTGACCGGGCTCAATGTCAGCGTCCGCTCAGCCGTCGGCGGGGACATTGACTACGTTACGTCGAGCAGCATGGACATCTTCGGTTTCGGCATCGTGCAATCGATCCCAGCCGCCGCGATGGACATCTTCCTCTCCTATCGCCACTTCAGCGCCGATGTTCGCGGCATCGAGAGCGACGGCACTCGAGTGATCGCCCCACTGGAGGACGCCGATATGGTGATGGCCGGGTCACGTATTCGCTTCTGACGAGCGTCGTGCCATTGATTGAGGCCGTGGAGCGGCTCACTCGTCGTCGTATCAGGGCAGCACGCATCCAATGAAAATGTTGTGCGTGTGTCGCCTCGCAACGTCCGACATCCGCAAGCTCGACAAGGCCGAGAGAACAAAGAACAAACCGTGCCACTGGTAAAACTACCGACTCTATTGGTAGACGCCAGCCGCTAAACAGAGGTCACGAAGCCGGATAACGCGAGAAAATACATCAAGTTTCGTTTGGTGGGCGAGCGGGGACTCGAACCCCGGACCCGCTGATTAAGAGT
>CAYYGO010000052.1:0-27100 GCA_964471635.1 uncultured Hyphomicrobium sp.
TGGGGCTGGAACAGCATCGGCACGTCGGCGAGCTCGAAGCAGCGATGCTCGAACGTCGAGAGCACCAGCACCTTCACGTTCGGATTGGTGAGTCGCCGGTCGGTGAGGCGCGACCAGAGCACGGGGTGCATTTCGGCCATATTCGCGCCCCAGAGCACGAAGGCATCGGCGTGCTCCAGGTCGTCGTAGCAGCCCATCGGCTCGTCGATGCCGAAGGTGCGCATGAAGCCGGCGACCGCGGATGCCATGCAGTGCCGCGCGTTGGGGTCGAGGTTGTTGGAGCGGAAGCCGGCCTTGTACAGCTTGGCGGCGGCGTAGCCTTCCCAGATCGTCCACTGGCCCGAGCCGAACATGCCGACGCCGGAGGGCCCATGCTTTTTCAGCGCGGCCTTCCACTTCTCGGCCATGATCGTGAAGGCCTGATCCCAGGTGACCGGCGTGAAGTCGCCGTTCTTGTCGAACTTGCCGTTCTTCATGCGCAGCAGGGGCTTGGTCAGCCGGTCCTCGCCGTACATGATCTTCGACAGGAAATAACCCTTGATGCAGTTGAGGCCGCGATTCACCGGTGCGTCGGGATCGCCCTGAGAGGCCACAACTCGGCCGCCCTTGGTGCCGATGAGCACGCCGCAGCCGGTGCCGCAGAACCGGCACACGCCCTTGTCCCATTTGATGCCGTCGGACTTGCCGGCGGTCGCGGCCTGCGCTAGCGCGTCCGCCGACGGCAGCCCGGCAGCAGCGGCGGTGGCCGCAACAGCGCTCGCCTTGATCATGTCGCGACGATTGAGAGCGGTTTCGGGGGCGATGCTCTTGTCGTGTGCGGTCATGGGTGTCTCCTCAGCAAACGGGGGGGGCGGCCGCGACGCAGGCCGGCTCGAAGTGGTGATAGACAAGCGAGGCCGCGACGATACCCTCGAGACGGTGGATCGACGTCATCGTGTCGAATGCCGTGGATACGGCGGTGTCCTCGACAGTGACGACGAGGCGGCCGCCGTCGGCCGTCTCGTGGATCTCGACGCCCGGCAGTCCGCCGAGCGCGAGGACCACCGCATCGAGCTTGACGGGATTGGCGTGTACGAGAACGCCGCAAATATTCATGATGCGATCTCCGCTGTGGGCGCAGGAAGCGTGACGGCGATGGCCCTGACCGGGCAGACCTGGACGCATACTCCGCAGCCGGTGCAGACCTCGGCGCAGACACTCGCTGTCGACCCGCCGCCGCGTCGCGGCGTGAAGCGGATGGCGCGAGCCTCGCAGGCCTCCTCGCACATCCGGCAGGTGACACCTCTCTCCTCGACGCAGGCGTCGCCGATCGCGGCGCGAAGCAGCCACGGCTCAGGCGCGGAGCGGTCGAAGCACCCGTCCCGGCATGCATCCACGCACGCGTGGCAGAGCGTGCATCCGCCACGGGCGAAATCGACAGTCGGGAAGCCGCCATGCCCCTTTACGACGATCTCGACCGGGCAGGCCTCAGCGCAGCGACCACAGCGCGTGCAAAGGTCGACGAACGCGCCCTCGCCGCGGCTCCACGGCGGCCGGATCTGGTCCGCCCCGCCCCTTAGCCGGGCAAAAAGCTCTCGCCTCGTCGTCCCGTTTTTCATGACTGCTCCCCGAATGGCCGTCATGATCGGCGCATCGCCGTCCGCTTTCCTTGATCTGGGTCAGGTCACGTCCGTTGCGCACGGATTCCGAGTACGACTATGGTCGCAAGCTTCGGGCCGCAAAGCGGGCCATCGACACATCGCCCCCACGACTTGCCGATCGTGACCGCGAAGCCCCTGTTCGGCGAACTTCCGCGCGAGGTCGGCGAGCAGACGATTGAGGCACGGGGCGCAAGGGGCTGAGAAAGAGGGCGTGCCGAAGCCGCCGTCTCCGCACCTCGCGCCAACGGCCACAAACGGATCGGCCGCGGATGGGCTATGTGACGCCCCCATAAGACCATCGCTCGCCGCTCGGTCGCTGCGTCGGCTCACCTGAGCCCGGCCGGCTCTGTCGCACAATTGATCTAAGTCATCGCCACCCGGCGTCCGCGGTGGGAGCCTCTGCGCCAAATCATCGCCGGGGGCTTGCATGTCTTCAGAATGCGCACACGAGGGACTGATGCTCCCGCACGATCTCATCGCACGTCATGCCGCGCCGCTGCCGCGCTACACGAGCTACCCGACCGCCAACCACTTCTCGGGGGAGATCGGGGCCTCCGAGTACGGGAGCTGGCTCGCCGAGCTGCCCGAGGCCGCCGCGCTGTCGCTCTACCTCCATATCCCCTATTGCCGCGAGCTCTGCTGGTACTGCGGCTGCTCGACGAAGGCGATCCGGCGCTACGATCCCGTGGCGCGCTATGTTGATGTCATCACTGCCGAGATGGATGCCATCGCCCTGCGGGTCCCGACCGGGCACCGCACCACACACATTCATTTCGGGGGCGGCTCGCCCGATATCCTGGAACCCACCGACATCCGACGCATCGGCGAGACGCTGCACCGGCGCTACCACATCGCCCAGAACGCAGAGATCGCCGTCGAGATCGACCCTCGCCTGCTCGACGCCCCGCGCGCCGACGCGTTCGCAGACGTCGGCGTCAATCGCGTCTCGATCGGCGTGCAGGACTTCGACGAGGCCGTGCAGCGTGCCATCGGGCGCATGCAGAACTTCGCCACCACGCGCCATGCCGTCGATCTGTTCCGCGCGCGCGGCGTGGGCTCGATCAACATCGATCTCGTCTACGGCCTGCCGCACCAGACCGAGGCGAGCGTCGAGCGAACCATCGCCCAGGTGCTCGATCTCGATCCCGACCGCATCGCCATATTCGGCTACGCCCACCTGCCTTCGCGACTGAAGCACCAGCGGCTGATCGACGACGCCGCGCTGCCGGGCGCGGCTGCCCGCTTCGCCCAGTCGAGCCGCCTTGCCGCCATCCTCACCGGCCAGGGATACGTGCAGATCGGGCTCGACCACTTCGCCCGCACCGAGGACGCTCTCGCGGCCGCCCCGCTCGCCCGGAATTTCCAGGGCTACACCACCGACCAGGCAGACGCGCTGATCGGCTTCGGCGCCTCCGCCATCTCGCGGCTGCCGCGGGGCTACGCGCAAAACGCAGTAGCGGTCGACGAGTACGAGCGGCGCCTCGGCGACAGCGGTCTTGCCACGGCGCGCGGCTGGGCGCTGACCCGCGACGACCGCATTCGCGCCTTCGTCATCGAGCGGCTGATGTGCGATTTTGCCTTCTCCGCGCGCGACCTCGACCGCCGCTTCGGCCGCGATGCCGAACCGCTCGCGCGCGAGGCCGAGGACTTCATCGAGCAGGACGCCGACGGCTTCGTCCAGCGCACCGGCGACGGCTTCCGCATCACGCCGCGCGGGCGCGCCTTCGTGCGCAACGTCTGCGCCCACTTCGACGCCTACCTGCCGCGCGAGACCGCCAGGCGCCGCCACGCCCTGTCCGTGTGAATACAGCCGGGGCGTGCCCGCCTCGACGATCGCCCAGCCCTCACGCCCCCGCGTTCCACCGCGTCTCGGCGAGATAGGCCTCGACCTCGTCGCGCCGCTCGAAGATGTGCGGCTGCAGGCCCCGCTTCGAAAGCGCCTCCTGCATCTTCATGCGCATGAACGCGCTCGTCGTGTAGCGTGTGGTCGTGATGTAGTGATGGGTCAGCATGTACTGGATCATGTCGGCGTAGTCGTCGTAGAGATCCTCGGCAATACGGCAGCCGTCGTGATTGACCACCGAGTTGACCCGCCGCCCCGCCTTGAGACAGGCATCGACCAGGATCTTGCGCAGGTCCGCCAAATCGCTCTTCTTGCGCACGCTCCATCCCTCGAGGTTGAGGAACAGGATGTTGCGGTCGGCATCGTAGCTGACGCGCTCGGTCAGCTTCAGGTTCATCAGATCCGTCATCAGCTCCATGGGCTCGTCAAGGAAGATGCGGGCGTCCATCGGGATCGGCCGGTCAACCACCGGCAGGAAGTCCATGTGGGCGAGGATGTCGCGGTCGATGTCGATGCCGGGCGCCACCTCGATCAGCTCGAGCCCGGCAGGCGTCAGTTGGAACACGCATCGCTCCGTCACGTAGATCACCGGCTGCGAGCGCGCTGCGGCGTAGCGGCCCGAGAACGTGATCTGCTCGACCGCGGCGACGAACTTCCGCGCCTTGCCCTCCCGCACGATGCGGAGCCTGCCGTCCTCGACCGCGACGTCGAGGCCGCCCGCGGTGAACGTTCCCGCGAACACCACCGCGCGCGAGTTCTGCGAGATGTCGATGAAGCCGCCGCAGCCGTTGAGACGGCCGCCGAACCGCGAAACGTTGACGTTGCCCGCCACGTCGACCTCGGCCACGCCGAGACAGGTCAGGTCGAGACCCCCGCCGTGATAGAAATCGAACATCTGGTTCTGGTCCATCACCGCGTGCGCGTTGGCCGAGGCGCCGAAGCTCGAGCCACCGGCCAGCATGCCACCGACCGCGCCCGCCTCGGTCGTCATCGTGATGAAGCCCGTCACCTTCTCCTCGGCCGCCACCGCCGCAACGCCGTCCGGAGCGCCAACGCCGAGATTGATGACGCCGTTGAGCGGCAGCTCGAACGCCGCCCGCCTCGCGATGATCTTGCGCTCGTCGAGCGGCATCTTGGCGATACCCTCTGCCGGCACGCGGATCTCGCCGGAGAGCGCCGGATTGTAGAGCACGCCATAGTTCATCCGATGCAGCTCGGGCGTCTCTGCCACGACAACGCAATCGACGAGCACGCCTGGAACCTTCACGTCCTTCGGCCGGATCGAGCCCTGTTCGACGATGCGCTCGACCTGGGCGATGACGATGCCGCCGTTGTTGTGCGCGGCCATCGCCTGCGCCAGGACGTCAAGCGTCAGGGCCTCCTTCTCCATGCTGAGGTTGCCGGAGGGATCGGCGCTGGTCGCCCGGATCAGCGCCACGTCGATCGGGGTCGCCTTGTAGAACAGCCACTCCTCGCCATCGACCTCGACGTGCTTCACGATGTCGTCCAGCGTCGCCGCATTGACCTTACCGCCGCCGTGGCGCGGATCGACGTAGGTGTGGAGCCCGACCTTGGTGAACAGCCCCGGCGAGCCCGCCGCGCAGCTCCGATAGAGCTTGGAGATGACCCCCTGAGGCAGGTTGTAGCCCTGGATGCGGTTCTGCTGCGCCGCCTCCGCGACCTTCGGCATACGGCCGAAGTTGGCCGCGATCACCCGCCTGAGCAGACCGGCGTGATGCAGCCGCCCCGTCCCGAGTCCCTTGCTGTCGCCGGCGCCGGCGCACATGATGAGCGTGAGCCCCTTGGGCGTGCCGGTCGCGAGGAAGCGGCGCTCGAGCGCGGCATGGAGGGATTCGGGGATGCAGCTCTGCACGAACCCCGTCGTCGTCATCACGTTGTTGTCGCCGATGAGCGCAACCGCGTCGTCGGCCGAAATGACCTTGTTCTTCTGCATCGGCGGCGTCTCCCCAGACGGATCGGCCAAGCTGTTGCGCCTCTTGCCGCCCGATGCGGCCGGGCTGGCTGACCGGCAACGAAAGGTTCTTGGTCTCGAATCTCCACCATGAGCGGGACCCGGAACCGGGTCGGACACGCAAGCTCGAACCCTTATCGTCTGTCACCGGGCAATGCCCCACCTGATCGGGTGATGGGCACTGCCGCACCGGGTGGCCACGCCGTCGCATCAGGGACTTCACGGCGCCGCAAAGCCGTGTCATCCTTCCCCATCGTCGAAACAAACGAAAGGAGGTGATCCGATGTCGAGTGGGATGCCAGAGGACGCGATGTCGTGGTCGCCCAGGCACCGGTCGGATAGCCTCCGAGCGCACGCCTGAAGGGCGCCCGGCGGCGCAAGCCGCCGCGTCGCGTCATCGTCTCACGGGGGCCGCCGCAAGGCGGCCCTTTTGATTCCAACGGCCGCGCTCGCGGCCCGCGCTTGCCAAAACGAAGGTCTGGTTGCGGCTGCCGCAGCCTAGCGTGTTTCCAGGTCCGATTGATGCAACGCAATTTGCTCCGGGCCCGCCCCGGGCACTGTCCCTGGTGTCGCGACAGCAGAGGACAGCCAGAGGAACAGATGAACCACCGCCACCGCAAAGTGCTGCACCAGCTTTTCGCTCATCCCGTCAGCGCCAACATCGACTTCCAGGATGTCGTGTCGGTGCTCAAGGAGCTTGGCGCCGAGACCGAGGACCGGTCGGGCGCACGCGTCGCCGTGACGCTCAAGGGCCACACCGTCTTGTTCCACCACGCCAATCATTCGGTGCCGAAAGACGAGGTGCAGCAGATCCGCCGCTTCCTCATCGATTGCGGCGTCGCCCCGGAACAGTATCCGGTCTGAGCGCACGATCTGTGGCCGCCTCGTGCCTTGCCGCCTCGTGCCTTGCCGATGTCCCGCACTGACCAGGGGCCAGCCCGCACCGGGGTTGCAGAGATGAGGTTGCCGACAGGCCGTGGATTCCCAAACAAGGGCAGGGCTGTCGATAGCGGCCGGGGAAGCCCGGCCGAACGCACTGCCGAACGCACTAGAGTTGGGTCACCTCGGAGGACGGCCTCGGCGCCACGCCGTCATGATTTCCAAGTCGTTGTGATTTCACGGCGTCAAGCTTTCGAGGCGCCACCCGCAGTCGGTCAGGCCCGATCAGCGCTTCGAGAGGCGGAAGCTCGCCTCGCCGCCGCCGCCCGACATCTGCAACGACTGGCTCGAGCCCGACACCGTCACCGAGATGGAGCCTGAGATGTTGTACTCGTTGTTGTAGAAGCTGCCTTCGTATTTGTTCCCGCCAACGCGCTGCAGCTTCGCGGACTGAGTCACGCGCGCGCTCTTGGTGGCGCACGTCGCGAACGCCGTGTAGCTCGAGCCCGAGCTGCGGCTGTAGGAGACGTTGCAGCGGGCATTCTCGCGGGCGCCGGAGGGCAGAACCAGCGAGCCGCCGCCGCTCCACGAGCCGGCGAGCTCGGTGGCGGACGCCGCGGTGGCTCCAGCCACGAGGGCCAGAACGCCGATTGCGAGCTTCATTGCAGACGGCCGGTGGTGCATGGGGTGCTCTCCGCTTGGCGGCCTCGTGCCCGCGTACGGGCGTTCAATTTCAAACGCGACGCCGCGCTCAGAACGTTGACCGAGCACACACAACACCGTCCGTGCGACGATTTCAAGACGGTGGCTGAAGTTCCCGATGCGCGACCTCGGGTTGCACACAATCGGGTGAACCGGGTGGCCCACGTGGCCAATCCCCGCTATGCCTGAGCCTGCCAAATCCGCCGGCCCCCACCTCGTCCCATTCTCGGCACTCAACCAAAGCGCCCATGCAGCGCGGGCAGGGCGCGAGCAGCGGCCCGGCCACCCGGTAAAGAGGCACACCATGTCGCGCGGCAACTATCTCGGTTGGATCGGCACGCTGCTGCTGGCGGCGGCCATGGCGCTGCTCATGCTACGGCCCGCAGCGGGCGAGCGTTGGTTCTGGCTCTACGGGCCAGCCATCGTGGCACTCGCGCTCGCCCTTCCGTTGGCGCTGGTCATGGCACGGCGCCTCGCCACAGCTCGCCGATCGCGCTGGCGGGTCGCGCTGGTCGTCGTACCGCTCGTAAGCGCGGCCGTGCTTCAAATCGGTTTCTGGACAGCGTTCTTCGCCAGCGGCAGCGGCGCCGCCGGTTTGGCCATGATGCGCGCCGTGCTGCGCGAGGCCGCCGGCCCCTACCTGGCGCCGTCCGCCGCGCTGCTGGCCCTTGCACTTGGCGGGATCCTATGGGATGCCGGCCGCGACACGGGCACTGACCCAACCGAGACCGGGAGACGACAAACGTGGACGCCGATCGACTGAAGGCGCTGCAGGCGCCGATCAAGGACAAGTATCGCGAGAGCCCGGAAACCGCGGTCGTGACGCTCAAAGCCGAGGGCCGCATCGGCGACGGCGTTACGTGCTCGGTTCAGACCTCCAAGGCGCTTGTCGAGGCCGGGCTGCATCCGGCGACGGGAGGTCCCGGCACCCACGCCTGCTCCGGAGACATGCTGCTCGAGGCCCTCGTCGCCTGCGCGGGCGTGACGCTCGGCGCTGTCGCCACCGCCCTTGGCCTCACCGTCCGCGACGCAACCGTCCGCGCCGAGGGCGACCTCGACTTCCGTGGCACGCTGGGTGTCGCCAAGGATGCCCCGGTCGGCTTCCGCGAGGTGCGGCTCTCGTTCGACATCGAAGGCGACCTCAACGAGGAGCAGCGCGCGACGCTGATGAAGCTCACAGAGCGCTATTGCGTCGTCTATCAGACGCTGCGCAATCCGCCGGCGTTCTCGGTGACGAGCCGCGTCACGTCCTGAGACGCGCTCCGCCCCACGTCGGGCCTGGCAGGATCAGAGACAGTCGGCAGCGATGGGTCGACCGGGATGTACAGGCGGATGTACCGTCCCGGCCATTCCGACGCGTCCGGCCGCGCGTCACCTCCCGGCGCTGTAGATGCCAACCGCCAGGATGATGCACAGCACGAAGCCCACGACGCGATGGAACTTCAGGTATGCCTGAAGCCATGGCGCATTGGGCGTCCATTTCGCGTGGTTGCGGTTGAGCTGCACCTGCTGGAAAGGGCTGAACATGTCGATCGCGTAGAGGATGCCCAGTTTCGGTGGACGCCCGACCGGCGTTTCCGTCATTGGTCGGTCGAACATCAGCAGGACCCAGAACAACACCACGAAGACAATAATGACGAAGATGATGTTCAGCGGCTCGTGCCCGTAGGACACCGCGTACTTATAGGACGCCAGCATCGGCACGCAGGCGATGTCGAGCCCGATGCGCCGCGCCTCGTCGAGCCGCTCGCCGAAGCCGACCAGCGTTGGCCTCGCGAGCAGATCCCCCGCCACCGCCGAGGCCCGCGCCGGCACCCGCCAGAACGGCATTGGCGGCTCCTCGCCCCATTTCTTGAAGAACTCCGACTGGGTGCAGAGCCGCTTCATCTTGTAGTCCGACAGCGCCACCTTGATCCGCGTCGACGCGGCACCCGAGCTTTTGAGCCGCTCCACAACCTTCTCGAGCGGCTGGGCGCTGCGCGAGAGGTTGCGCGCGTCGTCGGCGAAGAAGGCGACCAGGCGGTCGTGTGCGTCGCGGCTGTCGGCCGGGATCACGTTCTCGGGGTTCGGCGTGATGTCGCAGACCGCCTTGTCGTCGTCCTCCTCGGACATGCCGCGCGGCACCGACTGGGCGCGCCGTCCCTTCATCATTTGCGACTGGACGAATGTGATCGATTTCATGTCGAGATTGTCGATGAAGTGCTGGCTCGGCTGGCCGTAGAGATCGATGACGAGCGATCCCGCGGAGAAGTTGACCGCCCGCCAGATCGTGGGGCTCAAGGGTGCGCCGTCCTCGGTGCCCTTCCAGCGCAGCACCGTTGCGCGCGCGTCCGTGCCGTCGAGCGAGATTTTCGATACGTGCGCAGAGGGCGAGGCGCGCGCCACCATGCCGAGCAGCCGCGGCGCGCCAACCCGCGCCAGGCCGGCCCGCGGCGGCCATTCCTCGATCAGTCCCGTCACGTCGATCAGGCATAGCGTGCCGCCGATCCGCATCTCGCGCAGCATCAGCTCGTGCAGCTCGGGCGTACGTTTTCGCGTGCAAACATAGGACGGCCCCGTGTCGACCAGCATCGAGCCGCGCAGCCGCCGCTTCGCCACCTCCTCGACCATCAGCGGCCACAGCGCCGGCTGCGCCCGGAAGAACGGCTGCTCGGGGCTGAACGTCGATGCCTTGTCGCTGGCCAGATTCCAGTCGCAGCGCCGGCGATCGACTACGGTCCAGCGGCCGAACCTCAGCCGCTGCAGCCGCAGGTCCCCGTTGATCTTGGCCCCCGTCAGGTTCAGCCGTGCGCGGATGTCGGCCAGGTAGAAGCGCGCAAAACCGCCGATCTCGGCATCGACTGCACTCCAGTCCGTCAGCCGCGACCGCTCGAAATCGATCTTCCCGTCGATCTTGGCCCGGTCCATCCGGAACAGGCCGTTGAAGATGCTGTCGGCCGCATCCACGCTGGCGCCGATGCGCGCATCGCGCAGATCGACGTGATCGTAGACGCCGCGGTTGAGGAACAACGAGCCCGCGATGTTCGCCCGCAACAGCAGCAGCGAGCCTTTGACGTTGGTGCCGTCGAACGAGATGTTGTGCGTGGCGCGGAAGTTCGTCAGCCTCACGTCCTCGCCGAACACCGAGCCGTCGAACACGAGGTTGCGCTCGGTCATCGCGTTCTCGAGGTTGAGGAAGCCCTCGACAAAGGCCCCGTAGATGCGCACGCCCGTCGCCGGAATGCGGCTCGCGAAGCGCGCGTCCGTCAGGATGCGGCGGAGAAAGCCCGCCGAGATGCGGTTCTGCTCGCGGAACGCGTCGGGCGCGATGAACGGCGCGTATTTCCATGGCGCGCGGAGCTGGCGCATCCTGGTCGTGCGCGGCTCGGTGCACTGCTTGGCGTAGAGGTTGGCCTCGAGCCCTTCGGCGATGCACCACCACACCCACTGCTCGCACGCGGTCCAGGTCGGGTCGCGGTCGAGCCCCTCGGGCACGGGGTCGCAGGTGACTTTGACCGGCGGGAAGGCCGCAATCGTCGCGGCAATGGCGGCGGCGGCCTCGCCCGAGGGCGCAGCTTCCAGCGGGCGCGTCGCTGCGGAGGCCGCGAGGATCGCCAACAAGACGACGACGTACCGAAACATGAACAGCACCCGCACGGCTCGGAATGGCCAAATCATATTTTTGTGGCAATGCCCAAACCGGCCGCGCCTGTGGCAGCACCAGACCCGTGTCGCCAACAGACCGGGAGCGGCCGCTCGGCTCCCAGCTCTGGTTCCCAGATCTGGCTCTGGCTCTGGACCAAGCCCACTATCGCAACCGGCCACTCCGGGTCGAGACTAGTCGATGCCGCCGGTCGCCGGAAGCCGCGAGCGGCACCACCTCGCGGTTCGGTGAACGGTGTGGCCACCGCTCCACGCAGCCGCCTTGCCGGCCAGCCGCATACCTCGGGTGTTGCTCCCAAGCCGCGCCCCCCTCGCGCCGAGCCGTTCACCGTGCTCGACACTTTTGCAACACACGGTCATGATGCCGTCTTAAGTATGCGGAAAACTGGGCAGCAGGGTGCTGCCCGACGCGGCACTGCAACAAGGAGACCCAAGATGTTCGGACGCGGCTCGAGTACGGATAACAAATCGCCTGAGCCGCTGAAGCCTGCCACCGCAACGCCCGCGTTCCCGACCATGGGCTCGACCGCGACGGCAGCGTCTGCCGCCCACTCCCCGTTCGGGGCCGCGCGCGAGATGACATCTTCGGTGATCGGCACCGACCTCACCATCATCGGCGAGAAGATTACGATCATCTCCAAGCAGCAGGTCCAGATCGACGGCGACGTGCGCGGCGACATCAACGGGCGCAAGGTCACCATCGGCCCGGAAGGCTCGGTGATTGGCACCATCTCCGCTGAACAAATCGAGGTGCGCGGAGGCGTTCGCGGCGCGATCCGCGGGCAGAACGTGATGCTGCATCCGACCGCCCGCGTCGAGGGCGACATCACCCACGGCACGCTCTCCATCTCGGAAGGTGCCGAGTTCGACGGCCGCGTGCGCCGCGCCAAGGATCCCTCCGAGGTCGCGCCGCAGCTCGACCCGGCCGCATTCGGCGCCAAGGTCGACGCTGCGGGCTGAGCCCTGGCCTCGCCTCGCCCAGGACTCGCGTGGCGAGAGCCGCATCGCCACCCGAGTACGCGGCCCTGTCCCGCGTGCGTAATCTCACGCGCCGTGGCCCTGTCTCTGTGACACCGGCGTGATCGGCTCCGATCAGCCGGACGCCAGCGGCACGGCCCGAATGCGCGCGACGAGCCGCGCTTCACCGCCCGGGGCAACCGACACCCGGTGTGGCCCCGCATTCGCCGTCTCGACGCACACGAACCGCCGGTATCCGTCGTCGCCGCCCGTGTCGCC
This sequence comes from uncultured Hyphomicrobium sp., assembly GCA_964471635.1. Taxonomy (GTDB): domain Bacteria; phylum Pseudomonadota; class Alphaproteobacteria; order Rhizobiales; family Hyphomicrobiaceae; genus JAKAML01. The sequence goes on from CAYYGO010000052.1 coordinate 11,915, forward strand.
GAGCCGGCGGCCCTTGTCGATCCAGGGGTTCCACACCACCGTGGCGAGACTGCCCGACTTGTCGACCACCAGCCGCCGCCCGAGCACGGGGTCATCCACCGTCACGCCGTCGGTAGTCGCCGTGTAGATCCGGTCGACCTCGCCCGCGAAGCCGATCGTCCCTGACTGACGCTTCATTGCGTTCGCGTCGATCTGGTCGACGTAGTCTCGGCCGTCGAGGCCTCCGACGTCCACGCGCCCGATATCGCCGACAGCCAGATACGTATGTAGCGCCTCTGTGATCGCAACCGGACGCGGCCCGTCGTTGCGCGTCACGAGAGCCACCTCCAGCGCATCTGCGAGCGTCACCTCGATCCGCGCGGAAAGCTCCCGATGTGCGAGGCCTTCCGGCACACCACCTGGGGCCCGCCACGCCAGCGCGACGCTCGCCGCCCCGCCGGACCCGGCCAAGCTGCCGCTCACGTGCCACGATGCCGAGCGCACCAGGCCGTGCGCCGGCAATCCCGGCCCGGTAGGGTGCGCTCCGAACCAAGGCCAGCAGACGGGAATGCCGCCGCGCAAAGCCTTTCCGGTACCAAGGCGCCCCACGGGAGACAGCCACAGCACCTCCCTGCCGCCTGCCGGCACGTAACTCAGCACCTGCGCGCCCTGCAGCGCAACCGTCGCCCGCGCACCGCCGGGCCCGGCTAGCTCGGCCACGATGCCGCCGAGCGGGCTCTGCGCGAACCAAACCCCTCCCGAAGTGTCTCCGAACGCAGCCTGAAGCGCCGCGACCTCGTCGCCTGCCGGCATTAGAACCGTTGGCTCCGGCCGAGCGGCCCGGCGCTCGCGCACGCCTCGGTGACGCGGATGTCGCGGCCGACGATACGGCACACCTCTAGCTTGGCGTTGGGATTGTTGCGGATCGCCGCTGCCGAGACCTTGAGGCCGTATTGCCGCGCGACGACGGCGAGGTTGGCGTCCCGGCAAAAGGGCGTCGAGATCGGCTGGCCGTTCACGATCTGGAACGAGCCTTCGCAGCGGATGCCGGCTGCGGCAACGCCAGGCGCGGCAGCCAGAAAGCCAGTCATCGCAGCGGCTGCGCTCAAGGTGATGGCTGTGGTCGTGGCTCGCATGATTTGGCCTCCTTTGCCGGCACGAACGCCGGCTACGCGCCAGAGCGGTTATGCGCGCCCGCCGGCCCCATCGCAAGCCGCCCTGCGATCCGAAAGCGCTCCCCGGCGCGCCCGCCTCGGCCCCGGCCGCTCCCGACTCCGTCGCCACGGTGTCTCCCGCGCGCTGCTGCGACCGGCCTCGGGATGGTGTAGGCAGAGGATCGGGCCGGATCTCCGAGCCGCGCGCACGGGGCCCAGGGCCGGCCGACGTCGCGACCCGTCCTCGCATTCAGCCCGTCCTTGCACTCAGCCCGTCCTCGCACTCAACCTGTCCGGCCACAGCCCCGACCGTCCACGGTGATCCAGATGCTGACCCTCCACGACCGCCCGTCCCAGGGCACTGGCCTCGTCTCGCGCACGGGCACCGGCGCCGCGGACGGCGCCGTCATCGGCCCGGCAACCCTGTGGATCGACCTCTTCGACCCGACGCGCGCCGAGGAGATCGCGGTCGAGGCCCAGCTCGGCATCGAGGTACCGACCCGCGCCGAGATGCGCGAGATCGAGAGCTCGAGCCGGCTCTACTCCGAGAACGGCGCGGCCTACATGACGGCCTTCATCGTCTACGACATCGAGGCGCCGGAGCCGAAAAGCTCCACCATCACCTTCATCCTCGCTGGCAGACGCCTCGTCACCGTGCGCTATTGCGAGCCGAAGGCGATCCCGATGCTGGTGGCGCGCGCCGAAAAGGGCACCGTCGACTGCGACGACGGTACCGCGATCATGATCGGCCTCGTCGAGACGCTGATCTCGCGCACCGCCGACCTTATCGAGCGCGTGCAGGACGAGGTGAGCCAGCTCGCCCATCAGCTCTTCCAGATCAAAGGCGGTCAGCAGACTCGCACACGCCGCCTCGACGTCATCCTCCGCGCGACCGGCAAGGAGGGCGATATCGTCACGCGCGCCCAGGAAAGCGCGATGTCGCTCGAGCGGCTGCTCAACCATCTGCAGGAGACGATCCGCCGCCAGGACGCGGCCTCGCCCGTCCTGCCTCGCATCGCCACCGCCCGCGCCGATCTGGTGTCGCTAAACGATCACATGAAGGTGCTCGCCGACCGCACCTCGTTTCTGCTCTCGGCCACGCTCGGCATGACGACCACCGAACAGAACCAGATCATCAAGCTGTTCTCGGTGATGGCCGTGATGCTGATGCCGCCGACGCTCGTCGCCTCGATCTACGGCATGAACTTCCGCAACATGCCCGAGCTCGGCTGGGAATGGGGCTACCCGCTGGCGCTCGCTCTGATGGTCGTCGCCGCCCTCGTGCCGTTCGTCTACTTCAAGCGCAAAGGCTGGATGTGAGCCGCGCGCGGCCTACTCCGTCACTTTGATCTGCGGTGGCGGCTCGGCCTTGGGCCGCTTCGGCGTCGGGCCGTCGGAGAAGCTGTTCCACACCATGTCCGGCGAGGACTTGTTGTGCTGCGACGGCGCCAGCCGGCCCGCCCACACGTCCGTCGCGACGGCGCCCTTGAAGGCCATAATGCCGTCCTCGCGCCAGGCTTTCGCGCCCTTCTCGCGCACCGCGACGCGCGCCACGTCGTTGTTGAACTCCGTGACATACATCGACCGCATCATCGCGAACGGACCACCGTTGATCGGTTTGTCGAAGGCGACGTCGAGCGCGAGCTTGTTCTCGTCCGCCTCGCGGATCGCCACGGTGCCCTTGCCGCCGCGCTCGAAATCGAGCGTGAAGGTGCGCGACTTCGGATCGAACACCACCTCCTTGATCTTGACGATCGGCCGGCCGTCCACCTCGACGGGCCCGACCAGGAACGACGAGCCGTATGCAGTGTTGCGCATCGGACGGGGCGCGAGCGGGCGCGGCCGCCAGTAGCCGTCCTGCGGATAGAGCACGAGCACCTCCTCGGCGCCATCCGGGCGAAGCATCCACACCTGGATGAGGTGCAGCCCCTTCTCGACCCGGTCGCCGATGCGCACGTTCGCCGTCGCCGGCCGCCAGAACGAGGGAAACCGGTAGCCGACGATCCACATCTCGATCTCCTCGTAGATCGTGAAGCGGCCGGGCGGGGCAGGCGGAGCGTACGCCGGATCGCCGGAGAGATCGCAGGCCGTCCAGTCGGCCTCCCAGTTGTCGCGCATGCCGGGCGCGAGATAGACCGGATGCGCGGCCTCGATACGGAACGAGCGCACGTCCTTCGACGAGAACGAAAGCGCGATATTGTCCTTCTCCGCGCACAGCACCGGCTCGCTCTCGTTCCGGACCTCTACGGCCAGGCCGTCGAGGGAGGCGGCGTCCGCCGGGGCCGACAACGGCCCGGCGCCCCAGAGGAACGCCCCGGCAAGCGCCGCGGCCAGTGCGGCGGCCGGTGCGGCAGCAAGTGCGGCGGCCAGTGCGGCGCGCACCTTGGTCGGCGCACGCTCAGTCTTGAAGCACGGCATAGATGTCCCCTGAATTGGCCGCGTGCGGCAGGTCCCGGATGTGGCAAGCCATGGCGTCGGCACCGATACCATCGCCGAACGTCAACTGCTGGCTCTCCCCCAGCGCAACGTCGAACCGGTATGGCCCAAGCGCCGCGAGCTGGGCAAGGCACTGATAGGCCACATCGCGCTGGATCGTGGTGAACTCGAACGACAGCGCCGGAATCCGCTGCGTCAGCCCCGCCAGAACGTCCGCCTCGAACCCCTCTACGTCGATCTTGACGAACGCCGGCCGGCCGTAGCGGGCAATCAGCAGGTCGAGTGTCGTAACCGGCACCTCGATGGCGCGGTCCCACACTTGCCCTTCCCAGCCGCCGGCCCCGTCGGCGGCGCTCACGAAGGCGCGCGATGCGGTCGAGACGGTCGGATTGCGCGAGTTGACATGCAGTGTCAGCTTGCCCGGTGCGGCCCCACACGCCTCGGCGACGAGCGTCACATCCGGATCGGTGGCGAACAGCCGGCCGAGCACGCCTGCGGGCCCGGGCTGCGGCTCGACTGCGACGGCGCGACAGCCGAGCCTCCGGAACGCCGCCACCCGGTCGCCGACGTGGCTGCCGATGTCGAACGCCAGATCGCCCCGCTTCAGAAAGCGGCCGTAGAGCGCGTCCATGCGCGACGCCTTGGCGAGGTCGCCGTGATAGACGACGATGGAGCGCGCGAGCGCGACCTCCTCGGCGATGCGGTCCTCGAACGGCAGCATGCTCAGGCGTCCTCCTCGCGTGACGGGGCTGCCGCGGTCACGACTGGCCAACCACCGCCATGATCTCCTTCGGCGGTGCAAAGTCCTCGGGGATCGCGCAAAGCCCGGCCTGCTTCATCCAGCGCCCGGCCGCCGGCGCCGCCGTGGCCACCGCGAACGGTACCGCCAGCAGGTATCCCGCGGTGAGCGGCAACGACCACAGCAGCGTCGCGGGCGAGATGACGTAGAGCGCGCCGCACACCACGACGCCGAACAGCGTCTGCGGCCACAGGTTCTCGACCGCCGTCCGCCACGAGATGCCGTAGGCGTCGCGCGATTGACCGCCCCACACCACCGATTTGCCGAACGCGAGACCAATCATGAAAATGGTGGTGCGGATGGTCGAGACGGCGCCTTGGAGGAACGAGAACACGAGCTCGATGGCCGCCGACGCGACAAACCGCAGCGTGCCGCCGTAGGCCGCGACGCCGCCGCGCGTCAGCATCGCGTCGACGAGCCCGGCAATCTTCGGCATCAGGTACATGACGAGGAACGTCGCGTAGAGCGCGGCGGCGGATGCCGCGGGATAGCCTGTCACGCCCGCCGCCTGCCAGGCAGCGACCGGCGACAGCGCGATCATCAACGTCCAGGCCGGGATGCCGACGAACATCAGGATCGCCCAGAACAACTGGAAGCGGCTCATGGCTTCCAGGCCTGGGAGAAGATCCCTCGTGCCGGGCAGCCCGAGCAGCTTCACGTACTGCATGTTGCCCTGGCACCAGCGCACGTCGCGCTTGGCGAAATCGAGCATCGTCGGCGGGTTCTCCTCCCAGCTCCCGCCCTCGACCGGGTGCACACGAACCTCGTAGCCCGCGCGCCGCATCAGCGTCGCCTCGACCTGGTCGTGCGACAGGATGTGCCCGCCGAGCGGCGGCTTGCCGGGCAGCATCGGCAGGTCGCACGCCGTCTGGAACGGCTCGATGCGCACAAGCGCATTGTGGCCCCAGAACGGACCGCAGTCGCCGACCCACCACGCCTGGCCCATGGTATAGGCACGCATGCCATGGCGCATGCCGAACTGGAAGATGCGCGCGAACGCGCTGTCCGACGGCATACCGACGACGAGGCTCTGCAGGATGCCGATCCTCGGATAGGCCTGCATCATGCGCACGAGGCGGACCACCGTATCGCCCGCCATCAGGCTGTCGGCGTCGAGCGGCAGCATGAGCTCGAACTCGCGGCCCCAGCGCTCGCAGAAGTCGCGCACGTTGCCGGCCTTGAAACCCGTGTTCTCGCTCCGGCGGCGATAGACAATGCGGTCGCGATCCGGCTCGGCGGCGCGCCAGGCGGCAATCTCCTGCTCCTCGCGAACGGCGACGGCCGGGTCGTTGGTGTCGGACAGGATGAAGTAGCTGAACGCCCGGCCCTCGCCGGTCTGGTCGACGCTCTGTTTGACCACCTTGAGCCGGCGGATCGCGCGGACGGGATCCTCGTTTCTCAGCGTCAGTAGGATCGCGGTCTTGATCGCGAGCGGCGTCGGCGTCTCACCGGCCGCCGCGTAGGGCGCCACGGCCCCGATCGGATCCTTATGCACATGCAGCAGCCACAGGCCTGCAAGCGCGTTCCAGAACCCGACGACCGCCCATGGCGTGCCTGCCACGAAGCAGGCGAACATCACGCCAACGACCACGGTCCAGCCGCCGGCCCCCATCACCTGCGCCGCCCAGCCGAGCAGCAAAAGCCATGTCCCCACGTTGAGCGCCAGCATCAGCCGGCGGCGGCGGGAAAGCTCGGCCGTTGCCTGAAGACCCGCGGGTGTCCTAAGCCTGAGGTCCGGCGCTGCGGTGACGGCGTCGGCAGCGGTCGCCTTGGGCCCTCCCAGCGAAGCGGCCGGAAGAGCTGCGGACGTGTCGGATGGACGGTTCATCGCGGGTCTCTCGCGGTGCATGTTTCTGAGATCGAAGGAAAAACGGGCGAGGCCATGACCACAGGCAGCGGCAGCGACGGGCCAGAGCCACAGGCGGTCGGCACCATGTCGAAGCGCCGCTCTGCCGGCAAGATGCAAGTCTGCCGCGCCGTCTGGTACGTGCGCCCCGGCGTCGCGGAGCTGCGCTCGGCGCCGCTCGCCCCGCCCCGGTCGGGCGAAGCACGGGTCAGAACGCTGTGGAGCGGCATCAGCCGGGGCACTGAGCGCCTCGTTTCAAGCGGCATGGTTCCGGAAAGCGAATGGCAGCGGATGCGCGCACCCCTGCAGGACGGCGCGTTCCCTTTTCCGGTGAAATACGGCTATTGCGCGACCGGCATCGTCGAGGACGGCCCGTCAGAGCTCTTGGACCGCGCGGTGTTCTGTCTCGCCCCCCACCAGGACCGGTTCGTCGCGCCGATTGCCATGCTCGCTCCGATCCCCGACGGCGTGCCGCCGCGGCGGGCGACGCTCGCGGCCAATATGGAGACGGCGCTCAACGCCCACTGGGACGGCGGCACCGGCCCGGGCGATCGCATCGTGGTCGTCGGAGCCGGCGTGGTTGGGCTTCTCGTTGCCGCGATCGCGGCCCGCATCCCTGCCGCGCACGTCACCGTCATCGACACCGTTCCCGCCCGCGAGGCCGTCGTCCGGTCGCTCGGAGCGGACTTCCTGCTCGCGCCGGTTGCCCGTTCCGCCGAAGCCGCCGCCTTCTCCCCATCCGACGAGGCCGGAAAGAGGGCCGGGGCGGGGGGCGGCCCAGGGGACGGCCCAGGGTGCGGCCCGGGGGCACGCGCAACCGGTAGCCCGAGCCCGCCTCTCGACGCCGACGTCGTTTTCCACACGTCGGCCTCCGCGGGCGGGCTTGCAACCGCCATCGCCGCCGCCGGCATCGAGGCTACCGTGGTCGAGCTGTCCTGGTACGGCGCCGCCGCCGTTCCGGCCGTCCTCGGCGGGCCGTTCCACTCGCGGCGGTTGCGGCTCGTCTCCTCGCAGGTCGGACAAGTCGCGCCCTCGCGCCGGCCACGGTTCAGCTACCGTCGCCGCCTCGAAACAGCGCTGTCGCTGTTGGCCGATCCAGCACTCGACGCGCTCGTCGCCGAGGACATCGCCTTCGCCGACGCGCCGCGCCTGCTGCCGGCTCTGCTTGCCGATGGCGCCACCGGCCTCGCGCCGGTGATCCGCTATCCGGACGCCTGAGAGGAGTGCGGAACCGGCTGCCGCGTCGTCCCCGGTCGACCCGAGCTTGTGGATCGCCCTGCCCGGGGCGCATACTCGACCCAACCGGACCGCCGCACCCACGGGAGAGACGCCATGGCCAACGTCGAGCCACGCCCGGGCTACCGCCTCGAGCACGACTCTCTCGGCGACGTCGAGGTTCCCGCCGATGCCTACTACGGTGCCCAGACGGCGCGCGCGATCGACAACTTCCCGATCTCGGGCATCCCGATCAGCCATTTTCCGGCGCTCATCCGCGGCCTTGCGATGGTCAAGAAGGCCGCCGCCCGCGCCAACGCCCGCCTCGGCGATCTGCCGGCCGACAAGCTGGACGCCATCGTCGCCGCCTGCGACGACGTAATTGCCGGCCAGCTCGACAGCGCGTTCCCGTCCGACGTGTTCCAGGGCGGCGCCGGAACGTCCACCAACATGAATGCCAACGAGGTGATCGCCAATCGCGCGCTCGAGCGCATGGGCCTCGCGCGCGGCCGCTACGACGTGATCCACCCCAACAACGACGTCAACCTCTCCCAGTCGACCAACGACGTCTACCCGACCGCGATCCGCCTCGCGATTTTATTCAGCTACGAGGCCCTGCAGCGCTCGCTGGTCGCTCTGGCCGATGCCTTCGAGCGCCGCGCGGCCGATTTCGGCGATGTCATCAAGCTCGGCCGCACCCAGCTCCAGGACGCCGTGCCGATGACGCTCGGGCAGGAGTTCATGGCGTTCGCGGTGACGCTGCGCGAGGACGTGGCGCGCCTCGGCGAGCTCGCCCAGTTCCTGCACGAGATCAACCTCGGCGGCACCGCCATCGGCACCGGCATCAACGCCGACCCGGCATACCAGGCGATCGCGGTCGAGGAGCTGGCCGCGGTGACCGGAGTGCGCCTCGTCGCCGCCTCCAACCTCATCGAAGCCTGCTGGGACACCGGCGCCTTCGTCCTCTTCTCGGGCATGCTGAAACGCACCGCGACCAAGTTGTCCAAGATCTCCAACGACCTGCGCCTGCTCTCGAGCGGTCCACGCGGCGGGCTCGGCGAGATCAACCTGCCGCCGCTCCAGCCCGGCTCCTCGATCATGCCAGGCAAGGTCAACCCGGTCGCGCCCGAGGTCGTCAATCAGGTCTGCTTCCAGGTGATCGGCGCCGATCTCGTGGTCACGCTCGCCGCCGAAGCCGGCCAGCTCCAGCTCAACGTCATGGAGCCGGTCATCGCCTACAACATCCTGACGTCGCTCTCGCTTCTCACCAACGCGACCGCCGTGCTGCGGACCAAGTGCGTCGAAGGCATCACCGCGAACCCCGAGCGCTGCCGGGCGCACATGGAGGCCTCGACAGCCGTCGCCACCGCGCTGACACCCCTCATCGGCTACGAGCGCGCCGCAGACATCGCCCAGAAGGTGCTCAAGACCAACCGGACCATCCGCGAGGTGCTCGACGCCGAGCCCGATCTGTCGGTCGATCTGATCGAGCAGACGCGCAACCCCGCCGTCCTGACGCGGCCGTCGCGCCTGAAGCCCAGCGGCAAGCCCGCGACCAAACCCGGAGCCAAGTAGCCCGACGGCCGCGAACCGAAGCCTCGGTCGCCCGCCGCCCCGTCGCGTGCCGGGACGCGAGCCGGGACCCTCAGGCCCCCCCACTGCGCCCCGTCAGCCCGGGTCGGCCGCTCGCCAGCGACGCCAGCAGCGCATCCGCGCACCTCGACCGGTAGGCTTGCATCGCCTTTGTCCCCGTTGCCGGACCCGGCTGTCCTGTCCCGGCCCAGTCCCCGTGTCCGCCGGGCGGCAGAACCCATTGCCGGCGGCTGGTCTTCCGCCACCGCATGGCCGCCGCCTCGGCCGGGCGCTGGCCGACGGCAACCCGGGCATCGCGACATCCCATCGTGGCCGCAACGCCGCCTTGACGTCGCCCCGTTTTGCCGCGAAAGACGCCTTCGATCTCTGAACGGCACTGGCGGACCACCCGTTGCCGCCGAGGCCAACCACGACCGCCGCAATCACGTCACGCGACCATCTTACGCGACGCCCCACACACGACGCCCCATACCGAGGCCCTCAATGTTCTCCGTCGAAGTCCGCGATCGCATCATGATCGCTCATTCGCTGCCCGACCCGTTCTTCGGTCCCGCCCAGGGCATGCACGGCGCGACCTTCGTCGTCGACGTCGCCTTCTTCCGCGAAACGCTGACCCCGCAGAACGTGGTGGTCGACATCGGCGCGGCCCTCGACGTCCTGCACAAGACCTTGAAACCGCTCGCCTATCAGAACCTCGACGCACTGCCCCAATTCAAGGGCACGCTGACCACCACCGAGTTTCTCGCCAAGCACATCTTCGACGAGATCGCAAAGGCGGCAGCCGAAGGCGCGCTCGGCGCGGACGGCCGGGGCCTCGCCCGTATCCGTGTCACGCTGCACGAGACCGATCTCGCCCGCGCCGCCTTCGAGGGGCCGGTTGGCGCCGCCGCGCTCGCCGGAGCGTCCCGTGGCTAAGGTTGCCTTTGCCATCCCGGGCGACATCGACACGGCGTCTGGCGGCTATGCCTACGACCGGCGCGTGATGGAGCTGCTGCCCGCCTACGGCATACCGGTGCAGCATGTGGCGCTGCCGGGCTCGTTCCCGGCCCCGACCGCCGATTGTCTTGCCAAGTCGCGCGAGCTTCTGGCCGCCACTCCTACCGAAGCGACCCTTCTGGTCGACGGCTTAGCCTTCGGCGCCCTCCCCGCCGATCTCGTGCGCGAGCTCGGCCGCGATATCGTGGCTCTCGTCCATCACCCGGTCGGATACGAGACCGGACTGCCGGCGGCCAAGGCCGAGGCCCTGATCGCGACCGAGCGCGCGGCCCTTGCTCTCGCCCGGCACGTCGTCGTGACGAGCCGGGCCACCAAGCGCACGCTCGAGCGCGACTTCGACGTGCCGACGCAGCGCATCACCGTCGCTGAGCCCGGCACCGATCCCGCACCGCGTGCTTCCGGCACGGGCACCCCGCTGCAACTGCTGGCGGTCGGCGCCGTCTCCCAGCGCAAGGCCTACGACGTCCTCATCCGCGCGCTGGCACCGCACACCGCGCTCGACTGGCGCCTCACCATTGCCGGCGCCACCGACCGCGAGCCGGACGCGGTCGCCACGCTCGAGCAGTTGATCCAGGACACCGGCCTCGCGGACCGCGTCGCGCTCGCCGGCAAGGTCGTGCCGGCAACGCTCGACCGCTACTACGACAGCACGGACTTGTTCGTCATGCCCTCGCTCTACGAGGGATACGGCATGGTGCTTGCCGAGGCGATGGCGCGCGGTCTGCCGATCATCTGCACCACAGGCGGGGCCGCCGCGTACACCGTGCCCGACGCTGCCGCGATCAAGGTGCCGCCCGGCGATCCGGACGCGCTCTCGACTGCCCTCGCCCGCGCCCTCGACGATCGGAAGCTTCGCGTCCGCCTGTCGGATGCCTCGTGGGACGCCGGCCGCACGCTGCCGACCTGGAACGAGACCGCACGGCGCATCGCAGCAACGATCCTGGGCATGAAGATATGAGCGGCTTCTCGCCCGACTGGCTGGCATTGCGCGAGCCGGCCGACCATCGCGCGCGCTCGGGCGAGATCGCCGAGATGCTGTCCGCACGCCTCGGCGCCCGCGACAGTGTCCGCGTCGTCGATCTCGGCTGCGGGACCGGCTCCAACCTCCGCGCAACCTCGGCCCTGCTGCCCGCCTCGCAAACCTGGACGCTCGTCGACCACGATCCGGCATTGCTCGCGTCAGCGCGCCTCGCGCTGTCCCGCTGGGCCGATTCCGTCGAGATCGCCGATCACGGCCTGAGGCTCCGCAAGGCGGCCCGCAGCATCGCCGTCACATTTCGCCAAGCCGATCTCGCACGCGATCTCGACGACGCGCTCGGCGCGGGCGCCGACCTCATCACCGCTTCCGCGCTGTTCGACCTCTGCTCCGCCGCCTTCATCAGCAGCTTCGCCCGCGCCGCCGCCGCCCGCCGCGCCGTGTTCTACACGGTCCTGACCTACAACGGCGTGCAGCGCTGGACGCCGCGCCATCCCTCCGACCAGCTCATTGCCCAAGCCTTCAACGCCCACCAGATGCGCGACAAGGGCTTTGGCCCCTCGGCCGGCCCGACCGCGCCCGAGGAGATCGCCGGCGCGTTCCGCGCTTGCGGCTATACGGTCGCCGAAGGTCAAAGCCCGTGGCGGCTCGGCGCTGGCGATGGCACGCTGATTGCCGAGCTCGTCGCCGGCAAGGCGGCCGCGGTGCGTGAGACGGGCATGCTCGATGCGAAGACGATCGCCCAGTGGGCCGCCTTTCCGCGCTCTGGAGCCGAGGTCGGCCATGTCGATACGCTGGCCGTGCCGGGCGATGGCAGCCTGGCGCTCGGCGACGAAGATTGAGGCGACGACGAGTGAGGCGACGACGAGTGAGGCGCGGCTGGCCGCGGCGGCGGCCAGCTCTAGAGCACTTTCCACCTGATTTGAGCCGGCTGCGTCGCCCGAACATGCGCCGATCCGCAAGGAGCGTCTCGATGATCGATGCGGTGGCATCGATCGAGAGGCGCGACGCGGCGGGCGGCCGTGGACGGGCGACCCGCAGGGACGAGGGAATTTCGCGCCGTGGCGGCGTCGGACGGCTCGGTCGTAGCACCGCTACGCCCTGCGCCGCCCTCCTGGCCACGCCACGAAATTCCCTCGTCGCAGTGGCTCAAATCAGGTGGAAAGTGCTCTAGCGGGGCCGTCCGATCATGCGCCGCAGCACGTTGTCCTTGCGCACGAAGTGGTGGAACAACGCCGCACCGACGTGCATCGCGATGAGCAGGAGCAGAAGCCGCGCCCCCATTTGGTGCAACTGGAAGACGAGTTTCGCCGTGTCCTCGTTCTTGGCCACGAATACCGGAAGCTGGATGCCGAACGGTGCCGCCGCGCCATAGTAGGATACGCCGAGATAGCCGCCGATCGGCACGGCGATCAGCAGCACGTAGATCGACCAATGCGTGATGTGCGAGACGAGCCGCTGCCACATCTCGAGCGTCGGCTCGTCGGAGGGCGCGCCGTTGGTCAGCCGGTAGAACAGGCGGGCCAGAACCAGCAGCAGCACGATGACGCCCAACAGCTTGTGCGTGTCGTAGAGCGTGCCGGTCGTGGCGTCGAACTTGGTCGACTCGGCACGCTCGACCATGTACATGCCGATCGGCAGTTGCACCGCGATCAGCAGCACCGTGAGCCAGTGAAAGATGCGCGCGAGCGTCCCGTAGACCTCGACGGCCGGGCCTCCCTGGGGCATGTGGCCCGATGTCATCGAGCTCGAAGGCGTGGAGCTTGGCGGCATGGATGTCTTGGGCATTGGCCTGACCTCCTTGGTTGCAGCCGCGCCGCACGGCCGGCCAGTTGTGGTCTCAGTCCCGCTGCCGAGCGATCGGCGGGGCCCCGAGGACACTGCCTACTCTCGCCAGCTCGTACGCAGATCGCAATCGAAAAGCACATCCCCGTCAGCAAGCACGTGAACGCGCGTCTCGGGCCGCCGTGCCGCGGCGAGACGGGCGATCGGCGACAGCGACAGCCCTGTCTTGCCAGATCCAAGTATCATCGGTGCGACGAGCAGGTGCAGCCGGTCGACCACGCCCGCGTCGATAAACGACGACACCGTCCACGCTCCGCCCTCGATCAAAAGCCGGCGCAATCCACGCGCGTAAAGGGCGGCCACGATATCGCGCGGATGCATGAGTGCGTGATCGGGGGCGACGCCAACCACCTCGACGCCGGCCGGGACGCCGGGTGGCACGGGCTCGAAAGCGGCCCCGGAACGGGCACGGGCGTCGGTCCCGGCACCCCTCCCGCCCTCGATCCGCACCACGATACGCCGGGCGCCGTCGTCCGCGAGGCAGCGCGCCGCACCCGGAAGCCGGCCGTTCGGATCGATGACCACGCGAGCCGGATTGATCCCGGGCCGGCACTGCGCCACACGGCGCACATTGAGAAGCGGGTCGTCGGCCACCACCGTGCCGACGCCCACCACCACGGCATCGACGGCGGCCCGCAGTCTGTGCAGATGGTCGAGCGCCGCACCCCGGTTGATCCAGCGGCTTTCACCCGTCGGCGTCGCGATGCGCCCGTCGAGCGACTGGCCGAGCTGGGCCACGACAAATGGCCGATCCGGCGGCGCGTCGAGGATCGGCGCCAGATAGTCAGGCAGGCTTTCGGATGCCACAGTGCCCCCGGCGGCGCTCGGAGTGCCGGCCATGTTGTGTCCCCGTCGTCGGTCGCTGGCGGGCGATCGGCCCGCCCTGGCCCGCCAGCCGCTGGCATGGCAGGCGCCTCGCATAGCACCTGGCCCGCCGTGCGGCGAGGGGCGAGATCGCGCCTGACCGATGATGTGGCCCAGGGATGTGGACCGGGGCTGTGGCCCGGGGCTGTGGCCCCAGGCTGTGGCATGGCGTCCGTGGCCGAGCCGCGCCGCATGCTGTAGAGCGGGCGTCTGACCGGTCCGGGACGTAGCAAATCGACGTCACGGCAGCTGCCGGCGCCTCCACCCGATGGCCGAGACCCGATGCACGCGCCGATCCGCTCTCCCGCCCTCCGCCGGGCACCCGACCACCCTGGACCTGCCAGCCCGGCACGAGCGCTGCTCGCGGGCGACCGCGATGACGACGATCAAACGCCCGCCTGGCCGTTCCTGCCCGTGGCCGTCACATTCGCGCTCGCCTGGCTGATCCTCGGCTGGCCATGGCTCTCGGGCGCTGTCACCGTACCGTGGGACGCCAAGGCCCATTTCCAGCCGCAGATCCAGTTCCTCGCCCAGAGCCTCGCGCGCGGCGAAAGCCCGTTCTGGGCGCCGTTCGTCTTTTCCGGCCATCCCCAGATCGCCGACCCGCAGTCGCTGATCTTCTCGCCGCCGTTTCTCCTGCTTGCGCTCGTCGACGGCGCTCCAAGCCTCTGGGCTGCCGACACCACCGTGCTCGCCGGCATCCTGGCCGGCGCGCTCGCGCTGATGCTCTTCGTCCGCGACCGCCGCTGGCACTGGGCCGGCGCCCTCCTCGCCGCGCTCGGCTTTGCCTTCGGCGCCGCCATGGCCTGGCGTCTCCAGCACACCGGACAAGTGCTGAGCATGGTCTACCTGCCGATGACCCTCTTGCTCCTGTCGCGCGCCCTCGATCTCCGCTCCCTCGCGTACGGGATCGCCGCCGGTATCGTCGCCGCCGCCATGGTCCTCGGCCGCGATCAGGTGGCGCTGCTCGGCGTCTACCTGCTTGCGGGCTACGTCGTCTGGCACTGGGCGGCGAGCGCGGCGCCCGCGTTCGAGATCCGCGCCACACTCGCCCCCCTCGTCGGCGGCGGCATCGCGGGCGCGGCCATCGTCGCGCTCCCCGTGCTGATGACGGCGCTCGTCGCCGGCAGCTCCAACCGCCCCGAGATCGACCTGGTCGGCGCCGGCCGCGGCTCGCTTCACCCGGCCCTGCTGCTGACCTTCCTCGCCCCGGACGTCTTCGGCTCGTCCGGCGAGATGGCAAACTACTGGGGCCCGCCGAGCATGACCTGGCGCGGCACCGATCTCTTCATCGCGCAGAACGTGGGCCAGCTCTACATCGGCGCCATACCCGCGCTGCTGCTGTTGTTTGGGCTCGTTTCCGGCATCCTGTGCCATCGCGAGGTCCGCTTCTTCACCGCCGCGCTCGCGGTCGCGCTGGTCTACGCGCTCGGCTGGTACACGCCGGCGTTCTCGCTCCTGCACGCCTTCGTGCCTGGTGTGG
>CAYYGO010000053.1:0-26783 GCA_964471635.1 uncultured Hyphomicrobium sp.
GTCCATCGCACCCGCCATCGCCGCCGGTGCCCTCGCTTCCATCCGGTATTTGAAGCAAAGCCAGACCGAGCGCATCCTGCACCAAGAGCGGGCCCGCACGCTGAAGGCAAGGCTCACGGCGGCCGGGGTGCACATCGTGCCGGGACCGAGCCATATCGTGCCGGTTCTGGTCGGCGACCCGGTTCATTGCAAGCAGATCACCGACACGCTGCTCGAGCAGTTCGGCATCTATGTGCAACCGATCAACTACCCCACAGTGCCACGCGGAACGGAGCGCCTACGGCTGACGCCCACGCCGCAACATACGCCTGCCCAGATGGACCACCTCGTTCAGTCGATCTCGACACTGTGGGCAGCCTGCCCGCTGTCTAAAGGCATCATGCCGAGGCTCGCTGCCGAGTAGGCTCGTTAACGGGCCGCCTAGCTCGACGCGCCGGCCTGAGGGAACGGGCTTTCTTCGCTGCGTGATCCGCTGGCAATAGCCGTTTCGCGCAGCCGGTCGCCGGAACTGTGCACGATGATACCGCCTGCGCCGCGCTCCTGCAGGCCGCGGCATCATATTTGAGCGCGTCGCAGCACCGCTCTCTGATCCCCTGGCAGGCGTTGTGCTGGAGGGCAGGTCTGCCCAACCGGACTGGACACCGCAGCTCGAAACGCTCCCTACCCTTTCGGGCTGCGACGGGCCATTCACTGGTCGGGCGCTTTCGACTATGGTAGCAGCCTCAATTGCCGGTCGGCTGAAAAGTGCGGCACTCCGGTTCCCAACCGCCCGACGGCCACTGCGGAAACGCGGGTCGCCAAAGCGGCGTCCGCCGACCTCCCGACTCAAACAACGCCCGCGCTCGACGCGATTGCCACCTGCCGAGGAAAACCCGATGTCGACAGCCAAAGCCTATTCCAGCAGCCAGGCCTCCACATTCTTCACTGCAACACTGGCCGAGACCGACCCCGAGCTCGCCAGTGCGATCGGCAAGGAGCTTGGCCGTCAGCAGCACGAGATCGAGTTGATTGCGTCCGAGAACATCGTGTCGCGCGCCGTGCTGGAAGCTGCTGGTTCGGTGCTTACGAACAAGTACGCCGAGGGCTATCCCGGCAAGCGGTACTATGGCGGCTGCCAGTACGTCGACGTGGCGGAGGAGCTGGCGATCGATCGGGCGAAGCGTCTGTTCAATTGCGCTTTCGCGAACGTTCAGCCGAACTCGGGTAGCCAGGCCAACCAGGGCGTGTTCAACGCACTTCTGCAGCCGGGCGACACCATCATGGGTCTCAATCTGGCCCACGGTGGTCACCTCACCCACGGCGCGACGGTCAACCAGTCGGGCAAGTGGTTCAAGGCCGTTCACTATATGGTCCGCCCCGACACGCACCGTGTCGATATGGAGGACGTCCGCAAGCTCGCGCTCGAGCACAAGCCAAAGCTCATCATTGCTGGCGGCTCGGCCTATCCGCGCGTCATCGATTTCGCGGCCTTCCGCAAGATCGCCGACGAGATCGGCGCTTTCTTCCTGGTCGACATGGCGCATTTTGCTGGCCTTGTCGCCGCCGGCCTTTATCCGAGCCCGTTCCCGCATGCCCACGTCGCAACCACGACGACCCACAAAACGCTGCGTGGTCCGCGTGGCGGCATGATCCTCACCAACGACGAGGATCTGGCCAAGAAGTTCAACTCCGCGATCTTCCCGGGCATCCAGGGCGGGCCGTTGATGCACGTGATTGCCGCCAAGGCCGCAGCTTTCGGCGAGGCCCTTCGCCCGGAGTTCAAGATCTACACGAAGAACGTCATGGACAATGCCCGCGCGATGGGCGAGGTGCTCGTACAGTCGGGCTTCGCGCTGGTTTCCGGCGGCACGGACAGCCACCTCATCCTCGTCGATCTGCGGCCGAAGAAGCTGACGGGCAACATCTCCGAGAAGGCGCTCGGCCGCGCCCACATCACGTGCAACAAGAACGGCATCCCGTTCGATCCAGAGAAGCCCATGGTAACGTCGGGCATCCGGCTCGGTGCGCCGGCCGGCACCACGCGCGGGTTCGGCGTCGCCGAGTTCCAGGACATCGGTCGCATGATTGCCGAAGTGCTGGACGGCCTTGCGAAGAACGGGGAGGCCGGGAACGGAGCTGTCGAGGAGAAGGTCAAGAAGCAGGCCATTGCACTGTGCGACCGGTTCCCGATCTACGTCTGATCGCGCTGACCCATTGACGTCCTCGATAGGATGCGTGGAAAAAAGAGGGCTCGGACGTGTCAGTCCGTGCCTTTTTTGCGTGGGGTACAACATGAGAACCGCCTTGATTGCCTGTGCACTGCTCGCTGCCGCAGCCACGTCCGCCTCGGCAGCCACCTGCACGGGTTGGAAGTCGACGTGCGAGAGCCGCGGAGGCGGCGCGTATTGCGATGCGCAGTACGCCAAGTGCATGAAGACGGGGACGTGGACCGAGGGAGCGAAGTTCGGCGGGGCCACGCACTCCGGCGTTCAGAAGAAGTGATCGGCGGCGGAGATCCCACGGGGCGTTCTTTCGCCCCTCGTCCGTTGGAGATACAGTCGTGGCGCCGGGGATTCGCGTTCCCGGCACCTTGTTTTTGATCTCCACGCGGAGCACCCGATGCGCTGCCCCTACTGCGCGGGCGAGAACACCCAAGTCAAGGACAGCCGGCCGACGGAGGAGAACGCCTCGATCCGCCGCCGCCGTGTGTGTCCCGATTGCGGGGGTCGCTTCACGACCTTCGAGCGGGTACAGCTGCGCGAGATCACGGTCGTCAAGCGCTCCGGCCGCAAGGTGCCTTTCGAGCGCGACAAGCTTGCTCGCTCGGTCGAAATCGCACTGCGCAAACGCCCTATCGAGAGCGAGCGCATCGAGCGCATGGTGTCGGGCATCGTCCGCCAGATCGAGAGTCAGGGCGAGAGCGAGGTGCCCTCATCCGCGATAGGCGCACTCGTCATGGAGGCCTTGCGGGGGCTCGATCCCGTGGCCTACGTCCGCTTCGCATCCGTTTATCGGGATTTCCGCGAGGCGTCCGACTTCCAGGAGGTGCTGGGCGAGATCGCCCGCGATGGCGGCGACCTCGCACCGAAGCGCCATTGACCCCGCGGGCCGAGGGGTGAAAAAGGAAGGCTGGGGTGCCGGCCGTGGGCTCGGTGCCGTGCCGCCCTCATCATTGCCGGCCTGCGCTTGCAGGTGGCCCGCTCCTGGCTCGCATGTCCCGACCCGCCGTCACACCGTTCGACGACCACATGATGGGCATCGCGCTGCGTTTGGCGTGCCGTGGTCTTGGAACGACCGCGCCTAATCCGGCAGTCGGTGCCGTGATCGCCGACCCTGGCAGGTCCGAGGTCGTCGCGCGCGGATGGACGCAGCCGGGCGGGCGTCCCCACGCAGAGACGGAAGCGATCCGCAGGGCCGGAGGGGCAGCCCGTGGCGCGACGCTCTACGTGACGCTCGAGCCGTGCTCCCATCATGGCCGCACGGCCCCCTGCGCGGACGCGGTGATCGCTGCTGGAATAGGCAAAGTCGTCGTCGGCATCGAGGACCCTGATCCTCGCGTCGCCGGCCGAGGCCTGGAGCGGCTGCGGTCGGCAGGCGTCGAGGTAATTCGAGGCGTCCGTGCCGGGGAGGCCCGCGTCGTCACGAGCGGGCACGTCCTGCGCATTGCCGAGCGCCGGCCCATGGTGGCGCTGAAGATCGCCGCCTCATCCGAGGGCCTAGTGCCGCGAGGCGACGGCAGCGGGCCGGCATGGGTCACGGGACCGGAGGCCCGCGCTGCCGGGCATCTGCTTCGCGCGGAGGCCGACGCCATTCTGGTTGGTCGCGGCACCCTTTGCGACGACGATCCCGAACTCACGTGCCGCCTGCCCGGGCTTGCCGGACGCTCCCCGATCCGGATCGTGCTATCGTCCGATCCGTCGGATCTTGTCGGAACGCGGCTTTTGACTGATGCGATGCTTCCCGGGCGCCCACCCGTGTGGGTGCTTACGCGTGAGGCGCATGGCTCGTCTGCTACCGATGCATTGCGCGGCGCCCGGCTCTTGGGAGTAGCGTCCGTCGGCCACCGCCCCTGGCTACCGGCGGCCATGGAGCAGCTGGCCGCTCAAGGCGTCACTCGGCTCCTCGTCGAGGGTGGTCCTACCGTATGGCGGGCCTTCGCCGAGCATCGGCTGCTCGATGAGGTGCATCTGTTCCTGGCTGGCAATGGAGCGGGCTTCGGTCAGCGTGACGGGGCGCCCTGGCGGCCCGTCGTCGAGCAACTGCTTGGCCCGCTTGCGCTATCTGTCGTCGAGGCTCGGGCCATCGGGGCCGATCTATACTACTGCCTTCGCCCCCAGCCGCTGGCGTTGTCCGGCGACGACAGGCGCGCCTGAACCGAGAGGACCGCGTTTCCATGTTCACAGGTATCGTTACCAGTATCGGCAGCGTGCGCCGACAGGACGGCGGGCGTTTCGAGATTGCAACGGACTATGCTGCCGCCTCGATCACGGTTGGTGCCTCGATAGCGTGTGACGGCGTCTGCCTGACGGTCACCGGCGTCGAGCCCGATGCTGGCGGCGCGGTCTTCTCGGTCGATGTGTCGAACGAGACGCGCTCGAGGACGACGCTCGGGGCGTGGCATCCTGGCCGACGGATCAATCTCGAGCGTGCACTAGCCGCAAAGGACGAGCTGGGCGGACATATCGTCACCGGTCACGTCGACGGGCTGGCCCGCGTGATCGACGTTCGGGGCGACGACGCCTCGCAGCGCTTCACGTTCGAGGTGCCGGATCACCTTGCGCCGTTCATCGCACCCAAGGGATCGGTGGCACTTGACGGGACCTCGCTTACCGTCAACGAGGTGATCGGCAGTCGCTTCGGCGTCAACCTAATCCCGCACACCTTGACCGTAACGACCTGGGGGAGCAAAAAGCCGGGCGATCCGATCAATCTCGAGGTCGATCTCATCGCGCGCTATGTGGCGCGCCTGCTGGAGTTCCGTCCGTGACCATTGAGCGCCTCGGCAAAGTGGAGGACGCCCCCGCGAGGGGCCCTCTCGCGTCCACCGAGGAGATACTCGACGATCTGCGCAACGGCCGCATGGTGGTTCTGGTCGATGCGGAGGATCGCGAGAACGAGGGCGATCTCGTCATTCCAGCGCAAATGGCGACACCGGACGCGGTCAACTTCATGGCCAAGCACGGACGTGGATTGATCTGCCTGTCGCTCACCAAGGCGCGTGCCGACGAGCTCCGCCTCGCACGGATGGTGCACGAGAACCGCTCGCGGCGCGAGACGGCGTTCACCGTGTCGATCGAGGCGCGCGAGGGCATTTCGACGGGCATATCGGCTCATGATCGCGCGCGCACCATCGCGACGGCGATCGACCCGACCCGGGGGGCGGCCGACGTCGTGTCTCCGGGTCACGTCTTTCCGCTCGTCGCACGCGACGGCGGCGTTCTCGTCAGAAGCGGCCACACCGAGGCCTCGATCGATCTCTGCCGGCTGGCCGGACTGTCGCCGGCCGCCGTCATCTGCGAGATCATGAACGACGACGGCACGATGGCGCGCATGCCCGATCTCGTGCCCTTCGCCCGGCGGCACGGCCTGAAGATCGGCACCATCGACGATCTGATCCGCTACCGGCTGGCCAACGACCGCATCGTCAAGCGCATCGCGGAGCGCCGCGTCGACACCGCATCCGCCGGATCGTTCAAGCTCCATGTCTACGAGACGACGGCCGAGCCCGCCGAGCATCTCGCACTGGTCAAGGGCGACATCGCCGACCGCCGGCCGGTGCTCGTGCGGGTGCATGCGGTCAACGCGCTCGTCGATCTCGCAGGCATCGGCGTCGGCCCGGATGCGACCGGCCTCATCGGGCGAGCGATGCAGGCGATCGCCGAGGAAGGACGCGGCGTGCTCGTTCTCATCCGCGATCTGCGGCCACGCTCGATTTCGGAATGGATCGAGCGCGAGACGGAGCCGAGCGCAGGCCGGCAAGGGACGCGCGAGCGCCGTCAGGTCGAGATCGGCATCGGCTCGCAGATTTTGAAGGATCTCGGCGTCGGCGAGATGGTGCTCATGACCAACTCGCCTGCCCACGTCTATACCGGCGTCGAGGCGTTCGGCCTCGCCATCTCCGGCACTCGAAGGATCGGATAGGACTTATGGTCACGAAGTCGACGAGGCCCAAGCTTTCGCTGTCGGGGGCAACGAGGACGCCGCCAGCACCCGAGCCTCAGCGGATGAAGGGGCGTGTACTTATCATCGAGGCGCGCTACTACGAGGCGGTGTCGGATGCGCTGGTCGAGGGCGCGATTGCCGAGCTCGAGCTCGCCGGCGTCCACCACGAGCGCATCGTCGTGCCGGGCGCGCTCGAGATTCCGCACGCGCTGGCCCTCGCGGCCGACGCCGGACTCATCCCGCGCCGGGCTCCGAGCGCGCGCTTCTGTGGTGCGGTGGCACTCGGCTGTGTGATCCGCGGCGAGACCTCGCACTACGATGTCGTGGTCGGGAACGCCAACCATTGGCTGGTCGAGGTGGCCGTCAAGAACCACATCCCCCTCGGCAACGGTATCCTGACGGTCGACACGGAGGAGCAGGCGATGGCGCGCGCGAACGGCGGACGCGACGGCAAGGGCGGAGACGCGGCCCGCGCTTGCCTGCGCCTGATTGAGCTGCAGCGCGCATTCCAGGGTCAGGGCGCATGACCAGCGACCGGCGCAAACCTGCGGCCGACGGCGGCACCGTGGCACGTCCGCGGCGCGCGCAACCGAAGACCGTTCAGCCGCGTACGGCAGCCCGCATGGCCGCCGTGCAGGCGCTCTATCAGATGGACATGGCCGCGACCGATCTCAACGACGTGATTGAGGAGTTCGTCTCGGTGCGCTTTCTGACCGAGGACGACGGCGAAATGGTCAGCGGCGCTGACCCCGTATTTTTCGCCGAGATCCTGCGCGGCGTCGTGCGCCGCCAGCGCGACATCGACCCGTTGATCGACCAGCAGCTCGCCATCGGCTGGCGCCTCGTGAGGGTCGACAGCATTCTGCGCGCCATATTGCGCGGCGGAGTGTACGAGCTCATTGAGCGGCGCGACGTGCCTGCCCGCGTTGCGATCAACGAGTACATCAACGTTGCGCACGCGTTCTTTGCCGACGAGGAGCCGAAGGTCGTCAACGGCGTGCTCGATCGTCTTGCGCGCCATCTCCGTCCGGCCGAGTTCGACCCCGAGGCCAAGACATGATCCGTCGCGACGCGCTGCGGGCCATCTTCGCAGCCGTCGCAGCGGGTGTCCTGCCGCCGGCTGTTTCTGCCGATGATGCCGTATGGCGCCGGCTTGCCGCGCCCGGGCACGTCGTTTTGCTGCGCCACGCGACCGCGCCCGGCATCGGCGATCCGCCGGGGTTCGATCTCTCGATATGCGACACGCAGCGCAACCTGTCGGAGGCTGGCCGCGCCGAGGCCCGCGCGATCGGCTCCACGTTCCGCGACCGCGGTGTCGCATTTCGGGCAGTTCGGACCAGCGCGTGGTGCCGGTGCCAGGAGACCGCGCGCCTCGTGGACGCGGGCCCGGCCGAGGTGTGGCCGTTGCTCAATTCTTTTTTTTCCGATCCGGGGTCAGGTGCCGGACAGATCGCAGCACTTCGCGCTGCTCTCGCCGTCGAGGATTTGTCGAGGCCGCTGCTGCTCGTGACGCATCAGGTGGTGATCTCGGCACTTGCGGGAGTTCCGGCGGCGTCCGGCGAGATGGTCGTGCTCACGCGCGATGCGCGGGGCGGCTTGACCCTCGTCGGCAGCCTTACGGTCGGTCGGCTGCGCTAGAGCTGACCGTCTGCCGACGCGAGGGTACGTCAGCGCCGGACGCGTCGGCGCGGCTCGCTCGGTTCCTCGCCGGCCGGGCCGAGACCCTGTCCTGCACCACCACCCGCCGCCGTGGCTCCGGCCGGTTGTCCGGGGCGCTGGGACACGGCCTTGGCGGGCTTCTGGCACTCGGTCAGCCACACGTCGAAAACCGGATGCTCGACCGCGTTGAGGCCCGGGCTCTCGGCGAACATCCATCCGGCGAAGATGCGCTTCTCTTTGCCGTCGAGCAGGATCTCGTCGACCTCGACGAACGTGGTGGTCTTCGGTGGCTCGGTGGGCTGGCGGGAAAAGCAGGTGCGAGGCGTCACCTTGAGCGCGCCGAACTGTACCGTCTCGCCGAGCGGAACCTCGAGCCGTGAGATGCGCGCGGTCACCTTGTCGAGGGCGGCAAAAACGGCAACCAGGTTCTCGACGCGCTCGCCGGCCGCCGGAGCCGACAGGGCGCCAGCCGCCAGGGCGGCGATGGCGAGCCCGGCCGCTCTCGATGCCGGGCGGGCCCCGCGGTGTCTGGATGGCCTCCGCTGCTTCATATGCGCCTCGGCCGGGACAAGGTACGAATGCAATCTCAAGACCGTCGATCCGGTTCTGCTTTCACCCGACGACACGCAATGCACGAAGGCTTAGGGTAAGCCTCTTCCATGCGACGAGGTGCGCGAGAATGGTGGCGCCACAAAGACCGGCGCCCGTGCGGCATAATCGCGGCGTTGCCGTCACTCCGGCTTCCACGCCTTGTAGTCGCCTGTTGCGGCGGGGCGCGACGCGGCGGTCAGGATCGAGCCCGATGGCCGGTAGGCCTCACGCGTTCCGGTCATATTCATCTTATGCGCTTGCTGCCAGGGCTTGGCCTGGTAGCTCTCGGCATTGGGCGGCGTGTCGACGGTATAGTGCAGCCATCCGTGCCACTCCGCCGGCACCTTGGAAGGCTCGGCGAGATCGCGGTAGATCACCCAGCGGCGCGGCACGCCGAGCGGACCGACTCCCGACTTCTGCACGAAGTAGCGGTTGCCGAGGCTATCCTCGCCGACGAGGCGGCCTTGACGCCAAATCGTCACGCGCGTTCCCCAGGTATTGCCGCCCCACCAACTGAAAATCTCGCTGAAAAGGCTCATTGCACGGCACCTGTCCGAGTGTTGGGCATGGAACTCGCTTTATCGGTCGCGCGGTGCCAAGTCCAGCCGTCCGATAGCAGCGTCTATTCTGCAACAGGTGTGGTGCCGGAATCGGACTAGCTTTTGCTCGCACTGGCGCAGGACCCCAAATGCGGGGCTTTCCACAGCTCCTCGAAGAGCAGGCGGCGCGCCCGCCCCAATGTTGGCGGGATCTTTCGCGGCGCCCGTCCCCAGGTTGCCAACACCACCAGATGTTGATCCAACGTAGCCGGCGGCCACAACATCTAGAACGCGAGTGATGACTGAGCGTCCGAATCGTCATACTTTTGCGTTATCGGGTTTGCAGTGTTCCGCCGTGTGCTGCCTGGTGCCTGCCCTCTGTCTCGATTGATGGCCCTACAGGGCCTCTTCCAAAGCGGTTGCCGCCGAGTTTCAGCCTGCACGTGAGGGGACGTGCGGGAAGGATGCTTGCGGCCCGGGCATGGCACCTGACACGCGGAACGCCGCGCCTGCGAGACGCCAATCCGGGTGTTCTCGGACCTTGTTCCGCATACCGGCAGCACCCCCGCCATGACCACTACGGGGGCACTACATGAAGATTTCGCGCCGCTTCACCGAGGCCGGCAAGTCGCCTTACGCGACCATCCAGTTCCGTCGCGCCACCTCCGAGATCAAGAATCCGGACGGCTCCGTCGTGTTCCGGCTCGATGGCTTCGAGGTGCCGGCCCACTGGAGCCAGGTGGCGGCCGACATTCTCGCTCAGAAGTATTTCCGCAAGGCGGGCGTGCCCAAGCACCTGCGGCGGGTCGAGGAGAACCGCGTTCCCTCGTGGCTGTGGCGCTCGGTCGCCGACGAGCGGGCGCTTTCCGAGCTGCCCGAGGGCCAGCGGACGGGCGGAGAGGCAGACGCGCGCCAAGTGTTCGACCGGCTCGCAGGCACGTGGACCTACTGGGGCTACAAGGGTGGCTACTTCTCGTCGGACGAGGACGCGCGCGCATTCTACGACGAGCACCGCTATATGCTGGCGATGCAGATGGCAGCGCCGAATTCTCCGCAGTGGTTCAACACCGGCCTGCACTGGGCCTATGGCATCGACGGGCCGGGACAGGGCCATTACTACGTCGATCACGAGACCGGTCGTCTCACTCAATCCGGCTCGGCCTACGAGCATCCCCAGCCCCACGCCTGCTTCATCCAGTCCGTCGAGGACGATCTTGTCAACGAGAACGGCATCATGGACCTGTGGGTGCGCGAGGCGCGCCTGTTCAAGTACGGCTCGGGCACGGGCTCGAATTTTTCTCGTCTTCGCGGCGAGAACGAGAAGCTCTCGGGCGGCGGCAAGTCGTCGGGCCTCATGAGCTTTCTCAAGATCGGCGACCGCGCGGCGGGCGCCATCAAGTCCGGAGGCACGACGCGGCGCGCCGCCAAGATGGTCGTCGTCGACGTCGATCATCCCGACATCGAGGCCTATATCGATTGGAAGGTGAAGGAGGAGCAGAAGGTTGCTGCTCTCGTCACCGGCTCGAAGATCTGCCAGAAGCGCCTCAAGGCGATCATGAAGGCCTGCGTCAATTGCGAGGCCGAGGGCGATGCCTGCTTCGACCCGGCGCGCAATCCGAAGCTCAAGTCGGCCATCCGCGAGGCCAAGCGCGACGGCGTGCCGCAGAACTATATCCTGCGCATCGTGCAGTTTGCGCGCCAGGGCTACACCGACATCGACTTCGCGACCTACGACACCGATTGGGACAGCGAAGCTTACCTGACGGTCTCGGGACAGAACTCCAACAATTCCGTGCGCGTCGACGACGCCTTCTTGAAGGCCGTGGTCGAGGACAAGGACTATGCGCTTAAGGCGCGCATCACCGGCAAGGTGACGAAGACGCTCAAGGCCCGCGATCTCTGGGAGCAGATCGGTTATGCGGCTTGGGCCTCGGCCGACCCCGGCATCCAGTTCCACACCACCATCAACGACTGGCACACCTGCCCCAAGTCGGGTGAGATCCGCGCGTCGAACCCGTGCTCAGAGTACATGTTTCTCGACGATACGGCGTGCAACCTCGCCTCGCTGAACCTGATGACGTTCCGCCGCGCCGACAAGAGCTTCGACACAGAGGCCTATGAGCACGCCTGCCGCCTTTGGACGGTCGTGCTCGAGATCTCGGTGTTGATGGCGCAGTTTCCGTCCCGCCAGATCGCCGAGCTCAGCTATCGCTACCGCACGCTCGGCCTCGGCTTCGCCAATATCGGAGGCCTGCTGATGGCGTCCGGCATCGGCTACGACAGCGACAGGGGTCGCGCGATCTGCGGCGCCATCTCCGCCATCATGACAGGCGTCGCCTACGCAACCTCGGCCGAGATGGCGAAGGAGCTCGGACCGTTCCCCGGCTACGCACCGAACGCGGCCGACATGCTGCGCGTGATGCGCAACCATCGTCGCGCGGCCTACGGCGAGAGCCAGGGCTACGAGGCGCTGGCCACTGCACCGGTTCCGCTCGACCACGCGTCCTGCCCCGACCAGCGACTCGTGGCTGCGGCAAAGCGGGCCTGGGACAGCGCGCTGGCGCTCGGCGAGGCGCACGGCTACCGGAACGCGCAGGCGACGGTCGTGGCGCCGACCGGCACCATCGGCCTCGTCATGGACTGTGACACGACGGGCATCGAGCCCGACTTCGCACTCGTAAAGTTCAAGAAGCTCGCTGGCGGCGGCTACTTCAAGATCATCAACCAGTCCGTTCCCGAGGCTCTGCGCACGCTCGGGTACCGCGAGAGCCAGATCGCCGAGATCGAGGCCTATGCCGTCGGTCACGGCTCGCTGAAGCAGGCGCCCGCCATCAACCACGCGACGCTCAAGGCGCGGGGCTTCACCACCGACGTTCTGGAGAAGATCGAGGCCGGTCTTGCCAGCGCCTTCGACATCAAGTTCGTCTTCAACAAGTGGACCATAGGCGAGGCGTTCCTCAAGGACGCGCTCAAGGTTCCGCCGGAGAAGCTTGGCGATCCGGCGTTCGACATCTTCTCGCATCTCGGCTTCTCGAAGAAGGACGTCGAGGCGGCGAACGAGCATGTCTGCGGTGCGATGACGCTCGAGGGTGCGCCACACCTCAAGAGCGAGCACCTGTCGGTGTTCGATTGCGCCAATCCGTGCGGCAGAAAGGGCAAGCGGTTCCTGTCGGTCGACAGCCACATCCGCATGATGGCGGCATCTCAACCCTTCATCTCCGGCGCGATCTCGAAGACGATCAACATGCCCAACGACGCCACCGTGGAGGACTGCAAGCAGTCCTACATGCTCTCATGGCGTCTCGCCTTGAAGGCCAACGCGCTCTACCGGGACGGCTCGAAGCTCAGTCAGCCGCTGAACAGCCAGGTGCTGTCAGACGATGACGGCGAGGCGGAGGAGGCGGCCGAGACGCTGATCTCGCAGCCGCAGGCCGCGCGCGCCGTCGCACTGGCCGAGAAGCTTGCTGCCCGCGTGGCGCAACTCGAGACGGAGCTGCGCCATGCCGCGGTGGAGGCGGCCCAGGACGACGCTCGCGAGCGCGAGAAGCTGCCGGCACGCCGCAAGGGCTACACTCAGAAGGCCTCGGTCGGCGGCCACAAGGTCTACCTGCGGACCGGCGAGTACCACGACGGGCGCGTCGGCGAGATCTTCATCGACATGCACAAGGAGGGTGCCGCCTTCCGCTCGTTGATGAACAACTTCGCCATCGCCATCTCTCTCGGGCTCCAGTACGGCGTGCCGCTCGAGGAGTATGTGGAGGCGTTCACGTTCACGCGCTTCGAGCCCGCCGGCCTCGTGCAGGGCAACGAGACGATCAAGAACGCGACGTCGATTCTCGACTACATCTTCCGCGAGCTCGCGGTGTCTTATCTCGGACGCACCGACCTCGCTCACGTCGATCCGCGCGAGATCGTCGGCGAGACCGGGCTCGGCTCGGGCGAGGATGCCACAGACGCGCAACTCGATCTCAACCTGCCCGAGAGCGTGTCGAAGGTTGTCTCGAAGGGGCTCGTGCGCGGCTCGATCGTGCGGCTCGCGGCGCGGGGCGGCACGGCGGTCGGCGGCGGCGAGACCGGCAACGCCGCGGCTTCCATCCGCGCGATGCAGCAGGAGGTCACGGAGCTGATGGGCGGCGCTCTGCCGACGCACGGAGCAACCGCGCTCAAGTCCGACACCGAGGTGCTCTATCAGCGCACCGTGGTACGCGCGGAGCCCGTGCTGACCGAGGCCGAGCGTGTCCGCCAGCGCATCTCGGAGGCCAAGCTGCGCGGCTACGAAGGCGTCTCGTGCCCCGAGTGCCACAACTTCACGATGGTACGGAACGGGACGTGCCTCAAATGCGACACCTGCGGCAGCACGAGCGGGTGTAGCTGACGGTGCGATCCGCTCCGCACCCTCGAGGCGCCCCCGACTGACCGACGAAGCACCGGCCCCGCGTCCGACGCGGGGCCGTTTGCGTCTCGATAGGGCGTCTTGGCCCCGGCCTCTCTGGTGCGGCGCGGTTCCGCGGCAACCGGCGTGCCATGCCGCGCGAGGACGTTACTTCTGGGCAGGGGGCGCCACAGCAGGGGCCGACGGCGCCGGTGTTTCTGCCGCTGCGGCAGCCGCCTTCGCGTCCTTCATGCATTTCTTGCGGAACGACTTGCGCTCGGCGCCGTGCAGGTTCTGCTTGTCGGCTTCGGCCGAGCACATGAGCGACTCGGCGGAGCGCTCCTTTTTGAACTTGGCCGGGGGTGTAACACCTGCCGCTGGCGGCGAGGCGGTCGCCGTGGCTGGGGGCGCTGCTGTGGGGGGCTGGGCTGTGGTCTGGGCCGTGGTCTCGGCGGTCGCAGCGCCGATGGTCAACATCATGGTGACGCCGGCGATGGTCAGAAGTGCCTTGCTCTGCATGGCGATCGTCCTCGAGGGGGCCGCGCCCGGACATCGGGGGGCAACACCGCCACTCTCCTTTCACTCGCGACAGACGGTTGTCCATTGGTCCAAAAGGCGCGGCGCGACGTCCGCCAACCCGCTTGTATCGACGCGCGCGCCAGACTGCAGTGGGTCTGCCCGGCCGTCGGCCTGTCAGTTGCGGGGCTGCCGCGAGTGGTCGATGTACGGTCGCATTTGATCCCGGTTCGCGGTCGCGGCATACTTCGTCCATGGCCCGCACTCCGAAATCCGATGCACCCAAAGCACCCCGCGTATCGCGCGGCAAAGCCTCGAAGCCGGTCGGCCCGCCGGTCGAGACCGCCGCGCAGACGCCCGGCTTCGGCGAGGCAATGCAGCGCGACTACACGCCCGGACCCTCGACGCTACCGGCGCTTCGTGCAGCGGGGCCGCGTCCGCCGATGGGCGGCGAGGGGCTCACCGACAGCCTCAACGCGCTCCTCGCAAAACCGTCCGAGCGCAGCGAGACGGCCAAGGCACTGCTTGCCCGCCAGCCGCTCATCGCCACCCACCCGATCGTCGCCGGCACCGCGCGCGACTACGTCCCGCACCGTCCCGAGCGCCCAGCCAAGAGCGAGGGCGGGCAGCCGTTTAAGCTCGTCTCCGAGTACAGCCCGAAGGGCGACCAGCCGGGCGCCATCGCCGAGATCGTCGCCGGAATCCGGGACGGCGAGCGCAACCAGGTGCTGCTTGGCGTCACCGGGTCGGGCAAGACCTTCACGGTGGCCAACGTCATCGCCGCAACGCAGCGGCCGGCGCTGATCCTCGCCCCGAACAAGACTCTTGCCGCCCAGCTCTACGGCGAGTTCAAGAGCTTCTTCCCCGACAACGCGGTCGAGTATTTCGTCTCCTACTACGACTACTACCAGCCCGAGGCCTACGTTCCGCGCACCGATACGTTCATCGAGAAGGAAGCGCAGATCAACGAGCAGATCGACCGCATGCGCCACGCCGCGACGCGTGCCCTGCTCGAGCGCGACGACGTCATCATCGTCGCCTCGGTCTCCTGTATCTACGGTATCGGCTCGGTCGAAACCTATACCGCGATGACGTTCACGGTTCGCAAGGGCGAGCGACTGTCGCGGCAGCAGCTTCTGGCCGATCTCGTCGCGCTCCACTATCGCCGCAACGACATCGGCTTCCAGCGCGGCAACTTCCGCGTGCGCGGCGACACGGTCGAGCTGTTTCCGGCCCATCTCGAGGACCGCGCCTGGAGGTTCTCGATGTTCGGCGACGAAATCGAGACCATCGTCGAGTTCGATCCGCTGACCGGCGAGCGGACCGACGACTTGGCTCTCGTGAAGATCTACGCCAACTCGCACTACGTCACGCCGAAGCCCACGCTTCAGCAGGCGATCAAGTCTATCAAGGCAGAGCTCAAGGCGCGGCTGGCCGAGCTCTACGACGCGGGCAAGCTGCTCGAGGCGCAGCGGCTCGAGCAGCGCACGACGTTCGACATGGAGATGATGGAGGCGACGGGAAGCTGCGCCGGCATCGAGAACTATTCGCGCTATCTGACGGGGCGTGCGCCCGGAGAGCCCCCGCCGACGCTGTTCGAGTACCTGCCCGACAACGCGCTCGTGTTCGCCGACGAAAGCCACGTTACGGTGCCCCAGATCGGCGGCATGTTCCGCGGCGACTTCCGCCGCAAGGCGACGCTGGCGGAGTTCGGCTTCCGCCTGCCGTCCTGCCTCGACAATCGGCCGATGCGGTTCGAGGAATGGGACGCGATGCGTCCGCAGTCGGTGTTCGTTTCCGCGACACCCGGCGGCTGGGAGCTCGACCAGACCGGCGGGGTGTTCAGCGAGCAGGTCATCCGGCCGACTGGCCTCGTCGATCCCGAATGCGAGATCCGGCCGGCGAAAACGCAGGTCGACGATCTGCTCGACGAGGTGCGAAAGGTAGCGGCGCGTGGCAACCGCGTGCTGGTCACCACGCTGACCAAACGCATGGCCGAGCACCTGACGGAGTACATGCACGAGGCGGGCGTGCGCGTCCGCTACATGCATTCCGACATCGACACGCTCGAGCGCATCGAGATCATCCGCGACCTGCGGCTCGGCGCCTTCGACGTGCTGGTCGGCATCAACCTGCTGCGCGAGGGGCTCGACATCCCCGAGTGCGCGCTGGTGGCGATCCTCGATGCCGACAAGGAGGGCTTCCTGCGCTCGGAGACGTCGCTCATCCAGACCATCGGACGCGCCGCGCGCAACGTCGAAGGGCGGGTGATCCTCTATGCCGATACCATGACGGGCAGCATGGAGCGGGCGCTGGCCGAGACCAACCGCCGCCGCGAGAAGCAGGTGGCGTGGAACCTCGCCAACGGCATCACGCCAGAGAGCATCAAACGCAATATCCACGACATCCTGTCCTCGGTCTACGAGCAGGACCATGTCACGGTGGATGCCGGCCTCGCCGACGGAGGCGAGGCGCTGGTCGGCCACAACCTTGCGGCCGTCATCGCCGACATGGAGAAGCGGATGAAGGAGGCTGCCGCCGACCTCGAGTTCGAGACGGCCGCGCGGCTCCGCGACGAGATCAAGCGGCTGCGCGAGACGGAGCTTGCGATCGCCGACGATCCCTTGGCGCGGCAATCGGACGTCGAGGAGCGGGCCGGCGGCTTCAAGGGCGAGCGGAAGTACGGCAAAAGCGGCAACGAGCCGCCCAGAAAGGGGACCGCTTCGCCATTCGCCGGTGAGGGCGAGAAAGGTAGCCGCATCGAGAGCGCTTATCAGCCGGTGCAGCCGAGCTTTGCGCAGCAGACGTCCCGTCTGACGCCCGGCGAGCCGCCTTTGGGGAGCCGGCCGCCGGTTGGGGGCTCGCGCGTCAAGAAGCCGTCGCTGGACGACATGGGGCCGGGTACCGACCGCCCGGTCCCCCATCGCGCCCCCGACGTCGACCCGCGCGCGCGGGCCGGAGCCTTTGGCGAGGCCATCCGCGGCCCGCACAAGCCCACTCTGGACGAGATGGGGCCGCATGCCTCGCTGCCGGTGAAGGATGGCGCGCTGCCCGTGAAGCCCCGGCCGCCAACCTTGACGCGTGAGA
The DNA here is from genome assembly GCA_964471635.1 of uncultured Hyphomicrobium sp. Taxonomy (GTDB): domain Bacteria; phylum Pseudomonadota; class Alphaproteobacteria; order Rhizobiales; family Hyphomicrobiaceae; genus JAKAML01. The sequence goes on from CAYYGO010000053.1 coordinate 16,906, forward strand.
TCGAGGCCCCGGTCGAGCGGAAGGCGCGGCGCGGACGCCCGAGAAAGACCGGCCGTCCGGGTGCGTGAGCCTGAGGATGCGGCCGACACGCGTGTTGGCGCGTGCAAGGCAACCACCGTGTCCTCTGACCTCGATTGCCGCCCGCGGCATCTCGAGCGGCAATCGGCCTCAGCCGTGTCGGTTTCCTTCCGCCTGTGCAACCCTGGCCACGCCACGACGGACCGCGAATCAGTATGATCTCCCCCGTGCTGCGTTCCGAAGTCGGAGGGGGAAGGAATGCGGGACTGTGACACGGGGCCGCGCCGGCTGTTGCGCCTCGACGTGATGCTGGTCGCGTTTGCTGCCGCGGGCGGGCTCGCCACCCTGCTACTGCCAGAGCCGGCGCCTGCGGCGCGCGGCCGCCAAGTCTACACGCTAGCGATTGCTACCGGCGACGACCTGCGCCTCGCCCGCAGCAGCGCGGTCGGGGAGTCGGATTTTACGGCGCGCCGCGCGCTCGCGTGCAGACGCATCCTTTCGATGGGTCCGGTCGATGTCGGCACCTCCTGCCGGCCGGCGTCAAATCGGGCGCGGCGTCCGGGGCCGGGCGCAGAGCGGCTCTCGTCGGCGGACTAGAGCCCGATCGTCTGAGATGGAAGCGGCTTCGCTTCCATCGAAGGCGTGAATCAGACTCTGAAACAGAGACTTGGAGCAGGCCACCGAGGCTGGGGTCTGTTCCGTCAGGTTCGAACCTGCTCCCGGCGCGCGAGTGAGCCCAGCTGGGATGGTCCGGTTGTCGTTTGAACGAGCGGCCGACGGCCCGATCGACCCCCCTTTATCAAGCCCCCCCTGCCCGTGCTACAAGAACCCGCTCGGGGGGTGCGGGTATGTCTTCTCGGAGGGACGGCAACGTGGCAATTTCGATACGATCCGGCTTTGGTGCCGCTCTGACGCTTGCGGCTATCGCGGCCGGTCAGCCGGCGCACGCCGACAATCCTGTTCCGGCTCTTCTCGGCGCCTGGAGCGGCAACGGACAGATCCGTCTCGAGGGCGGCCAGACCGAAAGCATTAAGTGCAAGGCCTACTACACGTCGAAGTCCGGCGGTGCGGGCATGTCGCTGGCGATCCGGTGTGCGAGCGCCTCGTCGAGCAAGATCGAGATGCGCGCCACCCTCGAGTTCTCCGGCAACTCCGCCAGCGGGAGCTGGGAGGAGCGGACTTACAACGCGGCCGGCGCGGTGTCTGGTACCGCGACAGGCGGCAAGATCGCCCTGGCCATCTCGGGTGGTGTCACGGGCAGCATGAACGTCACGTATGGCGGCTCGAGCCACAACGTCTCGATCTCGACGTCCGGCATCGCCTTGAAGGGCGTCAACATCGTGTTGGCGCGCGGCTGAAGGGGCCATCCTGGCGCAACCTCTGATGCCGACCCCGGCTTCGGCCTGCGATGGGGTGCGTCGCCGGGAGATGTGTGCTAGCATTCTGAAATCAAATCGCAATCAACCGGAGCCAAGCCATGCGGCCCACGACACGCGTAGTCCTCCGGATGGTACTTGGCCTTGCCGCAACGGCCGTCGTTTCGGGCGTGCCAGGCGGCGCCGAAGCGGGTTCGCGGCGCTTCTCGGCCGGCGACAACGGCGATCGCACGGGCTTTGTCGTTGCCGAGAGCCGCTTCGGCAATGGTACCGTCACAGGGCCAGTGCGTTTCGCGCGTTTTGGCCGCGAGGTCAGGTTGCCAGGCGGCACCTGGGTCGCCTGTCGCCGCAGCTGTTCGGAGACGTTGCGCGTCGAGACCGTCGATTTCTGGGAGGGCGGACTCGGACGTGGCGGTGGTGCTATCACCAACGAGTGCGGCATCTTCGGCTGTATCGAGATCACATACCCGCGCTGATGCGCCTTTGGGTCAGCGGATGAAGGGGTTGGTGCGCCGCTCGAGACCGATTGTGCTGCCCGGGCCGTGGCCGCACAGAAATCCATACGCGTCGTCGAGCACCATGAGCTTGGTCTTGATAGCCTCGATCAGCGCGTCGTGATCGCCATAGGGGAAGTCCGTCCGCCCGATCGAGCCGCGGAACAGGACATCGCCCATCACAATGAACTTCTGCGCGTGATTGATGTAGACCAGCGATCCCGGCGAATGGCCCGGGCAGTGGCGGATCTCGAAGACGTGCCCGCCGACGGTGAGCGTCTCGCTCTCGTCGAGCCAACGGTCCGGCGTCACGTTGCGGTTGCCGGCGATCCCGTAAGCCCGCCCCTGCGTCTCGAGGCCATCGAGCAGGATCTTGTCGGCGACGTGCGGTCCCTCGATCGTCACGGTGCCGCCGAGCTTCTCCTTGAGCTCTGCCGCGCCGCCGGCGTGGTCGATGTGCCCATGTGTCAGCACGATCCGCTCGACTGTCACCCCCATCTCGGAGATCGCCTCCAGAATGCGGCCGACATCGCCACCCGGATCGAACACGGCGCCGACCATGGTGTCCTGGTTCCAGAAGAGTGCGCAGTTCTGCTCGAAGGGCGTCACCGGGATGATGGCACCCTTGAGCGGGGCCAGGGGCTGTTGCGTGGTCGACATTCTGGCTCGCTAAGGGTCACGGGGTGGCGAATTTCGCAGGCGTCATCGGCGGCTTGGGCAACCCGCATTGCGATCCGGGCGGACCGGTTGAAACGTCGCGCGACGTTCGGACCTCGACCGCGTTGCTCGATCGACGGGGACCTGCGCGAGACTTGTGACACTGTAGTTAGGCACGCCGCGACGCTCACGCCAAGTCTCTGCTGCGACGGCGCGGTGATAGCCTGAAACTCCGGCCGCCCGCCACTGTTTCCATCGTGCCTGCCTGACGTCAGCAAAGAGGTTCGGATGCAACGTTTCAGGAACCTGCTGACCACCGGCGCGGTGCTCGGCGCCGTCGCCGCGATCTATGTCGCCTTGACTGGTGGGCTGACGACCAAGCCGCCGCTCGCTGCCGTTCGGTCCTGGGGCTATCAGCTTCAGAACATAAACCTCGACATCGACAAGCTCGTCGCCTCGCCGGCCGATCTCATCGTCATCGACTACGCCATGAGCCAGGCGACCGGTGGCATGAGGCCGCTGACCGCTGACGAGGTCGCGCGCCTCAAGAGTAAACCGGACGGAAGTCGGCGCATCGTCCTGTCGTATCTCTCCATCGGCGAGGCGGAGGAGTACCGCTTCTACTGGAAGCCCGAGTGGCGTACGACGCCGCCCGCATGGATGATCGCGGAGAACTGCCGCTGGCCGCGCAATCATCTCGTGCGCTTCTGGGAGGATGGCTGGAAGCAGATCATGATCCGCGGCGCGGATTCCTATCTCAGCGGCATCGTCAGGGCCGGCTTCGATGGTGTCTATCTCGACCGTATCGACGTCTATACCGACATCGCCGATCGCCACCCAGAGGCGCGTGAGCGCATGATCGCGTTCGTGGCCGAGCTCGCCAGTGTGGCACGGCAGGCGCGGCCCGGGTTCCTCGTCGTCGCCCAGAACGCCGAGGACCTGCTCGAGACCCCGGCCTACCGCGCGCTGCTCGACGGGCTTGGCAAGGAGGACCTGCTCTACGGCCTCGCCGGCACCGGTGTCCGCAACCGAACGGAGGACGTCGCCTGGAGCCGCGAGCGCATCGAGAAGCTCCGTCGCGAGGGCAAGACGATCCTGGTGGCCGAGTATCTGACCAGCGCCGACGCCATGACCGCCGCACGCCGAGAGCTTGCGTCGATGGGCTATGTGCCCGTCTTTCCGACCCGCGCGCTCGATGGCGCCGATCCGCTGGCCCGCCGACCGGCCGAGCCGCTGGTCAAGGAGTACGGCACGCCCGAGTTCACGGTCGAAAACTGCAACGGCGTCTGGAAAAAGGCCTGAGCACGGGTCACGTGCGGCGATGGGTGGTGATCGCCGGCGGCTTCGGGCCCATCATCGCCTGCGGCATCGCGCTCGTGATCGCCTTGGGGCGTCGGGGCGCGACGCGGGTCTTGCGGTGGCGCTGCCGAGGCGCCAAGCTGACCGCCCTTGCCAAAAGAGCCCGGACCACGCTGCATGTCCCGCCGCCATCCCGCCGCCCCGCCACCCGCCCACGCTGCCTCGGGGGCTCCGCTGTTCCCCGCGACCCGCATGCGGCGCAACCGGCGCACGCCCTGGTCGCGTCGCCTGGTTGCCGAGAACCGCCTCTCGGTCGACGACTTGATCTGGCCGCTGTTCGTCATCGAGGGCCATAACACGCGCCAGCCCGTGCCCTCCATGCCGGGCGTCGAGCGCCTGTCGATCGATCACATCGTCTCGGCCGCAAAGGAGGCGGAGGGTCTCGGCATCCCGGCCATCGCGCTGTTCCCCTACACGGACCCCGAGAAGCGGTCTGACGCGGCCGAGGAGGCCTGGAATCGCGACAATCTGGTTTGCCGGGCGACGCGCGCCGTCAAGGACGTCGGAGTCGACGTCGGCATCATTCTCGACGTGGCGCTCGACCCCTACACCAGCCACGGTCACGACGGGCTCGTCGAGGGCGGGCACGTCGTCAATGACGCGACGCTCGAGGCCCTCGTGCGCCAGTCGCTGGCACAGGCCGACGCCGGCGCGGACATCCTGGCGCCGTCCGACATGATGGATGGCCGGGTCGGCGCCATCCGCCGGGTGCTCGAGCAGAGCGGACACGCCGACGTGCAGATCATGTCCTACGCCGCAAAGTACGCCTCCGCATTCTATGGTCCCTTCCGCGACGCTGTCGGGTCGAGCGCGACGCTCAAGGGCGACAAGCGGACCTATCAGATGGACCCCGCGAACTCCGGCGAGGCACTGCGCGAGGTGGCGCTCGATATCGCCGAGGGCGCCGACATGGTGATGGTGAAGCCCGGCATGCCGTATCTCGACATCGTGCGCCGCGTCACCGAGACGTTCGCGGTGCCGACGTTCGCCTATCAGGTGTCGGGGGAGTACGCGATGATCCTGGCGGCGGCCGAGCGCGGCTGGATCGACCGCGACCGTGCGACGATCGAGAGCCTGCTCGCCTTCAAGCGGGCTGGCGCGGCAGGTGTGCTGACCTACTTCGCGCCGCATGTCGCGCGCCTGCTTCGCGCTTCCCCGTGATGGCGCAGGCTTGACGGTCGAGGTGCGGCCTGCCTAGCCTCGTCAAAGGGGCACGGCACGGGAGATTGGCCATGGACGGGATAACCAACGGTGACGCTCGGGCGCGGCCCGGTGGCCTTTTTTTCGTGCTCCTGGCGGCTGTGGTCGCGTGCCTCGCTCTCTTTCCCTGGATGTTGGCCGCGGCGTTCGCACCCGCCATGCTCGGCGCGCCGGGTGCTGATCCGAGCCCGCTGACCATCCTCTCGATCGCTGCCGTTCTGAGCTATCCGATCTGGCTCGTCTACTGGGGCCGGCGCGTGATGTCGGCGCGCAAAGGCGGCGACACGGGCAAGCTGCAGGCACTCGTGATGGCGGCGCCGGGTCTGATCCTGATCGGCGTGTTCACGATGATCAACTTCCACTTCGCGCCGTGAACGAGCTGCCCGGCAATCGACTGTCGGGCGAAGCGGCCATCGTGGCGTTGCTGCGTCCGCTCTCCGCGCGCCTGCCCGGAGCGTTCGCCTTCAGGGACGACTGTGCCGTGCTGGCGTGCGAGCCCGGCATGGAGCTCGTGCTCAAGACCGATGCCGTGGCCGAGGGCGTGCACTTCTTTGCCGACGATCGACCCGAGGATATCGGCTGGAAGGCCGTTGCGGTCAATGTCTCCGACCTGATCGCCAAGGGTGCGCGTCCGCGCGTCTACCTGCTGTCGCTCGCATTGCCGGAGCCGCCGCAACGCTCCTGGATGGAGGGGCTTGTCCGCGGTCTCGCGGATGCGCAGTCGGCGTTCGGCATCAGTCTCGCCGGTGGCGATACGGACCGTCGACCGGGACCGCTCACGTTGACTGTGGCGGCCATCGGCGACGTGCCGGCCGGCCGTATGGTGCGGCGCGGTGCGGCGCGTCCGGGCGATCTCATCTATGTCTCGGGCACGCTCGGCGACGCGGCCCTCGGGCTCGACGTTCGGCGATCGAGCGAACGGGCCGCTTCCTGGCAGCTGCCGCCGGGGCACGCCGCGCATCTCGTCCGGCGCTACCTTCGCCCGGAGCCTCGGCTCGCTCTGGCGCCCGCGCTCTTAGTGCACGCCCGTGCGGCCATGGACCTCTCGGATGGTCTCATGAAGGATCTCGGCCGCATGGCGTCCGCCAGCGGCGTCGCGGCTCGAATAGAGGTCTCCCGTCTGCCGCTGTCGCACGCAGCACGCTACGTCTGCGACCTTGAGCCGTCGGCCATGCGTCGCGTGCTCGCTGGCGGCGACGACTACGAGGTGCTCGCGGCCGTCGCTCCCGCCGACGCCCAGGTTTTCGCGGCGGCCGCACACGCGATGGGTGTCGAGGTTTCACATATCGGAGCATTTCGCGATGGCTGCAGCGTCACGGCTGTGGACGGGACCGGAGCGCCGGTTGCGCTCCATGAGACGGGGTTCGACCATTTCTGACGTCGAGGTGCGGCCCATATGCAGCACTTCATGCGCCAAAGGTATGCAATCGCAACACAGTGATGCACTTCGAGCCCTGGTCAGTGCCAATCGGACTTGGTAACCGGTCTTTGTTTGGCCATATGGCTCACCAGAAATATCGTGACGAGATGAGTTCGGCAGTTGCGCCCCCTCGGCGTTCGGGGCGTCGCAGACTCCTCTACAGGATGATCGGCAGGACCACGCTCCCTTGAGACCCGCACTCGCTCCCTCGGCCCTCCGCCGCAGCACTGCCCGCCCGCAGCCGCACTTCGGTCTTCGCACGACGGCGCTTGCTCTTGTCGCGATTTCGGCGGGTCTCGTGTCGATTGGCGGGCCTGCGTCGGCACAGGCGGCAGAAGCGAACTGGTGGGAGCAGATCCCGGGCTTCGGGCCGCCCTCATACGGGGATCGTCGGCCGGACGTTCGCGAGAAGAAGCCCGATCCGCTCGACGATCTGCGTCCGGACAGCACGCCATTCCGCAGCGAGGTGATGCTCGAGGCGATGGATCGCGCAATCCAGAGATATCAGCAGATCGTCGCCAAGGGCGGCTGGCCGACGGTGCCGGCCGGTCGCATGATCCGTCCCGGCGACGACGACGAGCGGGTCGGCGTGCTGCGCAAGCGGCTGCGCGCGAGCGGCGACCTTCAAGGCCGAGGCAGCGCCTACGAGTCTTATACCTACGACGACGAGCTGGAGCAGGCCGTCCGTCGCTTCCAGGGCAAGCACGGCATCCGCGTGACGGGCCGCGTCGACCGTCCGACGTTCGCCGTAATGAACGTCTCAGCCGAGGCGCGGTTGGCGCAGCTCAAGCTCAATTACAGCCGGATCCAGGACCTGATCAATCAGCGGGTCGAGGATCGCTATATTCTCGTCAACGTGCCGGCCTACCAGCTCGAGGCGGTCGAACGGCAGGACGTGCAGCAGCGTCACCGCGTTATCGTCGGTCGCGAGGGCCGCGAGACTCCGGCGCTGAAGGCGACGATCCGCGCGCTCAACTTCTTCCCGTTCTGGCGCGTGCCCGACAGCGTGGCGAGCCTCGATCTGATCCCGAAGCTTCGCAAAGAGCCCGACTACATTATCAAGGAGAAGATTCGCGTCGTAACGGGGCACTACAACGGTCCCGAGATCGACCCGACCTCGATCGACTGGAATCAAGCCGATGCGAGCAAGATCAAGTTCCGCCAGGACCCGGGGCCGCAGAACGCGCTGGGGCTCGTGCGCATCGACATGCCGAACGAGCACGGCGTCTACATGCACGACACGCCATTGAAGCCGCTGTTCGAGCAGCGCGGGCGCGCCTTCAGCGCGGGCTGCGTCCGCGTCCAGGGCGTGTTCCAGCTTGCCTCATGGATCGCCCGCTCCGAGCCCGGCTGGGACCAGCAGAGCCGTGTCGAGGACGTGCTCGCCGCCGGCCAGGCCGTCGATCTCACTCTGACGCGCCCGATCCCGGTGTATTTCACCTACATCACGGCCTGGGCCGAGCCGGATGGCCGTATCGAGTTCCGTCCCGACATCTACGGTCGCGACGGCACCGGCGACGGACGGGACGGCCATCGCGATCCCGATCAGCCCGCACCCGCTCCGGGCCTCGCTCCCTGAGATCGAACGCTGGCGTGAGCCCTCCGCTTGGCCGTGTGGTGCTCGTGGCACGCGCCTTGCTGTCCTCCGATGTCTCTCCTGCCCCGCCGTTAACGGCTCGTTAACCAGCGCGAACTAGCTCTGGCCTTCCGGGTGCGGCGCATTTTCGTGACCCGCGCGGCGTGCCCTGCCGCGATTTGGAGCCTGACGCATGACGCGCAACAATGGCCTGAATACAATAGCATTCTCGATCTCCGCCGTGGTTCTTTTGGCGGCGCCGAGCGTCACAGCGACCCCGGCTGTCGCGGCGGCCCCCGATGCCTGGCGGGTCGTCTCCGAGGATCGGAGCGAGACAAGCCGCGTCCTGGTTGTGCGTCTTCCGGCTCGACTGCCCGAGGTGGAGTTGCGCCGGATTGCCGAGTTGTCGGCCAAGCGCGGGGTCGCGGCGCAGCGAACGGTTGTCCGCTTTCTGCTCGGCAGCGCCCCGCAGCAGGACGCCTGGGCCGTGGCCACGATCACCAGCGAGGTGCGGGTTGCGGTGACGGGGGTCTCGTTCGAGGAGGCCGAGGCCTATGCCGCCGAGCTCGCCGCAGATCCCCGCACAATCGTCGGTGCGTGGCTGCTGGCGCCGCCTGCCGCGCCCGGTCGACTGGCCGTTCTTCGCGACGGGAAGGGCCGGCTGTTCGCCGAGTGGCGGTTGCGCAGCGGCCTCAAGACCATCGACGAGGTGACCGAAGCACGCCTTGGCCGGGGCGGCCGGCGCTTCGACGTCGTCGGCAATGCCGGAAGCCATTTCGTGATGACGCCGCAGGGCGAGCTCGAACTGCGTGAGAATGCCAGTCTCATCGCACGCGCCGAGCGGCTCGCCATCGAGCGCCCCGCTGCCGTCGCCGCGACGCAGCAGCCGGCCACCGCTCAGGGGCCGTCGCAAGTGGTGCCGCCCTCCGTCTCGACCGGGGGAGAGGCATTGCCCTCTGCTGCTTCGGTTGCAGCAGGTGGCGAGACGGCGCCTGCGGCTGGCGGACCCACAAAGGCAGGACCGCGCAGAAAGTCGGTTCGGCCGGTTGTGCGCGCCCAGACGGCGCCGCAAAGTCTCCAGACGGGCGATGCGGGCCCGATAGCGCGGATCTACGGTCAGTAGCACCCGCTGCACTGCCGTGACGCAACCGAACAACCCCGCGTAAGCGAGAAGGACCCCGCGCACGCGACGAGTGCTCGCGCGTGGCGTTGAAGCCGTCCCAGCATAGGACCGTCTGCGCGATCGTTGATAATTCCGGCTGCTGTTTTGAGAAGGCAGACCGCTGTTTGTGGGTCGCCTCAGTGGTGGGCAACCACCCAGTCCACTGGCGAGCCACCGCCAACTAATGCCGGGCCGATGCCACACGGCAGATCAACGCCGCGGCGAGGCTACCCACATTGCCGCAGCGACCGGCGCCGCTGCACAGGGGCCGGCTGAAGGCCAAGATGGCTCCGCGGGTAGGATTCGAACCTACGACCAACCGATTAACAGTCGGTTGCTCTACCGCTGAGCTACCGCGGAATACTCGGGCCATCTCGGATGACACGGCTCCTAGCAGAGCCAGGGCGCCGAGGGAAGGAGGCATAGACCAGTTTCCGAGCCCGCGCCACTGCGTTGTTCGCCCGCGACTGCGGGCCGCGCAGGGCGGAGCGTCCTTCGCCCGGCGTGTGCGACGTCCGCGAGAGCGCGCAGGTCTCGGTCGCTCCCGTTCGATGGAGGAATTGTTGGAGGCCACGCCCGGAATTGAACCGGGGTACGCGGATTTGCAGTCCGCTGC
>CAYYGO010000054.1:0-26717 GCA_964471635.1 uncultured Hyphomicrobium sp.
CGGCGACCTTCAGGATCAGCTCCTTGATGTCGTAGGGCTTGTTGGGGTTGTCGGGGATCAGCGTGTCGAGCGAGTGGTCGACGCGGTCGGGGCTGTCGAGGGTCGGCATCTCCGGCACGCCGTCGAGGTTGTTCGACGGCAGGAAGTCCATCAGCCGGCGCATCTGCAACAGCGCCTCGACATCGTTCTCGTAGGCGCGGTCGGCGATCGAGGACCTGGTGGTGTGGACCTTGGCGCCGCCGAGCTCCTCGGCCGTCACCGTCTCGTTGGTCACGGTCTTGACCACGTCCGGCCCGGTCACGAACATGTAGCTCGTGTCCTTGACCATGAAAATGAAGTCGGTCATGGCAGGCGAGTAGACATCGCCTCCGGCGCAGGGGCCCATGATCACCGAGATCTGCGGTATGACGCCCGAGGCGAGGACGTTCCTCGTGAACACCTCGCCGTAGCCGCCGAGCGCGTCGACGCCCTCCTGAATGCGCGCGCCGCCGGCGTCGAAGAGGCCGATGATCGGCGCGCGGTTCTTCAACGCCATGTCCTGGATCTTGGTCATCTTCTGCGCGTGTGCCAGCGACAGCGAGCCGCCGAACACGGTGAAGTCCTTGGCGAACACGTAGACGACGCGGCCGTTGATGGTGCCCCATCCGGTCACGACGCCGTCGCCCGGCACCTTCGATTTCTCCATGCCGAACTCGGTGCAGCGGTGCTCGACGAAGGTGTCGAACTCCTCGAACGAGCCCTCGTCCATCAACAGCTCGATGCGTTCGCGCGCCGTGAGCTTGCCGCGCTTGTGCTGTGCGTCGATGCGCGCCTGGCCACCGCCGAGCCTCGCCTCGTCGCGGCGGCGCTCGAGCTCTGCGATCACATCCTTCATCGTGGGCCCACCCTGTCGTTCTGTGACATATCCGGTGGGCTGAGATAACACGGCGGCCGCACCCCGCAAGCGGAACGAACGGAGGACGCCCGCGGCGGGACGAAGCCGTGCCGGCGGTGGACAGGAGGCGGCGATCGCGGGCGGTGTCAGAGCTTCAGGCGGCGGCGGAGGTCGGCGGGTGCGACCTCGGGGACGGGGCTGCCCACGAGATGGTCCGGGGCAACCAGCCAGCCGCGCCCCTCGAGCCAACCGAGCTTTGCCGTCGCGAACACCTCGATCGGCACCTCGACGGTCATCATGTCGGCCCAAGGACCCTCGATCCGTACCTCAGCGAACGCGCGCTCCGACCAGCAGGGCAATACGAGCCGATCGGCGGCACCGGCCGACACCAGCAGCGCCGGGCCAGCACCATCCTCGAGTGTGAACACGGTGCGGGTCTGGACGACGCGCTCGACGAAGCCCGCAGCCACCTCGCCCACCAGCCGGCGCGCCAGGTCGGCCGGTGCAATCTCGGGCTCGATGGCGTCCGAACCCCAGTCGACCCCGACCAGGCGGTTGAGCCGGGCCAGCGCCGGCAGCACGTCCGCCAGCACGGCATCGAGCATCAACTGCTTGATGCGCGGCCGCTGGGCGATGACATCGGCCCAGCGTTCGGCCGTGGCGCGGCTCGTCCAGAGCAGCGTCACCTCGCGCCCGTGATGGCGCTGCGAGGGCACGCGGGCCAGCCCGTCCTCGCCGACGACGGCAAAGACCGAGCGTTGCGCTGCGGCGCGGCGGATGAAGCGGTCGCGCTGCGTGATCTCGGGGATGCGGGGGCTCGCGAGCATGGGCCGGCTCCAGAATCGCTGTTGCCGTCGAGTAGGCGGAGACCATGGTTAATAGGTTGTTAACGGGAAGCGGGACCGGCCAACGCATCAGTCCCCACCACCTCCGCCGCCTCCGTCGCCACCGCCACCGTCGCCGCAGCCAGAGCTGGCGCCATCGCCGCTGCACGCACCTGCGTCGCCGCCGCTGCCGGTGGAGCGATCGAGCGACGCCGTAGCCGCACCGGGACCGCCGCGCCTGCGGCGACGCTTCGCACGGCGCGACCGACCCGCAACAACACGGAGCGCGAGCGCAAAGAGCGTGCCTGCGCCGATCAGGCTCAGAACGAGGACCGCGCCTTCCGCGATGTCGCGCATGGGTCGTCTCCCGTTGCCGCCCTGCTGCGGGGATGGCCGGCGGCGATGCGACGAGCCGGCGGGCCGGCCCGGCTCACCGCAGCAGAATCAGCATGCGGCCGGCAGCCGCCATCTCGACCCAGCGTGCCGCCCGGCGTGCCACGGCCTCGGCGTCGGCGCCCCACTGCTCGATCTGATAGTCCTCGTCGACGTGGGCGACCTGCCAGGCTGCCTCGGGCGTCAGCCGCTCGCGTGCGACGGCGATGGGCAACAGCGCGGAGCCGGTCAGGGTCGTCATGACGTGCAACGCGGCGAGACCGAAGGGGCCGAGGTCCGCCACCTCGTCGAGCACGGCCGCGCGCAGGCCCTCTGGCTGCGCGACCGGCATCAGGCCGTCTGCGATGGCAAGGCCGAGCCCGAACCGATCCTCGGCCCAGCGCACCACCGGGTCCCACAGCCCGGCCTGCCGCCGTACCAGATCGGCAGGCGCCGTCGCTCGGTAGCAGAGGAGGTCGCTCATCGCGTAGGCGGCGACGTCGGCGGCGAGCGGCCCTTCGGCACCGACGACGCCGTCGAGCGTCGTGTTGGCGATGCGGGTCAGCGGCATCGTGGCCGGGTCGACGACGCCGGACTGGGCATCCCATTCCGCGGCCACCGCCGCGGCGAGCGCCAGCGTCGGCAGGGCGAGCGGCCGCTTGCCCGGCGTGCGAACCGCGCGACCGTCGAGCAGCACGCGATAGCCCCCCTCGACGGCGGCCGGGTCGGCCGCTGCGCGCTGGTAGAACCGCTTCGGCAGCGCGGGCCGCATCGGCTCCCGCCCCGGCATCCCGGCGGCGTCCTCGTCGCGGCGCGTCATGCGGCGTCCTTCAACTGGCGCAGCACGCGCTCGATCGCCTCGGGCACGGCGGCGTAGTCGTCGACCAGGAGATGAGCGCCCGAGGCCGTGAGGTCCGCCGACGGATGGTAGCCCCACGTGACGCCCAGCGCGCCGACGCCGGCCGCGCGCGCCATGCGCATGTCGTAGGTGGTGTCGCCGATCATCACCGTCGCTCCGGGCGGGGACGCTGCCTCGGCCATGGCAGCGAGCAGCATCGCCGGATGCGGCTTCGAGGGGTGGTCGTCGGCGGTCTGGACGGTGACGAAGCGGTCGTGCCAGCGCTCGCGGTCGAACAGGCGTGCGACGCCGCGCCGCGACTTGCCCGTGGCGATACCGAGCCGGATATCGGTGCGCGCGGCGAGCGCGGCGATGACCTCGCCTGCGCCCGGGAACAGCGGCTCCTGATGGGCGGGATCGTCGCGGAGCTGCAGGAACGAGGCCTTGTAGTGCTCGGCCAGGGCGCGCCGCGCCGCCGCCGCGGCCTCGGGCGCTAGCACCTCGAAGGCCTCGGGCAGCGACAACCCGATCACGCCCATCGTCGCGGCGCGCGAGGGCGGCGGAATGTCGAGCGCTGCGAAGGCATGGAGCATCGCGGCGTAGATGCCGTTCTGGCTGTCGACGATGGTGCCGTCGCAATCGAAGATGACGAGGGTCATGCCTCCTCCGTGTCGTAGCGCTCGGCGTCGAGGCCCAACATCTCGAACGAGCGTCGCATGTGCGGCGGCAGCGGCGCGGTGACATCGATCCGCTCGCGCGTGACCGGATGCGGGATGACGAGGCGGCGCGCGTGCAGGTGCAGTGTCGCATCCATGTTCTCGGCCGGCAGCGCCTTGTCGCCCTCGTACTTGTTGTCGCCGAGGATTGGATGGCCGATCATCGCCATGTGCGCGCGAAGCTGATGCTGCCGGCCGGTGACGGGCTTGAGGCTGACCCAGGCCGCCTTGTGCGCGACGCGGTCGATGACCGAGTAGTGCGTGGTGGCGTGCATGGCGAGATCCTGCTCGCCGGGCCGCGCCTTCCTGACGCGGTCGCCCTCGGGGCCTGAAGCCTTGACGAGAGCGGCCTCGATCTTGCCCTGACGCGGCGTCGGCACCCCGGCAACCAGCGCCCAGTAGGTCTTCGCGGCCGAACGGGTCTGGAACGTGCGGCCGAGCTTAGCGGCCGCGTCGCGCGTCTTGGCGACGAGCAGCACGCCCGTCGTATCGCGGTCGAGCCGGTGCACGAGGCGCGGGCGCTCGCCGAAGCGATCGGCCATGCCGGCGAGGATGCCGTCGATGTGGCGCCGGGTACCGGTGCCGCCTTGTACGGCGATGCCGAACGGCTTGTTGATCACCAGCACGTAGTCGTCCTCGTAGAGGATCGCCTGCTCGATGATGTCGCGGTCGCCCTTGGAGACACCGAGCGGCGCCTTGATCGAGGGCTTCGGCTGAACGGGCGTTCGCACGATCGCCGGCACGCGGATCTCGGAGCCGGCCCGCAGGCGGTCGTTAGCCTGCGCGCGCTTCATGTCGACGCGCACCTGGCCCGAGCGCAAGAGCTTCTGCAGGTAGCCGTGGCCAACCTCGGGGAAGTGGACGCGGAACCAGCGGTCGAGCCGCATGTCGGCCTCGGCCGGGGTGACGCGCAGTGCCTCCACACGACCGGCCGCCGGCTTTTGCTCGCCTCGCCCGCTCATGCCAGAACCCACCGCGCCAGGGCCATGCCGGCGGCGAGCGCCAGGAACGAGACAGCCACCGAGCCGATCACGTAGGCGAGGAGCCTGAGGCTTCCCGGCCCGTCGTGGATGGCAAGGTTCATGGTGTCGAGCGAGAACGCCGAGAAGGTGGTGAGGCCGCCGAGGATGCCGGTGGCCAGGAACACGCGCCACTCTGGCGAGTTGCCGAGCCGCTCGGCGACGACAACGGCGACGATGCCCATCAGCAGCCCGCCGACGACATTCACCGTGAGCGTGGCCCACGGGAACACGAGGACGCCGCGGTCGAACTGGCCTGATGGGTGCATCGCCTGGTTGACGAGAAAGCGAAGCCCGGAGCCGATCGCTCCGCCGGCCGAGGCGAGGAGCAGAAGTTTCATTGCCAAGATCCTGATGCGGTGGCCGCACGGCGGCCAGACCGGGGCACAAAAGCCGAGGGACGACGGTCTAACCCCCAATGGCCTGCACTGCATCGCCAGCCGTCAGCGCGAGCCCTGTATCGCCGATCCGGGCCTCGCGGCCAAGACCAGAGGGAAAAAGTGCGGGGGAGGCGCGTGCGGACGTGCGGGCGGGACTGCCGGAACGCGGCAGGCCGGCGCCGGCGGGTCAGGATCCCGCCTCGCGGCCCGCGACGAGGCCGCCGACGATCCAGCCCAGCAGCCATCCGAGCACGAGAGCGGCGAAATTCGCGCCCATGAAGGCAGCGACGTGGAGGTCGTTCACCTGGTCGGGATTGTCGAACGTGAACCTCGACACGGCCCAGCTCGCGAGCGGACCGCTCACGAACAGCATTGCAGCCAGAGCCAGTGCGACGGCAAACAGCATGGCAACGAGGTAGCGCATCCGACCTCCAATGGACAGCGGCCCGGGCGGGGCGGGGCCTGCTTCGAGGATCCCGCAGCCACCGGGGCGCGGGCTAGTGTTGCGTCACCGACGTCTCGTCTCCTGTTTCGGCACGCCGGTCTGCCAAGCGTCGATGACAAGAGCAACACCAGAAGCGTGACGCTGCGAGTGTTCCTTACCGCTCCGTCGCTCGGTCAGTCGGCTGCGGGTACCGCGTGTCGGAGCCGAGCCACTAGTCGACGGGCCAGAACCAGATCTCGCCAGCCTCGGCGTAGTTCGAGTAGTAGCCGACCCAGGAGAACCATTCCATCAGCCACTTGGCGCTCGATCGGTAGCCGTTCCAGACGTCGATGTGATCGCCCGTCGCCTTGCCGCTGTCGGTCGAGCGGCGCCAGTAGTCCTGCACGTAGATGATGCCGGTGCGCCCGAACAGCTTCGGATAGAACTGAGCGGCATCGGCGCCGCTGAACTTCTCGACCTTGCCGATGCCGGCGATGTTGGCCCGCAGGATTGCGTTGGCGAGCTGGTTGGCGTTGATGAAATGCATGGCGTCGCGCGAGTGGACCGCGCAGTGGGCACAGCCGCCGAGCTGGGACGGCTGCACGCCCGCCCTGCGGAGGGCGACGCCCATGCGGATCGCGCACTGGTTCGAGAACACCGGCAGCCCCTGCGATATGACGCGGCCCTCGAGATTGGTGAGATCATGCGGGGCAATGCACGGCGTCATCACGCTCTCGTTGATAGGATGGCCTCGCCACAAGTCGATGAACGCCACCATGTGATCCCCGCCGATGCTCGTGCGCCGGAACGCTGCCGCTGCTGCGCCTCCTTCTTAGCCGTACCGGCGCCACATGCCAACGCCCGGACCGCATTCCGGCTAGTCGACGAGGTCGATGCCGAGCGCCTGGAAGGCGACCAGCATGACCGCTATCGCCGACAGCGGCAGCGCCGGAACGAGCGTGAGCGCGCCGACGAACAGCGCCAGAGCGAGGCTCTTGCGGCCCGCGCTCCAGCCGGCCGCGAATGCGATGGAGGCCGCGAGCGCGACCGTTACGATGTCGGCAATGAGGTGCGCGGACATTGCTCTATCCAAGGGACGGGGGCGACGCGATCCTGGCGCGCAGCAGGCGGGGACAGGAGCGTTGCGCTGCAATACATCAAAAAGTGCGATTTTGGCGGCAATCGGGGCAGGCGGCGGATCGGGGGGTGTGCGGGCCGCCCTATGAGCCGCGCTTTTTCCTGAGACCGTCCCAGTAGGCGAGGCGCTTCCTCAATTCGCGCTCGAAGCCGCGCTCGGGCGGATCGTAGTAGCGGGGGCGCTCGCGGAACTCGTCGGGGAAGTAGTTCTGGCCTGAAAAGGCGTCGGGCTCGTCGTGGTCGTACGCGTAGCCCGAGCCGTAGCCCTCCTCCTCCATGAGCTTCGTCGGAGCGTTGAGGATCACTTTGGGCGGCGCCAGGCTGCCGAGCTGCTTGGCGGCGCGCATCGCAGCCTTGTAGGCAACGTAGTTGGCATTCGATTTCGGCGCGGTGGCGAGGTAGATCGTGGCCTCTGCGAGCGCCAGCTCGCCCTCCGGGCTGCCGAGGAAGTCGTAGGCCTCCTTGGCGGCATTGGCGATGACGAGTGCCTGCGGATCGGCGAGCCCGATGTCCTCGACCGCCATGCGCACCAGGCGGCGCGCCAGAAACAGCCGGTCCTCGCCCCCGTCCAGCATCCGGCAGAGGTAGTAGAGCGCGGCATCGGGATCGGAGCCGCGCACGCTCTTGTGCAACGCGCTGATGAGGTTGTAGTGACCCTCGCGACCCTTGTCGTAGAGGGGAGCCCGGCGCTGGACGAGGCGGACGAGAGCGGCGGCGTCAGCAGCGGGGGCTCCGGCCGGAACGGCTGCCAGCACGTCCTCGGCCAGATTGAGGATCGCACGCCCATCGCCGTCGGCCATGCGCTTCAGGACCTCGCGGGCCTCCGCATCGAGCGGCAGCGGCCGCGACACCTCGGCTTCGGCGCGCCGCAGAAGGTCCTCGAGCGCATCGTCGTCGAGCCGGTTCAGGGTCAGCACGGTCGCGCGCGACAGGAGCGCCGCGTTGAGCTCGAACGACGGGTTCTCGGTCGTGGCGCCGACCAGCGTGATCGTGCCGTCTTCCATGTGCGGCAGGAAGCTGTCCTGCTGCGAGCGGTTGAAGCGATGGATCTCGTCGATGAACAACAGCGTGCCTCGGCCCTGCTCGCGATGGGCCTTGGCGCGGTCGAAGGCCTTCCTCAGCTCCTGGACGCCGGAGAAGATCGCCGAGAGCTGCTCGAAGACGAGCCGCGTCTCCCCGGCGAGCAGTCGCGCGATCGTGGTCTTGCCGCAGCCCGGCGGGCCCCACAGGATGAGGCTCGGCAGCCGCCCGCTGGCGATGAGCCGCGTCAGCGTGCCGTCCAGGCCGACGATGTGAGACTGGCCGGCGACATCGGCCAAGATCCGCGGACGGAGCCGGTCGGCCAGCGGGCGAGGGGCGCCCGTGTCCATGCCAGCCGCTTCAAAGAGTGAGGTCATGCCGCGTCCATCCCGACAAGGTCGGCGCCGCCGGGCGCCAGCGCCATCATCGCTATGGGCTCGCGGCGTGCGATGCAAGCCTTGCGGCCAGAGCGGGATGCGCCGGGGGCAAGCGTCGATGCGCGGATCAGATGCGGGCGCGCCGGAGAACGAGCGGCATCAGGGCGAACAGCACGAACAGCGCCAGCGACAGAAGACCCTCGGGCGTTGCGAAACTCGCCAGCCAACCCGCGATGTCGAGGCCCCGCACCAGTGGCGCCAGGGCAGCCTCGGCGGCGATCAGCAGCGCGAAGGCCGCGAGCCCCATGGTGAGCCGTGCCGCGGCTTCGGGCTCGACCGCAAAGCGGCCGATGCACCAGACGGCGGCGGCCGTCATGGCGGCGAGCATCAGCGGCGCCTCGACGACAACGCCTGCGAGACGCCCGAGCGAGGGCACGACCAGCAGCTCGCGGGCCGTCCCGAGCACGAAGCCCGCCGCGTAGACGATCCCGAAATAGGCGATGCCGGCGCGGATCTCGCGCATGATCTCTCCCGTCCCGTCAGCCGGGGACCTGCAGCCGCAGCACGCGGTCGCCGCGCTTGACCGACACCTGCCACACGCGCTGGCGCTCGCGCGTCGCCCGCTCGATGTCGCCGACGTTGGCGATCACGTCCTGACCGACCTGAAGGATGACGTCGCCGGGCTGGAAGCCGAGCCGCGCCGAGATCGAGCCCTGGCGCACCGACAGCACCACCACGCCGTCGCCCTCCTCGACGCTCATCTCCTCGGCGACGCCGGGCAGCAGGTTCGAGACCCGCGCCCCGTCGAAGGGGTGGTTGCCCGAGAGATTGCGCACGTCGTCCCGCCCGGGCTTCGGGCGCGCCTGAAGTGCGAGCTGGACGGTGGCGGGCTGGCCCTTGCGCATGACGTCGAGGCGCGCCGTGTTGCCGACACCGCGGGTCGTCAGCCGGTAGTAGACGGAGCGCGGATCGGCGACCTCGAAGCCGTCGACGCGAACGATGACGTCGCCTGGCTGCAGCCCGGCGGCGGCTGCCGGGCCACTGTTGGAGATCCGCGTCACGACGGCGCCGACGACACGGTCTAGGCCGAGGCCTTCGGCGATCTCGCGCGTCATGGTCTCGAGCTTGGCGCCGAGCCACGGGCGCTCGACCTTGCGGCCTGAGAGCGCGCTGTCGACGTAGAGCCGGACGAGGTTCGAGGGGATCGCGAAGCCGATGCCCTGCGAGCCGCCGGACTTGGAAAAGATCATGGTGTTGATGCCGACCAGCTTGCCGTCCATGTCGACCAGAGCGCCGCCCGAGTTGCCGGGATTGATAGCGGCATCGGTCTGGATGAAGACCTGCGAATCCGACGAGCCGATCTCCGAGCGGGAGGAGGCGGATATGATGCCGGACGTCACCGTCTGGCCGACACCGAACGGGTTGCCGATGGCGAGCACCAGATCGCCGACCTCGAGCGTGTCGCTGTCCTCGAGCTCGATGGTCGGGAAGCGGCCGTCGCCGCCCTCGATCTTCAGCACCGCGATGTCGGTCTTGTCATCCTGCAGCACGACGCGCGCGTCGAATTCGCGCTTGTCGGCGAGCGCGACGCGGATCTCGGTCTCGCCGCGTGCCTTGATGACGTGTGTGTTGGTGACGACGACGCCGTCGGGGCTGACGATGACGCCCGAGCCGAGCGAAGACTGCACGCGTTCGGACGGCGTGCCGAGCTGCTCGCCGAAGAAGCGGCGGAAGAACGGATCGTCGGCGAAGGGAGAGCTGAACGTCTGCACCCGCGAGCGCACGTAGACGTTGGCGACGGCCGGCGCGGCCTTCCTGACGATCGGCGCGAACGAGTACTGCGCCACCTCGCGGGACGGCGGGGTAAGCCGCTTCTGCGCCTCGGCCGGCAGCAGCCAGGCGACCACGACAGAGCCCGGAAGCACGAGCGCCGCGAGGCCAATGCTCAGGTAGCCAAGGGTCAGGAGGGCTGGCACGCGTGTCCGGCGCACGACGGTCGGCATGATGTCATTTTCCGAGCTATGTTGGACTGCGGTCTGGTCGTCGGGTCGGAATATAGGCACGTACTGCGACGGGCAACAGCGCCCAGGCGGCCAGGCCTTTCGAGGGCACTGGCAGACAAAAAAGACATGGTATAAAGTAACAGAATAAGTAGCAGTCCTTCAGGGGAGGAAAAAATGAAACGTATGCTCGTTCTGACTGGAATGGTGGCCCTGGCGGCGCTGGCCGTTCCGGCCGAAGCGGCCAAGCTCGCGGTCGGCAAAAAGGTCGAGGTGAACGTCAACGCGAAGAAGATGGCCGAGGAGAAGGCCGCACTCTGGAAGAAGTTCGGGGGCTGGTGCTCGATCGCCGAATGGCACCCCGCGATCGCCAAGTGCGAGGAGAGCAAGGAGGGCGCGACCGAGTTCCGCACCCTGACGCTCAAGGACGGCGGCGCCAAGATCAAGGAGAAGCTGCTCGAGCGGAAAGAGTTCCTCTACAAGTACGAGATCATCGAGAGCCCGCTTCCGGTGAAGAACTATCAGGCTCAGTTCGCGCTCACACCCGATGACGACGACGACGACGAGGTCAACTTCGCCTGGTCGGCAGTATTCGACCCGGCCGATGGCAAGTCGGACAAGGAAGCCCGCTCGACGATGGACGGCATACTGAAAGCAGGCGCCGACAACATCAAGAAGCTGACCAAGAAGCCCGGCGCCAAGGACGACGACGACGACAAGAAGAAGAAGAAGTGACATCCGCCGACAATTGACGCGAGCGGCCGGCCCCGAGGGTCGGCCGTCTCCGTGACACGCTGGCGGTGTCACGACAGTGCCATCGCTTGGGCGGCCTGCTCGCCTTCAAATGACGCCGATCGCGCGTAGGCTGAGCGCCCCGTCGCGGATCGCGGTCTCCGCCGCGCGGAACTCGAAGCCGAGCACGTCACGCGCCTTGGCATTGGAGCAGACGCGCTCTGTGCCGAGCTCGGGCAGCACGGCCTGCAACCGGCGGTCGAACCGGGCGAGGCCGCGCACCGCGAAATCCGGCAGCTCGAACTTCGGCACCTTCGATTTGAGGTCGGGCAGAACCTCGGCGATGAGCCGCCCGATCCCCATCAGGCTCGACGTCCCGTTGGCACACAAGAAGCGCTCGCCGGCAGCCTTCGGGTGGGTCATGGCGAGCACGTGCAGGGCCGCCATGTCGCGCACGTCCGCGATCGGAAAGCGGATTGCCGGTGCGCCGGGATAGGCGCCTTTGCCCATCAGGCGCTGGACCTCGAGCGACGTCGAGAGATCGGCATCGAGGGCGGGCCCCTGCACGAAGCCGGGATTGATGGCGGCAAGCTCGGGCGCACCCGGCGTCGCGCGCACGTAGTCCCAGGCGGCCCGCTCCGCGACGGTCTTCGACACCATGTAGGGCGTGAGATCGGTGCGCGCCGGATCGGTCCAATCGGCCTCGGTGTAGACGTGGCCCGGGGCCGGGTCGGACGTATACATGATGGCTACGGTGGACGAGGTGAGCACAACCCGCTGTACTCCAGCCGCCGTGGCGGCCCTGAGGAGACGCAGCGCCCCGTCCCGCGCCGGCCGTACGATCTCATCGCGGTCCTTCGGCTGCTCGATCGGGAACGGGGAGGCCACGTGCAGCACATGAGTGCAGCCCGCGACCGCCTCGCTCCAGCCTTCCTCGCGCTCGAGGTCTGCGGCCACGAGTGGCACGACGGCACCGGTCAGCCCGGCGCGGGCGAGCGCGGCAGCGATCTGCGGCGCCGCCCCGACCGGATCGCGCGCGGTGCCGCGGACCGGATAGCCCTGGCGCAGAAGCTCGGCGATGCAGTGCTTGGCGAGGAAGCCCGTTGCTCCGGTGACGAGGACGGTGGGCGGTGCCATGAGTGGTCATCCGTGAGCAGGGGTGATGGCAACGTGCGGCGGCGGAGCGGTACACGGACGCATGCCGCCATGACGTTGGACCGGACCCCGAGAGTTATGGGGATCGGCCCTCGCGACCGCAATGGCAAGCGCCGCAGCATCCGTTCCGGCGGGCCCGCATGCACGTGCGCCCCGGGGTCGGCGACACCAGGGCGCAGCTCGTCTCAAGAATTGGGGGCGTCCGGTCAGGCTCCGCCCGACTGCGCCTCGGCGAGAAGCTGCGCCTCATGGCGCTCTCGGTCTTCCTTGCCCTTCACGCTCTCGTCGCGGTCGACGAGCTCGATCACGGCCCGCGGCGCGCTGTCGCCGTAGCGGAAGCCGGCCTTGAGGACGCGCGTGTAGCCGCCGGCCCGCGACTTGTAGCGCGGCGCCAGGACGTCAAAGAGCTTTTTCACCATATCCTCGTCACGCAGCCGGGCGGCGGCGAGGCGGCGGGAGTTCAGGTCGCCGCGCTTGGCGAGCGTGATGTACTTGTCCATCACGCGCTTGAGATCCTTGGCCTTGGGCAGCGTGGTGACGATCTGCTCGTGCTTGATGAGGGCGGCGGCCATGTTCGAGAACATCGCCTGGCGGTGTCCGCTGTCGCGGCTGAAGCGCCGTCCGAGCTTTCCATGTCGCATGGGGTCTGGTCCTATGGTTCGCTGTGGTGTTGATGGCGGCGTTCTGCGGCGCCGCCTTGTCGTGCTCCCCTCTCCATCGCACGATCAGCGTGATGGAGAGGGAATTCGATTTCAGTACTGATCCTCGAAGCGCTTGGCCAGCTCCTCGATGTTGTCCGGTGGCCAGTTCGGAACTTCCATGCCCAGATGGAGGCCCATGCCGGCAAGCACTTCCTTGATCTCGTTCAGAGACTTCCTGCCGAAGTTCGGCGTACACAGCATCTCGGCCTCGGTCTTCTGGATGAGGTCGCCGATGTAGACGATGTTGTCGTTCTTCAGGCAGTTGGCCGAGCGCACGCTGAGCTCGAGCTCGTCCACCTTCTTGAGCAGCGCCGCGTTGAAGGCGAGCTCCGGGTGGCGCGTCTCCTCGACGGCCTTCTTCGGCTCCTCGAAATTGATGAACACCGCGAGCTGGTCCTGCAGGATGCGGGCCGCCAGCGCCACGGCGTCCTCGGCCTTGATGGAGCCGTCGGTCTCCACCGTCATGGTCAGCTTGTCGTAATCGAGGATCTGGCCCTCGCGCGTGTTCTCGACCTTGTAGGAGACCTTCTTGACCGGAGAGTAGAGGCTGTCGACCGGGATGAGGCCGATCGGCGCATCCTCGGGACGGTTGCGGTCGGCCACAACGTAGCCCTTGCCCATATCGGCGGTGAACTCCATGCGAACGGAGGCGCCCTGGTCGAGATGGCAGATGATGTGGTCGGGGTTCAGTACCTCGACCTCGGAGCCGGTCTCGATGTCGCCGGCGCGCACCGGACCCGCGCCCTCCTTCTTCAACACCATGCGCTTGTCGCCCTCGGAGTGGACGCGCAGCGCGATCTCTTTGATGTTGAGGATGATGTTCGTCACATCCTCACGCACGCCCGGGATCGACGAGAACTCGTGCAGCACGCCGTCGATGTGCACGGTCTTGATCGCGCCGCCCTGCAGCGACGACAGCAGCACGCGACGCAGAGCGTTGCCGAGCGTCATGCCGAATCCGCGCTCGAGCGGCTCGGCGACGACAGTCGCGATACGGCCGCGGTCCCGACCGCCGTGGATCTCGAGCTTGCCCGGCTTGATCAGGTCCTGCCAGTTTCGCTGCAGCACGTTTACCATGATCGACCTCGTCCAGTTGGGGCACAGGCAGGTGGTGACCCGCCGCGCCGCGTTAACATAGGGTCAGTGTCGTCTCTCGGGCCGGCCTTCAAGCACGCACCCGGCGGTCCACCTCAGAACGGCCCGCCCCGCGGGCGCGTCTTGCGGCTGCTACGGCACCCCGCCGGCATGCGACAGGGAGCCTGTGGCAGCACCCGAGCCGCCCACCCCGACATGCCGGCATGATCGAGCCGGCTGCCGGGCGTCGAGGCCAGCACCGGTCCATCCGCGGAGGGGCGGCCAGCCGCGCGTGCTTCGCCGTCGTGGCAGAATCAGACGCGGCGGCGCTTGCGCGGACGGCAGCCGTTGTGCGGGATCGGGGTCACATCGCGGATCGAGGTGATCTGGAAGCCGACCGACTGGAGAGCGCGGAGCGCCGACTCACGGCCCGACCCCGGTCCGCAAACCTCGACCTCGAGCACCTTCATGCCGTGCTCGGCGGCCTTCTTGCCAGCGTCCTCGGCCGCCATCTGGGCGGCGAACGGCGTCGACTTGCGCGAGCCCTTGAAGCCCATCGTACCCGACGACGACCAGGCAATCGTGTTGCCCTGCGCGTCCGTGATGGTGATCATGGTGTTGTTGAACGACGCATTGACGTGCGCCACACCCGAAGAGATGTTCTTCTTCTCGCGGCGGCGGACTTTGCCGCGCCCCTTTTCTGCTTCCTTGGCCATTCTCGAAGCTCCAAAGCCCAGCCGAGCCGGTGGGCGTGCATCTAGCGGAAATCATGTAACGAGGCAGCGGACGACGGCGCACTGGAGCGCGACCGCTCGCCCGAAGGGCTCAGGAGGCCTTCTTCTTGCCGGCGATCGGTACGGCCTTGCCCTTGCGGGTGCGGGCGTTGGTGTGGGTACGCTGGCCGCGCACCGGCAGGCCCTTACGGTGGCGTAGCCCGCGGTAGCAGCCGAGGTCCATCAGCCGCTTGATGTTCATGCCGACGTCGCGGCGCAGGTCGCCCTCGACCGTGTACTCACGGTCGATGGTCTCGCGGATCTGCAGGATTTCGGCATCGGTCAACTGATTGACGCGCCGCTCGGCCGGGATGCCGACGCGCGTGCATATATCCTTCGCGAACTTCGGTCCGATGCCGTGAATGTAACGAAGCGCGATCTCCACGCGCTTCCCCGTGGGGATGTTCACACCTGCGATACGTGCCACTCTCTATCTCTCCTGCCGTCTCTCGGGCGTCCGCGAGGACGCTGCGCTGAATGCCCGCCCCGCCGGGACGGCATTCTGGTGATCATCGAACGTAAAGGGGACGCGAACCTCACGGAGACGTCTCCGCCCGGCTGCATCCCGACTTCGAATTCAGAAAGCCCGTCTGTTTAACGTCACGAGGCGGCTCGCGTCAACCACGGATGCGACGATTTGTCGCCAACTTTCGTGAGGCAGTCGGGCAGCGCCCGCGCCGCCTCACGCCTTTCCATTGAGCACGGCGTCGATCTGCTGGCCGACACTGTCGATCGAGGCCATTCCGTCAACCGCCTGCAGGCGATCGTGGGCGAAATAGTAGCCCGTCAGCGGTGCCGTCTCGCGATAGTAGGCCATGAGTCGCGACTTGAGCGTCTCGGCATTGTCGTCGGCGCGCACGGTGCCGCCCGCGGCCAGAGTCTCGCGGGCGCGGTTCTCTATGCGGCCGATGAGTGCCGCGTCGTCGACCTTGAGTTCGATCACGGCGTCGAGCGTCTTGCCCTTCTGATCGAGCAGCCGGGTCAGCGCGGCGGCCTGTTTGAGCGTGCGCGGGAAACCGTCGAGAATGAAGCCGTTCCGGCAATCCGGCTGGTCGATGCGATCCGAGATTATGCCGATGACGATCTCGTCGGAGACGAGCCCGCCGGCCTTCATCACCGCCTCGGCCTTCTTTCCGACCTCGGAGCCCGCTTTGACGGCAGCGCGCAGCATATCGCCTGTCGAGAGCTGTACCAGACCGCGGCGCCTGGCCAGGGCCTCGGCCTGGGTGCCTTTGCCGGCCCCCGGGGGGCCCAGAAGTATGACGTTCATTTTCTCCCCTTCGGCAGCGATGCCCCCCTGAGCTTGGACTTCTTGATGAGCCCTTCGTACTGGTGGGCGAGCAGGTGGCTCTGGATCTGGGCTACCGTATCCATCGTCACGCTCACTGCGATCAAGAGAGACGTTCCGCCTAGAATAGCGGCAAACGACTGCGGAACGGATGCGTAGGAGATGAGCATCTCCGGCAGCAGGCATACGAGCGCTATGTAGATCGCGCCGACCACCGTGATGCGTGTCACGACATAGTCGATGTACTCGGCCGTCTTCGGGCCGGGGCGGATGCCGGGCAGGAAGCCGCCGTACTTCCGCAGGTTGTCGGCCGTCTCCGTCGGGTTGATCACCACGGCCGTGTAGAAGAAGGCGAAGAAGACGATCAGAACGACATAGATCAGCATGTGCAAGGGCTGGCCGTAGCCAAGCGCCGCCACCACGCCGTTGAGCCATTCAGGTCCCTGACCGGCCGAGAACTGGGCTGCCGTCACCGGCAGCAGCAGCAGCGACGAGGCGAAGATCGGCGGAATGACGCCGGCCGAATTGAGCTTGAGCGGCAGATGCGATGCGTCGCCCTGGAACATCTTGTTGCCGACCTGGCGCTTGGGGTACTGGATCAGCAGTCGCCGCTGCGCGCGCTCGAAGAACACGATGACGCCGATCACCGCTGCCATCAGGGCGAAAAGGGCGAGCAGCAGGAAGGTGGACAGCGCACCCGTCCGCGCCATCTCGAACAGGCCGGCAATGGCCGCGGGCAGCGCAGCGACGATGCCGGCGAAGATGATGAGCGACGTGCCGTTGCCGACGCCCCGCTGGGTGATCTGCTCGCCGAGCCACATCAGAAACATGGTGCCGCCGACCAGCGTGATGACGGTCGACAGGCGGAAGTACCAGCCGGGGTCGGCGACAACCGGTCCGGCGCTCGACTGCGAGCCCTCGAGGCCGACCGCGATGCCGTAAGCCTGCAGGGCCGCGAGGATCACGGTGAGGTAGCGCGTGTACTGGTTGATCTGCTTGCGGCCTGCCTCGCCCTCCTTCTTCAACGCCTCGAGCTTCGGCGACACCGAGCCCATGAGCTGCATGATGATGGAGGCCGAGATGTAGGGCATGATGTTGAGGGCGAAGATGGCGAGTCGCTCGACGGCGCCACCTGCAAACATGTTGAACATGCCGAGGATGCCCGCGGCCTGGGTCTTGAACGCCTCGGCAAAGGCGATGGGATTGATGCCGGGCAGCGGGATGAACGTCCCGAGCCGGTACACGACCAGCGCGCCGAGCGTGAACCACAACCGCTTCTTCAGATCCTCCGCCTTGGCGAAGGCGCTGAAGTTCATGTTCGAGGCGAGCTGCTCGGCAGCGGAAACCATGGTGACCTCTCCAGACTTCGGCCGCGAGACGCGGCAACAATGCAGCTCGCCCTGTCGCAGATCCGCGCGGCGGGCGGTGCCGCTCGTCGACCGATGATGGACCGGCGGACGACAGATCGCCACAACCTGGGCCGGATTGTCCAGGGCCGGCCTCTCGAGAGCTCACCTGTCGAGGTTCACCGGAGCGCCGGTTGGCACCAGCACGGTCGATCGACACCCGGAGCGCCTTCGAGCGAGATCTGCCTTCGAGCCATGGATGAGCCCGTCCGCACCAGAGCCGCGGTGCCACTCCCGTGAGATAGGTCCGGCTCGGCCCAATGGCAACGAGGCCACCAGGCGCCTGCCACCGCACGCGACGCCGGGCGACGGAAGCTGCCTATTCCTCGCCGCCCGCCTTCTTGCCGCCGCCCGCAGCCTTGGCCTTCTTTGCAGCCGACTTCTTGGCCTTCGCCACGTCGGCTTCGAGCACCTTGACTTCGATGATCTTGACCGTGCCGCCGGCCTTCTCGACCGCGGCCCGGGCCCGTGCGGACGCGTGGTTCACCGTGATGGCGATGCGGGAGGAGATCTCGCCGGTGCCGAGGAGCCTCAGTCCGTCCTTCGGACGACGCAGAACCCCGGCGGCGACGAGCGTGGCGACATCGAGCGGCTTCGAACCATCGAGCCGCTTGTCGTCAATCGCTTTCTGCACGTCGCCGATGTTGATCTCGTTCATGTCGGTCGGGCGGTACTTCTTGAAGCCGCGCTTCGGCAGACGCCGGTGCAGCGGCATCTGGCCGCCTTCGAAACCGCCGATGCGGGCGCCGGAGCGCGCCGTCTGACCCTTGCCGCCGCGACCGCCCATCTTGCCGAGGCCGGAGCCGATGCCGCGACCGATGCGGACGCGGAACTTCCGCGCGCCGGCCTTGTCCTTGATCTCGTTGAGCCGCATGGGACCCAAGCTCCTTCAGAAAACGGGTTCGTTACTTCGTCTCTTCGACGATGCGCACGAGGTGCGCAACTTTGCTGATCATACCGCGCACCGCCGACGTGTCCTCGAGCGTCGAGCGGCGATGCAGCTTGTCGAGCCTCAATCCGCGCAGCGTGTGGGTCTGAACCGCCGGGCGCCGGTTGGCGCTGGCGATCTGCTCGATCGTGATCGTCTTCTTCGCTGCCATGTCACGTATCCAATGCTTGTGGCCGGGCGGGTCCGCATTGCGCCGATGCGGCGCGCGGCCTATGCCTCGGCGTTGACGTCGGCGGAGGCGGACGCGTCGCGGCGGCGGGCCACGATGTCCGACACCTTCTTGTTGCGCCGTGCCGCCACTCCGCGCGGGTTCTCCTGGTGCTGGAGGGCGTCGAAGGTGGCGCGCACCACGTTGTAGGGATTGGTCGAGCCGAGCGACTTGGCGACGACGTCCTGCACGCCGAGCATCTCGAACACGGCGCGCATGGCGCCGCCGGCGATGATGCCGGTGCCGGGAGGTGCCGAGCGCAGCACGACGCGGCCCGAGCCGTGGCGGCCGGCGCTGTCGTGATGCAGCGTCCGGGCGTCGCGCAGCGGCACGCGCGTCAGGTTGCGCTTGGCGCTCTCGGTCGCCTTGCGGATCGCCTCAGGCACCTCGCGCGCCTTGCCGTGGCCGAAGCCGACGCGGCCCTTGAGATCACCGACGACAACGAGCGCGGCGAAGCCGAAGCGCTTGCCGCCCTTCACCACCTTGGCGACGCGGTTGATATGGACCAGCTTGTCCGAGAACTCGCTGTCGCGCTCCTCGCGGTCCTGTCCACGATCGCGTCCACGGCGGCCTTGACCCTCGGGGGAACGTGCCACGTTCAAGTCCTTTCGTTAGAAGCTGAGGCCGCCCTCGCGGGCGGCGTCGGCGAGCGCCTTGATGCGCCCGTGGAAGAGGAAGCCGCCGCGGTCGAATACGACCTCCTTGACGCCGGCTGCGATCGCGCGCTCGGCGACCAGCTTGCCGACGGCGGCGGCAGCCGCGCGGTCGGCGCCGGTCTTGAGAGCGCCCTTCAAGTCCTTCTCCATCGTCGAGGCGGCGGCCAGCGTGGTGCCGGCGGCGTCGTCGATGACCTGCGCATAGATGTGCTTCGATGAGCGGAACACCGAGAGCCGCGGACGACCCGAGGCACGGGCTTTCAGCGTGCGGCGAACGCGCGCCGAGCGCCGGTCGAACAGTTCGTTGAGCTTCGAGGCCATGGGTCCAGTCCTTACTTCTTCTTGCCTTCCTTGCGGAAGATATACTCGCCCTGATAACGCACGCCCTTACCCTGGTAGGGCTCCGGCTTGCGGTAGGCGCGGATCTCGGCTGCCACCTGCCCGACAAGCTGCTTGTCGATGCCCGACACGGTGACGATCTCCTGCTTGGCGCCGGCCACCTTGACCTCGACGCCAACCGGAATCTTGTGCAGCACCTCGTGGCTGTAGCCCACCTGCATCTGCAGGTGGTCCTTGCCCTTCATCGCTGCGCGGAAGCCGACGCCGTGGATCTCGAGGGTGTGCGAGTAGCCTTCGGTCACTCCCTTGATGAGGTTGGCAACCTGGGTCCGAGACATGCCCCACATCGAGCGGGCGCGCTTGGTCTCCTCGAGCGGCTTCACCTCGATGCCGGCAGCCGTCTTCTCGACCTTGAGCTCCTCGGGCGCCGTGAACGACAGCTCGCCCTTGGGCCCCTTCATCTTCACCGTCTGCCCCGTGACGGTCGCCGTCACGTTCGACGGGACGGGCACGGGCTTCTTACCGATGCGCGACATTGTGTATCCTCGAGACGCCCCGCCCGTCCGGCAGGGCTTTTACCCAAATCAGAAGATGTTGCAGATGATCTCGCCGCCGACGTTCTCCTCGCGGGCGCGGGCATCCGACATCACGCCTTTCGGCGTCGAAAGGATGGCGACGCCGAGGCCGTTGGCGACCGTCGGAATGGCCTTCACCGGCGAATAGACGCGTCGACCGGGCTTTGAGACCCGTTCGATCTCGCGGATCGCCGGCTGGCCGTTGTAGTACTTGAGCTCGATCTCGAAGGTCGGCAGCTCGCCCTTCATCTCGACGCGGGTGTAGCCGCGGATGAAGCCTTCTTCTGCGAGCACGTCGAGCACGCGGGCGCGCAGGCCCGAGGCCGGCGTCGACACCTTCGGGCGGCGGCGCATCTGCGCATTGCGGATGCGGGTCAGCATATCGCCGAGCGGATCGTTCATTGCCATTCGCGTGCCCTCCTTACCAGCTCGACTTGACCATGCCGGGGATGCGACCCTGGCTGGCGAGCTCGCGAAGCTGGTTGCGGCACAGCTTGAGCTTCCTGTAGTAGCCGCGCGCACGGCCGGTCAGCTCGCACCGGTTACGGATGCGGGTTGGCGACGAGTTGCGCGGCATCTCGGCGAGCTTGAGACGCGCTGCAAAGCGCTCCTCGGCCGGACGCTTCAGATCGTTGGCAATGTCCTTCAGTCGCTTTCTCTTGGCCGCGAACTGGGCGGACAGCTGGCGCCGCCGCTTGTTCTTTTCCATCGAGCTCGTCTTTGCCATATCGGTCTCCCTAGGGCCTTTCGGGTCGCACCCGAGGTCCTCTAGCTGCGGAAGGGGAAGTTGAAGCCGCGAAGCAGCTCGCGCGCCTCGTCGTCGGACTTGGCCGTGGTGCAGACGATCACGTCCATGCCGAGCGGCGAATCGATCTTGTCGTAGTCGATCTCGGGGAACACCACGTGCTCCTTCAAGCCGCACGCGTAGTTTCCGCGGCCATCGAAGCTCTTGGGGTTCAGACCGCGGAAGTCCTTCACCCGTGGCAGAGCGATGGTGACGAAGCGGTCGAGGAACTCGTACATGCGGTCGCCGCGCAGCGTGACCTTGGTGCCAAGCGCCATGCCCTCGCGCACCTTGAAGGTGGCGATCGACTTGCGCGACCGCGTCTGCACAGGCTTCTGACCGGCGATGAGGGCGAGATCGGCCTGTGCGTTGTCGACCTTCTTGCGGTCGTTGACGGCCTCGCCGACGCCCATGTTCAGCACGATCTTGTCGATGCGAGGGATCTGCATGACGTTCGCGTAGTTGAACTTCTTCTGCAGCGCCTCGCGCACCACCTTTTCGTAGTGCGCCTTCATGCGCGGCTTGTAGCCTGCCGGACGAGGCTTCGGCGGCGCGGCAGCGGCCGCCTTGGCCGGCGCGCCCTTGCCCTTGCCGGGCTGCGCCGCCTTGGCGCCGCCCTTGCCCTGGCCGCCCTGGCCGTCGGCCGGCTTTCCCCCCTTCTGGGGCTTGTCCTTCTCAGCCATGGCTTACTTCTTCTCCGGAATGACTTCGCCCGAGCGCTTGGACACGCGGA
Source organism: uncultured Hyphomicrobium sp. (assembly GCA_964471635.1). Lineage (GTDB taxonomy): Bacteria > Pseudomonadota > Alphaproteobacteria > Rhizobiales > Hyphomicrobiaceae > JAKAML01. Next base: position 21,355 of record CAYYGO010000054.1, read on the forward strand.
CCTTCTTGCCGTCCTCAAGCACCTTGAAGCCGACGCGGGTCGGCTTGCCGTCCTTCGGATCCTCGATGGCGAGGTTCGAGACGTGGATCGGCGCTTCCTTGGAGACGATGCCGCCGTCGGGGTTCTGCGCACTCTGCTTGGTGTGGCGGCGGACGACGTTGACGCCCCGCACGACGGCGCGGCTCTCCTTTGGTCGCATCTCGATGACCTCGCCGTGCTTGCCCTTGTCGCGGCCAGCAAGCACGATGACGTGGTCACCCTTCTTGATCTTGGCGGAAGCCATCACAGCACCTCCGGCGCCAGGCTGACGATCTTCATGTGGTTCTTGGCCCTGAGCTCGCGCGTCACGGGTCCGAAGATGCGGGTGCCGACCGGCTCGCCCGAGGCGTTCACCAGAACGGCAGCGTTGCGGTCGAAGCGGATCAGCGAGCCGTCCGCCCGGCGCACGCCCTTTGCAACGCGCACGATGACCGCCTTCATCACCTGGCCCTTCTTCACCCGGCCCTTCGGGATCGCCTCTTTCACCGACACCACGATGGTGTCGCCGACCGTAGCGTACTTGCGCTTCGAGCCGCCCAGCACCTTGATGCACTGGACGCGGCGCGCGCCCGAATTGTCGGCGACGTCGAGATTCGTCTCCATCTGGATCATCGCGCTTCACCTTCTCTGCCCGGCCGTCTCCGGCCCGTTCCAGTCGATGCCGTTGCCGGCCTGTTGCTCAGCCGGCCCTGGGGCCGGAATTCCTCACCGCGCATACCGTGCAGCGCAGTCATCGCCACCGCGCTGGCGCACCGCGCCGCGCACACGTCTCACGCCTTGTCGACGACAACCCAGCGCTTCAACTTCGAGATCGGCGCGCTTTCGATGATCGCCACCTGGTCGCCGACCTTGAATTGGCCCTTCTCGTCGTGCGCGTGGTACTTTTTCGAGCGGCGCACGGTCTTCTTCAACAGAGGGTGCGTGTAGCGGCGCTCGACCTCGACCACGATGGTCTTGGCGTTCTTGTCCGACACCACCACACCCTGCAGGACGCGCTTCGGCATCTCTCGTCTCTCCTCTGTGCGCCCTCAGGCGGACGTCTTGGTGCCCGCGGCGCCCGACTTCTTCTGGTTCTGTATGGTCAGGATCCGCGCGATGTCGCGGCGGATCTGGCGCACGCGCGCCGTGTTCTCGAGCTGACCCGACGCACGCTGGAAGCGCAGGTTGAACTGCTCCTTCTTGAGCTTCGTCAGCTGGTCGTCGAGCTGGTCGAGCGACATGCTCTTCAATTCGCCCTTCATCGTCCGTCCTCACTCAATTCCTGTTGCGCCGTGCACCACACCCGTGCGGCCGCTCAGCCGATGCGGGTCACGACGCGCGTCTTGATCGGCAACTTGGCGGCCCCGAGCAGCAGTGCCTGCTTGGCGATCTGCTCGTTGACACCGCCCAGCTCGAAGATGATGCGGCCCGGCTTGACGCGAGCGCACCACAACTCCGGGGAACCCTTGCCCGAGCCCATGCGCACCTCGGCCGGCTTTTTGGTCACCGGCAGATCGGGGAACACCCGCGTCCACAACCGACCCGCGCGCTTGGTGTGGCGCGCGATGGCGCGGCGCGCCGCCTCGATCTGACGGGCCGTGAGCCGCTCCGGCTCCATCGCCTTGAGCCCAACCTCGCCGAAATTCAGCGTGGTGCCGCCCTTGGCGTTGCCGTGGATGCGGCCCTTGAAGGCCTTGCGGAACTTGGTTCGTTTCGGTTGCAGCATGGTCGGTCTCTGGATCTCTGGTGCCTGGCGCGATCCGCTCCCGAAGCGGGAGCGGGCTCACGGCTCAGGTGTCACCACCCTCTGTCGGCTCGATCGTCGCCACCTCGCCGCCGGCACCGCCGCCGGGTCCACCCGGCGTGCCACGGCGCCCGCCACCGCGACCGCCACCGGGACCACCCCGGTTGCCGCGACCGCCACGGCGCTCGCCGCGGTCGTCATCGCGACGCGGACGGGGAGCCCCGCCCTCCTGCATGTCGGCGGCCTTCTTCTCGGAGGCCATCGGATCGTGCTCGATGATCTCGCCCTTGAAGATCCACACCTTGATGCCGATGACGCCATAGGCCGTGCGGGCCAGCCCGTAGCCGAAGTCGATGTCCGCGCGCAGCGTATGCAGCGGCACGCGACCTTCGCGATACCACTCGGTGCGCGCGATCTCGGCGCCGCCGAGACGACCGGCGACGTTGATACGGATGCCGACCGCGCCGAGCCGCAGTGCCGACTGCACGGCGCGCTTCATGGCGCGGCGGAAGGCGATGCGCCGCTCGAGCTGCTGGGCGATGCCCTCGGCAACCAGCGTTGCGTCGATCTCGGGCTTGCGGATCTCGAGGACGTTGAGGTGGACCTCTGAGCTCGTCAGACGGGCCAGCTCGCCGCGCACCTTCTCGATGCCCGCACCCTTCTTGCCGATCAGCACGCCGGGACGCGCGGTGTGAACCGTAACGCGGCATTTCTTGTGCGGCCGCTCGATCACCACCTTCGAGATTCCGGCTTCGCGCTGCTGCTTCAGCAGGTGCTTGCGGATCTCCATGTCTTCGTGCAGCAGCCGGCCATACTCCTGGCGCCCGGCGAACCAGCGGCTGTCCCAGGTGCGGTTGATGCCGACGCGCAGGCCGACGGGGTTGATCTTCTGACCCATGTTACTCGGCCTCCTTCGCGGCGCCCGGAGCCTTCTTGGCCGGCGCCTTCGCCTTGGCGGCGGCCTTGCGCTCGGCCTTCTTCGCCTCGATCTCGGAGGCGGCCTCACGCACGACCACGGTGATCTGCGCCGTCGGCTTCAAGACGCGCGCGCCGCGACCGCGGCCACGAGCATGGAACCGCTTCATGACGATGTTCTTGCCGACGTAGGCCTCGGCGACGACCAGCTCGTTGACGTCGAGGTTGTGGTTGTTCTCGGCGTTGGCGACCGCACTCTCGACACACTTCTTGACGGCACCGGCGATGCGCTTCCTCGAGAACTCGAGGTCGGCGAGCGCGGTCTCGACCTTCTTGCCGCGGATGAGACCCGCGACCAGATTAAGCTTCTGCGGCGAAACGTGGAGGTTCCGCGCGACGGCTTTTGCCTCGTTGTCGGGGAGGCTGCGCTCTCGGGACGGCTTGCCCATCACTTCCTCACCGCTTTCTTGTCGCCGCCATGGCCGGGGAACGTCCGCGTCGGAGCGAACTCGCCGAACTTGTGGCCGACCATGTCCTCGGTGACGTTCACCGGGATGTGCTTGTGACCGTTGTGAACGCCGAACGTCAGCCCCACGAAGTGCGGCAGGATCGTCGAGCGCCGGCTCCAGATCTTGATGACCTCGTTGCGGCCGGAGCCGCGAACCTTCTCCGCCTTCTTCAGCAGGTAGCCGTCGACAAACGGACCCTTCCAGACTGAGCGTGCCACGTCGTTCTCCTTAGCCTCGGCCCGTTACTTGCCGATCCGCGAGCGGACGATGTACTTGTCCGTCGTCTTGTTCTTGCGCGTCTTGTAGCCCTTGGTCGGCTTGCCCCACGGCGTCGCCCAGTGCTTACCGCCCTTGGTGCGGCCGCCGTTGGGATGGTCGACCGGGTTCATGGCGATCGAGCGGACCGTCGAGCGGGTACCCTTCCAACGTGTGCGCCCGGCCTTGCCGAGAACCGTGTTCGAGTGATCCGGGTTCGACACCGCACCGACGGTCGCCATGCACTCGGCGCGCACCTTGCGCGTCTCGCCAGAGTTGAGCTTGAGCACGGCCCAGCCGGAATCGCGGCCGACGAGCTGGACGAACGCGCCTGCCGATCGCGCGATCTGCCCGCCGCGGCCCGGCTTCATCTCCACGTTGTGCACAATGGTGCCGATCGGCATGTTGGCAAGGCGCATGGCGTTGCCCGGCTTGACGTCGACCTTGTCGCCCGAGACGACCTTGTCGCCGACGGCAAGGCGCTGCGGGGCCAGGATGTAGGACAGTTCGCCGTCCTCGTACTTGATGAGCGCGATGAATGCGGAGCGGTTGGGATCGTACTCGATCCGCTCGACACTCGCGGCGACGTCGGCCTTGCGGCGGCGAAAATCGATGAGTCGGTAGGCCTGCTTGTGCCCGCCGCCGATGTGGCGCGTGGTGATGCGGCCGTCGCTGTTGCGACCGCCGGTCTTGCGCTTACCCTCGACGAGAATCTTGACCGGCGCGCCCTTCCACAAGCCGCTGCGGTCGATCGACACGAGATGGCGCAGGCCGGGCGATGTCGGACGGTAAGTTTTCAGTGCCATGGTACGCCTCTCAGAGCCCCGTCGTCACGTCGATGGAATGACCTTCCTCGAGCGTCACGATGGCGCGCTTGGTATCGGAGAGCTGGGCCTTGCGGGCCCGGAAGATCTTGATCTTGCCCTTCCGCACGATCGTGTTGACCGCCTTGACCTTGACCTTGAACAGGCTTTCGACCGCGGCCTTGATCTGAGGCTTCGTCGCCTCGGACCGCACCTTGAACACCACCTGGTTCGCCTCGGAGACGAGGGTCGACTTCTCGGTGATGACGGGCGCGAGGATGATGTCGTATGCGCTGAGCTTTCTCATTTGAACCGGGCCTCCAGCGCCTCGATCGCCGCCTTGGTGAGGACGAGCTTCTTCCGCCGCAGGATGTCGTAGACGTTGATGCCCTGCACCGGCAGAACGTCGATGTTCGGAATGTTGCGGGCGGCGCGCGCGAAGTTCACGTCGAGCTCGGCGCCGTCGATGATGAGCGCGTTCATGAGCGCGAGCTTCTCGAACTGGGTGCGCAGCGTCTTGGTCTTGCCCTCGGAGGCCGCGCGATCGAGCACGATGAGCTCGCCCGCCTTCGCCTTCGCAGACAGCGCATGGCGCAGCGCCAGCGCCCGCACCTTCTTCGGCATGTCGATGGCGTGGCTCCTCGGCTTCGGTCCGAACGCCTTGCCGCCGCCGCGCCACTGCGGCACCGACTTGTCGCCGTGCCGGGCGCCGCCGGTGCCCTTCTGCTTGTACATCTTCTTGCCGGTGACCGTGACCTCCGAGCGGTCCTGGGCGTGGTGGGTGCCCGCCATCCGCTTCAAGAGCTGGTAGCGCACCATGCGGTGCAGGAGATCGGGACGCGGCTCCAGGCTGAAGATCGCGTCGGCGAGATCGATCTCGCCGGCCGACTTGGCGTCGAGCGTGGTGACTTGCGCTTTCATCACGCCTGCTCCTTCCTGTCGGCCCGCGCCTTGAACGCGCCCGGCTTCGGCGCATCCTTGGATGGGCTCTTCTTCACGGCGTCGCGAACCAGAACCCAGCCGCCCTTCGAGCCGGGCACGGCGCCACGGATCATGAGCAGCCCGCGCTCGGCGTCGGTCTTGACGACGACCAGGTTCTGCGTGGTGACGCGCTCGTCG
>CAYYGO010000055.1:0-23656 GCA_964471635.1 uncultured Hyphomicrobium sp.
CAGGGCGGCACGGCGGCGACGCAGGAGGTGTTCATCGAGCACGTCGGCATCCCGACGCTGGCGTGCATCCGACCAGCGGTGAAGGCGCTGCAGGACCTCGGCATGCACAGGAAGGTGCAACTCATCGTCTCGGGCGGCATTCGCAGCGGCGCCGACGTCGCAAAGGCTCTGGCGCTCGGCGCCGACGCAGTGTCGGTCGGCACGGCAGCGCTGGTCGCACTCGGCGACAACGATCCCGTGCACGAGGCGGAGTATCAGGCGCTCGGCACCACGGCGGGCGCCTACGACGACTGGCACGAGGGCCGCGATCCGGCCGGTATCACGACACAGGATCCCGCACTCGCCGCGCGATTGGACCCGGTGCGGGCCGGCCAACGGCTCGCGAACTACCTCAAGGTCATGACGCTCGAAGCGCAGACGATCGCACGCGCCTGCGGGCACAACCACGTCTTGAACCTCGAGCCGGAAGATCTCTGTGCGCTGACCATCGAGGCGGCGGCGATGGCGCAGGTGCCTCTCGCCGGCACGGGCTGGATACCGGGCGCCACGGGCGGCATGTGACCGACTGACTGCACGACGGCGTGAAGGCACGAATGCAGGGCACTTGAACCGAGGCTCGAGACGGAACAGAGAGCGATGACCCAGGATCTCACCGCCGTCGCCAAGGACCGCGGCATCCGCTACTTCCTCATCTCCTACACCGACCTCGTCGGCGCGCAGCGCGCGAAGCTCGTGCCGGCCGCCGCCATCGCCGACATGCAGAAGGACGGTGCCGGCTTCGCGGGCTTCGCGACCTGGCTCGACATGACGCCTGCGCATCCCGACGTGCTGGCGATGCCGGACGCCGCCGCAATGATCCAGTTGCCGTGGAAGAAGGAGGTGGCATGGCTGCCCGCCGACCTGACCATGGAGAACGCGGCCGTGTCGCAGGCGCCGCGCGTCGTGCTGAAGAGCGTTCTGAAGAGGGCGGCAGCGCTCGGCCTCGCGGTCAAGACCGGCGTCGAGTGCGAGTTCTTCCTCGTCAGCCGCGACGGCAGCGCGATCTCCGACGACATGGATGTCGCCGCCAAGCCCTGCTACGACCAGCAGGCGCTGATGCGCCGCTACGACGCGATTGCCGAGATCTGCGACTACATGATCGAGCTGGGCTGGGGCCCCTACCAGAACGACCACGAGGACGCCAACGGCCAGTTCGAGATGAACTGGCATTTCGCCGACTGCCTCGTCACGGCGGACCGGCACTCGTTCTTCAAGTTCATGGCCAAGTCGGTCGCGGAGAAGCACGGGCTCCGCGCGACGTTCATGCCGAAGCCGTTTCCGAACCTGACCGGGAACGGCTGCCACGTGCACGTCTCGGCCTGGGACCAGGGCGGCTGGCGGAACCTGTTCCAGGACGACGCCGACGAGATGGGGCTGTCCACGGCCGCCTACAGCTTTCTCGGCGGCATCATGCGGCACGCCGAAGGCCTTGCGGCGCTGACCAACCCGACCGTGAACTCCTACAAGCGCATCAATGCGCCACGCACGCTCTCCGGCGCGACCTGGTCGCCCAACACAGTGACGTGGACCGGCAACAACCGCACCCACATGGTTCGCGTGCCGGCCAAGGGCCGCTTCGAGTTCCGCCTGCCCGACGGGGCTGCGAACCCCTATCTGCTGCAAGCGGGAATCGTCGCGGCCGGGCTCAACGGGATCACCACCGGAGCGAGCCCCGGCCGGCGGCTCGACATCGACATGTACGAGCTCGGCCACACCGTGAAGGACGCGCCGAAGCTGCCGCTCAACCTGCTCGACGCCATCCGGCGCTTCGAGGCGGACGGTGCGCTGACCTCGGCACTCGGCGCGGAGTTCGCGACGGCCTACGCCAAGATCAAGATGATGGAATGGAACGCCTACGCCGGACACCTGTCGGAGTGGGAGCGGCAGTCGACACTCGACGTCTGAGGTGCGACGGGAATGACGCAACGCTATTCGGTGTGGTCGCTCATGCGCGAGGCGCTCGGCGGAAACGCAGGCTGGAGGCCGGCGTGGCGCGATGCGGCGCCGCGGCCGGCCTACGACATTGTCGTCGTCGGCGGCGGCGGGCACGGGCTTGCGACCGCGTTCTACCTGGCCGCGCGCTATGGCGAGGCGCGGGTGGCGGTCGTCGAGAAGGGCTGGATCGGCAGCGGCAACGTCGGCCGCAACACGACGATCGTCCGCTCGAACTACCTGCTCCCGGGCAACATCCCGTTCTACGAGACCTCGATGCAGCTCTGGGAAGGGCTGGAGCGCGAGCTCAACTACAATGCGATGGTGAGCCAGCGCGGCGTGCTGAACCTCTACCATTCCGACGCCCAGCGCGATGCCTATGTGCGGCGCGGCAACGCGATGATCCTGCACGGCGTCGATGCCGAGCTGCTCGACCGGCGAGGCGTCGAGGAGATGCTGCCGTTCCTCGATTTCGACAACGCGCGGTTTCCGGTGAAGGGCGGCCTCCTGCAGCGGCGCGGCGGCACGGTGCGTCACGATGCGGTGGCGTGGGGCTATGCGCGTGCAGCCGACGCCCGCGGCGTCGATATCATCCAGAACTGTGAGGTGACGGGCTTTCGCTTCGAGAAGGGCCGCGTGACCGGGCTCGACACGACGCGCGGGCATATCGGCGCCGGCAAGGTGGGGCTCTGCTGCGCCGGCAACTCCTCGCGCGTGGCAGCGCTGGCCGGATTAATGCTGCCGATCGAGAGCTACGGCCTTCAGGCGTTCGTCAGCGAGGCGGTGAAGCCGTTCATCGACACGGTGGTGACGTTCGGCGCCGGCCACTTCTACATCAGCCAGTCGGACAAGGGCGGGCTCGTCTTCGGCGGCGACATCGAGAGCTACAACAGCTACGCGCAGCGCGGCAACCTGCCGGTGGTCGAGGATGTGGCGGAGTGCGGCATGGCGCTGATGCCGCGGCTCGGCCGGGTGCGCGTGCTGAGAAGCTGGGGCGGGATCATGGACATGACCATGGACGGCAGCCCGATCATCGACCGGACGCCCGTCGAAGGGCTCTATCTCAACGCCGGCTGGTGCTACGGCGGCTTCAAGGCGACGCCGGCATCGGGGCTGTGCTTCGCGCACCTGCTGGCCACGGGGACGCCGCACCCCGCGGCGGCAGCCTACCGCCTCGATCGGTTCGCGACGGGCGAGGTCATCGACGAAAAGGGGATGGGGCCGCACCCCCAACTCCACTAGTGCTCCGGCTTCGACACTTGGTTCCCCCTGCAGCCGCCAGCTGACCAAGGATCGGAACTAAAAGGGGCACCAGCATCGTTGTGTTTCTAGTGTTGCCGAGGTTCGCGGCAGACGGCATCGAGTGTCGCGGTCGGGACACCAGCACGGGCACGCCGCAACAGACGGAGGGAGAGAGCAACACCGCCATGCGCATCACCTGCCCACACTGCGGCGAGCGAAGCCTCGAGGAGTTTACCTACCTCGGCGACGCATCCGAGCGGCGTCCCGAGGCGGGCTTGCCGGCCGCCACCGAGAGGCCGTCTGGAGGTGAAAGGAGCGCGCAGGTGAGCAGCAGCGACGTCGCGGCGTTCGCGCGCTACGTCTACGCCCGCGAGAACCCGGCGTTCGCCCACGAAGGGCTCTGGTACCACGGGCTCGGCTGCCGGCTGATGCTCGTCGTCGCACGCAACCCGACGACGCACGAGATCCACTCCGTAGCGCTCGCCCGCGACGTGGCTCGCGCGCGCGACGCCGCGGCGGCTACGGCACGCGGACCCGGCGAGGGCGCATGAGCGGCAATCGGCTCACGACCGCGGGCGGCAGCTTCCGGCTCGAGGCGGGCGGGCTTGTCGACCGCACGCGCGAGATCGGCTTCGAGTTCGATGGCCGCCGCTACCTCGGGCATCCAGGCGATACACTCGCGTCGGCACTGCTCGCCAACGGCGTGCGGCTGGTCGGCCGGTCGTTCAAGTACCATCGCCCGCGCGGCATCGTCGCGGCCGGGTCGGAGGAGCCGTGCGCGCTTGTCGAGCTCGGCCAAGGTGCCGCGCGGGAGCCCAACACCCGGGCCACCACAGTCCCGCTCTACGAGGGCCTCTCGGCGTCGAGCCAGAACCGCTGGCCGTCGCTGCGGCTCGATCTCATGTCGGTGAACCAGGTGTTCGCCCCACTGCTCGCAGCCGGCTTCTACTACAAGACGTTCATGTGGCCGCCGCAACTCTGGGAGCGTCTCTACGAGCCGCTGATCCGGCGCGCGGCCGGTCTCGGGCGGGCCGCCGGCGAGGCCGATCCGTCCTGCTACGACAAGGTGACGGCGCACTGCGACGTGCTCGTCGTCGGCGGCGGCGCGACGGGCCTCAGTGCTGCGCTCGAGGCGGCACGGGCGGGCGCGAGGGTGATTCTGGCGGACGAGCAGGGCCAACCCGGCGGCCGCGCCATCGACGACGCGTGGCCGGTGGCCGGGCAAGACGCCATCGCCTGGACCCGCGCGGCCGTAGCGGAGCTGGCGGCGATGCCCGACGTGCGGCTTTTACCGCGGACGACGGTGGTCGGGGTCTACGATGGCGGCACCTATGCCGCGGTCGAGAGCCGGAGCGAGGAGAGCGCCTCCAATGCAGGCTTGCGCGCGCCGCAACGGACAGCGCGGCAACGGCTCTGGCGGATCGTCGCGCGGCGCGCCGTGCTTGCCACGGGCGCAACCGAACGGCCCATCGTATTCGCCAACAACGACCTGCCGGGCGTGATGCTGGCCGGCGCGGTACGCAGCTACATCAACCGCTATGCCGTTCTGCCGGGCTGCCGCGCGGTCGTGTTCACGAACAACTCCGATGGGCTCAGGACGGCCTCGACGCTGGCCGCGGCAGGCGCGACGGTGGCAGCCATCGTCGATGCGCGCCCAGACGCAGGGGAGGCGGCACGCACGGTGGCTCTGAAGGCGGGTGCCGACTACGTGGCCGGAGCCGTGGTGAGCAGAGCCAAGGGCGGGCTCGCGCTTCGTAGCGTCACCGTGCGGGAGCCGGATGGCCGAACGCGCGAGATCGCATGCGACCTGCTGGCAGTTTCAGGCGGGTGGAACCCCAACCTGCAGCTCGCAACACACCTCGGAGCCAAGCCAGTATGGGATGACGCGATCGCCGCGTTCCGGCCGGACACGCTGCCGCCCGGCATGACGGCAGCGGGATGGGCAGCGGGGTCGTTTCTGCTCGCGGCCGAGACAGAGGGTGCTCGCGCCGGTGCGCGCGCGGCCGAGGCGTGCGGCTTCAAGCCGGGCCCGCCGCCGGCCACGCAGTCGCTGGTCAGGCGCGGCTACGCGATCACGCCGCTATGGCGGGTGGCAAACGGCCGCGGCAAGGCGTTCGTCGACCTGCAGCACGACGTGACCGAAGCCGACATCGAGCTTGCGGTGCGCGAGGGCTTCAGCGCCGCCGAGCACGCTAAACGCTACACCACGCTCGGGATGGCCACGGACCAGGGCCGCTCGGGCGGGCTCAACGGCATCGGCATCCTGGCCGAGCTCACCGGACGCTCCGTGCCCGGCACCGGCATCACCACCGCCCGCCCGCCGTACGCGCCGGTCGCGATCGGCGTGCTGGCCGGCGAGCGGCGCGGCACCACGTTCAAGCCGCAGCGATTGCCGCCGTCGCATGCCTGGGCCAAGGCGCACGGCGCGGTGATGGTCGAGGCCGGGCTGTGGATGCGTCCGCAGTACTTCCCGAGGCCGGGCGAGCGCGACTGGCTCGAAACGGCGACGCGCGAGGTGAAGGCCGTGCGCCTGATGGCGGGGGTCTGCGATGTGTCGACCCTCGGCAAGATCGACGTCAAGGGCCGCGATGCGGCGCGCTTTCTCGATCTCGTCTACGCCAACACCATGTCGACGCTGGCGATCGGGCGCACGCGCTACGGCATCATGCTGCGCGAGGACGGGATCGTGCTCGACGACGGCACGGCGGCGCGGCTAGGACCCGAGCACTACGTGGTGACGACGACGACCGCCAATGCGGCGCGCGTCATGCAACACCTCGAGCACTGCCACCAGTGGCTCTGGCCGGATCTCGACGTGCGCATGGTGCCGGTGACGGACCAGTGGGCGCAGTATGCGGTGGCGGGACCGCGGGCGCGCGAGCTGATGCGCCGTATCCTCGATCCCGAGCACGACATATCGAACGAGGCTTTTCCCTATATGGCCGCCGGCGAGATGACGGTGTGCGGAGGCACGCGCGCACGGCTGTTCCGGCTCTCGTTCTGCGGCGAGCTCGGCTACGAGATCGCGGTGCCGGCCCGATTCGGACACGCGCTGATGCAGCGGCTGATGCGCGAGGGGCGGCCCCTCGGCGCGGTCCCCTACGGCACCGAGGCGCTCGGCATCATGCGCATCGAGAAGGGGCATGTGGGCGGGGCGGAGCTCAACGGCAACACGACGGCGCGCGATCTCGGGCTCGCCGCGCTGATGTCGACGAAGAAGGACTATGTGGGTCGCGTGCTGGCCGGGCGGCCGGCGCTCATCGCCGAGAGCCGGCCGGCGCTCGTCGGGATCGTGCCGTTGGACCGCAGAGAACGGCTGCGGGCGGGCGCGCATTTCCTGTCGCGCGACGCGGCGCCACGCGCGGAGAACGACGAGGGCTATGTCACCTCGGCCGCGTACTCGCCGACGCGCGGGCACTGGATCGGCCTCGGACTACTCGCAGGCGGGATGCGCCGCTCGGGCGAGATCGTCAAGGCGACGAGCCCGCTGCACCGCGAGGAGGTTCTGGTCGAGGTTACGGCGCCCGTGTTCCACGATCCGAAGGGGGAGCGGCTGCGTGTCTAGGGAGCAACTGGGGGCGGTCTCGGCCTGGCCGGGGGACATCGAGCGCGGCGCGGCGGGCGGCTTCAAGGCCGTGCCGGTCGATTCCCGCACGATCGTGCACCTCGCCGCGACGCCGGGCGCCACGGCTGTGCTGCGCGAGCGGCTCGGCGCCGGAACGGGCATCGAGCTGCCCGAGCGTGCGGCATGGCGCCACGCTCGCGGGCTCACCCTCGCCTGCATCGGCCCCGGCCGCTGGCTGGCCATGGCCGACGACCTTCCCGACGCGGTGCTGGAGCGCGAGCTCGGCGCCATGGCCGGTGATGCGGCGTCTCTGGTCGACGTCTCCGACGCCTACGCCGTGATCAGGCTGTCCGGCCCTTGGGCGCCGGACGTGCTGTCGCGCCTGGTGCCGGTCGATCTGCATCCGAGTGCTATGGCGCCGGGTGCGGTGGCGGTGACGCACGCCGACCACGTCGCAGCGACGCTGTTGAAGCGCGACGCGGCGCCGACGTTCGACCTCATGGTGCCGCGCACGTACGCCGGCAGCGTGCACGGGTGGCTCGAGGCGGCGGCCGAGGCGGCATGCGGCGAGGCGTGAACGGTCCGCCGCGGGTCGACGATAGAGCGCCGTTCAGGCCTGGTCTCAGATCGGGTCTCAGATGCGGGCGTCGCTGTCGGAGACGGGCAGCGCCTCCTTGACGTCGTAAAGCAGGCCCCCTGGCACCAGCAGCCGGCGGAGCGCCGCACTGCCCATGTCGGCATACTCGTTGTGGCGCACCGCGATGACGACGGCGTCGTAGGGTCCGGGCGGGATCTCGGTGTGCAGCTTGAGACCGTACTCGTGGCTGACCTCCGCCGGATCGACCAGCGGATCGGTGACGGTTACGCTGTGCCCGAAAGCCTCGAGCTCGTGAACGAGGTCGGCGATCTTGGTGTTACGCACGTCCGGGCAGTTCTGCTTGAAGGAGAAACCCATCACCAGGATGCGCGCGCCGTCGACGCGCTGACGCCGCTGAAGCATGGTCTTGATGATGTCCTGGGCGACGAAGGCGGCCATGCCGTCGTTGATGCGGCGGCCGGCCAGGATCATCTCGGGATGGAAGCCGAGCGCCTGGGCCTTATGCGTCAGATAGTAAGGATCGACGCCGATGCAGTGGCCGCCGACCAAGCCCGGCCGGTAGGGGTGGAAGTTCCATTTCGTGCTGGCCGCTTCGAACACCTCGCGGCTCTCGATGCCCATCTTCTTGAACAGCTGCGCCAGCTCGTTGAACAGCGCGATATTGACGTCGCGCTGGATGTTCTCGATCACCTTGGCCGCCTCGGCGACGCGGATGGAGCTGGCCCGATGGGTGCCGGCGGTGATGACCTTGGCGTAGACGCGGTCGACGAGGTCGGCGACCTCGGGCGTCGAACCGGACGTGATCTTCTTGATCGTGGGCAGGCGGCGAGTCGGATCGGCCGGATTGACACGCTCGGGGCTATAGCCGGCGAAGAAGTCGACGTTGAACCTGAGCCCCGACGTCCGCTCGATGATCGGGATACAGATCTCCTCGGTGGCGCCCGGATAGACTGTCGATTCGTAGACTGCGATGCCGCCCGGGCGGATGTAGCGCCCGACGGTCTCGCTGGCCGACTGCAATGGCCTCAGATCGGGGCGCTTGGCCTCGTCGATGGGCGTCGGCACGGTGACGATGAAGAAATTGCATCCCGCAAGCTCGTCGGCATCGGAAGCGTAGCGGATGTGGGCGGCGAGCTTCAGCTCGTCGGCGCTCACCTCTCGGGTGCGGTCGTGGCCCGACGCCAGTTCCTCGACGCGGCGCGCATCGATGTCGAATCCGACCACTGGAAACAGTCGGGCCAGATAGACCGCGAGCGGCAGGCCCACGTAGCCGAGACCGAGCACGCCAATACGGATCTCGTCGAGCTTCGGCAGTGCCATCGGATGCCCCAATGCAAGGTGAAGTGCAAGGCGGAGCGCAGGGCGGGCCGCCAAGCGGTCGCGCAGTGCGATCCGGCTCGTTTCGGCTTCAAACCGCCCGCCGTCAAGACGTCCACACGGCGCAGGTGGTGGGCGCAGGGGGCGGCGCGGGTGGCGGCCGAGGCTCACGCGGAGGGTTGCCGGGGGCAGGCCGGGGGCGCCGGCGGGCCTTGCGGCGGGTTTCTCGTACGAGGCGCGTCGCGCCGGCCCGCCAGCGTTGCGGCGGCCAACCGCGCGGGGTAAGAGGGATTTCCGGGCGGTCCAGCGGCCCGGGCGAGACGAAAACGGTTACCCGATCGCGCGCCCCGAAAGAGACCTGCCTTGGAAAGAAAAAAGGCCTTCATAACCGGTGTCACCGGCCAGGACGGCGCGCTGCTCGCCGAGCTACTGATCGGCAAGGGCTACGACGTGCACGGATTGAAGCGCCGGGCGTCTCTGATCGGCAATACTGCGCGCATCGACCATCTTTATCAGGACCCGCACGAGGACAACCCGCGGCTGGTGCTGCACTACGGCGACATGACGGACGCCACGAACCTGATCCGGCTACTGCAGACGATCCGGCCCGACGAGATCTACAACCTGGCCGCGCAGAGCCACGTGCAGGTATCGTTCGACAGTCCAGAGTACACCGCCAACGCCGATGCGCTCGGCACGTTGCGCGTGCTCGAGGCAATTCGCATCCTCGAACTCGATCGCCAGGCGCGGTTCTACCAGGCGTCGACGTCGGAGCTCTACGGTCTCGTGCAGCAAATCCCGCAGCGCGAGACGACGCCGTTCTACCCGCGCTCGCCCTATGCGGTCGCAAAGCTCTATGCGTACTGGATTACGGTCAACTACCGGGAGGCCTACGGCATTCACGCCTCGAACGGCATCCTGTTCAACCACGAGGGGCCGACACGCGGTGAGACCTTCATCACGCGCAAGATCACGCGCGCGGTCGCCGCGATCCGGGCCGGCATCCAGGACTGCGTCTACCTCGGCAATGTCGAGGCCAAGCGCGACTGGGGCGACGCAGCCGACTACGTCGAGGGGATGTGGCGAATCCTGCAGCAGGACACGCCCGACGACTACGTGCTGGCAACAGGCGAGACACATTCGGTGCGCGAGTTCGCCGAGCTGGCCTTCGCGGAAGCGGGGATGCCGATCGCCTGGGAGGGCAAGGGCGTCGCGGAGGTGGGGCGCTGCGTTGCGAGCGGGCGCACCCTGGTGCGGATCGATCCACGCTATTTCCGGCCGACCGAGGTCGACCTGCTCATCGGCGACGCCTCGAAGGCCCGCGCCCGGCTCGGCTGGACGCCGACGACGACGTTCCGCGGCCTCGTCACCAAGATGGTGCGGGCCGACTGCGCCGCCCACGGCGTGCCACTCGACTGAGGACCCGACATGATGAGCGCCGAGCCCCGCACGACCGCACTCGCCGGCAAGCGGATATGGATCGCCGGTCACGCGGGCCTCGTCGGGTCGGCGCTGGCGCGGCGGCTCGCGGCCGTGCCCGGAGTGACGCTCATCACGGCGAGGAGCCGGGAGCTCGACTTGCGCGATCTTGCGGCGACGCGCGCGTTCGTTCGCGACAAGCGACCCGATCTGGCTTTCATCGCGGCGGCCCGCGTCGGCGGAATTCTGGCCAACGCCGAGCGGCCGGTGGATTTCCTAGAGGACAACCTGCTGATCGAGCTGGCGACGATGCGGGCAGCGGCGGCTGAGCGGCTGGAGAAGGTGCTGTTCCTCGGCTCGTCGTGCATCTACCCGAAATTCGCGCCGCAGCCGATCGCCGAGGCGTCGCTGCTCGCCGGCCCGCTCGAGCCCACCAACCAGTGGTACGCTGTGGCCAAGATCGCAGGCGTGATGCTGTGCGACGCCTATCGCCAGCAGCACGGAATGAACTTCATCTCGGCGATGCCGACCAACCTCTATGGCCCGAACGACAGCTACGACCTCGCGACGAGCCACGTGCTGCCGGCGACGCTGCGCAAGATCATGGAGGCGAAGGCGGCCGGCCGCGACGAGGTGACGGTGTGGGGCACGGGCACGCCGCTCCGCGAGTTCATGCATGTCGACGATCTCGCGGACGCGCTGACCTTCCTGATGGAGCGCTACGACGAGGCGGGCCCGATCAACGTCGGTACGGGCGAGGAGGTGACAATCCTCGAGTTGCATCGGATGGCGGCCGAGATCATCGGCTGGCAGGGCCGCTTCGTGCTCGACGGCACGAAGCCCGACGGCACACCGCGCAAGCTCATGGATTCGAGCCGGCTCCATGGCCTCGGCTGGCGCTCGAAGATCCCGCTCGCCGAGGGTCTGAGGCGAACCTATGCCGAGCTCGTTGCGGCGGGCGACAAACCCCGGCGTTGACCGGCCGCTCCGGTCCTGTGTCTAGCGCAGGTTCGACCGTGACGGGATCGCTTCGAGACTCGGTGGCCTGCTCGGGATCTCTGTTTCAGGGTCTCATTCACGCCTTCGATGGAAGCGAAGCCGCTTCCATCTCAGACGATCAGGCAAAGTCCGGTCTCAGAGTCTGATTCACGCCTTCGATGGAAGCGAAGCCGCTTCCATCTCAGACGATCAGGCAAAGTCCGGTCTCAGAGTCTGATTCACGCCTTCGATGGAAGCGAAGCCGCTTCCATCTCAGACGATCAGGCTCTAGGACCCGAAGGCCGCAATCCCGGTGATGGCACGACCCAGGATCAGCGCGTGAATGTCGTGGGTGCCCTCGTAGGTGTTGACCGCCTCGAGGTTCACCATGTGGCGGATGACGCCGTATTCGTCGGAGATCCCGTTGCCTCCGAGCAGGTCGCGGCACACGCGCGCGATCTCGAGCGCCTTGCCGCAGGAGTTGCGCTTCAGCATCGACGTCACCTCGACCGGCGCGCGCCCGGCCTCCTTCATCCGGCCAAGCCGCAGACAACCGTTGAGGGCGAGCGCGATCTCGCTCGTCATGTCGGCGAGCTTCAGCTGCACGAGCTGGTTTGCGGCGAGCGGGCGGCCGAACTGCACCCGGTCGAGCACGTAGCGGCGGGCAGTGGCGAGGCAGTCCTCGGCGGCGCCGAGCGCACCCCAGGCGATGCCGTAGCGCGCGCTGTCGAGGCACTTGAAGGCGGCGCCGAGCCCCGTGGCGCCGGGCAGCAGCGCCGACGCGCCGACCGCGACGCCCTGCATGACGATCTCGCCGGTGACCGAGGCGCGCAG
Organism: uncultured Hyphomicrobium sp.; assembly: GCA_964471635.1. Classification (GTDB taxonomy): domain Bacteria; phylum Pseudomonadota; class Alphaproteobacteria; order Rhizobiales; family Hyphomicrobiaceae; genus JAKAML01. Next base: position 11,925 of record CAYYGO010000055.1, read on the forward strand.
CGCCACCTTGCCGTGGATGGCGGGCGCGGAGAGGCCGTCCATGCCCTTCTCGAGCACGAACGCACGGATCACGCCGTCGTCGGTCTTGGCCCACACCACGAAGACGTCGGCGATGGGCGCGTTGCTGATCCAGGTCTTGGCGCCGTCGAGAAGGTAGCCGCCGCCCGGCGCGGCGCGGGCGCGGGTGGCCATGCCCGCGGGGTCGGAGCCGTGATCGGGCTCGGTCAACCCGAAGCAGCCGATGAGTGTGCCGGAGGCGAGGCCAGGCAGCAGGCGCCGGCGCTGATCCTCGGTGCCGAACAAAAAGATCGGCAGCATGACGAGCGAGGACTGAACGCTCATCATGGAGCGATATCCGGAATCGACGCGCTCGATCTCGCGCGCGATGAGGCCATAGGCGACAGCGCCGAGCCCGGCGCCGCCGAAGGTCTCCGGGAGCGTCGCGCCGAGCAAGCCCTGTGCGCCCATCTCGCGGAACACGGCCGCATCGGCGGTCTCGTTGCGGAACGCCTCCCTGACGCGGGGCGCGAGCCGGTCGGCGGCGAAGGCCCGGGCGGCGTCGCGCACCATGCGCTCGTCGTCCGCGAGTTGGCCGTCGAGGTCGAACGGGTCGTCCCATTGGAACGCCGGTCGGCGGGCGGTCGCCGCCGGTTGGTCGGGCTTGTTCAGCATGTCGTTTCCGGTCCCCTTGGCTCGGCGGCTCGGCCACCGCACATCGTTGCCGCCGATTATGAAGCGAAGCGTCAGGATCGCAAACGGGGTTGACGGTGCCGGCGGATCAGAGACGGAGCCTGCGAACCTTGGAGCGGGCGACACCGATCCACCGCTCGTAGGTGACGGTCGCGGCCCAGGCGAGCCCGACGCTCGTCACCAGCGCGAGACCGAATGGGAGAAATCCACGCCCGGGGACCAGCGCGCCGATCAAGACCGCGGCGGCCGTGTGCAGCAGATAAAGCGGATAGGTGGCCTCGCCCGCGAGCTTGTCGAGGGCCACAGCACGCGGCGGCAGGGCACGCTCGGGCACGGCCAGCAGCACACCCCAGAGCGCCACGAGGACCGCGAACAGCACTGCCTGGGCGAGACCGTTGCGCGTGAACGGAAGACCATCGGCGAGCGGCGGTCGGACCGGGATGTCGGCCGTGCACAGCGCGGCGGCTGCGAGCGAGAGGACCGCGGCGCCGACGCGGCGGCTTGTGCCTGACCGGTCCGAGACGGCGAACTGTAGGGCCACGCCGAAGACAAAATAGGGGACGAACGCGGCCACGCCGCTGCCGAAACCCGGCAGCTTCACCCACCAGCCGGCAACGAGCGCAACCAGGGTTGCCGCGAGCGCAGCCCCGCGCCACTCGCCAAGGTGGCGTGCGGCGGCCAGCGCAAGGAACAGACACACGTAGAAGGCCAGCTCGATGCGCAACGCCCAGGCGACCTCGATGACGGGCCGCGCGGAGAGGGCATCGAGAATGGCGCGACCGCCCGGAAGCGCGGCGCCTGCATTGGCCAGCACCTCGGCTGCAGAGCCCGACGGCAGGAAGCCGAGGTGCGCGCGCACACCATCCGCGCCGCCGAGCGCCAACGCCATCGCGGTCGCGCCGTAGGTGAGCGCGAGCGCGGCAAGGTACGACGGGTAGATGCGCAACATCCGGTTGGCGAGGAACGCGGCCGGCCGATCGGCGTAGAACGACCGCGCGGCCTCGGTGACGATGAAGCCCGACAGCGCGAAGAACACGAGTACGGCGATCGAGCCGACCTCGAGCGGCCCAAGGGCGGCTTCGAGCCAGGACGGGGCGAGGTTTGCCAGCGCATGTTGCAGGAACACCAGTACAGCCAGCAGCAGGCGAAAGCCGCCGAGCAGGCGGTAGGGGGCAGGGGCCGGCGGCAAAGGGGGGCTCCGGAATGGCGGGATAGTCGCAAACGGCGGGATGGCGACACTGCCGGACCGCACCGCGTCCAAACGGAGCGGCACAGACGGCGACGACGGATAGCAGGGGGGCGGACGCTTCGCCATACCCGGCCGGCGTGAACGTTATCGCCGCGTCAGGTGCCGCGCGGCTTGGCACGGGCGGTGGGCGCGGCGCTGGCCGGATCGTCGGGCCAGGGATGGCGCGGATAGCGCCCCTTCATCTCAGACTTCACTGCCGCCCACGAGCCTGACCAGAACCCGACGAGATCGCGCGTAATCTGGATCGGCCGCTGGGCGGGCGAGAGCAGATGCAGCGTCAGAGGCAACCGCCCGCCCGCAATGGCCGGATGCGACCTGAGCCCGAACAACTCCTGGACCCGGATGCGGAGCGACGGTGCGCCCTCGCCGTCGTAGTCGATCGCGTGGCGGTTGCCGGTCGGCGCCTCGAAGTGGGTCGGCGCCTCGGCCTCGAGCCGCTGCTTCAGCGGCCAGGAAAACAGGCCGTCGAGAGCGGTACCGAGCAGGTCGGTGCCGATGTCGGCGAGGCGCGTCGCGCCGGACAGGTAGGGGACAAGCCACACCCGCACAGCGGCTGCGAGCGCGGCGTCGGTCAGGTCGGGCCAAGTGTGGTCGCCGGCAGCGCGGAGGAAAGCGACGCGATCGCGCAACTGGGTCTGTGCCCGGGTCCAAGGCAGGCGGCCAATGCCGAGGGCGGCGATACCGTCGGCCAGTATCAGCGCAACGTCTGCCGAGGGGGCGACGGCGCGCGGCTCGGAAGCGAGTGTAATGGCGTCGAGCCGGCGGACCCGGCGGGCGCGAACCGCGGCTCCCTCGCGGTCGAAAAACAGCTCGTCCGCCTCGACGACTCGCCCCCCGGCCATGGCGAGAACCTCGGCCTCGTCGGTCGCGGCGGCGAGCAGGATGCGAGTCTGGGCAGCCGTGCCCTGCATCTCGGCGACGACCAGGAACGGGGCGCGAGCGAGCGGATCGGCGGCTTCGACGCGAGCGCCGCGGCCGCTGGCGAGCAGCACATGTCCCGGCGCGCCGCGGGCCTTGGCGATGCGGTCGGGAAAGGCCAGCGCGAGAAGCGCGGCTGGGCTCGACGGCGAGCCGGTCGGCGCGGCGGCCGTGCGCGGCGGCGGCTTGGTGGCCGGTGCTCCCGCCTCGGCGACCCGCGCCCAGCCGCGCGCCAGGCGGCGCATGTCCTCGGCGCGGCGCGAGCGGTCGCGGCGGAAGCCGTCGAGGCGATGGGCAAGCTCGGTGTCGGCGCCGCCAAGCCCCCGCTCGACGAGCACGGCAGCGATCTCGGCGGCGGTGGCCGCACACCCAATCTCGGCGGCGCGCAGCACCATGGCGGCGAGCCGCGGCGGCAGCGGCAACGCACGGAGCCGCCGGCCGAGCGGGGTGATGCCGGCACCGGCGTCGATGGCACCGAGCGCTTCGAGGTCGCCGCGGGCAGCGGCGAGGGCAGCGGCGGGCGGCGGGTCGAGCCAGGACAGCGTGCGGGGATCCGCGACGCCCCACTCGGCGCAATCGAGGACGAGGCCGGCGAGATCGGCCGCACGGATCTCGGGCTCGGCGAACGGCATCAGGCTTTGGGTCTGCGGCTCGTCCCAGAGACGGTAGCAGACGCCCGGCGCGGTACGGCCGGCGCGGCCGCGGCGCTGGTCGGCCGCGGCGCGCGAGACGCGTACCGTCTCGAGCCGGGTGACGCCGACGTCGGGCTCGTAGCGCGGCACGCGGGCAAGCCCGCAGTCGACGACGACGCGCACACCCTCGATGGTGAGCGAGGTCTCGGCTATGGAGGTCGCGAGCACCACCTTGCGCCGGCCGGGCGGGGCGGGCGCGACGGCGAGATCCTGAGCCGCCGTGTCCATAGCGCCATAGAGCGGTGCGACGATCACGTCGGTGCCCCGGTGCGCGTCCTCGAGCCGCTCGGCGACGCGGCGGATCTCACCTTGTCCGGGCAGGAAGGCCAAGACCGACCCTGTCTCTGCGCGGAGCGCTCGGCCGATGGCCGCGGTCATCTGGTCCTCGATGCGCTCCGACGCATTGCGCCCGAGATAGCGCGTCTCGACCGGGAAGGCGCGGCCTTCGCTCTCGATCACCGGCGCGGCGCCGAGCAGACCGGTGCCAAGCAGAGCGGCCACTCGCGCCCCGTCGAGCGTCGCCGACATCACGAGGAGACGGAGATCGTCGCGAAGCCCCTTCTGGCTGTCGAGCGCGAGGGCAAGGCCGAGGTCGGCGTCGAGCGAGCGCTCGTGGAACTCGTCGAACATCACGGCACCGATGCCCTCGAGCGCCGGGTCTTCGAGGATCACGCGTGTGAACACGCCCTCGGTGACGACCTCGATGCGCGTCGCCCGGCCGACCTTCGAGACCAGCCGCGCCCGTAGTCCCACCGTGTCGCCGACGCGCTCGCCGAGCGTGGCTGCCATGCGCTCGGCGGCACCGCGGGCCGCCAGGCGGCGCGGCTCGAGGACAAGGATCTTCCGGCCACCGAGCCAGGGCTCGGACAACAGCGCCAGCGGCACGCGGGTGGTCTTGCCGGCGCCGGGCGGGGCGACCAGAACGGCGGACGCGGCGGCCGACAGCGCGGCCTTCAGCGCCGGCACGACGGCGTCGATGGGCAGCGGCGTCTCTGGCGGGCGGGGCATCATGGCGTCACCCAGCCGATTAGCCGGTCGGGCCCGGCCATGGCAAGCCCGGTGCGTCGCCGCTGGCAGCCGGGCGCGAGGTCTGTTAAGCCGCTCGCGGCGGGCGCAGCGGAGACGGTAGAAGCACGGGGCGGCATGACGGTACTTGTGACAGGCGCGGCCGGGTTCATAGGCTTCCACACGGTGCAGCGGCTGCTGGCGCGGGGCGACAGCGTCGTGGGGCTCGACAACTTCAACACCTACTACGACCCGGCGCTCAAGCGGGCGCGTCTGGCGATGATGGAGGGCCAACCCCGTTTCCGTTTTGTCGAGACGGACCTCGCCGACCGCGAGGCGGTGGCGCGGCTGTTTGCGGATGAGAATTTCGGACGCGTCGTGCATCTGGCGGCGCAGGCCGGCGTGCGCTACTCGATCGACCACCCGCACGCCTATGCGGACTCGAACCTCGTCGGCTTCCTCAACGTGCTCGAAGGCTGCCGCAGCGCCGAGGTGGAGCATTGCGTGTTCGCCTCGTCGAGCTCGGTCTACGGCGCCAACACGCGGCTGCCGTTCCGCGTCTCCGACATGGTCGACCATCCGGTGAGCCTATACGCCGCGACGAAGAAGGCGAACGAGCTCATGGCGCACACGTACGCCCACCTCTATCGCCTGCCTATGACGGGACTGCGCTTCTTCACGGTCTATGGTCCGTGGGGACGGCCGGACATGGCCTACTTCTCGTTCACGCGGAAGATCCTCGCCGGCGAGCCGATCGAGGTGTTCAACAACGGCGACCTGAAGCGGGACTTCACGTACATCGACGACATCGTCGAGGGGGTGGTGCGCACGCTCGACCGCGTGGCGAGGCCCGACCCGGCGTGGAACGGAAGCGAGCCCGACCCAGGTACATCGTCGGCGCCCTACCGGCTCTACAATATCGGCAACAGCGCGCCGGTCGACCTCATGGCGTTCATCCGGGCGATCGAGACGGCGACGGGCCGCGAGGCGCGTACGATCATGCGCCCGATGCAGCCCGGCGACGTGCACACGACCTACGCCGACGTGACGGCGCTCGAGGCGGCGGTCGGGGTCCGCCCGTCGACACCGCTTGCCGAGGGTATTGCACGCTTCGTCGCCTGGTATCGCGACTACTACAAGGTGTGACGCCGCGGGCGGCGCCCGGCAACCCGCGGCATCCGGCGAACTCGATCACTTCGCCTTGCCGGCGCCTGGACCGCCTTGGCCCTTGCCCGGCCCGGTGCTGTCGAGCGCAGTCTTGCAGCCGGCCGAGACCTCGGCCTTTTTGGCCTCGAGACAGGCCCGAACCTCGCCGCCGACGTGCTGCTTGCCCGAGCAGAGCTTCTCGATCTCGGCCTTGCAGGCGGTGGCGACGGGACCCTGGCCGGCACCCTGCGCCAAGACCGGCGCCGTGGCGGCAACGGCGACGAAGGCGACGGCCGCCACCCGAAGTATGGTGCTCATGGGACAGTTCTCCTTGCTTGGTTGCGTGCGACGGCTCTGCCGAGCCGGCCGAAAAAGCCTAGGCGCGCTGGCGCAGCGACAATTGACGCGGGTCATGGCGGAGCGCTGTGGATACTTCTAGGGTATTCACGATTTGGTGATGCCCGGCATCGAGCGGCCAAGGGGGCACCACCTCTCGGCGGTCCGGCGTCGTGGCCAGACCCGGCAATGGAGCGATCTGCCATGAAGAACCGCGACACGCACCGCACTCCGGCAACGCACGATGCGATGAAGTCTCACCTCGTGGTCGAGGAGCGGCACGATCCCTACCGGACGCAGAAGAAGTACAGCGAGCCGACCTCGTGCCCCGATTGCGGAGCCGTTTACAGGGACGGACGCTGGCAATGGTGCGACATCACGCCGACGGTCGGCGCACGCGAGCGTTGCCCGGCCTGCCGGCGGACTGCGGATGGACTGCCAGCCGGCGAGCTGACGCTCGGCGGCGCGTTCCTGGCACGGCATCGCGACGAGATCCTGGGCCTCGTGCGCAACGTCGAGACTCGAGAAAAGCAGGAGCACGCCCTGGAGCGCATCATGGCGATCGAGGAGCGCGGCACCGAGGTCGTGGTGACGACGACCGGGCTGCATCTGCCGCGTCGCATCGGCCATGCGCTGGAGAACGCGTGGAAGGGCGATCTCGCGACCACATACGACGAGGGTGGATATTTCGTGCGCATGAGCTGGCGCCGGGAGAACTGAGGCGGACCCGCCGTATCAGACTGCCTCAGGTCGCCTCAGGCCGCGGCTTTGCCGCGGGCGCGCTCGGCGGCGGCGCGGATGTCGCCGATGTTGCGTTGGTAGCTTTCACGGCTGGCGCCTTTGAACACGGCCGATCCGGCGACGAGCGCGTTGGCACCGGCTGCGGCGACGAGGGCGGCCGTCTCGGGCGTGACGCCGCCGTCGACCTCGATGTCGATCGGGCGGGCGCCGATCATCGCCTTGATGCGGCGGATCTTGTCGAGCACCGCGGGGATGAACGCCTGGCCGCCAAAGCCCGGATTGACGGTCATCAGCAGCACGAGGTCGAGCCGGTCGAGGACGTACTCGATCGCGCTCTCGGGCGTCGAGGGATTGAGCGAAACGCCAGCCTTTTTGCCCAGCCCGCGGATCGCCTGCAGCGTGCGGTCGAGGTGCGGGCCGGCCTCGGCATGAACCGTGATGATGTCGCAGCCCGCCTCGGCGAACGCCGCGATGTAGGGATCGGCGGGCGCGATCATCAAATGGCAATCGAACACCTTCCTGGTGGCGCCGCGAATGGCCTTCACGACCGGCGGGCCGAAGGTGATGTTGGGCACGAAGTGCCCGTCCATGACGTCGAGGTGGATCCAGTCGGCACCCGCCGCGTCGATGGCCGCGACCTCCTCGCCGAGCCGCGCGAAGTCGGACGACAGGATCGATGGGGCAATGACGAGCGGGCGCGGCATGACGACCTCCGGGCAGAGAGGGGAATCGGTCTCGCGGCCGATCCTAGAGCAGGTTCGATCCTGATGGAATCGCTTCCAGCCTCGGTAGCCTGCTCTAAGCCTCTGTTTCAGAGACTGATTCACGCCTTCGACGGAAGCGGCTTCGCTTCCATCGAAGGCGATCAGGCTCTAGCCGACCCGCCGCCGTCTTTCGACAAGCTGAAGGATGAGCGGCGTCAGGATGAGCTGCATCGCGAGGTCGAGCTTGCCGCCGGGGATGACGACGGAGTTGGCGCGCGACATGAAGCTGTCGTGGATCATCGACAGCAGATAGGAGAAGTCGATGCCGCGCGGGTTTTTGAAGCGGATCACGACCATCGATTCGTCCGGGGTCGGTATCCAGCGGGCAATGAACGGGTTCGAGGTATCGACCGTCGGCACGCGCTGGAAGTTGATGTCGGTCTCGGAGAACTGCGGGCAAATGTACTTCACGTAGTCGGGCATGCGGCGCAGGATGGTGTCGGTGACGGCTTCGGTGGAGTAGCCGCGCGTGTCCTTGTCGCGATGGATCTTCTGGATCCATTCGAGATTGATGACCGGCACGATGCCGATCTTGAGGTCGGCCCAGCGCGCGACGTTGACATGCTCGGTGATCAGCGCGCCGTGCAGCCCCTCGTAGAGCATGAGATCGGTGCCCCGGCGAACGTCCTGCCACGGCGTGAAGCAGCCGGGCGCGACGTTGTAGAGCGCGGCCTCCTGCTCGGTATGCGCATAGTGCCGGAAGCGCGCGGTGCCGGTCTCGCCGTAGCTGCGGAACGCCGTCTCGAGATCGCGGAAAAGGTTCGCCTCCTCGCCGAAATGGCTGAAATGGCGGTTGCCCGCCTTTTCGGCATCCGCCATCGCTCGCGCCATGTCCGTGCGGTCGTAGCGGTGGAACGCATCGCCTTCGACGAACGCGGCGTCGACGCGCTCGCGGCGGAAGATCGTGTCGAAGGTCTTCTTGACGGAGGTCGTACCCGCCCCGGACGAACCGGTAACGGAAATGATCGGGTGCTTCACGGACATGGGCGGCGCATCTCGGTAGGTTTGATTGGTCTCGTCCTGGCAGCGGCATGGCAAGTGGCAAGGCAGGCGTCCCCCGCTGGACCTACCGCCTTGCGGCGGCCCGCCGCAAGGCGGAGCGCTCAGCGGAACAGCCCGCGGCGGGCGAACAGAGGCGATCGACCGCCTTCGGGCTGCGCCTCGCAGAGACGGCGGGCGAGGTAGGCAACCTCCTCGCGCGAGCCGGCGACGATCGGCGTGTGCTGATGCAGTGCCTCCGGCACGAGGTCGAGGATCGGCCCGCGGTCGGAGATCGCCGCCCCGCCCGCCTGCTCGACGACGAAGGCCAGCGGGCTCGCCTCGTAGATGAGCCGGAGGCGGCCGTTGGCATAGCCGTCGCGGCCGTCGCCGGGGTAGAGAAAGACCCCGCCCCGATCGAGGATGCGGTAGAGATCGGCGACGGGCGAGGCGGTCCAGCGCATGTTGAAGTCCTTGCCGCGCGGCCCCTCGCGGCCGCTGGCACAATCGTCGAAATAGGCCTGAACGGCGTGGTCCCAGTGCCTGTAGTTGGATGCATTGATGGCGTATTCCGCGGTCTCCTGCGGAATGGCGATGCTGGCGGCTGTCATGCGGAAGCGGCCGACGGCGCGGTCGAGCGTGAACAGGTGCGTGCCCTCGCCGACCGTTAGCGCCAGCGCGGTGAACGAGCCGTAGATCAGGAAGCCCGCGGCACGCTGCCGGCGGCCCGGCACGAGGAAGCTCTCGCCGGGGGCTCGGGCGGGCGGCGCTGCGGGCAGCACGGAGAAAATCGTCCCGATGGTGGTGCCGGCGTCGATGTTGGTCGAGCCGTCGATAGGGTCCACGGCCACGGCAAGCGGTGCGCCGGGATTCAGGACGTCGGGCCGGTCCGTCTCCTCCGACAGCATGGCCGCGACGGGAGCCGCACGCAGCGCGTCGCGGATCGCGGCCTCTGCGACGAGATCGAGACGCTTCTGCTCGTCGGTCGGCCCGCGCTTGCCGGTCGGCGCGCCAAGGCGGCCGTCGAGCGCGCCGCGGGCGGCCAGATCGGAGATTGTCCGGGCAGCCTCGGTCATGACGGTGACGGTGCGCGCAACAGCCAGGCGGTCGGCGCTGCCGTCCGACCAGGATTGGAGATAGTGCTCGAGATCGACGGCCGCGCTGGTCCGCACGCTATGTCTCCTTGCATTCCGAGGCGTCACGCCTGCGAACCGTTGGGCGGCTCGGCAACAGGCTGGCGGGACGGGTCGAGGGTAGCGCCGCGCCCGGGCGTGGCGAAGCGATTTCGGGTGGGGAGGGCCCCAGGGCGCACAGCCTCAGACGTGCCGATCACCCGGCGGTGGCGGATACACATCGGAAATGCTAGTCGGAGCCGCCCGCGGGTCCACGCCCTGGGCGCGAGACTTGCATCTTTTCATACTTGAATGCGTATGGGGCGCCCGAGCCAACCAGCTGCCCGCGTCTCGGCCGCCAAACAGAGACGCGCCGGGCCGCAGGTGCTTTCCGCTGCGGCGTCGCTTGGACCGGGGCCGGACGCATCCCGAGGCAAGGCGAAGGTCCTGCAACAGAGTTATAATGGAATGAGACTATTCAGTTTACAGCACTCGTGGCGACGCCACCGCAAGGACTTTCATGAGCAGCGTTCAGAATAAAGGTCGGCGTCCCACCGACCTGGTAGCCGACGTGCTGCACCGCTGTGGTCGGACTTTCCTGGCCGTTGGCATTTTCTCAGGGCTGATCAACCTATTGGCGTTGACCGGCTCGTTGTACATGCTGCAGGTCTATGACCGGGTGCTGCCCTCGCGCAGTGTGCCGACCCTGGTTGGCCTCACCGTGCTCATGCTGATGCTCTACACAGCCAACGGCCTCCTCGACTTGTTCCGCACGCGCATCATGGCGCGGGTCGGCGTCAGGATCGACCAGGAGCTCTCCAACCGGGTGTTCGGCGCGGTGCAGACGCTGCCGCTGCGGACACGCCAGGGATCGGACGGCATGCAGCCGGTGCGCGATCTCGACCATATCCGGATGTTCCTGTCCGGCGTCGGACCGACGGCACTGTTCGATCTGCCGTGGATCCCGATCTATCTGGCTGCGATCTTTGCCCTGCATCCCATGCTCGGACTGTTTGCGATCGCGGGCGCACTGCTGCTGGTCGCCCTGACCTGGCTCACGGAGATGAAGAGCGCCGGACCGATCCTCGCCTCGGCACAGTCGGGCTCGCGACGGCTGGCGTTCGGCGAGCAGACCCGGCGCAATGCCGAGGTGATCCGGGCCATGGGGCTCGGCGAGCGCATGAACGAGCGCTGGCAGCGGCTGTCGGGGCGCTACCTGGCCGACCAGCTCAAGGCGGCGGACGCGGCGGGCGGCATCGGCACGGTGACGAAGATCCTGCGCATGGGGCTGCAGTCGGGCATCCTGGGACTCGGCGCCTATCTGGTCATCCAGGGGCAGGTGACACCAGGCACGATCATCGCCGCCTCGATCATCATGTCGCGCGCGCTGGCACCCATCGAAACGGCGATCGCCCATTGGCGCGGCTTCGTGACGGCACGGCAGGGCCACCGGCGCCTCTCGGAGCTGTTCCGCGGCCTCGCGGCGTCCGACCAGCCCGTGATGAGCCTGCCGCGACCCGAGAAATCGCTCGCCGTGGCGGGATTGGCCGTGTCGGCGCCCGGCGGCCGCAAGCCGATCGTGTCGAACATCGGCTTCACCGTGGAGGCCGGCACGGGGCTCGGCATCATCGGACCGTCGGCATCGGGCAAATCGACGATCGCGCGGGCGCTGGTCGGCGTGTGGCAGCCGATGGCCGGCAGCGTGCGGCTCGACGGAGCCTCGCTCGACCAGTGGTCGCCCGAGAGCCTCGGCCGTCATGTGGGCTACATGCCCCAGGACGTCGAGCTGTTCGACGGAACGGTTGGCGAGAACATTTCCCGCTTCGATCCCGACGCAAAGAGCGAGGCCATCGTCGCGGCTGCCAAGGCGGCGGGCGTACACGACATGATCGTGCACCTTACCGACGGCTACCAGACGAACATCGGGGAATCCGGCACTGCGCTGTCGGCTGGCCAGCGCCAGCGCGTGGCTCTTGCCCGCGCGCTCTACGGCGACCCGTTCCTGGTCGTGCTCGACGAGCCGAACTCCAATCTCGACATCGCCGGCGAGAGGGCGCTGATGGAGGCGATGATGTCCGTGCGCAAGCGCGGCGGCATTGTC
>CAYYGO010000056.1:0-23613 GCA_964471635.1 uncultured Hyphomicrobium sp.
CCTCGGGCGCCACCTTGTAGGCGGCACCGTTCGCGCAATCGATGACGATGCGCAGTCCGTCGAGCTTGAGATTGCGCGGCAGCGTGCGCTTGGCGAACTCGATGTAGCGCTCCTGCGCGCTCTCGACCCGCGTCGCCCGGCCGATGCGGTCGGGAGCGGCCAGCAACGTGGCGCTGTCGCTGTCGATGAGCCGCTCGATTTCGAGTTCCATCTCGTCGGACAGCTTGAACCCGTCTGGATCGAACAGCTTGATGCCGTTGTCGTCGAAACGATTGTGGGAGGCCGAGATCATCACGCCGAGGTCGGCGCGCAGCGAACGCGTCAGCATCGAGATCGCCGGCGTCGGCATCGGCCCGAGCAGGAACACGTCCATGCCGACCGAGGTAAAGCCGCTCATCAGCGCCGCTTCCAGCATATAGCCGGACAGCCGCGTATCCTTGCCGATCACCACGCGATGCCGGTGAGCACCGTTCTGGAACAGCTTGCCCGCCGCCATGCCGACCTTCAGCGCCACCTCCGACGTCATCGGGTGACGGTTGGCCAGGCCACGGATGCCATCTGTTCCGAAGTACCGGCGTGCCATGCGTTCCCTCGTTTGCTGCTGCCCAGCCTGTCGTTGAGGCGTGCCTCGCGTCGACACCGTGTTGCCGATGCGCCGACGCAGTCGTTTACCATAGCCGCGCCGCCCGCTGCCACTGCTACTGCCTCAGGGGCCCCCAATGGGCCGGACGACCGATCTTCCCGAAGCAAGGATCGGGCCTAGAGCCCCCTGACGGTCCCGGGGCGCTTGGCTCATTCCCGTCACAGACCGCGGCGGCAGAATCGTCGCATACAGGCACCCTGCGACGGGCTCCGCGGCAGAATGTGCACCTGCATCATCAAGATAGTTGCCCTCTGCCATCCACGGCCCGGTTCATCTGGAGAGATCTCAAATGGCCTTTTTCACCGCGATCGCCAACCGCAAGGGCGGCGTCGGCAAGTCGACAATTACCGTCATGCTGGCACATGCGCTGGCGGTGTGGGGCGGCAAGCGAGTGCTCATTCTGGACCTCGATTCCCAGTGCAACACGTCTCTGATCCTGCTTGGCGGCCAGGGCTGGAACACCGCCCGGCTCGCGAAGCAGTCGATTGCCGACTACTTCTTCGACCAGTTCGAGGGCAATATCGTCGTACCAAAGGACTACCTGACCCATTCGGCCGGGGACGTCGCGGGTGCGGGCGGCAAGCCGCCCACGATCTCAATCCTGCCAGGCTCGCTGCTGCTCGAGGACGTGCAGGGCGAGCTGTATCTCATGAAGGCGCGCGAGAGCCGCGATCCGGAGGTCGTGGCCAATCACGTCCGCCAGGGTATCGCGCGGCTGCTCCGGAAGTTCGAGGGCAGTTTCGATGTGGTGCTGCTCGACTGCCCGCCGGGCCTCTCGTTCGCGGCACTCGCTGCGCTGAAGATCGCCGACAGGGTGCTGGTGCCGTTCCGGCCCGACTATGTTTCCGAGCTGGCCGTCGACCGCATCTCGCTCATCATCGAGGACAAGCGCACCCAGGACGAGCTCGACACGATGCCGTTCGACAGTCGCCGCTACGTCTGCCTCGCCAATTACGTCCGCGACAACGGCCGCGACAAGCTCTTGATCGAGGAGATCGGGCTCAAGCATCCTATGCTGGCAACACGCCTTCCGATGCGCGACGGCATCGCCAACGCGTTCGACTTCGTCGGCGGCCAGCGCCGGAGCATCGACGAGAAGTACGGCGACGCCACGGGCGACTTGAAGCGACTTTACGCGGAGCTCGAGCCACTCCTCGTGAACCGGGATCAGAAGGTGGCGGCACAGTAGGAGGGCGGCCGTGTCAGACCCGATCTTGCAGTACCTGCGCCGCGCCACACAGCTCTCGGATGCGCAGCGGATCGAGGCGTTTCTCGTCGAGACGCTGGCTGCCGAAAGCGAACTCGATGCGGTGCGGGCCGGCGCTATCGCCGCCCGCATCGCACGGCGCATCAAGCGAGTGGTGGTGTGGGACGACGCTTCGGAGGGTGCGCCGATAGCAGCGACCGCATCGGTTGCCAATACCTCGCCCGAGCCGACTATGGTGCCTGCCACCACCGCGGCGGTTTCGCCGGTAGCAGCGGCGGTTGCGCCGTTCGATCCTTACGCCTTCAGCGCGGTGGTGGTGCTGACCCGCTCGGGCCGTGACGGCCTCATGCAGCGGCTCGCGGAAATAACGAACAGGGAACACCTCGTCGCTCTTGCCGACGCTCAGCATCTGGCCGTCGACCGCGTGCTGCCCTCGGCCGAAGAGCTGCGCGCGGCGATCGTCGCAGCCGCCGAGCAGCGAATCGCCAACCGGCGTGCGGCAGCCTCCTGAAGCATCGGGCGGAAGACCGTCGCCCAATAGTGCGACCTCTTTTTGTCGGTGCGCGTTGCAATCGGTATTCCCTGACGTCAAGTCAGCGCCGCGCAAGCTTGGCCGGACACCATTCCGACACTAGAGCAATGGGATCCGCGCCGATGTCCGTTCCAGATCGAGAGACATTCCTGCACAGTCGGGCAGCGGCGCATGAGCAAGGCCTCTCGCTGGCCGAGCGCAAGGCGTTCCTCGATCTCGATGATCGCTCGACTGATCGGCTCCGCGATCTGAAGTCGACCATCGACCGCGAGCTGCCAAACGCACTCGAGCGCTTCTACAGTCGCGTACGTGAGACGACGGAGCTGCGCGGCTTGTTCAAGTCTGAGGCGATGTACGACCGAGCCAAGAGCGCGCAGGTCGCCCACTGGTCGGCAATCAGCGGGGGCGCGCTCGACGAGGCGTTCGTCGCCCGCGTCAGAACCGTCGGCCAGACGCACGCGCGCATCGGCTTGACACCACGCTGGTACATCGGCGGCTATGCGCTGATCGTCGAGCATCTGATCAAAGCCATTGTGGCCGACAAATGGCCACAAAAGACGCTGTTCGGCTCCGGCCATCGCGCGGACGCCAACGATGTCGGCGAAGCCCTTGCCGCCCTCGTCAAGGCGGCAATGCTCGACATGGATCTCGCCATCTCTGTATACGGCGACGCGTCCGAAACGGCGCGGCGCGAGTTCGAGGCCAAGGCGCGCGCCGACGCAGAGGCGGCCAAATCGGAGGCGCAGGCGCGCGAGGAGGCGGCCAAGGCCGCCGCTCTCGCGGAGGAGCGCGCGGTCGTTGCGGGCACGATCGGGCTGGCGCTCGCTCGACTGGCCGAGAAGGACCTGACCTATCGCATGGCGGCCGATCTACCGGACGCCTACGCACAGCTTCAACGCGATTTCAATGCCGCCGCTGCCCATCTTGAGGATGCGCTGTCGACGCTCGGCGGCACCTCGGTCAGGCTGCGCGCTGGCACGCAGGACCTGTCCAGTGCATCCGACGATCTCGCCCGCCGCACCGAGGATCAGGCTGCCAGCCTGGAACAGACCTCCGCCGCACTCGTCGAGATCACCGCGACGGTCGCCAAGACGGCTCAGAGCGCCGACCATGCCCGCTCGGTGGTCACCACCGCCAAGGCCGACGCGGATAGAAGCGGCGTCGTTGTGCACCACGCCGTCGAGGCGATGTCGAGCATCGAGCAGTCGTCGCGCCAGATCGGCCGCATCATAGGCGTCATCGACGAGATCGCATTCCAGACCAATCTTCTGGCTCTCAACGCAGGCGTCGAGGCGGCGCGGGCCGGCGAAGCGGGGCGGGGCTTTGCAGTCGTTGCCTCCGAGGTCCGCGCGCTTGCCCAGCGCTCGGCCGAGGCCGCACGCGAGATCAAGTCGCTGATCTCATCGTCGAGCGCGCAAGTGGTCGAAGGCGTCCGGCTCGTCGGCGAGGCCGGCAACGCGCTGAGCCGCATCTCCGCGCACGTTGCGTCCATGACAACCATTGTCGCGGACATCGCCACGCGCACTCACGACCAATCGCTCGGTTTGCAGCAGATCAATATCGCCGTGCGCCAGCTCGACAGCGCGACGCAACAGAACACCGCGGTGGTCGAGGAGACCACGGCCACGACCCACACGATCCTCGCAGAGGCCGATCTCCTCGCGCGGCTCGTCTCCGAGTTCATCTTCGATGGCGCGGACAGGCGTTTCGAAGCGGGCGCGATCCGCGGAGCGCTCGAGGATGCAGCCCCGCACGTTTTTGCAACCGCGGCCGGGGCAAAGCGCGCAGGCGGCCGGCCCTAGCCAGCTGCCTCCGGGCCGAGCTGGCGAAGCGGCAACTCAGTCGATGCCGGTCTCCGACCCCATGACGCTCGCGAGCCAGACCATAAGCGCCTGACGCGTCTCGGCAACGTCGTGCACGCGGAAGATCTGCACGCCCTGCGCTGCACCTGCCAGCACCGTTGCAAGCGAGCCCGGGACGCGATCGCGCGGATCGGGCACGTCGCACAGCTGGCCGATCATCTTCTTGCGGCTCGCGCCGAGCAGCAGCGGCACGCCGAGACCGTGAAACAGCGACAGCCCGGCCATCACAGCGACGTTGTGATGCAAATGCTTGCCGAAGCCTATGCCCGGGTCGGCGACGATCTTGGCGCGCGGGATGCCGGCCGCCTCGCACGCCCGGATCCGCCGCTCCAGGAAGTCGAACACGTCGAGCACGACGTCGGCGTACTGCGGGTCGTCGTTCATGGTCTTCGGGTCGCCCTGCGCGTGCATGAGCATCACCGGCAGACCGCTTTCGGCGGCGACCTCGATCGACATCGGATCGTGCGTCAAAGCTGAGACGTCATTCAGGATGTCGGCGCCCGCCGCTGCCGCACGGCGCATCACCTCAGCCTTGCGCGTGTCGACCGATATCAGCTTGTCGGTGCGCGCGCGAAGCTGCTCGATGACCGGTAGGACACGGCTAACCTCCTCGTCCAGAGCCACCGCGTCCGACCCGGGCCTCGTGCTCTCGCCGCCGATGTCGAGAATGTCGGCGCCCGCGTCGGCGAGATGCAGCGCGTGCGACACGGCCGCCTCGACCGAACCGAGCCGGCCCCCGTCCGAGAAACTGTCCGGCGTCACGTTGACGATGCCCATGATGCGCGGCCGATCGAGCGACAGGCCGGCGAGGCGCGGGCGCGGCGTCGAAAGCGCGTCGATGAGGTCCGAGGCCGCCAAGGTGTTGCGGGCCCAATCGCGCTCGAACATGTCGCCGAGTGCCACGATCTGCCGGCGCACTTCGCCGGCTGCAAACCGCTCGGCGATCTCGATGGCCGAGAACGACAGACGACTGCCGGCCAAGGGCAATCCGCGCCAGCTCTCGAGGGCATGCTCGCCCCTCGGCTCGTCGCGCGGCGTCGGAAAGGCGCCGACCGGGCGCATGTAGATCGAGCGCTGCATATGATGATCGTCCCCGGAATGAGCACGGCCGCGGAGCGACCCGCGGCCGTGCACTTATCGCAGCCAAGACAACCTGGCTAGGTCTGAGGCGCCGGCTCCATGCCACCCGAGCCCGAGCCCGGCTCCTCGCGCGGCTTCGCACGGCCCGCCGACGGCACGGCCGATCCGAGCGCACCCTTGCCGCCCTCGTCGTCGGAGCGGCGCACGATCTTCTCGCCGCGCATCAGCGTCATGCAGTCCTCGCCCGAGATCGTCTCGTACTCCATCAAGGCCTGCGCAACGGCCTCGAGTTCCTTGCGGTTGGCAAGCAGCACCTCCCAGGCCTTCGCCTCGCCCGACGTCACGATGCGCCGCACCTCCTCGTCGATCAGACGCGCGGTGTCCTCGCTCATGTTCTGGCGCTGCGTAATGGCGTGGCCGAGGAATACCTCCTGCTGGTTCTCGCTGTAGAGCAGCGGACCGAGCTTCTCGCTCATGCCCCACTCGGTGACCATGCGCTTGGCGATACTGGTTGCCTGGGTGATATCGCTCGATGCGCCCGTGTTGAGATGCTCACGGCCGTAGACGATCTGCTCGGCCACCCGGCCGCCGAACGCCATGGCGATCTTCGCCTCGCACCATTGCTTCGAATAGGAAAGCTTGTCCCGCTCGGGCAGACTCATCGTGACGCCCAGCGCGCGACCGCGCGGGATGATCGTCACCTTGTGCAGAGGATCGTTGCCCGGCACCACGATGTTGACGATCGCGTGGCCGGCCTCGTGATAGGCGGTCGCGAGCTTCTCCTCCTCGGTCATGGCCATGGACTTGCGCTCGGCGCCCATCATGACCTTGTCCTTGGCGTCCTCGAACTCGGACTGCGTCACGAGCCGCTTGTTGCGGCGCGCGGCGAGCAGTGCCGCCTCGTTGACGAGGTTGGCGAGGTCGGCACCCGAGAAACCCGGCGTGCCGCGCGCGATGACGCGCGGATCGACGTCGGGGGCGACGGGAACCTTGCGCATGTGGACCTTGAGGATCTTCTCGCGTCCGCCGACGTCGGGGTTCGGCACGATGATCTGTCGATCGAAGCGGCCCGGACGCAGCAGGGCAGGGTCGAGCACGTCAGGGCGGTTGGTCGCCGCGATGATGATGATGCCCTCGTTGGCCTCGAAGCCGTCCATCTCGACCAGCAGCTGGTTCAGCGTCTGCTCGCGCTCGTCGTTGCCGCCGCCGAGCCCGGCGCCGCGATGACGGCCCACGGCATCGATCTCGTCGATGAAGATGATGCAGGGGGCGTTCTTCTTCGCCTGCTCGAACATGTCGCGCACGCGGCTTGCGCCGACTCCGACGAACATCTCGACGAAGTCCGAGCCCGAGATTGTGAAGAAGGGCACATTGGCCTCGCCCGCAACGGCGCGTGCGATCAGCGTCTTACCGGTGCCCGGTGGGCCGACGAGAAGGCAGCCCCGCGGAATGCGGCCGCCAAGACGCTGGAATTTCTGCGGATCTTTCAGAAACTCGACGATCTCCTGAAGATCGCCCTTGGCCTCATCGACGCCGGCGACGTCGTCGAAGGTGACACGCCCATGGCGCTCGGTCAGCAGCTTCGCGCGGGACTTGCCGAAGCCCATCGCACGGCCGGAGCCCGACTGCATCTGGCGCATGAAAAACACCCAGACGCCGATCAGCAGCAGCATCGGGAACCAGTTGAGCAGCACGCTCAGAACCGAGGGCACGTCCTCGTCGGACGGGCGCGCTTTGAACTTGATATCCTTCTTGCGCAGCCGTTCCACCAGCCCCGGATCCTCGGGAGCATATGTGGAGAATGTGCCGCCGCCCTCGCGCATCGTTCCGTAGATGCGGTTGCCGGCCAGCGTTGCCTCGTTGATAGCACCCGAATCGACGTGGTTCAGGAACTCCGAATAACTGATCTCGGTGCCGCGCCGGGTCTGGGCCGGGTTGTTCACGACGTTGAACAGCAAGACCAGGAGGACCAGAATGCCACCCCAGATCAGCAACTTCTGAAGATTAGAGTTCATTTCATGCCCTGCTTGGCGCGGCTCTGTCGATGCATGCCGCGGATGGACTGGCGCGCGCCTGAAGCGCCGGATCGCGATTAGAACGCAAGATAGGCCTCGTGCCGGCCTTTGCCAAGTTGTGTCGGCCGACATCGCTCCAGTTCGCCATCCGAGGCGTCGCCATCATGCCGCGAAATGCCTTACGGCGCTGAAAAGTAGCCGCCCATCGTGAACAACGGGCGAAGGAAGCGGATGGTCACGTTGGCGCCTGCCGTCTCCCGACCTCGGCCCCCCCCCGCCCCAGTCTCGTCGTGCAAGCGCAACAAAACCGGCCCGCCCGCAACACTACGCACCCACGGCAGCCCCTCGATCGCCGCAGCGGGTGCCCCCTCGACGAGCCACGGATCATCCTCGTTAGGACCTGCCGGGCGGGCCGCGCCGCGAATGCCGACCGCCACCGGATCGCTTGCACTGGCGTTGTGGATCTCGAACCGGCCATCCCAGACCACGGTGGTTCTGGCAGGGACGATCAGCTCGGGTGCGCGGAGGCGGCCCGGCTCGCGAAAGACGACAATGGCGTCACCCTGACGGCGCACTGCCGCCCCGCCGAGCGTTGCGCCGCGGAATGCTCTGTCCGACAGCCGCGCCTCGAGCCGCTCGACCTCGGAGAGCCGCGGCGCAGGCGTTGCGCCGCCAAAACGGGCGATGACGCCGGCCAACAGCCGCAACCTGATCTCGCAGGCCGCGGCCTCGAGCGGGCGGCGCAAAATCGTGGCAAATGCACCCCGGTTGCAGCGGAGCGCGCCGGCAGCAAGCTCCTCCGTGGCGATCCCCAGCGCCTCGCGTGCCCGAGCCACGCGGCGCGCGCTTTCCGCGAGCCGCAGCGGATCGACGCCGAGCGGCCCGAGCGCGACAAGCGCCTCGCGCACCCGAACCCGCTCGAACGAACGGTCGGCATTGCTCGGGTCGCGCGCCCAGTCGAGGCCGGCGGCGGTCAGCGTTGCCTCGAGCCGCGCCTTGCAGAATCCGAGCAGCGGCCGGACCACGTCGACGCCATCGGCCAGCGGGCGCCGCTCGGGGATGCCGGCCAGCCCGTCGACACCGCTCCCGCGCGCCAGATGCATCACAACCGTTTCAGCCTGATCGTCGCTCGAGTGGGCCGTGACGACAGCAGCAGGCCCGCACGCACCGTCCTCTGCCAGGGCCCGTCGCGCGACATCTGCAAGCGCCGCATACCGCCGGGCGCGCGCCGCTTCCTGCAGGCCTCGCGCGGGCCGCTCGCCCTGCCAGACCGCGATCTCGTGGACTATGCCGAGTTCGCGTGCGACATCTGCGACCGCCATAGCCTCGGCGGCAGAGCCGGCGCGGAAGCGATGATCAAACGTCAAAGCGACGAGCCGGGGCGATCCGGGTAGCGGAGGTTCGGGGCGGCGCTTTGCCGCCCAGCGGGCCGCGAGCAGCAACAAGGCCAGGCTGTCGGGACCGCCGGAGACGCCGAGGACCACGACCGCATAGCGCTCGATGAGGCGGAAAGCGGCGGCCGCCTCCGCATCCGAGATCGCGTGTGTTGCGCCGTCCGCCAGCCCGGTCGTGCTCATGGCCCGCTCTCTCGGGCGGGCGAACGGCTGGGCCTCGGACGCGCCGTCACGTGCAGCCGATGCGCTGCCGCTCGCTCTGCGCACGGCTTCGCAAATGGGCAGGTGCATTCGGGAACTTGGCTACGAGCTCGCCGAACGACGAGCACGCCGCATCCCTCTGACCGAGCCGGTCGAGCGACATGGCCAGCTTCAACAGGCTGTCGGGTGCCTTGGCGCTCCTGATGTAGCTCTGATAGCCCTTGAGGAAGGCACCAGCGGCCGACTTGTACTGGCCGCGAACGTAATAGGCCTCGCCGAGCCAATACTGCGCGTTGCCGGCGAGCCCGTCGTTGGGAAAGCGCTTCAGGAAGTCGTCGAACGCTGCTTCCGCCGCACCATAATCCTGTTGCAGGAGGTGGCCGTAAGCGACCTCGTAGAGCTGCTTCGCGGTCGGATCGTTGGCCGCGGCGGCGGGCGGTGTCGCCGTGGCCTGGCGGCCGGAGATCGTGTCGGCGGCGCCAGGGTCCGTCGCGGCCGGTGGTGCAGAGCCGGCCTGTCCGGACAACAACCCTCCGATCGCGTCGTCGCGTCCTGCCGTGACCGTTGTCGAGCCGAACCCGCCACCAAGGGCCGGTGCCGCTCCGTCGATCGACCGCCTTTGGACCGGCGTACCGCCGCCGTTGGCCTGCCGAACCTGCTGCGAGAGCTGTTGCAGCTCGGCGGTGAGGGCGCGGATCTGCGTCTCGATGCCGTCGATGCGCGCTGCGTCGCTGGCACCACCCGCGGCTCCGCTGCGCCATGTCGGAGCAGCCGAGGCAGCAGCTCCGCCGCCGGACTTGGCCAGCGACTCGAGCGTGCCAATCACCACCTGCATGTCAACGAGCTGCTCCTCGAGCGCCTCGACGCGCTGGCGGAGCGCCGCGTCCGCCCCCGACGCCGAAACCGTGCCCGCCGCAGCGCTGTCCGCGGGTGCCTTGCTCGTCGTACGCTTGCCGGTTGTCGCCTGCCCGGCGGCAGGGGGCGTTTGCCCGGCAGGGCGAGCCGCACCGCCTCCGGCGGCCGGGGACGGCGACTGGGCCAGGGCGCCAATGCTCGATAGGCCCAAGGCGACTGCCACGAGCACGGCCCCCGTACAAGCCGCTCGCCTGCCGTACCTCGTGCCGGCCGTAACCATCCCGGCCCTTGCGCCGAAAATCCTCGACTGCCGCACGTCGCTCAATCTCCCGCTCGTGTCGTGTTCGCGCCAACGGTTAGCGTCTGCCGCGGGCCTCGATCAAGCCTCGCGACACGGGTGACGATAGCCCTCCCGGCGCACCGCCGTTGCCTCATGCAGCCGACCGCCCAGGCAAGACTGCGCCGCGCACATCTCGCCGGCAACCGGATGGTTAGGCTTCGACGCTTCCCATTGCGATGTCAACGCTGAACCCCGCCTTGCGCTCCAGGTTCGGACGCGATGCTGCCGCGGCTGCCACGACCGACGTCGACCCTGCCGAGGTTGCTGCCGCCACGCTCGGGCCAGACGATACTGACTGCGCGACGGTTGTGAGCGGCGCACGAGGCGTCGGCGCAAGGCGCGACGCGATCCGTGCGACCTCGGACGACGATCCGGATCCGCCGCTCGTCGACGCCCTCGGCCACGAGCCGGTCGCGCACGGCCGTCGCGCGCTCCGCCGCGATGCGCGCGTTCTGCTCGTCGCCAAGGCCGTCGTCGGCATGGCCTTCGACGGTCACACGTGTCGCGGGCTGCTGGCGGAGCCATTCGGCCTGCGCTGCGACCACGGCGCGCGCACGCGCCCCAAGCTCGGCGCTCCCGGAGGAAAAGAAGATGCGGTCGCCGGCCGACGTTCGGAAGTCGAGGTCGAGCGCGCGGGCATCGAGTGGGGGCGGCGCGCCCGGCTTCGGTGGCGCAAGAACCTCTGGCGTGGCCGGGGGGCGCGTCCTCATGGTGCCAATCAGCCGTTCGCGCGGCTCGAGGCCCTCGGCGCCAGTGCCCGTGGCGCCGGTGCCCGTGGAGCCAGTGCCCGCGGAGCCAGTGCCCGCGGAGCCCGCACCTGCGCGACCAGCAGATGAGAGCGCGGGCGGCGGCAAAGGCGCCGACTGGGCGTCGACGGGGCGCGTGTCGGCAAGGAATGCGAACGGAAGTGCGACCAGTATGGGCAGCAGACGCGCCAAGGAAGCAGGTCCGCAGGACGACCGGATCGCCGCGCAAGTCCCGAAAGTTCGCGAACGCTTCATAGGGTACCCGCCAACCTCACCCGGTCCGAGGCCACTGGCTCCCGAACGGCATTCCCCGGGAACTGCATCCTGGGGCCTCGTCGATCGGCCATGGTCCCTGGATTCCGGATGATTACTCCTGCGGGGCCATTGGGGCCGAAGTATGCCGCAAAGGCCGCGCGGCCGCCTGCGCGCGTCCAGACGCGGTACTGTCGCCAAACCGGCGCTATTGCCGCTCCGCTGGCGTAGGGCCTCAGTGGCAGCGGGTTACGCTGTCGAAGGTCCGGCCGTCTGGCCGCTCGGCCTGAACAGGCACGCTCGTATCGGACGGTAACACAACCCGGTCACGCCTATTCCGGATCGGGAGTCGCGCCGACGATGCATCCGACCACGGACCACACACTACGTGAGCACGGCGTTGAGTGCCGCTCAGACCGGGTCTGCGAGCTCGACCATCAGGTGCTGGCGCGGCTGTTCAGCACCGTCTGTGCGCGCCGATTCTGCGACCAGCACGAGATGTCGTTGCAGACTGCGACCGGGCGCTCCTTACCATAGGAGATGGTGCGCAGGCGCGCGGCGTTGACGCCGTTCTGCGCAAGGAACGTGCGAACCGCCGTCGCGCGGCGAGCACCCAGCGCGATGTTGTACTCGCGCGTTCCACGCTCGTCGGCATGACCTTCGACGGTGATAGTGAACTGGGGATACTGCTGCAGCCACTGCGCCTGCTTGCGCAGTGTCGCCTGCGCCTCGGGTGTGAGATCGCTGCTGTCGGACGAGAAATAGACGAGGTCGCCGACGTTGACCGTAAAGTCGCGCTGCGTGCCCGGCGTCACCGGTCCGCCCTTGCCGCCGCGGCCGCCATTCAGCTCGGCACTATCGGGCTGGAGGTCCTTGTTGGCGCAGGCCGACACCGTCAAAGCCGCCGCAAGCATCAACGCCAGCCGCGCCGCGCGCCCGAGGTTCGCCGTTGCAGACATCCTGTGGTCCTTTCGCTTCGCATACGGAGCGCCGCGTGGGCGAACTGCCGCAAGATCAATTCCAGAAATCGGTCGTAACGTGCCCATCGCGCGAAAATGTGGCCGAGTCGGCGGGGTGGAAGAAAGTCTGACCAACCGCTCGCCCACATGCCGATTGTCGCTGCCTAACAGAACCGCATGCCCGTGCGGCCGACCCGGCCCGCAAGGCTCAGCCGAAATCGGAGGCCGCAATCCCGAACGGTCAGACCGGGCGAGCCAGCCGACACCGCGCGGCGCGCTGTCTAGATCGTCCGGCTGTTCCGCCTTGCCCATGGCGTCAAACCAGACGGGTCGGCGCCAGGCAAGGCCCTCCATGGCAGCATGTCTACACTTCAGCCTCTAGCAGAACACTGCCGGAAGGAGGTGTAGAAGCGGCGCAGTCCGCCCCCCCCCGACCTCGAACAGCCGGATCTGCCGCGCCTCCGAAGTGCGGGGCGGAGAGCCGAGGCAACGCTGCGGAAAAACAAAAGACCGGTTGGAACCGCTGAGCGGACACCAACCGGTCTGATGCAGTTCTTGGATCAGGCGCTTGCGCACCCGAAGCCAGACACCCGCCTTAGCGGGCTGCCTGAGCAGCCGCCGGAACCTCAGCGCCGAGCTTCATCGGAGCATGGGGAACCTCTTTGCGGCACGCGCCAAGAGCAACAGCCGCGACGATCGTGGCGACGATAAGAGCGCCCTTCATTGTCAATTCTCCAGTTTGCTGTTCTTGGCTATTGGGCCGTACGTTAGCGAGCCACCTTCGCAGCGGCAGGCACGTCGGCGCCGAGCTTCATCGGCTCATGCGGAACTTCGCGACGGCACGCTCCAAGAGCAACGGCCGCCACAACCGCCGAAAGAATGATCAGCCCCTTCACACCCTGCATGGTCAATCTCCTGATACTTGATCGGCACTAGCCAATTACTGGGGTACCGGTTGCCGCCGACAGGATCAAGCTGGCAGGCGCCTATCCCACTGTTTTGGAAGGGTGCAGATGCGAAAATGCCACGTTGCGGCAAAGCGGTCATCGCAATTGAAGCAGGTAGATGAGCGCACCTTAAGTTGCTGTATATGATAAGTTTAATGCTCCGCCTTGCAAGCGACGACCGAGGCGCCGAGGCCCCGGCCCTTGAGTTATCCTCAGGTAGGGCATACCGGGATCAGTTCAACACCGGCGACCAGGCCGGGTCGGACGCATAGGACGGCGTCTGCACGAGTCGCTCGTTGTAGCCCGTCAGATCGACCGAATGAATGCGCGGCCCGCCACCCGCGCCCTGGCCCTCGCGGAAGAACATCAAGACACGGCCGTTGGGTGCCCAGGTGGGGCCTTCGTTGTGATAGCCCTCGGTCAGAATGCGCTCGCCAGTGCCGTCGGGACGCATCACGCCGATCAGAAACCGGCCGCCGAGTTGCTTTGTAAATGCGATGTAGTCGCCGCGCGGCGACCAGACGGGTGTCGAGTAGCGGCCGTCGCCGCTGCTGATCCGGCGGACGCCCGAGCCATCGGCGTTCATCACGTAGAGCTGCTGAGTGCCGTCGCGGTCGCTCTCGAACACGATCTGGCGGCCGTCTGGAGCGTAGCAGGGACCGGTGTCGATCGCGTTCGATTGGGTCAGCCGGCGGGTCTGGCGCGATCGCAGGTCGAGTTCGTAGATCGAGGAATCGCCGCCGTCCTGCAGGCTCATGACGATGCGCTGACCGTCGGGAGAGAAGCGGGGCGCAAACGTCATGCCGGGAAAATCGCCGACGATCTCGCGCTGGCCGGTCTCGAGGTTCATCAGGAACACGCGTGGCTGGTCGCGCGTGTAGGACATGAAGGTGATCTCCTGCGACGTCGGGCTGAAGCGCGGCGTCAACACCAGCTCCTGGCCCTGCGACAGCAGGCGGACGTTGGCGCCGTCCTGGTCCATGATCGCGAGCCGCTTGACCCGACGCTCCTTCGGCCCCGTCTCGTCGACGTAGACGACGCGCGTGTCGAAATAGCCCTTCTCGCCCGTAAGCCGCTCGTAGACCTGATCGGCGATCAGATGACCGATGCGGCGCCAGTTCTGGGCCACCGCAGCAAAACGCTGCCCGGCGAGTTGCTTGCCCGAAGAGACGTCCCAGAGGCGGAACTCGGCGGCAAGCCGCCCGTCGGGCGAGCGCGAGACGCGGCCCACGACCAGCGCATCGGCACGGACGGCCCGCCAGTCGGGGAACCGCGGTGGTGCGTTGACGTCGCGGATCTGCTCGAGAAACGAAGCGCGGTCGAGCGGCTGGAAGAGCCCCGAGCGCTCGAGATCCCCGAGGACGACATTGGCGATGTCGCCTGCGAGCTTCGGATCGTCACCGAGAAAGAGCGGAACTGCGATCGGGATCGGCGCGAGGTTGCCTTCGCTCTGCGCGCCCCGCAACGTACCGCCCGAAGAGCCCCCGGATGCAGCCGCGCCGGCGGACTGAGGCGCACCGGGTTGACCACGCGGTGCCGCAGGTGGGGCGAGGCCCTGCTGGGCGCGAAGCTGGCCATCCAGGCCGCCGCTGCCCTGATCGCCAGCCGGCGGCCGGTAGGCATCGTCAGGCCTCGCACGTTGAGCACTGGCCGGCAGTACCGCCAACCACAAGGCCAGCACCGCAGCCAGGGCGCGCGTGAAGGATAGGGTGGGGCACGTCACTGTCATGGATCTCATCGTCGCTCGGTCTCGCACTGGCGATAACGGTATGGGGCGCAACTTTGGCCGCCGAGTGTCAATAGCGAACGGTGCACCCCGCGCGCCGTGGCCACCGCCCTCCTGCCGAGGGCTTAGCGCAGACCGAGGATCTTGGCCCATGGAAACTTCCATTCGACCGTCCGCCACGCATTGTAGAGGTCGGGCGGCAGCCGGTAGGGCTGACACTCCTTCACCGCGCGAACCGAGGCCTCGGCCGCAATCCGGAACAGCGGTGTGCTCTGCGGGTTCAGCACCGACGGCTCGCCGTCGAGCGTGCCATCGGGCCTGAGCCGGAACGATACCATCACGTCGGGCGTGTCGATCCCGCCGCCGCCGCCCGGCATGCGCGAGCACGGCGTCAGCGCCTGGTTGAGCATGTTGTTCAAGAGCCGCTCCTCCGTTGCCGAAAGCACCGTGTCGCGCCCGTCCTTGGTACCGGCGGTCGGTCCGCTCGACTTGGCAGCGGGATTGGGCGTCGCAGCCGCGGCGGCAGGCGCACCCCGCTTGTCCGGCGTCTTGTCGATAAGAGCGGCGATGCGGTCGGCGTCGAACTGCTTTTTCTTGGCGTCCTCGGCCTTCTTTCGCGCCTCGGCAAGCTTGCGCTCCTGCTCCTTCTTCTTCTGCTCCTCGAGCTTCTTCCGCTCGTCGGCCTTGCGCTTCTCCTCGGCACGCCGGGCCTCCTCGGCCTTCCTCTGCTCGGCCTTGAGCTTCTCCTCGAGCGCCTGCTTCTCCTCGGGCGTCGGACCGGGCGCCGGCTCGGGTGGCGGCGGCTCGTTGGCGAGGGCCGCCATCTTGTCGGCGATGGGATCGGTTTTCGGCGGCTCGGGCTTGGCGGGCTCGGGCCTGGCCGGCTCCGTCTTTGCCGGTTCCGGCTTGGCAGGCTCGGGCTTGGCAGGCTCGGGCGGCGGCTCGGCGGCGGGCGGAGGCGGCGCCGTCGGCGGCTTGGGCTTCGGTGCCTCCTGCTTCGACACGTCGGGGTTCGGCGTATCGCTCGGCTTGGCCTCGAGCTGCTTCGTGTTCTCGTCGCCCTGGCGCAGGCGCGTGAACTCGGACGGCGTCACGATCGCGACGGAGATCGGCGTCGCATCGGGCGTGCTGAGTTCCGGGGTCGACTGGATGGTGAGAACGGCCCATGCCAGGATCCCGAAGTGCAAGAGAAAAGAGATGGCCAGTCCCAGCGGCACGGCGCCTCAGCCTCCGTCCTCGACCTCGGTGACGAGGGAAACCTTCTTGAACCCTCCGGCGCTGATGCGCCCCATCACCTTCATGACGACACCATAGGTCGTGCCTTTGTCGCCGCGCACGTAGATCGGCTCCTCGTCGCCCTTGCGGTTCTGCGCGATCGCCTTCAGCTTCGCCGCCAGTTCCTCGAGCTTCACTGCGGTCTCGCCGATATAGACTTCGCCGTTGGCCTTGACCGAGATCGCGAGCGGCTCCTGCTTGGGCTGCTCGAGCTGCTTGCCCTTCGATTGCGGCAATTCGATTGGCACGCCCACCTGCAGCAAGGGCGCGGCGACCATGAAGATGATGAGAAGCACCAGCATGACGTCGACGAACGGTGTCACGTTGATCTCGCTCATCGGTGCACTGCGCCGACCGCGGCGCCTGCGCCCGCCCCCGCCATTGTTCGACTTGATGCTGGCGCCCATGCGGCGGCTTCCTTGCTGGCCGAGTTGGTTTCGTCGACGCGAGGTGTGTCACGGTCGTCTGCGGGTGTCGCACCGATCTTGCGGTCCGTGCGTCACTCGCACAATCAACGGGGCCGTTCGCCTCGGCTCGAAACGGCCGCCGCCGAACCCGGCTGCAGCCCGTGCAGTGCCCCCCAGCGACCGGTCAGCTCCGAACGTCGATCTGACGCGACACGATTGCGGAGAACTCGTCCGCGAACGTCTCAAGACGGCCCGATATATGCGCCGAATCGGCCTGGAACTTGTTGTAGAAGACCACGGCAGGGATCGCAGCGAGCAGACCCAGTGCCGTCGCGAACAGCGCCTCCGCGATGCCGGGGGCCACGACCGCCAGATTTGTGTTCTTCGAGACGGCGATGGCCTGGAAGCTCGTCATGATGCCCCACACCGTGCCGAACAGCCCGACGAACGGCGCGGTCGAGCCGACAGTGGCTAAAAACAGCAATCGGCGATCCAGGCGCTCCATCTCGCGCGCGATTGTCACGTCCATCACCTTCTCGACGCGCATCTGAATGCCGCCCAGCGCGCGGATGTTGCCCTCGACGGAGCGCTTCCATTCGCGCATCGCCGCAACGAACAGGGCAGACATGGTGATGGTGCGGCCGCGTGACAGGTTCGTGTAAAGCTCGTCGAGCGATTGCCCGGACCAGAACATCTGCTCGAAGCGATCCGATTCGATCCGCGCGCGGCGAAACGCGAACAGCTTTTCGACGATGATCGCCCACGACCAGACCGAGGCGAGCAGAAGCCCGATCATGACTGCCTTCACGACCGGCGAGGACTGCAGAAACAGCTCGACGAACGAGACGCCGCCCGCGTGTGCCGGGTCGAGCGTGCCCTTCAAGAGATCCGTGGGGTTCATGTGTCCGTCCGTGCTCCGCGCGACTTGAGTTGAGGCGGGTCCGAGATGAGGCGAGCCACCCGGCAGCAGCGCGACGCCCCCCGCCGCGCACTGCGCGATGCCCAACCCGCTCCCCCGCGACGTCCGTCCGGGCTCGCGCCACGGCCTGGCATCGAGATCAGCGGTCGCCATGGATCGGACCGGCGCGCCCCCGCGCCCGCCCGCCATATCGTCATAGAGAGCAGAGGTGCCCCGATCCGCCGCCGCCACCAAGCTGGCATGTTGCCGCGCAATATGACCAATTGAGGGCTCTCGACCAGCGCGCAGCACCCGTTGCTCTGCCCGAAACGCAAGCATTCACTCGCCAGCAGCAGGGCCGGGCAAAGCTCCGCCCAGGGAGGTCACGCAGCTCCGCCATGCACCTCCTCGAGCCCGCGCCACCCGCCTTGCTCGGGATCGTAGGCCAGGATTGCCCCATGCTCCATGTCGTAAATCCAGCCGTGCACGCCGACACGCCCCTCCTCGACGCCCCGCCGCACAATCTCGTAGGTCATCAGATTGTCGATCTGGAATTGGACGTGCGCTTTCACCGTCTCGGTCAGGCGCAACTCCACCGGGACCCGCGCAGCGTCCATCAGAAGATGTGCCGGTCGCGTCAGCTCGACCCATCGCCCGAGATGGGCCTCGCGGTCTGGCGGAATGGGCTCGAGCAGCGCCTGGACGCCGCCGCAGCCCGTGTGTCCGCACACGACGATGTCGTCGACGCCGAGGTGGCCCAGAGCATACTCGATCGCCGCGCCGACCGCGTCATCGGGGGCGCCGGCAGGCGGCACGCAGTTGGCGATGTTGCGGATTTCGAACAGCTCGCCGGGGTCGGCGTTGGTGATCTGAGCCGGCACGACACGGCTGTCGGAGCAGCCGATCCAGAGCAGACGAGGCTTCTGTCTCCGCGTCGCGAGCCCCCTATAGAAAGCGCGGTCGCGCTCCCATTGCATCCGGAACCGCTGATACCCTTCGACCGCATCCCTTATGTCGGGATCGACCGCTGCCGCCGGGCGCCCTTCCTGGTTGTCGCTCGTCATCGCTTGCCCCCAAGCTGGACGCATCGCCCTGCCCCGCCGCCCCCCGCTGCCACCTGGCCGGCGGGATCGCATGGCGACGGCCACACCGTCCGTTTCCGGTTATCATCGGCCGGCAACAATCCGATGTCCACAGTCGGGGACCGCCTCCCCCGACACTGCCGCAAGCCCGGCGTCACCTTTGTTGTCACAATTGTCCGGCAGCGTCGCCGTCATTTCAAACGGGGGACAAGAGATGTGCCGCTGGATCGCCTACGTTGGTGAGCCCGTCTTCCTCGAGGACTTCGTATCGCTGCCGCGCCAGTCGCTGGTCGCGCAGAGCCACCACGCCCGCGAATCCCGCACCGACGTCAACGGCGACGGCTTCGGTATCGGCTGGTACGGCGAGCGCGAGCGGCCCGGCATCTTCCGCGACATCCGCCCGGCCTGGAGCGACGAGAACCTTCTATCCATCTCCCATCAGATCCGCTCGCGCCTGTTCTTCACCCATGTCCGCGCTTCGACCGGCACCTCCTCGACCCGCGCCAACTGCCATCCATTCTCGGTCGGACGGTGGCTGTTCATGCACAACGGACAGATCGGAAGCTATCCGCGCGTGAAGCGCCGTCTCGAGCACGAGATCCCCGACCACCTGTTCGACCACCGCATCGGTACCACCGACAGCGAGCTCATCTTTCTCATGATGCTGGCCAACGGCCTCGATCAGGAGCCCGACGCGGCCCTCGAGCGGTCGCTGGCGACCGTCGAGCGGCACATGCGAGCGGCCGGCATAGACGAGCCGTTCCGCATCACAGCGGCGTTCACGCGGGGCGACGAGGTGCACGCGGTCCGCTACGCCAGCGACGGCGAGCCGCCAACGCTCTATACCCGCGCGCTTCCGGGCGGCGGTGGCATGCTCCTGGTGTCGGAGCCGCTCGACGGCCTGCGCGACGGCTGGAGCCTCGTGCCTGCGCAGCACGCAATCAAGGTTCGCGCATCGGATGTCTCGCTGCGGCGGCTCGACGAGGCTTCCGCGCTGGCGGTGGGCTAAAGCGGAGGGGGCGCGCTCGGGTTGGATCATCGGCGACAGCGCGCTCGGATCCCGGCAGTCCACTCGCGCTCAGACCCGATCTCGGAGACGATGCGGCGAACTCCATCGACCTCGCCGAGTGGCGCGAACCCTCAACCGCCGCGCACGCCCATTGCTATGCCGCGGACCCGCCTGCTTCGGCCCCGAACGCCGCCCGGATCGCCGACGACAGCCTGAGCGGTTTGCCGGAGACCGCCACCAGCACCACCACCACCTCGGCCTCGAACAAGCGCTGTTCGTCGCGTTGCACGGTCTGCGTCAACGTCACCGACGCTCCGCCCAGATCCTTCACTCGCGTGACCACTTCGAGCACGTCGTCGATGCGGCCGGGGCGGTAGAAATCCATGGTCATCCGCCGCACCACGAACGCGGCGGGCTCGACGCTCTCCGAGCCGTCGATGAGGCGGCGGGCGTCGCTGCCAAGCAGCCTCAGGAAGTCGGACCGTCCGCGCTCGCACCAGCGCACATAGGAGGCGTGATAGACCACCTGCGCGAAGTCGGTGTCCTCGAAATAGACGCGGACCGGCAGCACGTGGCGGCGGCCGTCGGCGTCCTCGACGATGCGGCCCGCGAGGTCGGGCCATGTCTGACTGGTCATAGCCGGGCGTTTAGCCGGATTGGGCGCGGGCGTAAAGCGGACGGGCGGGCGCGGGCCGCGATGAGAGCGACCGGCCGCGGTTACGAGACGCACGCCCGGCAGGCGATGCGCGACCTTCCCGGTTCTTCGTTGTCGGCCAGGGCGAGAGGCGCCGTCTAAGCTTTCACGGGAAGCTTGGGAAGGCGCTCGACTTCCCGCTGTTTTAGCTCGCGTTGCACGTCGACCATATAGTCGCGGCGGATGGGTGATGCGTCGCGTTTGCGGGAAAGCTGGAGGTGAAAGACCTCCTGGGCGCCGGTGCGAAACATCATTTCGGCGCTGATGAGATAGAACTCCCACATGCGGCAGAAGCGTTCGTCGTACATCGTCTGGATTTCGGCGCGGTGTTTGTCGAAGCGGGCGTGCCAATGCTGCAACGTCATGGCGTAATGAAGCCGGAGAAACTCGCAATCGGTTACCCAAAGGCGATTTCGCTCGACGGCAGGAAACACTTCCGAGAGAGCCGGCGAGTAGGCGCCGGGGAAGATGTATTTGCGCAGCCACGGGCTGGCCGTGGACGGCGGGCTCATGTGGCCGATCGAATGCAGGAGCATGACGCCGTCGTCGGGCATCAGCTTGTTGACGTGTTGGAAGAACTCGTTGTAGCGCGGCACCCCGACATGCTCGAACATGCCGACCGACACCAGGCGGTCGAACTTCCGATCGAGCTCGCGGTAGTCCTGGAGCTTGAATTTGACGCGGTCGGAGACACCGGCCCGGCGCGCGCGCTCCTCGGCAAGCGCGTGCTGCTCTTTCGAGAGTGTCACACCCAGAACCTCGACGTCCTCCATCTGAGCCAGATAGATGGCAAGGCCGCCCCAGCCGCTGCCGATATCGAGAACCTTCTGGCCAGGCCTCAGACCGAGCTTCGCGGCAATCAGCCGGCACTTGGCCCTTTGAGCCGCCTCTAGGGTGTCGTCGTCATTCTCGAAATAGGCGCAGGAATAGAACAACCCCTCGTCGAGGAACAATCGGTAGAGCGCGTTGCCGATGTCGTAGTGGTGGGCGATATTCTTCTGTGCGCGGCCGATGGGGTTGGATTGCTGGAAACGCTTGAGCGATTTTGCGGCCGTGCCGACGGCGCGCTGAATAGGCGTCGGGGGGCGGTCGTTTCGGTTGATCGACATCAATTCGAGAAACGCGCGCAAGCTCGATCCTGGAAACGTCAGCGTGCCGTCCATATAGGCCTCGCCGGCGGCAAGCTCGGTGTTGAACACGAGGGATCGATAGAGGCCGGGATCGGATAGCTTCATCGTTACGGCGGGGCCTGGGTTCCTGCCGCCGAAGGTGTGTACGCCTCCGCCGGCATCGCTTACGGTGAGCGTGCCGGTTTTGATCATGCGGTTGAGAAGCGCCGACAGTGGAAACATGTAGCCCGTGCTTTGCTGGTGTGGGTGAGAGTGACGGGCGAGATGGGGTACGTGGACCGCCCTCGGCTTCCAGGCCCAATACCTCGGGTCGCCGCGGAGGCGCCAGCCCAGAAACCACCGGACATTGACACCCGATCATTGCATCAAACGCAATGCACGAATGCGTGGTCCTTGCACTCGCGGACATCGAACACAGCGCCGTCCCGATCGTGTCACGACGGCGCCCGCTTGGATGGAGCGTCGTCGGCGCGCCACCTATCCGATATCCACGACGACGATCTCGGGCGGCGAGCCGAAGCGCAGCGGCACGCCCGAACAGCCTAGTCCCGCCGAGACCACCAGGTGGCGGCCGTTCTCGACGATATGGCCATAGGTATAGCGGCGTCCGAACTTCGACGGCACGTAGGGGGCAAAGCCCGCGAGCCTCACCTGGCCGCCGTGGGTGTGTCCGCTGACCGTCAGCGCGACGCGATCGGGCACTTCGGCGAAGATGTCAGGCTCGTGCGCCATCAGGATCACGGGCGCGTCGTCGTCGGGGACGGCGCCGAGCGTTGCGGGAAGGTCGTGCACGCCGCCGTAGGCCGTGCGCCCACCGGCCACGAACCGCTGGTAGTCCTCGGGTCGCGGCCAGAACGCCCACTGGTCGCCAAGGCCGGCGATCCAGAACGTCCGGCCGTTCTTTATGAGCCGCACGGCCTGGTTCTCGTAGACCGGAACGCCAGCCGCCTCGAGCGCCCGACCGGCCGCTGTCGGGCCCTTGCGGCGCATCTGCACCTCGCGCTCGTCCCACCAGTCGTGATTGCCGAGCACGGCATGCACGCCGAATGGCGCCTTGAGGCGCGCCAAGGCCGAGGCCCATACGATGTTGGGGACCGGCTGCCCCCAGCGGCCGAGCCGATGACCCACGACATAGTCGCCGAGCAGCATGATCGCGTCGGCACCGAGCGCGTTGGTCTCTGCCACGATCTCCTCGAGCCGCTCCTCGCCCATCCACGGCTCGACCGCATGCACGTCGGCCACAAGAGCCAGCCTCAGGTCGAGGCCGGCGGGCCACCGGGGCGGCCTGATGCGATAGCGCGTCACGGTGGTGCGAAACGGCTCGACCATGGCGTAAGCGCCGGTAGCGAAGCCCGAAAGTGCAATGCCGGCCGCGCCCCTGATGAGCCTGCGCCGCGTGATCACCGGTGCCATCTCCTCAAGCCACGCTGCTGCGGCAACGTCGCCGCTCAGCCCGCCGTGCCATCGCCATCGCCCCCATCGTCGAACATCGGCAACTCCGGAACGGCGCCGCGCGAGGGGCCCGAGAGGCCGATGTGGCGATAGGCCTTGAGCGTGAGGACGCGCCCGCGCGGCGTGCGACCGATGAAGCCCTGCTGCAAGAGGTACGGCTCGACGATCTCCTCGAGCGCGTCGCGCGGCTCGGATAGCGCCGCAGCCAGCGTCTCGATGCCGACCGGGCCGCCGTCGTAGGTCCGAGCGATGCAATCGAGATAGCGGTGATCGAGCGCGTCGAGACCCTCGTTGTCGACCTCGAGCATTCGCAGCGCGCGGTCCGCGACCTCGGCGTCGATGACCGGTGCACCCGCGACGGCGGCGAAATCGCGCACCCGCCGCAACAGCCGTCCTGCGATGCGCGGCGTCCCGCGCGAGCGCCGCGCGATCTCGCGCGCACCCTCGGGCACCATCGGCGCGCCGAGCACCCGTGCGCCGCGCGTCACGACGCTCTGCAATTCGTCGATCGTGTAGAAATTGAGCCGGATCGGGATGCCGAAGCGGTCGCGCAGCGGATTGGTCAGGAGCCCCGCCCTGGTGGTCGCACCGACGAGCGTGAACTTGGCGAGGTCGATGCGCACCGAGCGGGCCGCCGGTCCCTCGCCGATGATGAGGTCGAGCTGGTAGTCCTCCATCGCCGGATAGAGGATCTCCTCGATCGCTGGATTGAGGCGGTGGATCTCGTCGATGAACAGGACGTCGCGCTCCTCGAGATTGGTCAAGAGGGCGGCGAGATCGCCGGCCTTCGAGATGACGGGCCCCGAGGTCGCGCGGAAGCCGACCCCCATCTCCTTCGCCATGATCTGCGCGAGCGTCGTCTTGCCGAGACCCGGCGGACCTGCGAACAGCACGTGGTCGAGCGCGT